>JANQKS010000115.1 GCA_028281005.1 Pseudomonadales bacterium
GGTCTGTTTCGAGTTTCAGCGGAAACATCCCCAGACTAAATGTGTATGACTAAAACAACAAACCCCGGTAAAAATACCGGGGTTCGTCAGCAGTCTGAGCACAACATACGTTGTGCTTTTTGTTAACAAGTTCAGACATTTCAAACACTCAATTTCACCTATCGCGCTCTTTTCACACTAATAATTTGTGTTACTAATTGAGAAATTGTGTGACCGTATAGTGACCGAAATCTATTCAACTTCTAACAACACTAGTCCACTAGTACCACCAATATGGCTTGAACCCTGTTTGAATTCTAAACTGTAGACATCATCTAACAACCGTAGTCACTCGGGCTTAGTTTTCGATTCCCCGTAGGGTCACTAATTTACGCAACTACTTGCTCAAATCAGCCAATTCTTCGGGTTAGAGTATACCCCGTATTTGCTTACTCTTTTCCGATTCTGCATGGCTTTGTGCTTTGTCGTGATATCTGCTTCAACTCGGTACACCATCGTTTGTGCCCGTATAGTGCCGTAGTTGTTTCGTTTGCTATGCCAACAACGATTCTGCGAATGGTGTTTGCAGATGCTCAACAACATCGTTAAGTCGTGCTTGCGAGAGATGCGCATACCGCATGGTGATTTTGATATCAGTGTGACCAAGTAACTGTTGGATCACCACAATCGGTACCCCTTTCATCGCAAGCTGTGACGCATAGCTATGGCGTAAAACGTGTGGAGTGACTTTCCGTAACCCCGCTCGCTCACAGGCTAACGCCATGTGCTTACCAAGAGTTACCGGCTGAAACGCCGTGTCGTGTACTTTGAAGACGAGACCTTCTGTCTCTCTGCGCTTGCTAAGCAAAGTGACTACATCATCCGACAGCGGGATCGTCCGTGTTTTGTTTCCTTTTGGCGATAGCAATGCATGTTTGACCGAACACCAGCTATGACGAACTGTCAGTGACTTGTTGTCAAAGTTAATGTCCTGCCAGCGGAGTCCTTGGAGTTCACCACGGCGTAAGCCGGTCTTTAATGCAACGTAGACGATCTCGAACCAGATACCAGAAAGATGTGGAAGGAGTTTGCTGCATTCATCTTCGATGAGAAAGTCATAGTGTGCCGGTGGCACCTTCAGCAGCACAATGTCAGGAATGGTCTCCAGGTTGTGCCAGCGTTTGGCGTCGCGCAGGCATTTACCCAGTATGGCGATTTCATTGTTAATCGACTTATTGGCAAGGCCACGCTTCACCTGCATAGCTTTGTACTGTTCAACATGCAGTGTTGTAATCTTGTCGAGTGGCTTCTTCCCGAAGAATGGAATGAGCTTCCTTATAAGCGTGCTCTTCACCTTTGCAATCATGGATGGTTTGTTGTGTACCAGGACATGGGTTTCAAACCAGAACCAGGCGAAGGTTTCAAAGGTCTGTGATTGTTTAATTCGTTCTGGTTCTTCTTCGATCTCTTTACCGTCTGCTAATCGTTTACGAAGGGTAACTTCGTAGGCGTGTGCGCCTTTCTTTGAGTTTTCGGGACTCTTCCTGCGATATCGTTTTCCACGATGGGAAAAGTCGATATACCAGTAATCGCCCCGTTTCTTTTGACTCATATGTGTTCAATTGATTATTCGCCAACGCTCACATGATGGTCAGGGTTACGGACATGGTCTAAATAGCGGTCAATATCTGATCGACGGATACGAATCACGCCGCGTATCTTGAATGATGCAAGATCACGATCAGCGATGAGTCGTCTAATACTACGTGCTGATATCTGCAATACGGTTGCAGCTTGTTTGACGGTGAGTAATTCACGATCAACAGGATGTGGTGTTGGCATATGTTGTGAAAGAGCGCGATAGGTTGGTGGCAGTGCCGCCACTGTTCCTACTCTAACATGAAAGTTATGGTGCTAATGTGGACATCGCATGGACTACGTGCGAGGTGTACATAGCTTCTCATTTGCCGGTTGTTTGTGGGAGGGAGGCAATTTTGCCCAAGGCGACATCCTTCAAAACATCTATTTTTGTTGTAGGCAGTGCTGCAAAAAGACCATTACTAGATTCATTACAAGAAGAGCATCAGAAGATGTGGCGTCTTTTAAGCTTGGCTTCGCTGTGCTGTTTGTTGCACGTTCTGAGACAATCGTATTTTGAATCGAAGAAACGAATGAACTGGAGAATCGGTTATCTAACAAGAGGTTCTCGCGTTTTGCTTGCTGAAAAAGCTTTCCAACCTCACCCTTAGCATTCTTGCCCTCTTCTCCCACTAGAATCTGAAGAAAGCGCTGGACGCCTCTATGCGCTTTTGTAATTGCCTCAGGATAGTTCTCGTTTTGATAATCCTCAAACATCTCTGAAAGATCTTGGTTTACAGACTTCCATTTTGGATCTGAGAGAATTTCGATCGTAGGTGTATATACGTCATCTATGATTCTTTTGTCCTGCCGCGGTACGAATCCACTTCTAGTGACATGTTGATTAACACCAAACTGTTCGAATATGTGATTAAAACAATTTGCCAATCGATCGAAGTCTCCGAACGCTTCTGTCAAGGCTTTATCACGATCTTCAGTTGTTGTTGCTTCTTTCGCTCGTCTGTAGCTGTAGTCGTCGATGTACGCAGCGGCCAGTTTACTTAACATTCGATAAACAACTGGGTCGGACCCGCCATCACAAAGAATCTGGTAAAAGTCTTTGGCCGCTGCTTTCCGTCTATCGAAATCATTTCCATGGCCTTGATGGTCCCGTTGAGGCACCACTTTATGTAGGTTTTTTCCTGGACAAATCCTGAGAAACTTATGGTTCAGGTAGTAAATAGTCTGCAATATTTCTGCTGAATGTTCTGTTACCCAGCCACTGTTCACAAGTTGCTGATACGCTGTTTTTACTTCGGTATCTGATAGATCAGACCAATTTCTAAACTCAAGAACAGGAAGTATCTCATTCTCGACTGTTGGATCGTCTTGACCATATAGTCTAAATTCTGGGACTTTCATATCGTTGATTCATTAGGAAGCAGTCGCTTCAATTACACATTACCACTGACATTATTGCTGTCTAGTAACGTTAAAAAAATTACGTACATCAGCTCTTACACCCATACTTCGACTGAAAAAATATTTCAGTAAAACCCTAATGTCGCACTGTGTCGGCGGCAAGCAATTCTGCAATTTCTAGGGCTATTTCGCCGACAGTGTGTGTCGCTGTGCTTCGAGCAACTTTATCAACCAGAGAAGGGCTGTACTCCAACAATTCCTGCTTCGTGATGTCATGCCAGATTGGAAGAAGTATTTGTTCTCCAGAGACGGTTCGCGACACGATTCCATCTAATTCATAGTTTGGCCAACCTTTATCAAAGAAAGACGAAGATAGTACGACCAGCCCAACTCGACTATGGGCGAGTCCATGATCAATTTTTTGTCTGAGACTGTCGCCAATACGCAGAACAAACTCGTCATACCACACCGTCAAGCCTTGTTCGGCCAACGATTCGGCAAGAGGCCGAACAACATCATTCTTGTCCTCGGAAGCATGCGAGATGAAGACATCGTAGATCTGGTCGTCTTTCGAGAGTTGTGGTGACGAATCTGACCGGACGAGACTCGGTACTGACGAAAGCGGTGCATCCTGAATCGCTGGCAACGGAGCGGGTAATATTCGCGCCGATGCACGCGTGGAGCCACGTAGCCCTTGCATGTCGATAGCAAGGTGCCAGTGCCCCGAGTTGGGTATCGCAAGGCGAAGAGGAGATTTCTTGGCTAGTCCGCCAATGAACTGATGACGTCTGCCGTTTTTGTAATTCGAGAAATTGGTACTGTTCATGAGTCTGACATTGGCACCGCTTGTCAGGGTAACTTCTACGATTTCACCACGACTCCGTTGTCCTAGATCGTTATGGATAAATTGCACTTGCACATGCTCATATGGAGGAATCGTCGAGTATACTGTGTTTTATTACAGTAGTGAATGAATATACAGTTTAAGGATAGTCTTACCCACATGGAAATCGTCGCCCTCTTGATCGCTCTTATATCAGCGGCTGCTGCGGTGACGGCGGCTGTCATCGCCTGGAAATCCCTTTCGGCTTCAAAGCGACTCGCCGACGAAAACAAGCAGGCCGAGCATGACTTACTTAAATCGCAGGTGTACGAGACTGCGACTGAACTGATGCATGCCGCTGTGGGTACAACTACTCTCGCAAATGATACGCAGGCGGCGCTGACTTCCGCATTCGCTAGTGCTGGTGGAATCAACAGCGGATTGTTAAAGCTTCATACTGAAGAACTTAAGAAGCACCACAGTGCACTGGGTGAACACGAGCGACATGCCCGTAGCATTTGCAACAATCCAGAGGCACTTGCGGATCGGAGCGTCGCAGATTTGCGTGCAGATTTAGCAATACTCAATGGGATGAAGATCGCTGTGGAGCGACTCCACGGGAAGTTTGAGCGAGATTTTGAGAATTACACCGCGTCTTATCGAAACAAGACATGATCTTGTACACCCGTCTGTACACCGAAAGTTCGACTTCCAAAAATACTTCAGTAAAATCAACAGCATACGGCGCAGCGTGAATCCCTGCCCCTCCGCCAACTATTCCACGAGTCGAAACAAAAAAGGCCACCGGAAGGCAGCCTCTAATGCTTAACACGCCAAAGCGGTCAATCATGCAGCCTGCTTACGCCGACGCGCGACCCCCAAGCCGAGCAATCCAAAACCCAACAACGCCAGGCTCGAAGGCTCAGGCACAGACACAGGTGTCCCAACATACAAGAAATCGCTCGCCGCCAGGTGAATATCACGCCAATCAGATGGTGGACTTTCGGGATCAATGCTGTGATTCAACCAGCCATTCCCGCACCACGGGCCGTCAGCACTTCGACACGGTCCACCGTCGCCTCTTGGACCAAATCCATCGCTGCCCATGAACTCAATGAGCTGAAAAATGTCAGCCGTGTCCAAGTTTGTTATGGAGCCGGATCCCCCTGATGTACCATTGACAAATTCCCAGGAACCATCGTTGTCTACATCAAGACCGGTATAGGTGAAGGTGAAAGACCAATCTACATTTCGAGCTTCGCCATTGTTTTCGCTGCCTCCCAGCAGATCCCCCCCGAGGACTGCGGTATTGGCAACCGTGTCGACAGACATGGTCACGTCAACAAACGAGAAGGTATAAATGTCGCTGGCGTTGCCTGAATACAGACCATCTAGGCGCAAACCGTATGTCGGCGGTCTAGCATTGCCATATTGGCTGTCAGACAATTCAAAATCGATGATGGCTGCGTTGGTTGTGGCCGCCATCAGACCCAAAACAAGAGCGGTAAATAGACGTTTCATTGATACTTCCTTATGAAAACTACTATTGAAGCAGCAATTTCAGTGCCAATTTACTATCTCTATTAATTTCAATGACATACGTTGTATTTTAAATGTAAATGTCAGTGTTCATTACACCGACTCCCGTTTGTCTGTAAAAACTTCTGACACCGGCTCATGAAGTCATGGCCACTAAGCCACCAAAAAAATCACCAACAGCGGTACCCCAAAAAACAGCCCACCCACGTAGCCAACCAGCATTGCCGGCGCGTGCTGATAGCGGCAAATTAGCTGAGCCAGTTGCTCCGCTAGATACACTGGCAGCCGATTTAATCCCGGCACCAACAAAAACAATACCGCGCCAAACAGGTTCAGCAGGATGTGTACAAACCCAGCAGTCAAGCCGATTGGCCCAAACTTCAAATAAGACAAGATCTGTCCAGGATCGCAAGTGGTCGCAAGGGCGGCGCCTATACTGTAGTAATACACAGTAGGTAACGTCACCGCAGCATGGGTGACCAGAGGAAGAATTAGACTCACGGTGACTGAACTGGACTGCAGCAACCAGCAAGCGGCAAACCCAATTGCCGTGGCAGTCCATTTGCCCCGAAACACACGGTCCAAAAGCGCCCGGCTGCGATCGTGCAAATAGACACTTAACGCATCCCCCATCAGACTCAACGCACCAATGAGCATTAGAAAAAACACCACACCGGTGATGATGGCCTGGAAACCGACGGCTACCGGCAGGAGAGTGATACCTGAAATCACAATATCGGTGAGCGGTTCTGTTAGCACATCCAATACATCCGGGAAGCCTTCGAGAAAACCACCAACCGTTTTGAACGACTCCAGGTACGCGACAATGGCCACGCTAAGCTTGTGCAGTACACCGGTAAATACCTCCAGGCTAAAGAAGATCGCGACATTGAGCACTTTAAAAACGTCGTCGACCAGAATAGAGGGTACCGCGCGCTCAAATTCGAGCCGCTTGTGAATGTGAGCTAAGGCCACGATAGTGTTGGTGATGGTGGTACCGATGTTTGCACCCATCAGCACAAACACGCTGGCTTCTATGCTAATGACGCCCGCGGCAACCGTGGCGACAACCAACGCTATAGTGGCCGAGCTACTCTGGATCAGCGATGTGATCACAATGCCGGAGAGCAGGCTCGTGAAAGGTGTAGCGAGCGAAGCATCCAAAATTGCACGAGTAATATCGCCTGAAGATTCAGTTGAAAAAGCCAATCCCCAGGCGTCTTTAAAACCTGTCAGCGCGAGGATAAATCCGTACAATCCGATACCCAGCAGGAGTGCCGGGGTATATGGCAGTCGTTCTTTCTGAGCTTTCTGAGCTTTCTGAGCTTTCTGAGCTTGCGAAGTTTGAGCTTCCGAATTGGTTTCTGTCACAACTAAACCAATGTGTTGGAGAGAAGGCTATTCTGCCGCATGCGCAACCGCAAACGCATAGGGAGATGCCCAAATTCATGGAAAATTCATGTTCGTCGCAACGTCATCATTCGGTAACAAACAACCCGTAGCTTAAGAAATATGCAACGCTCACTGCTTTGGTTTGGCGTCATTGCCTTGGTGTATCTACTGCTGGTCGGCGTTGGCGTCGTCGGTGCTGGATTTAAGTGGATTTCCGGCGGCAGTGAAGGTGCACAAGCCATTTTCGCCTTTGCTGGCAACCCTGTCGCCGGTGTTATTCTCGGTACCCTCGCCACGGCTTTGGTGCAATCGTCGAGTACCGTGACGTCTGTGATTGTTGGCTTGGTCGCGGGCGGTGTGCCCGTCTCAATCGCCGTACCCATGATCATGGGTGCCAATATGGGCACCACCATCACCAATACCATCGTCAGCTTGGGAAACTTGCGCGAGGGGGCGGCGTTTTCGCGTTCCTTTCAAGCCGCCACCGTGCACGATTTTTTTAATCTCTACAGCATTCTGATCTTCCTGCCCATCGAAGTGCTATTTAGCCCCTTAGAAAGGATGGGTGGCGCTATGTCGGAATGGCTCGTTGGCGGCGAAGGCGCTTCGATGAAGGGTTTCAACGTTGTCGGCGCCATTACAAAACCGGTCTCAGAAACGCTTGTTGATGTATTTCGCAATCTACCAGAGCCTTTAGGTCCGCTGCTTGCGATAGCCTTAGGGATCGCGCTGATCATGATCTCGGTCATCTACCTCGGCAAACTCTTGCGCTCGGCGATGACTGGGCGAGCCAAAGACATCATGGAAAAAGCCGTGGGGCGTAGCCCCGAAACCGGTGTATTTTCCGGTACGGTAGTGACGGTATTGGTGCAATCCTCCTCCACCACCACCAGCCTGATTGTGCCGCTCGCCGGCGCAGGTGTGTTGTCTATCCGGCAAGTGTTTCCATTCACCATGGGCGCTAACATCGGGACGTGTATTACCGCACTCCTTGCCGCCACCTCCATCAGCGGCCCAAATGAAGTGTTCGCCTTACAGATTGCGTTGGTACACTTGTTTTACAATGTCATCGGCGTTCTGTTTTTCTTGTATATCCCTTACTTAAAAGACATCCCGGTACGCTCCGCAACGTGGTTGGGGACTCGAGCCGGCACCAATCGAAGTTGGGCGTTTGGGTATATTTTTGCAGTGTTCTTCATCTTGCCTGGGGCTGTATTTGGGGGAGAATTTTTGTTGGATTCACAAGATACCGAGATTATTCAAGCGGTGGACGATGATGAAACCTTGCAGTGTATTGCTGAAGTCGAAGACTGCGAAATGGCCATCGAATAAACGGAACTATCTCGCTCCCGCACTCTGCGCGCGCTGTTCGTTGTTGACATATGCCAGCCACTGATCGGCGTAATCTTTGCTGGCGGGGTCGGTTACAGCGCGCTGGAAGTGTTTAGCAGCTTCTTCAAGTTCATCGAGGCGTACGTTGGCCATACCGCGTATCAGCCAAGCGCGGCCTTCCCGCTCCAATCCCCCTTTGTCTATCGCTTGTGCCGCAGCCGCATCCGCCGCGGCCCAGCGGTACGCGTCTAGGTGCAGGCCGGCGAGACGTAGGTAGAGCGTTCCGTCATCAGCAAGACGAGCGGCTTCTTCCAAGGGTGGCCACGCATTTTCGAGTTCACCCGCGGAGTACCAGGCTTGACTGAGTAATTCCAGGTTTTCAATGGTGTTTTCGATAGCGCCTTGTTCGACGCTGCGCGCCAACAACTGGGCTGCTTTGTAGGGTAATCCTTCCGCCAGAAAAAGATTGGCCAGCATCTTCAGATGCAGGGCTTGCGACAAGCGCTGATCGTCGAGCAGGGCTTCCACATACGCAAGCTGTTTCTGTTGCTCGCCTAGCTGACCGTGGAGGGCCGCTAGATTCATTAGATATTGCTCTCGCGGGTAGTAGGTGACCAGTTCTTCCATGGCATGGCGCATCTCAGGAAATGACTCCATGGCGAAATGCACCGAAGCGAGCATTGATAGCCAGCTTTCGCGAGGTGTTTCGCCTGCAACTGCGCGTTCGGCGATGGCTTGCTGCAATTGTTCGAGTGCATCTGGCCATTTTTCCTGGCCGATATAGGCGCTCGCCAGCAGCACGCGATTTTCAGCCGTGTCTTGATCTTCAATGAGCAGCAAGGCGTTGAGTTTCTCCTGCGCGTAGGCGTGTCGTTCTATCGTTAGTGCCATCCGGCCAACGGTAGCCAATAAATTAGCGGTGAGGGATTGGGGTAACCGCGGCAGCGCCAAGGCTTCATCAAAGGCGACAATGGCTTCGTCGAGTTGGTCGCTCTGATAGAGCACCAAACCTTCCAAGCGCTTTAGCTGCGCATGTTCATAAGGCGTGACGCGATTGGTGTTTACACCCGCTAACGTCGCCAGCGCTTGGCTGTATTGCTCTGCTTCCATTTCGGTTTGGGCTTTGTTGATGACTTTAAAGACCCGCTCGCTCATGCCCACCACGGCATCTCGGGCGTGCGCGGCGCTGCCGATCAACGTGCAGCAAACGAATAAGAAGATGTACCTACGTAACATGGTTACCCGCTTCCTCAGGACTGTCCGCGTTGCTGGTCTTGTTGAATTTCGTAGTAGAAGACGTTATTCACCCCACGCACTTCCACTGCAATACCGTCCACGATACGCGGCTTGTACTTAAACCGTTTCGCCGCTTCAATGGATGGATGATGAAATATGGGATCGGTGCAGTAGGCCTCCAGCACCTCAATATCTTTCACCGTACCGGCCGTTGTGACCGTATAAGTCACCGTACAATGCCCTTCCAGTTTGCGCACCAAGGCACTGCGCGGATAGATGGGGGCTACTTTCACAATGGGTAGGTAGTCTCCTTCACCGGCGCCGAACCCGGCACCCGCATCCACCACACCCAAATCAGCTTGCACCGGCGCCAGCGCCGACACGGCAAGAACTTGGCCGCTTGCGGAGGCCGCCTCTTGGGGCGCCGGTGGCGCGTTGGGTGCTTGTGTCGTTTGCGGACGTTGGGGTTTACGGTCTTTGCGTTCGACCGCTTCTGAACGCTGCACCCGCACAAAATCCAGCATTTGGGTGCGATGGGTGTCCGCGAGTTGCATTTCACTGCGATGCACCAGCGAATACATAAACCAAGCCAAAGCCACGGCCGCGCCAATACCGATGGCGCTGCCGAGTAACCCCATCAGCGCTTGCTGCCATAGGCTGCGTTTGGTGTATAGCTGCAGAGTCAACGTTTGCATGGCGGTCCGCTGGTTAGTCCGTTGTGGCCGCTAGCGCGATGTCGTACACCCCTGCTCGACGTGATGCATCCATCACTTGCACTAGGGTGCGATTGCGGGACTCTTCGTCAGCTTGAATGACGACGGTACCTTTGGGATTTTCCGCATGCAGACGTTCGATGATTGAACGCACCGAGCGAATATCTACTTGGCGACGGTTGATCCAGATGTTGTCCGCCGCATCGATGGCTATGAGGATACTGGCTTTTTCCTGCACCACCGCCGTAGCGGCTTCCGGTTTGTCTACCTCTATGCCGGATTCTTTGATGAAAGTGGCGGTGACGATGAAAAAGATCAGCATGATGAACACCACGTCCAACATCGGGGTAATGTCGACCGAGCTTTCCTCGCCGTTGTCTTGCATGGTTTTGATGAAATCACGCATGGTGGATTTGTCCCTCGAAGTAAGCGGGCAGGCGTTCTTGTTCGGCTTTGGCGCGGCGTTCCGCAATGGTATGGGCTAGAAGTGCAACGATCGCCACCACCATGCCGGCCAACGTGGATATGGTGGCTTTAGACACCCCGGCAGCCATCGAGCGTGGATTGTTCGATCCGGTGGCGGCCAGGGCATCAAACACTTCCAACATTCCCAACACCGTTCCCAGCAGTCCCAGGAGTGGACAGACTTTGATGAGCGTGCCGATCAAGTCGTAGTTTTTGCTTAAGCCCGTGCCAAGCGTATTGACGTAATCGTTGCGCTGTTGCGCGGCAAACCATGAATTTGTCTCGGGGCGCACCCTCCAAGCTGATTTGGCTTCGGCCAGCACTTTGGGGTACACCCGGGTAAGGAAGAAGATGCGTTCAAACAATAAGATCCAAATAATCGCCGCGATCACCAATATCAGCGTCACGATTGGGCCGCCGGTTTCTAATAGATCAGCCAGCCACGGCAACCACAAATCCAGAAATTGAGTCATGCCGCCATTTCCGTGGCTGTGTCAGCACGCGCAGTCTGCGCCGCATCTGCCTCAACTTTGGCGGCTACCACCGCCACGGCTTTGTGTTGCAAAATTTCGGTGAGTGACTTGGCCCGCATCTGCACAATGTTGTGTAGCAACAACATTGGGATGGCGACACATAAACCCAACACGGTCGTTACTAAGGCTTGAGAAATACCGCCGGCCATGAGCCGAGGATCCCCGGCGCCAAACAGAGTGATGGCCTGGAAAGTGATGATCATACCGCTGACGGTACCGAGTAATCCCATCAGAGGCGCCACCGCCGCAATGATCTTTAAAAAGGGAATATAGGCGTTGATACGCGGCGTTTCCTGCATCACGGCCTCCCCCATGCGCAGTTCCAGCGCATCCACATCGGGAATGTTGTCATCTTTCGCCGCCAACAGAATGCGGCCTAGAGGATTGTTTGCCTGAGGTTGATCAATTGCGTTTAACTGCTGATTGATAACCCTACCCTGCCACAGAAGAACGGCGAACCGCACCAATGCAAACAGCACGCCGATACTGCCCAGCGCAATGATGGCGTAGCCAATGGCGCCCCCCTGGGCAATACGCTCCATTAAATTAGGGGCTTGGGTGAGGATGTCGAGCAGTTGCCCGCGCACCGGGTCGATGGCTACCGGTACGGTACCCGCCGAGCCTGCCGCCATCGCTTCGATCCCACCCATGTAGCGTGATGCGGGTTGTCGCGAAAACTCCACCAAACGCCCGGTTTCAGGAATAAACTTCAAATACTTGCCATCGGCAACGGCGTTAAACAAGCCGATGCGGGTAACGGGTAGGCTGTTTTCGACGCCTGCGCCGCTCACCACCGGATGTTGGCCGGTGATCACCTGACCCGAAGCGGTCATCTCCTGCAACAACTCGTACCACACTGTCTCAATTTCGGAGATTGCCGGTAGGCGGTTGGCTTGGCCCATCCTTCCGGCGAAATCGATCAAAAAGTCTGTGCGGTCTGGTTGCTCCAGCTGCGTAAGAGAGACCTGAAACTGTCCCTGGGCGTCACCCGCGGTTTGCTGCAGGACACCAAATAACTCCTTAAGCGACCCCATGCGGTCGCGGAGACGCTTTTCCAGATCACCAATTAACAGCTCGTTGTCTTCGAACGCAGATTCTTTGTTTGCACTTTGCTGCTCCAATTGGCTGCGTCGATTCTGCATATCCTGCAGTTGCTGCTCACGCTCGGCCTGCACGTCGCTAAATTGCCGCAATCGTGCATCATTGTTGGCTTGGTCCCCCGCACGGCCTTCTCTAACCGCTTCCAGCAATTGCTGAAGGTCCATCGGCACTGAAGGCGCGGAGGACGCGGAGTTTTGTGCAGCCACTGCAGATTGCGGATAAATCGATAACGACACAACGCAGACGCAGAACACAGCGGTAAAGGTTGGGATTCTGTTCATTGCACCTGCTCCTCAACCTGAGCGGGGTTCAAGGGGACATGTATGAGCTGTGGCGCAATCTCTTGGCGGGCAACCTTGAGTCCTTGATCAATCATGCGTGACCAAGGTGTCCTGTCCAATGGTTGCCAACTGTTTGAGGCTTTGTCCCAATAGCCCACCTCACTGGCGCCTACCGTGGCGTACATCAAACCCAGCCGCCCAATACGTAAAAATTCAGCGTCAAAGGTGCCTGTCGGCAGCTGCAACTTGTCGGTATAGCTTTCGATGGTACGGCCGTATTCATTTTCGATTTGGTAAGCCTCAAACACCCGTCGGCTCTTTTCGGCCACTGCCACATCCGAGCGGTTCATCAATGCGCGCAGCTTCGCGACTCGCTCTCTGCGCTCATCGGGCAGAAAGGGAACGTCGAGTGCTACAAACTGCTCCAAAGTGTCGATCATGCGCACCATGAGCGGCAAGATTTGCCGTTCGACCACCGCCACATCGGTAATCGAGCGTTGTAGGGTAGATATTTCTTCCTGCTGGTTCTCAAGTTGCTGGTCCAACAGCTCAATGTAAGTCTCCAGGCCTTGGACCAACTTAAGTTCGGCGTAGTAGTCGTCCTGAAGCTGGCGGTTTTGATCACCCAACCGGTCAACCTGTTGCTGGGCTTGCTGGCCTTCGGTAATTCTGGTTAACCCCTCCTGCTCGATGTCGTTCAAGGTGCGGCGACCGTCCA
Source organism: Pseudomonadales bacterium (assembly GCA_028281005.1). Lineage (GTDB taxonomy): Bacteria > Pseudomonadota > Gammaproteobacteria > Pseudomonadales > Azotimanducaceae > UBA4421. The sequence goes on from JANQKS010000115.1 coordinate 13,113, forward strand.
CGTCAGCGTTAGCCGCCTCCTCCGCATGGGTATCGGTCGGCACAAACGCCCCCGATGACCCGATTATCAACACTGCCCCCAGTATTGTTGTTAGATGTTGTTTCCGCATCCGCCCCACCTTAGAAGATCCGTTTGATGTGTTTGGCTCGTAGTGTTATAGAACCGCGCACGCGTGACAAAACGGTGACACTCGGGCGCCGAATTTCACCGGTGTGCCTAAGGGGTATCCCCTAGTCTCGCAAGCTACTGCCGGTATAATCGGCGGCCATGATTTTTACCGTTGCGGTTCACAGCCCTCCCTACGCCTCTAGCGCTAATCATCACGCGCTGCAGTTTTGTCGCACAGCCATCGATGCGGGACACGGGATTGCGCGCGTCTTCTTCTATCACGAAGGGGTCTACACAGCGCTCAATAGCCAGGTACCACCCCAGGACGAAGGAGACATTGTGTTGCAGTGGCAGCAGCTGGCCGCTGATCACAATCTGGAATTGGCCGTATGTATCGCTAACGCGTTAAAGCGTGGAGTGTTGTCGGCGGACGAACAAAAACGCTACGAGCGTGCTGCGGCCACCTTGGCGGAACCTTTTCAACTGGTGGGATTGGGGCAACTCATAGACGCCATCGCCAGCAGCGACCGCTACATCGAGTTTCCCGCGTGAAAAAGATCCTCTGTGTGGTCAGCCGGCCTCCCTATCAAGGCAGTCACGACTTGGAGCTGATCGAAGCCGCCATGGTGGGTGCGGTGTTTGAGATGCAGGTCAGTGTGCTGTTTCGTGGTGATGGCGTCTGGGCTTTACATGCCGGTCAGAATGCAGCGCCGTTGCAGCAACGCACGCTTAGCCACGTGCTGTCGGCCTTACCCACGTATGATGTTAAACGACTCTACGTGTGTGCCGAGGGTATGACCGAACGTGGGCTTGCTCAGGAAGACCTTTGTATCGACGCCACACCCTTAAGCATGGCGGAGCAACAGGCGCTGATGAGTGATCAGCAAGCGGTCTTGGGTGCGCAAACATGAGTCTTCACTTGGTCTTCTCAGCCGCAGGTTGGGCGGCGTGCCAGCCGCGTGCGCGTATCTCAGACGCGGTGGTTGTACTGGGAGACGGTGTCTATTTAGCCAGCCAGGAGCAACCTCGGGCGTTTCAGGTCTTGGCGGAAGACGCGGAGATACGTGGTATCCGTTCACATAAATCCCACATGCTCATCACTTACGAAGCGTTGGTGCAACTATGCGCGGACCATCAACCCGTGATCAGTTGGAACAATTGATGTGACCACTTCCCTGAAGCTTGATAAAGAGGGTTTCTTGGCCGACTTGAGCGACTGGAGTGAGCCGGTTGCTGAAATCTTGGCGGGTAATGAGGGTTTGACGCTGACGCCAGCGCATTGGGAAGTGCTGCGTGTGTTGCGGGAGTTTTACGCCGCTACCGAGGTAGCCCCGGCCATGCGTCCCTTTGTGAAGTTGGTGAAGGAGCGTTTAGGCAACGACAAAGGAAACAGCATCTACCTGATGGAATTATTCGGGTCTAGCCCCGCTAAAATCGCCGCCAAATGTGCCGGCTTGCCCCGTCCTACCAATTGTCTTTAGTCGAGAAGCTCGGCTTGGCCCGGTGTCCGTGCAACTACATCACCGATAATCACCACAGACGGGCCATTGATGCCTGCCGCTTCGACTTTTGCGGGTAAATTCTCAACCGTGCCAAAGACAGTGCGCTGCTCGGGCAACGTAGCGTGTTCTATCAGTACTGCGGGCCGTCCGTCTTCACAGCCGTGCTCACGCATATTCGCAAGTATCGTCCGCAAACCCACTAAACCCATATAGATCACCAAAGTTTGATCCCTTTTAGTGAGCTCCGGCCAGTCTAGGTTGATGGCATTTTCAATGCGGTGGCCGGTCACGAAGCGGACCGATAGTGAAAGGTTACGGTAGGTTAATGGGATGCCTGCATAACTGGCGGCGCCAAGGGCGGCGGTGATGCCAGGTACCACAATCACCTCCAGACCGGCGGCAATTGCCTGTTCCATTTCTTCACCACCGCGGCCATAGATAAATGGATCTCCGCCTTTGAGGCGGACGACGTTCTTACCCTCTAACGCAAAGTCGATGATGCGCTGGTTGATATCACCTTGCTGATTGGAGCGGTTGTCCGGCCGGTCTGGCTTGTCACCCGGTTTGGGGCCTTGTTTGCCCACGTAGACCTGTTCGGCGTCCCGCCGGGCGTAATCCAACAAAGACGGGTTGGCGAGCTTGTCGTACAGCAACACATCCGCAGACTGAATCAGTCGTAACGCCTTCAACGTGATGAGTTCCGGATCGCCTGGGCCGGCACCGACCAAAGCCACCCAGCCGCGCTCGCTGGCGGGTTGTTCCAGTAGCGATTGCATGGCTGTGGCGGCTTCGTCTTCTTTGCCAGCCAAAGCGAGCTGCCCGGGTCTGCCGCCAAACACTTGCTCCCAAAACTGCATGCGGCCGGCGACGGTGGGGATTTGTGTTTTCACGCGTTCGCGAAACGACTGCGCCAACTCACCAAGACGCCCCAGTTGCGGCGGTAACCGCTGTTCAATCCATCCCCTCACCACTCGGGAAAGGGTCGGTGCCGCACCCATGCTGCTGACCGCCACGATTAACGGGTGGCGATCAACAATGGCGGGAAAAATAAATGTACACAACGCGGGTTCATCCACGCAGTTCACCAATACCCCGCGCGCTTGCGCGGTACTGGACACTTCACGATTGACTTCAGTGTTGTTAGTGGCCGACACCACCAAGCGCAGCTCAGTGGTGATGTGGTGAGGCTGGAAGGTCTCTTTAACTAGAGTGAGTTGGTCTTCTGCGGCAAGCGCTGCAACCTCATCGCCAACTTCAGGCGCCACCACCGTCAGGCGCGCTTGGGCACGTAAAAGCCAGCGGATCTTGCGTACCGCTGTGGCACCGGCACCCACGACCAGGCAGGGTGTGTTCCGCAAATCATGATACAGCGGCAGATAAAATGGCTGATCGGACGAAGACACCTCAGGCAAACTCCAGTAGTGTCAGACCCCCCATGTAGGGGCGCAGCACATCGGGAACCACCACATTGCCGTCCCCGTCTTGGTAGTTTTCCAGCACCGCGACCAACGCGCGCCCCACTGCGACCCCGGAGCCGTTTAGCGTGTGTAGCAACTGCGGCTTGCCGCTGTCTGGGTCACGGAATCGCGCCTGCATACGTCGCGCTTGAAAATCCAGGAAGTTGCTGCACGATGAAATCTCCCGGTATTTATCCTGACCAGGCAGCCATACTTCTAGGTCGATGGTTTTAGCTGCTGAGAACCCTAAGTCTCCGCCACACAGGACAACGCTCCGATAAGGCAGCTCCAAGGCCTGTAATACCGCCTCCGCATGACCAGTTAACGCATCTAACGCTGCCCAGGATTCATCCGGATGCACAAGCTGTACTAACTCCACTTTTTCGAACTGGTGTTGACGGATCATGCCGCGCGTGTCCCTGCCGTGGGAACCGGCTTCACTGCGGAAACACGGGGTATGGCAGACATGTTTAATAGGCAGACGCTCTGCGGCAACAATTTCATCCCGATAGAGATTAGTGACAGGTACTTCCGCTGTGGGAATCAGATAACTTTCATGCTCTGCAACGATGCGGAATTGATCTTCAGCAAATTTTGGCAGCTGACCGGTGCCGTAGAGGCTGTCCGCATTCACGATATAAGGCACGTATACTTCCGCATAACCATGCTGTTGGCTATGTAAGTCCAGCATAAACTGCGTCAGGGCACGCTGCAAGCGTGCCAAATGGCCGTGAATGACCACGTAGCGGGCACCGGAGACTTTCGCCGCAGCATCAAAATCCAAACTACCGCCTGCGGTGAGATCAACATGATCTTTCGGCGTGAAGTTAAACTGAGGCAGACTCCCCCAGCTACGCAGCAGCACGTTGTCATCTTCGTCTTGGCCGGCGGGAACGGAAACATCCGGCGTATTGGGGATGGCTTGCAAAAATTCCTGCAACTGCGCGGCTAAGGCATTAAATTTCGTTTTTGAAGCTTCCAGGCGTTCACCTAAATCACCCACCTCAGCCACCAGGGGGGCGATGTCTTCACCTTGCGCCTTGGCCTGGCCGATGGCTTTGGACTTGCTGTTGCGTTCGCTTTGCAGCTGCTCGGTTTGCTGCTGTAAGTCACGGCGTTCCGCTTCCAGCGCAACAAAGTGCTCTACGTCCAATGTAAACCCTTTTATGGCTAGCGCTTCCGCGCAGGCTTGCGGGTCGGTACGTAGTTGCTTTACGTCTAACATGATTGCCTTTTACCAAATCGTTCTGTTGTTCGTTTGCCGCCGCGGGTTTTTAGGTCAGCCAAGCCTGCCCCGCTTTTTCGCCGATACCGGCCGCCACCAGGCAGGCAGCGACAGACGCGGTGACGTAACTGACGGCGCTCACGTAGCGGTCTGCATGTAACAGATTCAGAGTCTCCATGGAGAACGCAGAAAACGTGGTGAAGCCGCCTAATAGGCCCACCACCAGAAACAAACGTCCCCAATTCTGGAACCAATCAGCGGTGCCGTAAGCACCCCAAAGCAGGCCGATGGCAAACGCGCCGGCGATGTTAATGGCAAGTGTCGCCCAAGGAAATAGATGATGAGTGCCAAATGCAGCAGAGATAACAAAACGCGCCATAGCGCCAAGCGCGCCTCCCATACCAACAACAGCGATGGTCCAGGCGTTTGTCACCGGCTTGGCTTACCGTCCTGCTTTGGCGGCGATGCTTGCGCTTGTTGATCCAATGTGGCCAGGCGTTCGAGCCGCGTACGGATCTTCTCTTCCAAACCCGCAGCCGTCGGGTGGTAAAATTTTTGCGGAGGCATAGCGTCCGGAAAGTAGTTTTCACCCACAGCATACGCGCCTTCAGTTGTGCTTTCGTTGTGGGCGTGTCGATATCCCTCACCGTAGCCCATGTTTTTCATAAGCCCGGTGGGCGCATTTCTGATGTGCATGGGGACTTCGTAGGAGGGGCTGTCCTTCACGTAGGCCATGGCCTGATTAAAAGCTTGGTAGGCGGCGTCACTTTTTGGCACGCTGGCGAGGTACAACACGGCTTGGGCCAGCGCCAATTCTCCCTCGGGACTGCCTAGCCGTTCGTAGCAAGATACCGCGGCCAAGGTGAGCTCTAACGCACGTGGGTCGGCATTCCCCACATCTTCACTCGCCATTCTCAGCAAGCGGCGACCGATGTAACGCGGGTCCGCGCCTCCGTCCAACATGCGGCAAAACCAATACAAGGCGGCATCAGGTGCAGATCCGCGCAGTGCTTTGTGCAGCGCGGATATTTGTTCGTAGAACAGGTCGCCGCCTTTGTCGAAGCGACGCAAGCGTTCCCCTACCGCCAACTCGACTTCAGCCGTATCAACCTGCTGAGCCTCGGCTAATTGTCCGGCGATGTCCAAAATATTGAGCATACGTCGTGCGTCACCATCGGCACACTCAGCCAACAGCGTGAGTGCCCCAGGCGTGATGTCCAGTTGCAAATAGTCTGCGCCGCGCCGGGCCAACAGCTGCAGATCTTCTGTTTGCAGGGATTGCAGCACGTACACTCGAGCCCGGGACAGCAAAGCGGGATTCACCTCAAAAGATGGATTTTCCGTAGTGGCACCGATGAAGGTAATGGTGCCGCGCTCGACATGAGGTAAAAACGCATCTTGCTGGGCTTTGTTAAAACGGTGCACCTCGTCGACAAACAGCACTGTTTGCTGATCTTGGGCTGCACGCAATTCTGCTTGTGCCACGGCTTCCCGCACGTCTTTGACGCCGCTTAAGACCGCAGACAGTGACACCAGATGGGCTTCGGCTTGTAAGGCCAACAAGCGTGCTAAAGTGGTTTTGCCGGTGCCGGGCGGGCCCCACAGAATCATCGAGTGGATGTGTTTGGATTGCGCAAGTTGCGCCAGCGGTTTGCCCTCCCCCAACAAATGTGCTTGTCCCACAAAGTCTTGCAGAATCTGCGGACGCAAGCGCTCCGCCAACGGCGTACCGGCGTTTGTAGTGCTTGCGGAAGTGAAACCTAACTCACTTTGGGGTTGATCATCCTCGAACAACATCTGTGCCGGGGGGGTATTCCAATTCAAACACGTCAGATTGTATCACTTGATCGACCCGGTATTCGGTGAAGCGAATGAGTGTCTGTTGACCCGTGTGGTCATAAATCGCAAGCGTTAGAAGGGCATCGCCAAGGAACACCAGTTCCATCCGATCAAACAAAGCGTCTGGTGAGCGCGGCCGCAACACAAACCGTTGTTGCTCAAAACGCTGCTCTTCCACCTCAAAATGTTCTGCCAGATCCAGATCCGCTTGGGTTAATAACGCCAACGGCGCTTGGTCGATCGTGCCGTCAAGGTTTTTTGTGGTGACCTGCTCTAAATCGGGGTCATACACTTCCAACTCATTGCCTCGAGCCAGGATGATCTGCGGAAAAGGATCCAGCACTTCCCAGCGGAAGTTGGGTTTAGCCACGTGCAGCGTGCCACTGGCCTGCTCTATGACATAACCTTGAGCGTTACTGACTTGTTGGGTGAAGTTGGCCACCACGCCATTGGTCGCCAGCAACCGCGCTTCAAGGGTGACAGCGGCGGTGTTTGCATCGCTATCAGCACTATCAACACCATCAGCGCCCTCTGCGCCAGCGGCAAACACGTTGCCAGCGCCGGCCCAAGCCAATAACAAACTAATCGCGATTTGGGACCAGAACTTCACGACTGCCATTTGAACTCATGGGGGATACCACGCCTGCCGCTTCCATCGCCTCGATCAGGCGGGCGGCACGGTTATAGCCGATACGCAGCTTACGTTGTACCGCAGAGATGGATGCGCGACGTGATTCCAACACAAACTGCACAGCTTCATCGTACAGCTCATCGTCCTGTTCGGTGTCGCCGTCTCCGTCAATCTGCACAAACGGCTCACCTTCTACTTCGCCGGAGACAATTTCCTCCAGGTAATCCGGTGTGCCACGCTGTTTCCAATCCTGCACCACACGATGCACTTCGTCATCCGACACAAAAGCGCCGTGCACCCGTTGTGGCAGCGCCGTACCCGGCGGTAGGTACAACATGTCACCATGGCCAAGTAGTTGCTCCGCGCCGCCTTGGTCTAGAATGGTGCGAGAGTCTACCTTGGAGGACACTTGGAAACCCATCCGTGTGGGAATATTGGCCTTAATCAAGCCGGTAATGACGTCCACCGAAGGACGTTGGGTGGCCAGCACCAAATGGATACCCGCGGCCCGGGCTTTTTGGGCAATACGCGCGATGAGTTGCTCCACCTTTTTGCCGACAATCATCATCATGTCGGCAAACTCATCGATGACCACCACGATGGCTGGCAGTGTGGTGAGTTCCGGCGCCTCTTCAAACTCGTTGTTCCACAGCGGGTCTTTGATGGGCTCACCCTTGGCAGCTGCATCTTTCACTTGCCGGTTGAATCCGGCCAAGTTGCGCACCCCTAAGGACGCCATCAGCTTGTAACGGCGTTCCATCTCCGCCACACACCAGTTGAGGGCGTGCGCGGCTTCTTTCATGTCGGTCACCACCGGCGCCAGCAGGTGGGGTATACCCTCGTAGACCGACAGTTCCAACATTTTTGGGTCCACTAAAATCAAGCGCACTTGATCCGGCGTTGACTTGTACAGGATGCTCAGCAACATGGCGTTCACACCCACGGACTTACCGGAACCGGTGGTGCCAGCCACCAGCAAGTGCGGCATTTTGGCAATGTCCGCCACCACTGAAGACCCGGCAATGTCTTTGCCTAAGGCCAATGTCAAAGGAGACGCGGAGTCTTGGTAAGCCGAAGAAATCAACACCTCTTTGAGCCGCACCATTTCCCGATGTTCGTTGGGGATTTCGATACCCACCACGGATTTACCCGGAATTACCTCCACAATCCGCACGCTGATCACCGCCAACGCCCGCGCCAGGTCTTTCGCCAAGGCACTGATTTTTTGCACCTTCACACCCGCTGCCGGTTGCAATTCAAAGCGGGTAATCACCGGCCCGGGCAATACCGATACCACTTCGGCTTCCACGCCGAAATCGGCCAATTTCATTTCCAGCTGTTTGGACATGGCTTCTAAGGACTCGGCGGAATACCCCAGCCCGTGGTCGTCGTCACGTTCGTCCAGCAGGTCAACGTCGGGCAATTCAGAGGTAGACTTGGTATCAAATAAGCGTTTTTGTTGGCCCCGGCCTGTGCTGGCTTGCTCATTCACTTTAGGCACTATCTTCAGCTTGGGAGCGCTCACGGCATCAAGCTTGGCTTGAGTTTTGTCTTTGTCTTTTGCCAGTGACACCTGACGTTGCTGGACGCGAGCAGCAGTTTGTTGCTGCTGTAATTGCTGCTGCGCGCGACGTTGTTTGAAACGGTCGTAGTACTTATCGTACAGCGCCACGCTCAGGTGACCGAGTTGGTAGAGGCGTCGACCGGTGTGTTCCGCCACATCCAGCCAGGAGAACCCTGCAGATGCCTGGCTGCCGATCAGCACACCGGCAATCGACAACAGCGTCATACCCACCCAACCGAAGATCCCTACACCTTCCAATACCAACCATTGACCAAACACCCCTCCCGCACCCGCCGGCAGGCTTTGTGAAGGCGCCGAATGTAACTCCAGCAGGACGCAGCTGCTGACAACCAACAGCAACCAACCGCTGCTGCGCACACTTAACGACACCCAATTGGATTCTAACTGCCTGGCCAGCACCAAACGTACGCCGATGATGGTTAACGCGAGCGGAATCATGTAAGCCACCCAGCCAAACAGATACAGCACCAGATCTGCAAAGTAAGCGCCGCTCATGCCCACCAAGTTGTCGACTTCGCCGCCATGGCCGCTGAAACTGAACGCCGGATCCGACGGTGAATAGGAAACGATGGCCAATAATAAAAACAGCGCTGCAGCGCCAAGGCCAACTAAACTGATTTCACGGACCGGGAGCAGCCTGACAGGCACGGAGGTAGCCACGAAGATAATCCTTGCTCTTCACACTCTAGACACAACGCAAAAGTGTAGCGATTCGACTGCTTGCGCACAAACGTTCTCTGCGACTTTTCGTTTGATAATTTTTATCAAAATCAACCTCTTATTTGCACTTCTTAAACTGCTCTAAGGGAATCTTCGAGCGCTGGTGCACAGCGCTTTACGAGATGAGGTAACACTCGCGGGCTAACCACTTTGCACCTACAATAGCGCGCTTTATCTGAACGTGAGCTTAAGACACACATGCGACCGGACAAAGCCAAAGTCGTTAATGAAGAATGGGACGACGCCCGCATAGACAGTTTTTTGGACAAAGGCGCCATGGGGGATGAACCTGCGGAATTCAGCATCTTATTACACGCCTACCGCAGCATGCGCGCCGAAGATTTTGCCCGTTTCATCGACAAATTTGTCACCCGCGGCGGCAACGTCAGTGCCCAGGACAAACGCGGGCGGACCTTGCTGGACACCATCGCCGAACATGAAAAAGCGGCCGACTTTCGTGAGATCTTAAGCCAACACGCTTAACGTTTAAGTGTCTGCCATTCCCCTGCTGGCGCCGGGGCCGGTGAGTTTGCCGGACCCGCACACGGCACTGGATGACCCTGACGGTTTGCTTGCCGCGGGCGGCAGCTTGTCGGTGCGCTGGTTGTTGAGCGCCTATGCCAGTGGGATCTTCCCCTGGTTCGATTCGGACGATGAACACATCTTGTGGTGGTCGCCATCGAAGCGTGCGGTGTTATGCCCGGGAGAAATGCACGTGACGCGCTCGCTGACCAAACGCATTCGCAATGCCGGTTTTCGCCTCAGTATGGACGAAGCGTTTGATGCGGTGGTGTTTAACTGCAGTAAGCCTCGCCGCGACAGCGCGGGGACGTGGATCACCCCGCGTATGCGCGATGCCTATCACGCCTTGTACGTACAAGGGTATGCCCATTCGGTGGAAGTTTGGCGAGACGAGGTGTTGTGCGGCGGACTGTACGGCGTCTCTATCGGCTCGGCGTTTTGCGGGGAGTCGATGTTTAGTGTGGAACGTGATGCCTCTAAAGTGGCTTTTTATACGCTGCAAAAGCAGTTGCACGCCTGGCAGTTTGATCTCATCGATTGCCAGATGGTCAACCCCCACCTAAGTAGTTTAGGGGTGGTAGAGATTCCCCGGACAGAGTTTTTGGCGCGGCTTGAAAACGCGGTGCAACAACCCACTCGACGCGGGCGCTGGCGTTTCGATGAGCCATCGACTATCGTTTCTTAGCCCATGCATGATCCAAATACACCAGACGAAGGCCAGGTGCAGTTTTTTTTGACGCCGAAGCACCCCTGCTCTTACCTCAACCGCAACAACGCCCAAACCCTATTTTTTGATCCTCGCGTGATTGTCACCGAAGAGGTTTATCAGTCGCTCACCGACCAGGGTTTCCGGCGCAGCGGTAGCCACCTGTACAGACCCCATTGCAGCGGCTGCAGCGCCTGCATCCCAACGCGGGTACCGGTTGCTCAATTTCAGCCGCGCCGCTCCCAGCGGCGGGTGTTGAAACGCAACACCGACGTGCATGTGCGTGTTGAGGAAGCCACCTTTAGCCGACGTCATTATCACCTGTATGAACGCTACATTAGCCTGCGTCACGCGGACGGCGACATGTACCCTGCCAGCGAAGACCAATATCGTTCTTTTCTGCTCAGCCCTTGGTCAAACAGCTTATTTCTGTCGCTCTATAGTGGTGAGCGACTCCTCAGTGTCGCGGTGACAGACAAGCAACCCAACGGCTTATCCGCCATCTACACATTTTTTGAACCCACAGAGGATGCCCGCAGCCTGGGTGTGCTAAGCATTCTGAAGCAGATCGAACTGTGCCGAGAGATGGCGTTACCCTATCTCTACCTGGGTTACTGGATCAAAGAATGCGACAAGATGAACTACAAAACCCAATACCGCCCCACCGAGCTTTTTGTGAATAACCGTTGGGTGGCTATTTCTTAAGGGTTGGGGCAGAATGCGCGCCTTGCAAAATCAAGTAGATTCGAAAACTGCATGGCGAAAGAAGAACAAATCGAAATGGACGGCACCGTGATCGATACGTTGCCGAACACGATGTTTCGAGTTGAACTAGAAAACGGACACGTAGTCACCGCTCACATCTCCGGGAAAATGCGTAAAAACTATATACGCATCCTCACCGGCGATAAGGTTAAGGTTGAACTAACACCTTATGACTTGAGCAAGGGCCGCATTACCTTCCGAATGTAACGCTTAGCCTGCGTACGCGCAGGTTATGCTTCAGCCACTTCCGCAGAGACAACTTCGACGCTGAGCTCACCATCCTGCACAGAGATGTGCACCGTACCTCCAGATTTGCTGAGCTCGCCAAACAGTAGGTCTTCCGCCAGTTGTTTCTTCACCTTCTCTTGGATCAGACGCTGCATGGGTCTTGCCCCCATCTTTTCGTCGTAACCCTCTCGGGCTAGCCACTCAAGGGCTTCGTCTTCCACTTCCAAGGTGACGCGTTTGTCATCTAATTGCGCCTGCAATTCGGTGAGGAATTTGTCCGCCACCGTTTTCACCACTTCCATGGGTAAGGCGCCGAACTGCACGATGGCATCCAGGCGGTTGCGGAACTCAGGCGTAAACATGCGCTTGATGACTTCCATCCCGTCAGAGGTGTTGTCCTGCTCGACAAAACCAATGGAGGTTCTATCCATCTCCTGAGCACCGGCGTTGGTGGTCATGATCAACACCACGTTACGGAAATCGGCTTTACGGCCGTTGTTGTCCGTCAGCGTGCCGTGATCCATCACCTGCAACAACAGGTTAAACACTTCAGGGTGCGCTTTTTCGATCTCGTCCAGCAGCACGACACTATGTGGGTGTTTGGTCACGGCTTCAGTCAGCAGACCGCCCTGGTCAAAACCAACATAGCCGGGTGGTGCGCCGATGAGGCGGGAGACGGTATGCCGTTCCATATACTCCGACATATCGTAACGCAGCAGTTCAACACCCATGATGTTGGCCAGCTGTCGACACACCTCTGTTTTGCCCACCCCGGTAGGTCCGGCAAACAGGAAACAACCGGTCGGTTTTTCGCCGGTTTTCAAGCCGGCACGCGACATTTTAATGGCGTTGGCCAACTGATCGATGCCTTCGTCTTGGCCAAACACCACCATCTTCAGCTTCTCATCAAGGTCTTTCAGGGCTCGCTTGTCCGATGTGGTCACTTGTGTCGACGGGATACGGGCAATTTTTGCCACCACCTGCTCTACATCGGTGGCACCCACGCTCTTCTTACGTTTGCTTGGCGGTAACAGTTGTTGTGCTGCACCGGCTTCGTCTATCACGTCGATGGCTTTATCAGGCATAAAACGATCGTTGATGTACTTAGACGCGAGCTCCGATGCTACACGCAGCGCTTTGTCGGTGAAACGTACGTTGTAGTGGTCTTCGAAACGGGACTTGAGACCTTTAAGAATTTTGTAGGTGTCTTCCACATCCGGCTCAACGACATCGATCTTCTGAAAGCGACGTGATAACGCCCGGTCTTTGTCGAAAATACCGCGGTATTCCTGGTAGGTAGTGGAACCCATACATTTAATTTGACCGGAAGTCAGCAAAGGCTTGAGCAGGTTTGACGCATCCATCACGCCGCCAGAGGCTGCGCCCGCGCCGATGATGGTATGTACTTCGTCGATGAAGAGAATGGCGCCTTCTTGCTTTTTCAGTTCACCCAACACTGCTTTGAAGCGTTTTTCAAAATCACCGCGGTATTTGGTGCCGGCTAATAATGCCCCCATGTCCAGGGAGAATATCTCGGATTCGGCGACCACCTCTGGAACTTGACCATCCACAATACGCTTGGCAAGGCCTTCGGCGATGGCCGTTTTACCAACACCGGACTCTCCCACCAGCAGAGGGTTGTTTTTGCGCCGGCGGCACAGCACCTGGATGACCCGTTCTAACTCGTCATCACGCCCTACCAGAGGGTCGATGCGTCCGGCTTTGGCTTCTTCGTTGAGATTGGTGGCAAAAGACTCCAACGCGCTCTGGGACTGGCCTTCTTCACCGTCCTCGCCAACTTCGCCCATACCCTCGGCGCCGCCTTCTTCTTCGCCGGCCACCTTGCTGATACCGTGGGAGATGTAGTTCACCACGTCGATACGCGCAATATTCTGTTGCTTAAGGAAATACACCGCCTGGCTTTCTTGCTCGCTGAAGATGGCCACCAGCACGTTGGCACCGGTCACTTCTTTGCGGCCCGAGGATTGCACGTGAAACACCGCCCTTTGCAGCACACGCTGAAAGCCTAAAGTCGGCTGGGTTTCGCGCTCGGTATCGCCAGCCGGAATCAAGGGTGTGGTGGAGTCGATGTACTGGTCCAACTCCGTGCGTAACTTATCGATGTCGGCACCGATCTTCTTTAACACATCAATTGCAATGTCGTTGTCCAGCAGGGCGAGCAATAAGTGCTCCACGGTCATGAACTCATGCCGTTTGCTTTTCGCGACGCGAAAGGCTTCGTTTAGGGTGCTTTCTAGATCTTTGCTTAACATGTAATTCCGTATCGGTTGTTTAGTCAGTCATCTCGATCGTCGACATCAAAGGATGATTGTTTTCCTGAGAATATAGATTCACTTGTTCCGATTTAGTTTCCGCGATGTCTCGTGGGAATATCCCGACTGTGGCGGCACCCTCGGTATGTACCTTGAGCATTATCTGCGTGGCTTTTTCCCGATTCATGGCAAAAAACTTCTCGAGGATGTGCACGACAAATTCCATTGGCGTGTAATCGTCGTTCAGCAGCAGCACCTTGAACATCGGCGGCCGCTTGAGTTGAGGCTTGTCGAGCAGCGTGGCCTGACCGCTTTCGTGGTCTATGCCGCCTTGGTCGTCGTCATCGTTATCTTGAGCACGAATGCAAAAGCGATGGCCCATCATGTTCGGTGTTGTCCTGTTCGCCAATAGAAATTCTACGCCTCCATGATACCCGAGGTGTGCCCGCTTCTATAGGCTTGATTCGAGGCTTGCTTCGCAGGTCTCAAGAGAGTTAATGGGTGCAAAGGCACAGAATTCAACCCCGCCTGAGCCACAGCCTATCCTGGATACAAATAAGAGATCGGAGAATTGGACCGAAGTTCAAAGCTTGACTCGATGGTTTTTTATGGCCAAAGTTCGGGATGGGGAACTTTGCGATTATGATGCAGTAACTGCTTGGGAGGGCAGTCGTAATGGCTATCGGAAAGGTTAAGTGGTTCAACAATGCCAAAGGTTACGGCTTCGTGTTGCCCGAAGAAGGCGGCGAAGACCTGTTTGTGCATTATTCCGCTATCCAAATGGAAGGTTATAAAACACTCAAAGCCGGCCAAGAAGTGCAGTTTGATATTGCTGAAGGGCCAAAAGGCCTGCACGCTGTCAATATTCAAGCCGCACCCGGTGCCGACCCGGAGCACACAGATTCAGAACTGTCCGTAGAGGGCGTATCGGTAGAGTTTGACATGGACAATGGACAAGCCGTGGAAAACTCACAAACTCCAGACGCTTCTTCCGCTTAGCTTAACTCTCTAGGGTTTAAGCTGCTCGGTACCTTCGGACTGCGCCCAATCTTGGGCACGTTGATGATCTTGCTCGGTGGACTGTACCCAATGGGTGCCGGCTTGCGTTTGTTCTTTTTTCCAGAACACCGCGTCCGTTTTTAAGTAATCCATGACAAATTCCGCCGCGGCAAATGCTGCGTCGCGGTGCCCAGACGCCACTGCCACCAGCACAATCTGATCGGTAGGCAGCAAGGCGCCGACGCGGTGAATGACTTGAACTTCCAACAGCGGCCAGCGCCTTTCCGCGCGGTCTAAAATTTTTTCAATACTGGATTCGGTCATGCCCGGATAGTGTTCCAGGGTAAGCACTGCCACCTCGGAGCCATCACCGGCGTGTGGGTTGTGCTCGCGGACCAGACCGGTAAACGTCACCAACGCACCCAAGGCTGCACCATGGCGCGCACGCATGTCCTCACACACGCCACCCACGTCAAAGTCATCTTGTGAGACCAGAATCTGTTTGTGCATACCTGCCGGGCTCACGCTGACTAGCCTCCGGTGACCGGTGGTAAGAAAGCCACCTCATCACCCTGCTGGAGGCGCACGGTGCCTTCAATCAATTGCTGGTTGATGGCCATGCGCACGTTGTCTTGGGCCAGCGCCAACATGGCCTCAGCTGACAACTGCGCGCCCAACGTTTGCATGAGTTCCTGTGTGTCCGCTGCTTCAAGTTGCAACTCGCTCACACCTACGTCTTCGCGTAGAGAAGCGAAAAACATGACTTTAACCGATCCACTCATGGCGCCTCGCGCTGCCAGTCACCACTTTTGCCGCCTTGCTTTTCCAATAAGCAAACGTTGTCGATGACCATTCCTTTGTCGATGGCTTTACACATATCGTAGACGGTCAACGCAGCCACACTGGCCGCGGTTAAAGCTTCCATCTCCACGCCGGTTTGCCCGCCAACGCGACATTCGGTGGTGATGAAAAGTTGGTCATCGTTGTTGCTGTCGAAGTCCACCTGCACCTTGGTCAGGGCCAATGGGTGGCACAGTGGGATGAGGTCGGCGCAGCGTTTGGCGGCTTGGATACCGGCGACGCGTGCCACGGCCAAGACCTCACCCTTCTTGAGTTGGTCATTTTGGATCGCCTGCAGCGTTTGCGGTTGCATGCGAATGGTGGCGCAAGCACGCGCCCGGCGTTGGGTAACGTCCTTAGCGGAGACATCCACCATGTTGGCTTCACCCGCAGCGTTAATATGGCTTAGCTGATCTTCTGACATGAACGCGATTATGCATGAAGCGCCTTCTGAAGTGTTAAACTGGCGCGCTTTCTAGCAGTGCACGCGTAGTAGTCCACCATGCATGACAACTCACCTTCCACCCCAGGCGCCCGAGTCATCCTCGGCATGTCCGGCGGGGTCGATTCCTCCGTCGCGGCACATTTGCTGCTGGCTCAGGGTTACCGCGTGGAAGGGTTATTTATGAAAAACTGGGATGAGGATGACGGCACCGAGTACTGCACGGCGTTAGCCGACCTGGCGGACGCTCAACGAGTGTGTGACCAAATAGATATCCCTCTGCACACGGCAAATTTTGCGGCGGAATATTGGGACAACGTGTTCGAAGATTTCCTCCTCGACTACCGTGCCGGGCGTACGCCCAACCCGGACATCCTGTGTAACCGGGAAATCAAGTTTAAGCAGTTTGTGGACTACGCCGAACGCCTCGGCGGTGAGTTTATCGCCACGGGTCATTATGCGCGCAGCAGCGGTAGCGGCGCGGATTACCATGTGCGTAAAGGGGTAGATGACAACAAAGACCAGACTTATTTCCTGCAGGCGGTACCGCGAAGCCAGCTGCAAAAATGCCTGTTTCCATTGGGCCAGTGGCGTAAACAAGATGTCCGCCGCAATGCGGAAACGTTGGGTTTGCACAACCACAGCCGCAAAGACAGTACCGGGATCTGCTTTATCGGTGAGCGCCGCTTTGCGGATTTTCTGCAACGCTACATTCAAGACAGTCCTGGGCCCATGGTGGATGAAAACCATCGCCAACTGGGCCGCCACCGGGGTTTGCACCACTACACCATCGGGCAGCGTCAGGGAATCAATTTGGGTGGTATTCAAGGTCGGCCGGAAGCACCGTGGTACGTTGCCGCCAAGCACCAAGCCAGCAATACCTTGGTGGTCAGCCAAGCACAGGCGCTGTTACATGGCAGCTGGCTGCGCGCCGATCAAGTGAACTGGCTGGAACCGGCAGAATTGCCACTGCGGTGCCGCGCTAAAATCCGATATCGCCAGGATGACCAGGATTGTTCGGTCTCCGCCGCCGCCGATGGCCAGCTTCTGGTGCGCTTTGCCACCCCGCAGCGTGCCATCACCCCGGGGCAATACGTCGCCTTTTACCGAGACGACGTGCTGTTGGGCGGCGCCCGCATTCAACACACAGACACCCCTCGGCAACTGAGAGAGTTATGAGCACAATCGACCCCATCATGGCCATCGGCGCCGCGGATGGCCGCTATCGCACCAAAGCACAAACGTTAGCACCGGTCACCAGTGAGTTTGGCCTGATGCGGTTCCGCGTGCAGGTGGAGTGTGAGTGGTTTTTGTTTTTGAGTGAAATCCCGGGCATCGTCGAATTCCCGGAACTGTCGGCGGACGCGCAAGCGTACGTACGTAGCATTGTGAGTGATTTTGGTACTGAACATGCGGCGGCCATTAAGGCTTTTGAATCTACGACCAACCACGATGTTAAAGCCGTGGAGTACTTCGTTAAGTCGCGACTGAGCGAGCGCACCGACCTGCAGGCATTGCGCGAATGGGTCCATTTCTGCTGCACATCCGAAGACATCAACAACACCGCTTACGCCCTGATGGTCAAACAGGCAAAAGATGAGGTGTTGCTGCCACTCATGGACCAGCTCATTGCAGAACTGGGCACCCTTGCAGAGCGGCATGCTGACCTCGGCATGTTGTCCCGCACCCACGGCCAAACCGCCTCCCCTACCACGTTGGGTAAGGAGCTTAAAAACGTGGCGGCGCGTCTGCTGCGTCAACGTCAGCAGATGGCCGCTGTAGAGATTCTCGGCAAATTTAACGGTGCCGTGGGTAACTTTAACGCCCACGTCAGCGCCTATCCCGAGTTGGACTGGCCGGCATTATCGAGCGAGTTTGTACACCGCTTAGGACTCACCTGTAATCTTTGGACCACCCAAATTGAGCCCCATGATTACTTGGCAGAGTTGTTCCACGCGCTCATGCGCTTTAATCAGGTTGTGTTGGACTTCGACCGGGACATTTGGGCGTACATCGCCATTGAGTATTTCACGCAACGCAAAGTAGAGGGCGAAACGGGTTCCTCCACCATGCCGCATAAAGTAAACCCCATCGACTTTGAAAACTCCGAAGGTAACCTGGGCATCGCCAACGCCCTGCTCGAACACATGGCGGCCAAACTGCCGGTGTCTCGCTGGCAACGTGATCTTTCCGACTCGACGGTCCTGCGCAACATTGGGACCGCATTTGCCCATTGCGTTATCGCTTATCAAGCCACGGCCAAAGGTCTGACACGACTGGAAGTGAATGAAAGCGCCATTCGCGCGGATCTCGACCGCAGTTGGGAGGTGTTGGCGGAGCCGGTGCAAACGGTGATGCGTAAGTACGCCATGGCGGAGCCTTATGAAAAGCTCAAGGCGGCGACCCGCGGCCAACAGCTGGATGAAGCGCTGTTTAACGAAGTCTTACACACCTTAGACCTACCCGATGCAGCACTCAGCGAATTGCGTAGCTTGCGCCCTGAAAACTACCTGGGCGTGGCAGCCGCCCTCGCCCGTCGGCCGTTAGACGATTTTTCATGAGTATTGCCACTCACATCATCAAAGCAGACTGGGAGTCGCATAAGGATGAGCTGCAACGTATTCGCGAAGTGGTGTTCGTCGAAGAACAGCAAGTGCCGCGCGACATCGAGTGGGATGGTGAAGATGAGACCAGCACACATTTCCTTGCGGTCAACGAACTAGGCCAGTATGTCGGTTGCGCACGCTTGTTGCCCAGCGGTCAGATTGGCCGTATGGCGGTTTTACAAGATCTACGCGGCAGCGGGATCGGCGCGCAGTTGCTGGAAGCAGCCATTGAAGAAGGCAAAGCGCAGGGCTTCGACCGATTGTTTTTGCACGCACAGAGTTACGCCGAAGCCTTTTACCGCAAAGGTGGTTTCTTACCTTATGGCACACCCTTTGAAGAAGCGGGCATTTCTCACATCGCCATGGAACTAAAATTGCCGGTCGCCTTTGGCGCTGAAACATTGCAAGCGGACACCCGCCCCGCTATTCGTCCCCAACCCGTGCGGCGCGCTCTGCAGGAGCCCGAGTCACAAGCACACACGTTTGACGGTTTTGTCGCATGCAGCGATGAATTGCTGCGCATCATTAGTAGCGCGCAGCGGCGCTTGCTGATACTGAGCCCGTACCTTGATCATGAGCTGTTCGACAAACAGCCCGTGGCCGATGCCATTTCTGCTCTGGCGCGCAGCGCGCCCAAAGTGGAGGTCCGCATACTGATTTTCGACAGTAAGCCGCTGGTGGACCGGGGCCACCGGCTCATGGACTTAGCAAGGCGCTTGGATGGCAAAATCAAGATTCGCGTGTTGTCGGAACGGGCGGATTCGCAATCGTCCGCCTTTGTCTGTGCAGATTTAGATGCCTATTGGCTGCTGCCCAGTTATGACCTGCATGCCGGAGTGGCGGATACCGGAAATCCGGTTACCTGCCGGCGCTTGGCGGAGACTTTTGAAACGGCCTGGAGTAAATCCAAGGATGACACCGAGCTGCGAACCCTGAAGCTGTGAATCCCATGTAGAAGTCTGCGGCGATAACCACTATACGCTAGTCAATAAGGCTTGCAGTTCTGCGTAAGTGGCAGCTCGTGGGTACTGGGGGAATTGCTCACAGACATTGGCAGGTGCTTGGAAAAAGAAACCGTGGTCTGCCTCGTCCAACATGGTCACGTCGTTAAACGAATCCCCTGCGGCAAACACTTTATAGTTCAGTGATTTAAAAGCCTGCACGGAACACCGCTTCGGGTCCGGCTGGCGTATTTTGTAGTCAACAATGTGGTCGCCCTCGACCTGCAGCCGGTGGCACAGCAACAGCGGTTGGTCGAGTTTTGCCATCAGGGGTGCGGCAAATTCGTAAAAGGTGTCCGAAATGATGGCAACTTGGAAGCGCTGGCGCGCCCAACTTAAAAAATCGTACGCACCGGGTAGAGGATCCAGCGTGTCAATTTGCGCTTCTATATAAGACAGGGTGATGTCGTGCTCGCGCAGGATGTTCAAGCGATATTGCATGAGCTCGTCATAGACTGGGATGTCGCGGGTGGTTTTCTGCAGCGCTTCGACTCCGGTGGCCGCCGCTACCGCTTGCCAAACTTCAGGGATCAAGACCCCTTCCAAATCCAAACACAGTATGTCCAAGCTCTTAAATCCCTCTTGTTTCCTTTGACGGTAGCGCTTATTTCACCGGCAATGTGACATTCGCAAACAATGCGTCACGTTCGGTTTTGGTGGAACACGCCACCGCCGCGTTCACCGTCTCTTCGTCCAAATGTGGGGCAAACGCTTCGATGAAGTCGAGCATATAGCGCCGCAGAAAGGTGCCCTTGCGAAAGCCAATGTGGGTGATGCTGGGTTCAAACAGGTGCGACGCGTCTAACGCCACCAGATCATCATCGGTACCGGCTTCATAAGCCATTTGTGCGATGATGCCGACCCCCAAGCCTAAGCGCACGTAGGTCTTAATGACGTCGGTGTCGGTGGCGGTAAACACCACGTTAGCCGCTAAATTTTCTTGTCGGAACGCGTCGTCCAACTTTGAGCGGCCGGTAAAGCCAAACACGTAGGTGACGATGGGGTGTTGTGCCACGTCGGCGAGGCTTAACTTCGATACGGCGCACAGCGGATGATCTTTAGGCACTACCACCGCACGATTCCAGCGGTAACAGGGCATCATAATGAGATCGTTGAACAGATTGAGGCCCTCGGTGGCGATGGCAAAATCTACCTCGCCCGAGGCAGCCAGTTCCGCAATCTGTTCTGGCGAACCTTGATTCATGTGCAAACTGACATCGGGATATTCACCGCTAAACCCGCTAATAATGTGTGGCAGGGCATAGCGGGCTTGGGTATGTGTGGTGGCAATGGACAGGCTACCCTCTTTTTCGTTCGAGTATTCCTGGGCCACCTGTTTAATGGCGTTCACTTGGCGCAGGATGTCGCCCGCCATATCGATGATGACTTCACCCACTTGGGTGACGTGGGTCAGGTGTTTGCCGCTACGGGCAAATATTTCGACGTCGAGTTCGTCTTCGAGCAGCCTGATCTGTTTGCTGATACCCGGTTGGGACGTAAACAAACTTTGGGCGGTGGCGGATACATTCAGGTCGTGATGCGCCACTTCCCAGATGTACCTCAACTGTTGCAATTTCATGCGGACCCCGCTGATCAAATACAGTTAAGTTATAAAAAGCCGATTAAGCATAACCGAAAGCCCAAGTGATTCAAGCAAGGTGATTCAAGAAGGTGAAGAGAAAACTGGTCCCCACTCCCACACTGGGGGTTCAGGGCCGGTTCGTGACCCCGTGGGGCACATGACCGGTAGCCACGTGCTCAGCGGCACGTTCACAGTGTCCGGTTTGATCATCGAAGAATATGTCCGCTTCGAAGGCGCGTAGAAACTCGGTCTTATCGATGCCGCCCAAAAACAAAGACTCGTCCAAACGAATGTCCCACGCCCGCAAAGTGCGAATGACACGCTCATGCGCGGGGGCACCCCGCGCGGTGACCAGTGCAGTCCGAATGGGGCTTTCGCCTTCCGGAAATTCTTGTTGCAGTTCGTGTAACGCGCTCAAAAACGCCTTAAATGGCCCGCCGGCCAGCGGCCGTTGGGCTTGATTGACCTCATTGGCAGCAAAGGCTTCCAGGCCGTTACTTTGATAGATCTGCTCAGCTTCGTCGGAAAACAGCACTGCATCCCCATCAAAGGCAATTTTTAAAGCACCTTTTTCGCCTTTTTCGCCTTTGTCGCCAGTGCGGGTACCTGCCTTAACCTCGTCCTGACGTCGATAGCGACCCATCAACTGTGCCGCGGCCACATTTTGTCCCAGCGCCTGGCTGACGTCTTCAGCGAAGGTGGATAAGAACAAATCGCAGCCAAACGCATTAATGTAACGATAGGGAGATTGGCCGCCGCAGAATGCGGCGCGGGTGATGTCCAGATCGTAGGCTCGGATAGAATTAAAAACACGTAGGCCGGTATCCGCTGAGTTGCGCGACAGCAATATTACTTCAACTCTACGTTTATCCAGCAACGTATTGATATTTAGCAGTTTTTCTACCAAATAAAACCCATCCCCCGGGTCCAGCGGCGCATCTTCGTTGGCAATTTGATAGCGCCGGTAAGCTTCCAAACCCTGTTCAAGGTATAGGTCGTTGGAGGCAGAGAGATCGAACAATGCCGTGGAAGAAATGGCAACCGTCAGAGGTTTAACCGCGGTATTCATGCGTCAAGGTCCGGAATGAGTTCACTCTCTAGTTTGGTGATCATGTCTTTCAGCTGCAGCTTTCGACGTTTTAAGCGCTGGATGCGTAGCCAGTCGTGGTGATTGCCTTCAATGAGGTGGTTAATCGCAATGTCCAGGTCACGATGCTCCACGCGTAGTTTGTCCAGCCACACCTGTATTTCAGTCTGATCCAAGAGCTTTTCGAGTACGTTCGTGGGATTGAATTCGTGGCATCATACGGACTTTTACCGCCTGGTGTAATGCGCTTGTGAAGATATTGATCTTTGTCATCTGCTTGCTCGGTTTGCTGCTGTTGATTGCGCGCCTGCAACGCGGTTCAAGCGCATCCAGTCAGCCCCACGCGGCTCGGGTCGATCGCATGGACGTGGCCGAAGCCAAAGCCGTGCTCGGTTTGGAGGACACCGCGCTGGATACGCAAACCGTGGTCGCGGCACACCGGCGTCTGATGCAACATCTGCATCCGGACAAAGGGGGTTCAGCGCGCCTGGCGCAACAACTCAATGAAGCTAAGCGGGTTCTGCTCGCCAGTCTGCGGCCTGAGTCACAGTAGGGTTCATACGGCTGCGCTAACCTCGGCGCATGCCAGACCAAGATTTAGCCGAACGCCGCCATCAGCCGCGTTACCCCTCCGACGGCTTGATGGTGTATGTCCGCAAGAAAGGCCGCTTCGCACAATTAGAAGGATTGGCAGCCGACTTTAACCGACATGGTTTGGCCTTGGTCATCGACCAGCCGTTGCCCAAAGATGCGCTCGTGTATGTTTCGCTTGCCAGCGGTGACGTGCGTGTCACCGACGTTCTCGGCGTGGTGCACAACTGTTGCAGCTGTCCCGGCGGCTACCGTTGCGGCATACAGTTTCGAACCAATTCAGATTTGCAGCTGGATCAAGCGTTGACGGAACAAGAGTTGTGTATTTTAGAGGCGCGTTATAAAGCCAGCCAAAAAATGCGCAGCAGCAGCGCTAGCCTTCAATCAGGTTAAGCGCTTCAGATTCTAAGCTCACCAAACGTTTCACCCAGTTATCGAGCAATAAAAATTCCGCATCGGGCACCGCAAAGGTGTGGCTGATTTCTTTCAACAGGCACTCTTCTTCGATCTCGAAGGCACCGTCGGCATAGCTGAGTTTCAGCAAATTGAGTAAGGCGATGATGCGCGAACGGCGCGAGTGAAACACCTCGCCGATACCCTCTAACTCGAGATACTCGATCTCCTCCACCGCGGGTAACCCCATCTCACGGCGGAATTCGTCCAACATGCCTTCTTCATTAGGGTCGAGCAGCCCGTCGGACACCACCACGTTGTGCGCCAAGCGCAATAAGGCGTGGCGCTGCTCCTCACTTAGGGAGGACATCCACACGTGTCGTTACCCCGCCAGCATGGGGGCGATGAACTTAGTCCAGGACGCTTCAGCGAAGCTAAACACCATGATGAGCACACACAACCAGCCAAACGCCAGCATGCCCTTCATAACGATGTTTTGGTCAAAAAAATCTTCGATGAGATGCCACATAACCTTACAACCTAAAATCCGATCTTCGTCAGCGGCGTATGTTACCCAATCTGGGCGTTTTTCCCTAGCAAGCTGGCGTACAAATCGTGGTCATCGTGCCGCTCGATGTTTACCCAGGCGAAATCACCGGGACTTAGGCCTTCGGCCTGGGCAACGTGCACAACGCCGTCGATCTCCGGCGCATCGAACATGCTGCGGCCAAGGGCTTGTGCGGTTCCTCCAGGCGATGCTGGGGTCGCCTCATCAATCAATATGCGCAGGTCTTGGCCCACAAGGCGGTCCAATCGCGCCGCGCTGATGCCCGCTTGAAGCTCATACACCATTTCCTGGCGGTCTAGTTTATCGCGTTCATCCACCGCCCCGTCGAGCTGGTTCGCAGCCGCCCCCTCTACCGCCGAATAAGTGAAGCAACCCACACGGTCCAGTTGTGCTTCGCTTAAGAAATCCAACAACAGGCCAACATCCGCTTCCGTCTCGCCGGGGAAGCCGACGATAAACGTCGAGCGTATTGCTAACTGGGGGCAGATTTCCCGCCACCGCTGGATACGCGCCAGGGCTTTCTCCGCCGCGGCTGGGCGCCGCATGGCTTTGAGTATACGCGGCGAGGCATGTTGCAACGGCACATCGAGGTACGGCAGCAATTTGCCTTCGCTCATCAGCGGGATCAGTTTGTCCACGTTTGGATAGGGGTACACGTAGTGCAAGCGCACCCACGGCGCGATGTCCCCTAACAATTCACACAAGGGCAACAGGCGGGTTTCTACTTGCCGCTGCCGCACATCGGTAGACTGATACTTGAGGTCGACGCCGTATGCACTTAGATCTTGGGCGATAAGCAGCAACTCCTTGGCACCGTCTGCCACCAGACTGTGTGCTTCATCCAGCACATCCCGCAGCGGTCGAGAGCGTAACCCACCGCGCATGGACGGAATAATGCAGAAGCTGCAATCATGATTACAGCCTTCCGAGATTTTCAGGTAGGCATAGTGTGGTGGGGTCAAGCGCTGCCGGGCTTCCCGTGGAGACGGCTTAGCTTGTGTAATGCCGCGCCCCAGCAGCTGGTCCACAGACGCCACCACCGGCGCTACCTGAGCCGGCCCGCTAACGTGCTGCAGCTGGGGATAACGCGTTAACAGCGCTTGCGCGTCCGCACCCAGGCAACCGGTGACCACCACCTCGCGCTGTGCTTCGATGGCCTGCTCAATCACGGCGTAACTTTCAGCCTTAGCCGCATCGATAAATCCGCAGGTGTTGACCACAACAACATCAGCCGCTTCTTCTTGGGCCACCACGTCATAACCGGAATCCAAAAGCTCAGTGACAATGTGCTCGGAGTCGACGAGCGCTTTAGGGCAGCCCAGGCTGACAAAACTCACCCGTTTAGAAGAATCACTCATGGTTTAGGTCGGTTATCTCGCAAAGGCGCGGAGTTTAGCGGAAGATCAGCTACAATTCTTACGTGCCCAGTTCACCCGCTGATATTCTACTCACCCCCACTGCCCGCTTGGCTCGCCAACTTGTCCGTGAGCAAGCGATCGAGGCCAGCCAGCGCGGCGCAACCGCTTGGTTACCCCCCAACATCACCACGTTTAGCGCCTGGATCGGCCAGCTGCGTCAGGCACACCTGTTGACCGGCGAGGACGAACGGGTCCCGATCAGCCATCAACAGGCCATGTGGTTGTGGCAAACGGTTATCGATCACGAGGTGTTTATTGGTGAGCCCCAGGTGGCCAGACTGGCACAACAAGCCTGGCGTACGCTGCACGAATACAATCTACCCCAACCGGATGATTGGCCAGGGCTGCTGCTGTCCGAGGACAGCCGTCGCTTTCAAGACTGGAGCCGGGCTTACCGCCAACTCTGTGACGAGCGTGGTTTCACAGACGAATGGGTGTTTGCCGCGGAGCTGCCGGCATTGATTCAGCGCGGTGCCGTGAATGTCCCGCCACAAATCCAACTGGTGGGTTTTGATCTGCCGCTGACACCATTACAGAGCCGCATTGTTGCCGCCTGCGAAGCCGTTGGTGCTTCTATCGAGCGGCATACTCGCGCAGCACATGCGCGCAAAACTCTGCCGGTAACCGAGTGTCCCACTGTGGATGATGAACTGCTCACCGCAGCAGAGTGGGCTCGAGGCGTGCTGCAAGCGAGCCCGCTCTCGTTTAAGGGAAGCGCACTCCCTACAAGCGTGCAAAGGGACCCACAACCCTCCATAGCCATCGTAGTACCCAATCTAAGTGGGCGTGTGGAACGCGTTGAGCGGCTCATGCGCCGCGTGTTTGACCCCCCAGGTTATGCACTACACGGCGAGGCGCGCCCGGCTTGGCACATTTCGCTTGGACAACCTTTAGACCAGTGGCCCTTGGTGGCGGACGCTTTGGCGATCCTCAGCCTGGCAACAGATCGTATAACGCAACCGCAAGCCCATCAGTTACTGCGTTCGCCGTTTCTCCAGGGTGGCCAAGCGTCTTTCTCCAGTGCAGCAACCCCAAGTGAAACGGCCCTGAGTGAAGCGGCGGCTCGAGCGCAAACGCTCGCAGATTTGGCTGGTCGCGCACCCTTCGCGGTCACTGCCGCCGAATTACAGTGGTGTTTGCGTCGCAACGAGGCCGCCCAGTTGGCGCAAGGCCTGGAGCAATGGCTCGAATGTCGTCAACATCACCAGGCGGAGTTATCCGCGTCGGCTTGGGTGGCGCAGTTTCAGGCAGAGTTGTCTAGCTTAGGATTTGCCTTGGGCCGCCCCTTAGACAGCCGCGAGTATCAAGTCTTGAATCGCTGGCATGAGGTGTTGGAAACATTCAGTGCGCTTGACCTCGTCGCCGACTCGCCATTGCCCCGGGCACGAGCCCTATCGCTGTTACGCGAACGCGTTGCCGAAGTGGTGTTTCGCGAACGCAACATCGGCGCGCCCGTAGAAATCCTTGGTGTGGAAGAAGCCTTGGGCTCACGCTTCGATGCCGCCTGGATCACCGGGCTGGACAGCGATACCTGGCCAGGTCCAACCCGTCGCGATGCTTTACTACCAGCGAACTTACAAAATGACCTGCCCGCCGCCACCAGTGAGTCCTGTTTGCAGCGTGCGGTGGCGGAGCTTGAGGGGTTGATGCAACTGGCGCCAGAATTACAGGGCAGCTTTGCCCGGGGTCGTGAAGAAGTAGCTGCTGAGCTATGCAGCCTGGTGCATCCTAGCAGCACAACGTTGATGCCACCTTTGCCACTGCCGACCCCGGCGTCCATGCTGGTGCCACAAGACGATTGCCAAGCGCCCAAATATCACCAGGCCAGCACCGCTGGTGGAACCAGTGTGCTGCGGCATCAATCCAGCTGTCCGTTTCGCGCCTTTGCCGAACATCGCCTCGGCGCGGTTGAACTGCGTCCGCCGCGGCCGGGATTGGATGCCGGTCAGCGCGGGACCATCACGCACAAGGCGCTTGAATTCTTTTTCCGCGACATAAACGACCAGGCCGCTTTGCGTGCACTGGACCCGGAAGAGCTCAGCGCACGTATTCGCACCGGAGTGGATGCGGCACTCGAAGAGTTCACCCGTAGTTTTCGATTGACACTCAGCCCAGCCGGCCGGCAACTCGAACAGGCTCGCACCGAACAGCTTATCCAACGGTGGATCGAGTTAGAGCTTGAGCGCGGCGAGTTTTGTATTCAGGCGCGTGAACAACCCATCACCATGAGTTTTGGTGGCCTTCGGCTGCGCGGCAACATCGACCGGGTGGATGAACTGGCGGACGCCAGCACGCTGGTGATGGACTATAAAACCGGGCGCAGCAGCAAAGCGGATTGGTTTCCCGAAGCGCGCCTGCACGACCCGCAATTACCGGCCTACGCCGTTTCCCTCGAGCCGTCCCCGCAGGGTATCTGTTTTGCGCACATACGCCCGGAGCAACTGCGCTTTGATGGGTTGGCCGCAGTGGACACCCAGACCCAGGGCGTCGGTAAACTGGAAGAGGAAGGTTATCGCTATAAAACCCTGAACGCCTGGCCGGAACTGTTAACGCTCTGGCGTACGCACCTGGATCACATTGGTGAGGCATTTGTGACCGGCGAAGCGGCAGTAAATCCGCGCGCACCTAACGAATGCCAACATTGCCATCTCCACAGCCTGTGCCGCGTGCAAGAACGTGCGCCGCATGATTCTCTACAAGATGACCAAACGGATGAGTGATGCCGCTGCGCGGCGCGCGGCCGTGGAACCGGGACAATCGGTGATTGTCCAAGCGCCAGCAGGTTCCGGCAAAACCACGCTGTTAGTAGAACGTTATCTGGCTTTGCTTGGCACGGTTGATGCACCGGAAGAAGTACTTGCTATCACATTCACACGTAAAGCCGCGGCTGAGATGCGGCAACGTGTTCTGCGTTTGCTGGCATCCGATTTTCAATCCGATGCACCCCACGAGCAATCCGCGCTTGCAAATGCCAAAGCAGTGGCCGACAAGGTCGCCCAGTGGCGTCTTATAGAAAATCCTCAACGTCTGTTGATTCGCACCATCGACAGTTTTAATCACTTTCTTGCTCGCAGTATGCCCGTGGCCAGTAGCTTAGGACCGGTACCGGGGCCCTCAGAAAACGCGCAAGTATTTTATCGCCAAGCCGCACGCAACGTGCTTGGCTTGATCGACAGCAGCGAACCGATAGCCGCCGATTTGCACCGCGTTTTGGCATGGCGAGATCACCGCAGCCAAGACATCGAAAATTTGCTAACGGAAATGCTGGCGCGACGTGACCAATGGCTGCGTGCTTTACACGTAACGGGGAATCTACAACGTTCGCAACTCGAAGGCACGTTGCACGAGCTGGTGTGCGGTCAGCTGGCGACGGCTGAGCAAGCTTTGATCACTACACTACAACAGCTGCAGATTGAGGAAGCTGAGCTGGTTGAGTTGTTACAGTTTGCTGGCCGCAATCTCCACGACGCAGGCAGCGCATCGGAGATTACCCAACTTGCCTCAATGCCTCGACTACCGGGTCGTGATGCCGCAGACCTACCCTTGTGGCGGGGGCTCGCAGAGGCCTTGCTAACGCGAGCCAAGCAGGCTCAGTTTCGCAAAACGGTGAACAAATCCAGTGGTTTCCCTGCGGGCAGTGCCGAAAAAGAACGTTTCTGTGGCGTGCTGGAGACGCTTGCCGAATTCACAAGCTTTGGTCAGTTGCTGCATCGCGTGGCTCGCTTACCCTCCCCGGTCTACACGGATGACGAATGGAGCGTGTTAGATGCGTTGGTGCGAGTACTGGTGCGCACTGCCGCAGAACTGGAACTGTGTTTTGCTCATAGCGGCCAGACGGACTACACCGGTCTGGCGGCGGCCGCGTTACGCGGCTTGGGTGATGACCAACAAGGTTATACCGATCTGGGTCTGTACCTCGACCGCCGCATTCAACATCTGTTGGTGGATGAGTTCCAGGACACCAACTGGGCGCAGCTGCATTTGCTGGAAAAACTCACTGCGGGCTGGGAACAAGGCGACGGACGCAGTTTGTTTTTAGTGGGTGATCCAATGCAGTCTATCTATCGCTTCCGCGAAGCGGAGGTGGGTTTGTTTATGCGCTGCCGCGATCAGGGTATTGGCGGACTTGTGCTGACACCGCAGCAGTTGACCAGCAACTTTCGCTCGCAGCCTGATATTGTCGCTTGGGTGAATCATAAGCTGGGTCCAATTTTCCCGCAGCAGGAAGACATTGCTGCCGGTGCGGTGGCCTACGCGCCATCAGAACCAGGTCGCAGCGGACGCGGTAGAGTCCAAACCACAGCGCATACAACAGCCCTTAACGAAGCTGATGCCATAGCACAATTTCTCAAAGCGGAGCTTGCTGAGCGGGCTGATGACAACACCTTCAGTGCCGCCATCATTGTGCGTGCGCGCAGTCATCTAAACGAGATACTGCCCGCATTAGCCCGCTGCGACATTCCGTATCGGGCAGTCAAGCTGGACCCACTCACGAGCCGCAGCGTGGTGCAGGATTTGCTCGCGATTACCAAGGCAGTATTGTACCCATCCGATACCACTGCGGTATTGGCCATGCTGCGCGCACCCACTTGCGGATTAAGTTTGAGCGACCTCCACGCGTTGGCTGGCGACGGTCGATCGCCGTTCGCGGCGGATGCCCTGGAGCGTTTGTCCGGCACCGCCCATCAACGCGCAACACGGGTATTCTCGGCCCTCCAACAGGCCCAACAAAATTGGCAGCGACGTTCAATTGTCGAATTGGTAGACGGCGTTTGGCAGCACCTCGGCGGCCCACATTGTTGTGTGCAACCGGCCACCGACTTAGCCGATGCGGCACTCTTTTTGGACGTATTGGAACGCGCTGACAGCGGTGGTTTGTTACATGACTGGAATGACTTTTTGGAAATGCTGGAAGCTCAGCAAACCGAAGGTGACCCACCCAGCCCTGAGGTAAAACTAGAAGTCCTCACCATGCATGGCGCCAAAGGATTAGAGTGGGATCTGGTGGTCCTACCTGCTCTGGAACGGCGCCCCGCGGGGAGTGAGACCAGTCTGCTGCATTGGCTCCCTTTCAATTCGGCCAGCCAACAAGAGCAGGTGTTGTTGGCTCCCCTACGCGCCTCTGACCAAGCCACCAATTCACCCTTGGTGGAGCTCATTCGTCATCAACAACGTACCCGTGGTGCTTATGAAAACCAGCGGCTTTTGTATGTGGCGACCACGCGGGCCAAACAACATATGATGTTGTCCGCGGTCATTGAGGCCGATACGGAAGAGAGCCTGCAAACCTACAAAGCACCGAGCGGCAGCTTGTTAGCTGATTTATGGCCAACCTGTGCTGCCGACTTTCGCGACGCATGGACCCAAGCCGCCCGTGGTCAACAGGGGTTGATTAGCGCACCGGTGCCTGAGCCAATGCGAGACCAAGGCTTGCGCCGGGTGGCGGACCATTGGTCCCCGCCCGTGGGTGAAGCAGTGACTTGGCAGCCGCTTTTGCTTTTAAGGGAGCAAAAAGTTGAAGTTGAGTTTAACTGGGCGGGTATAGATGCGAGGCGCACGGGAACGGTCTTGCATCGTTTGCTGGAGGAGGTTGGTCGTATTGGGGTGGAAAACTTGGACACCCAACAGCGCATGCGATTAAGGCAACGCATACGCAGTTTACTCGCCGCCATGGGTGGGCAATCCAAGGATGCGCACAACAGCGACATCGATAACGAAAATGTAGCAGCCATCGAAGACGCATTTGACAGTACCCTCGACAGCCAGGTGGGACGCTGGATATTGAGCCAACAGCATACCCAAGGGGCGTGTGAACTGACCCTAGCAGGCGTGCTAGACGGTGAAGTGGTCAACGCGGTTATTGATCGCACCTTTGTCGATGCAGAAGGTGTGCGTTGGATTATCGATTACAAATCCGGTTATCACGCCGGCGCTGACCTACAAGACTTCCTCGATCGTGAAGCAGACCGCTACCGGGAGCAACTCAGGCGCTATCGCCGCCTGTTTGAACAATTGGAATCCCGGCCGGTGAAAACCGCGCTATACCTGCCCAGACACGGTCGCTTGATTGAAGTCCAAACATAAAAACCAGCACCAAGACCAAATTGGACGTTGCAATTTTTGTGCTCATCGTTACTATCCGCCTGCCATGAACGCGCACGACCGTAAAGACATACAGCAGACCGTTCAGCAAGAATTTTGCTGGCCAGGCTCATATCGTGGGTTTTTTGCCTATTTTGTAGCCTAGTCAGCCTTCAACAAATTGTGGAAGGCGCGCACGCTGCCTTCCAAGGGAAACCCCGCAGGGCAGCAAGCTCCGCGGGGTTTTTTCGTTTTAGTGCCTCAGCGAGTGCCGCCACCAAAAGGAGAGCGACATGCAATTAGAAAACATCAATGTGGAGAAACACGAGGTGCTGATTACGCCCGAACATCTCAAAGCCAAACTGCCAGTGCCCGAGGAGGTCCGCGAAGCAGTCAACAGCGCACGCCAAAGTGTGCGTGACATCGTTGCAGGCAGGGATCCGCGGCTGCTGGTGGTGGTGGGGCCGTGCTCTATCCACGACCCCAACAGCGCGCTGGAGTATGCCCAACGTCTCGCCAAGCTGGCGCCCGAAGTCGGCGACCATTTGTATCTGGTGATGCGAGCCTACTTCGAAAAACCACGCAGCACCGTGGGCTGGAAAGGCTTAATCAACGATCCTCACCTAGACGACAGTTTTTGCGTAGGTGAAGGATTGGAAATAGCGCGCAAGCTGTTACTGGACATCTCCGCCCTTGGTCTTCCCATCGCCACAGAGGCGCTTGATCCCATTACCCCGCAATACATTCAGGACCTCATTTCCTGGTCGGCCATCGGCGCACGTACCACAGAGTCGCAAACTCACCGGGAAATGGCATCGGGTTTAAGCTGTGCAGTGGGGTTCAAAAATGGCACCGATGGCTCGCTGGACGTCGCCATCAACGCGCTGCAATCCGCCACCAGCCCGCACAGATTTCTTGGCATCAGCCCGTCTGGACAGGTTTCTGTGGTGTACACCCAGGGTAATCCTCATGCCCATGTGGTGCTCCGTGGTGGATCCGATGGCCCCAACTACGACGCGGCCAGCATCGCAGCCACGGAGGCTGCGTTGCACAATTTATCGCTGACACCGTCGATCATGGTGGATTGTTCACACGCCAATTCGAACAAGGATCACACCCAACAGATCAACGTGCTGCGCAGCGTGCAATCTCAGTTGTTGGGCGGTAATCGCTCCATCACCGGAGTCATGATCGAAAGCCACATCAATTCGGGCAACCAGAAAATGGCGTCGCGGGACGCACTGCAATACGGCGTGTCAATTACCGACGCCTGCGTGGGGTGGGAAGAAACCGCGGCGATGTTAACCGAGTTGCACGGCGCTCTGAGCAACCAAGCAGCAACACGCGCTGCTGGCTGAGGCTAGTGCTCAAACGACTTGAAAACTTAGGATCAGAGTTCGCCAGCTTTAGGCTGGCAAGGAAGAGTGAGGAGTCATATCCGGATATTGCGACGGGCAATGACGCAGTTAGCGTAAAGCTGGCGATCTCCCACAGGGCGGGTCTGTGGGGCCCTTGGGCGTTGTTGGCGCTCCTTGATGGGGCCCAACCCCATCGGCGGTACGCCGTCTAGCCCAAGAACCCCACAAACCCGCTGATCCTAAGTTTTCAAGTGGTTTGAGCACTAGGTGTAGTAAGCGTTTTCGGTAAAGGTGTGGTCGGTTTCGTCCTTCACACCGGTGAGTTCCGGAACACGCTCCAGCAAAGTGGTTTCGACGCTGTTTTTTAGCGTGATGTCCACCGCAGCGCAACCCTGACAGCCGCCGCCAAACTGCAGCACGGCTTGTTTGTCTTCGGTGATCTCCACCAAGGTGACCATGCCGCCGTGGGCGGCAAGGCCAGGATTAATCTCGTTATACAGCACGTAGTTGATACGGTCTTCCAGCGGAGAATCAGGCCCCACGTTAGGCACCCGGGCATTGGGTGCTTTGATGGTTAACTGCCCGCCCATTTGGTCTTCCTGGTAGTCCACGACAGCGTCGAGTAGATACGCCTCACTGCGACCTTCAAACCAGGCACGAAACCCCTCGTACTCCACCGGCACATCACCTTCTTGTTCTTCACCTTTGCGGCAGTAAGCAATGCAGGTTTCGGCTTGGGGTGTACCCGGCTGTGCAACAAATACACGGATGGCGACATCTTCACCTTCCTGTTTGGCAAGCAAATCTTTCAGATAACCCTGGGCACTCGCGGATATTTCGATCATTGGCTCTATAAAATTCTATGTGAGTATTGAGTTCTTCTGAGAACAATGCGCTTTATACCCGACTATTTTAGTCGGGTATAGCTTTTTGGCAAACATTAGTCAGATTCACTTTAAATCCCGCAAACAAATAATTACGCCATGACACCGGCGGCAGCGGTAAGTGGCTGGCACTCCTCCCACCCGGAAAGCCGCTACTTCGGCGTTGGTAAGATCAATGAGGAACGCGTAAAGCGTTAAGTTTGGAAGCCGCCGCGATGCTGTTGCGCCCGAGCTTGCCGGACTTGCTAACCCACGGGGATTTACTAGAAGTCGAAGGTAAACCCTGAAACAAAGTGCATCGCCATAATCACCACAGTGGTGAAAATGATGATGATTGCCCACATATCGGCTTTAGCATCTTGTTGCTCTTCGCTGTTGCTGTCTGAGGTGTGTTCTTCGCTCATGGAGGCTTCGTCGTAAAAATGCGGGCGCAATTATAGAGCAAATCTCAACGCGCGCAATTTTGTATCTAAGCTTATGATTCTTGGGCCCTTTGCAAGCTTTTAACGCCCTGCTAATGTGCCGGGCCTCACGTCTAGTAGCCCATTTTCAGCATGTATCAATACGACGAATTTGATCGTCAATTTCTCAACGAACGTGTCGCCCACTACCGCGACCAAACCGAGCGCTACCTCGCGGGTAATTTAAGCGAAGAGGAGTTTTTGCAGCTCCGCCTGCGCAATGGTTTGTACGTGCAGCGCTTGGCGCCCATGTTGCGCGTGGCGGTCCCCTACGGCACGTTGTCTGCCGTCCAGCTGCGCAAGCTCGCCTACATCGCGCGCCGCTACGACCGCGGGTACGGTCACCTCAGCACGCGACAGAACATGCAGTTTAATTGGCCCGAACTCGCCGAAGTGCCGGATATTTTAGAAGCGCTCGCCTCAGTGGAAATGCATGCCATCCAAACCAGCGGCAGTTGTATCCGCAACGTCACCACGGATGAGTTTTCCGGGGCTGCAGCCGACGAAGTGCTTGACGCGCGGCCCTATTGCGAAGTGCTGCGGCAGTGGTCTACAAATCATCCCGAATTTGAGTGGTTGCCACGTAAATTCAAAATTGCCGTCACCGGCGCGACCCATGACCGGGCTGCCATCGCGGTGCACGATATTGGCCTGCGGGCTTACCACGACGCCAACGGTCAGGTTGTATTTGACGTCTACGTCGGCGGTGGGCTTGGTCGTACCCCGGTGATTGGCGCGCTCATTTACAGTGGCCTGCCAGAACAACACCTGCTGAGCTACATCGAATCGATCATGCGCGTGTACAACCGCTACGGCAGGCGCGACAACAAATACAAAGCCCGCATCAAGATACTGGTGCGCGCGATGAGCGCGGAAGGCTTTAAAGCCAAGGTCGAAGAAGACTGGGCCCATATCAAAGGCGGCAGCGCCCAGCTCAACCCGGCGGATC
Source organism: Pseudomonadales bacterium (assembly GCA_028281005.1). Classification (GTDB taxonomy): domain Bacteria; phylum Pseudomonadota; class Gammaproteobacteria; order Pseudomonadales; family Azotimanducaceae; genus UBA4421. The sequence goes on from JANQKS010000115.1 coordinate 47,934, forward strand.
TAGAACCCCTGCAAGCCGCGTTTGCACCGCCGCTGTTTGAGGACTTAGATGACCAGCAAGCGGATATCGAACAATGGCGTTTGCAACATCCGGCGTTTAGCCAATGGTTACATCACAATGTGGTGCCGCACAAACAGCGCGGTTACGCAGCGGTGACGTTATCCACTAAGGCCACCGGCGTACCGCCGGGCGATGTGTCCGATGAACAGATGGACGCCGTGGCCGATTGGGCGGATCAGTATAGTTTCGGCGAGCTGCGCATCAGCCATGAACAGAACTTTGTGCTGCCGCATGTCCCGCGCAAACACCTGTTGACGCTGTGGCAGCAAGCCCAAGAGCAAGGCTTAGCCACTGCCAATGCCGGTTTGCTGACAGACATGATTTGCTGCCCCGGCGGTGACTATTGCTCCTTGGCCAATGCCAAATCTATACCGGTGGCAGAGGCCATCCAGCGCCGCTTCGACGACTACGACTACGTGCACGACTTAGGTGAGTTAGACATCAACATTTCCGGTTGTATGAACGCCTGCGGCCACCATCACGTGGGCAATATCGGGATCCTTGGCGTCGATAAAAAAGGTCAAGAGTTTTACCAGATTTCAATCGGCGGCCACTCTGGGCATTCCGGCCATGACGCAGCCTTGGGACAAATTGTCGGCCCGTCTTTTGCGCGGGAGGAAGTCAGCGATGTGCTTGCCACAATTTTGGATGTGTACGTCGAGCAACGTATCGAAGACGAGAGTTTTTTGAGTTGTTTCCAACGCATTGGTCTCGATCCATTTAAGGAGAGAATTTATGTCAACAACGATTAAACGCAACGGCGACGAATGGCAGGCTCAGGCTGCCTGCATCGTACCGGATTGGAAACAGCCGGAAGAATGGCAACCGGGTGACGCACTGCTATTGCCTGTGGACGCGGAGCCAAACCCCGCTTACCGCGATGCCAGCCTCATCGGCATCGAATTTCCCGCTTTCACCGATGGCCGCGGGCTTTCGCTTGCGGTGCTATTGCGGACACGCGTGGAATACAGCGGTGAGCTGCGGGCCACCGGCGCCATCCACGAAGATGTGCTGCACTATATGGTGCGCTGCGGGTTTGACGCCCTAGAGTTACCGCCTGGCCGCGACGCGGACACCGCGGTGCGCCTGTTGGCGCCTTACAGCGGCCATTATCAGGGTTCGGTCAGCCAAGCCCAGGAGAACGCAACACGCGTGCAACGCTGGGCGTGAGGTACAATCCGGTGACGTAGATCACCTGAGCTGCACGCGAGATGCCCCATGCCGGCATAATCGAGTCTTTTTTCTATATCTTTACCGGTGCCGCACTGCTGGCAACGGTGGCGCTGTACACCCGGCAACCCATGCTGGTGGCCTACATTGCGCTCGGATGTTTACTGGGTCCCTTCGGCTTTGGTTGGGTTGACGACCCCACCCTGCTCTCCGAAATTGCTGAGTTTGGCATCATCTTCCTGCTGTTTTTGGTGGGTTTGGATCTACAACCGGCAAAACTTAAAAACATGGTGGGTGAATCCCTGCTGACTGCGCTGGGCACCACCGCGGTCTTCTTTGCGCTGGGTTTTGGCGTCATGCTGGGTTTTGGCTTCAGCTTCATGGAAGCTGCGGTCACCGGTATCGCAGCTTCGTTTTCCTCCACCATTCTCGGCATCAAGCTCCTGCCTACCACAGCGCTGCACCACCGCCATGTGGGTGAAATTGTAGTGAGCCTGCTGTTGATTCAGGACCTCTTGGCGATTCTGGCGATTTTGCTGCTCACCGGGCTGGGTGTGGATATGCAAGCGCTGGTGACCAGTCTCGCTTCGATTTTCCTCGGCTTGCCGCTACTAGGTGCGGTGGCGCTACTGGGCGTGCGTTACGGCCTGCTGTATCTGATTAAAACGTTTGATGCGTTCCATGAGTACATTTTCCTCATCGCCATAGGCTGGTGTTTGGGTATCGCCAACTTGGCCGCGTTTGTTGGCTTGTCGTTGGAGATCGGCGCATTTATTGCCGGTGTGTCCCTGGCCACCAGCCCCATCGCCCAATACATCGCGGAAAGCCTGCGTCCGTTGCGGGATTTCTTCTTGGTGTTGTTTTTCTTCAGCGTCGGCGCCGCGTTAAACATCCAACTGATACCGGACGTCTGGCTGCCCGCGGTGTTACTGGCGGCGCTGTTAATTGCCATCAAACCCTGGGTGTTTGCCGTCTTGTTGAAGGTACAGGGGGAAGAAAAACCGGTGGCTTGGGAAGTGGGATACCGCCTTGGTCAAGCTTCAGAATTTTCTCTGCTGCTGAGCTATATCGCCATTGCCAACCAACTGGTGAGCGATGAGGCGGCGCTCATCATCCAGTTTTCCACGGTGTTGACCTTAGTGGTCAGCAGCTACTTTGTGATTTTCCGCTATCCAAGCCCCATCGCGCCCAACCCGAGATTGCGGCGGGATTAACCGATCTCAAACCGCTGGCTCACACCGGCTACACGTGCCGACCTACAAATGCACCACCCCGCGCCCAACCATGGCACCGGCGAAAATCCGGTCGATGGCGGCGGACAGGGTATCCAGCGTCAGGCTTTCCTCTAACTCGCTGAGGTCCACGCGCCATTCATTGGCCAAGCGTCCCCAGATGCGCTGCTTCTCCGCCAACGGCAGTTCCACAGAATCGATTCCTAAGAGATTTACGTTACGCAACAGAAACGGTAACACGGTGGCCTGAAAACCCGCACCCGCCACCAACCCGCACGCTGCCAGGCTCGCGCCGTAGCGTAGGCTTTTGACTGCGTTAAACAAAATATCGCCGCCCACGGTGTCTACTACCCCGCCCCAACGTTCCGCCAACAACGGTTTGTCCGCACCGGCAGCGGCGTCTTCACGGCTTAACAGTTCTGAGGCACCCAGCCCGCGCAGAAACTCATGTTGTTCCGGTTTGCCGGTCACCGCGGCCACTTCATAGCCCAGATGGGCGAGGATTTTTACCGCCACTGAACCGACACCGCCGCTGGCCCCGGTCACCAATACCGGACCACTGGCGGGGGTCATCCCCGCAGCTTCCAACTTATCGATACACTCGGCCGCGGTGAACCCCGCGGTACCGAGAATCATGCTGCTGTGTAGACTTAAACCCGCAGGCATTTTTACCACCCAACCGGCGGGGACACGGATACGTTGGGCAAACCCGCCAGGGGTGTTCATCCCCAGATCAAAACCGATAACGATCACTTCGTCACCCGGCGCAAAATCAGCGGCGGTGCTTTGCACCACAACGCCGGACGCGTCGATGCCGGGTGTATGCGGGAAGTTGCGGGTGACGCCAGGATTACCCGTGGCGGACAAAGCATCTTTGTAGTTCAGCGATGAGTAACGCACTTCGATGAGAACGTCGCCATCGGGTAAGTCATCTATTTCTCGTTCTATCACCGAGCGTTGAAAACCGTCCTCTGTCTTTTCGACCCAAAATGCTGAAAATCCCACGTTGTCTCCTTAAGCTTGCTAACCGAATTGATTAAGACGAATGGATGTGCGCTAACGCCGCCACACGGTCAGAATCTCAGCGGCCTGATCGAGCAGCGTATTCACCTTACCCATTATTTTGTCGATGGGCTTTTGATGCTCGATCCATTTCACCTCAAAAACCTCCCGCTCATCACACAGTGTCATGAGGTATTCATCGCTGGTAGACAGCGCATCCACTAATCCCAAATCCAAGGCACGTTTGCCGTACCACGCCTCCCCGGTGGCGACGGTGGCCAAATCCAGTTGCGGTCGATTGTCTTTCACAAACTCTTGAAACAGCGCATGCACGTCCTCGAGTTCCTCAACAAACTTCTGCCGACCTTCTTCGGTGTTTTCGCCGAGCACCGTCAGTGTGCGCTTGTATTTACCGGCAGTGATGACTTCCACGTCCACATCGTTTTTCTTCAACAGTCGATGTACGTTCGGCACCTGAGCAATCACCCCGATGGATCCCACCAAGGCAAACGGCGCGGCCAGCACACGATGCGCCACCGCGGCCATCAGGTAGCCGCCGCTGGCGGCAACTTTATCTACTACGGCGGTTAAAGGGATCTCGCGTTGGCGTATGCGCATCAACTGGGAAGCCGCCAGACCGTAGCTGTGCACCATACCCCCCGGACTTTCAATACACACCACCACTTCATCATCGGCGCCCGCCATGGTCAGTATCGCGCTGATCTCTAACCGCAGATCGTCGACGTGGCTGGCTTTGACATCCCCTTCAAAACGCAAGACGTAAACGCGGCCGGTCGCACCTTGCTCAACATTCTCAACCTGCTCGGCCGCGGCTTCTTTCAGCTGCTGTTTGAGTTCGGCGCTACGTGCCTTTTGCGTCTGTGCTTCTGCCTTTGCCTCGCGCTTGTGCTGCTTCTTCACCGCATCCGCAGGCAGCAACGAACCCTCCATGGCATGGCGTAAGCCGCGAAAACGATCATTCAGCTTGGTGACACGCAGATGGCCGGGGTCGTTATGAGCTGCCTGGCGCGCGCCAAGGCTTAGCAGTGCCGCGAACACCACCAAGATGGCGGCCACAATAGTGACGGTTTCCGCTAAGAAGGTGAGATATTCATAAAAGTAGGTCATCAAAGCGTGCAGCTGGGCAAAATAAGCGCGCTACTGTAGCACGGACGTGGCTTGACTGTGCATGTGCTTGAACTGAAAAATAGCGCGCTCATGACAGACCTATACACATTGCTGAAAGCCCGCTTTGACGGCGCTCATGCCGGTGACCTCGACGCCACCATAGAATTTAATTGGCGCAATGGTAGCGCCTGCGTCGGGATACACCACGGTGAGGCGTTCTACTACGATGATGCAGAACCGCCGCCGGCGGAGCTCATCATTTACTTTCGAGACCTTGCCCAGGCTGTGGAGATCATCAGCGGCCGCGGCAACCCCATCGAGGCGTTTATGCGAGGCGATTTTCGCAGCAATGGCCACATAGTCTGGGTCTTCCAAACGCTGGCTGCCTTCTCTAAACAAACCGAGCTGCCAGGATTGTCGGGCGACTAACCCTCAGCGAGATTGGGCACTGTAGCGATCAATAAACTCTTGGATAAGCCAGCCGGAGATGGCGGTTTTCGGCGGTATTTGCGGTAAGTTGTCCGGCGCAAACCATTGTGCGTCAGCAATTTCTTCCGCCTGACAAACAATCTCACCGCCGTCGTATTCCGCGTGGAAGCCTAGCATCAGGGAATTAGGAAAAGGCCAGCTCTGGGAGCCAAAGTATTCAAGGTTTTTTACTCGCACCCCTACCTCCTCTAACACTTCACGGTGCAAGGTCTGCTCAACCGATTCACCCGGCTCTACAAATCCAGCCAGCGTGCTGTACATACCCGTGGGCCAATTGGCGTTGCGTGCCAATAACATCTCTTCACCCTTGGTCACCAGGACAATGATGCTCGGCGACAGGCGTGGATAGTTAATGAGACCACAGGAGGGGCATTCTTTGGCTCGGTCATGACGATGATCTTCCATGCGTGCACCGCAGCGTCCACAGAATCGATGAGTGTCGTGCCAGTCGATGATTTGTTGGGCACGCCCGGCCAGGTAAAACAAGGACTGTGGGGTGCGACCTAACAGGCCACGTAAACCCACGGTGTGGTAACCCTCCGCAGGGCGTCCGCTGGCGGACAAGGCGAAACACGGTCGGTTTAGGTAGTGTCCGAGAAAGTGTTTGTGATGCACCTCCATTTCGAACCAACGAAAGTCATCGCCGGTGATAGGCTCCGGTACGCCTTGTACGCTTTTAGTCACCATTTGGCCTTTTGCAAATACAAAGTACCAAGCATCACTATGGTCCGCGTCGTCCGGTGCCATATGCCCGGCCTCGAGTTCATCTGGTTCGTGAGGCCACATTGCCCATTTCTCCCACAAAAACGCGCAAAATAGCACAACTTCACCAAGCCAACCTATACGTGGGGGGCGTTTAGCAGTTAGCATCCATGTTTGCCTCTGCGCATAAACAAGGACATTTATGAAGGGCCTCAGCCTTAGCGCGTTCACCCAGAATTTCCTCGGCCAAGCTCCGGATTGGTACAAAACCACCATATTTACCTTCTTACTGATCAATCCCTTGTTGTTGTTGGCGGTGGGTCCGTTTGTTACCGGTTGGGTATTGGTCTTAGAGTTCATTTTTACCCTGGCCATGGCGCTACGCTGTTATCCCTTACAACCCGGTGGCTTGTTAGCGTTTGAAGCTGTGCTGTTGGGGATGACCACACCCGACACTGTAAAAGACGAAATCCTGGCCGCCTTTCCCGTTGTGCTGCTGCTGATCTTCATGGTGGCCGGCATCTTCTTCATGAAAGAGCTGCTGCTTTTTACGTTTACCAAGATATTGTTAAAAGTCCGATCTAAGTATCTGATTTCATTTCTTTTTTCTTTCGTGGCCGCGTTCCTTTCAGCGTTTTTGGACGCGCTCACAGTTACTGCTGTCGTGATTTCCGTGGCGGTGGGTTTCTATACCGTTTACCACCGTGTTGCATCGGGCAAAGAGTTCCGCGACGACCACGAACACGGCCAGGACGTAAGCATCCAAGACCTACACCGCGATGACCTGGAAAACTTCCGCGGCTTCTTACGCAACTTGTTGATGCATGCGGCAGTTGGCACCGCCTTAGGTGGCGTCTGTACCACCGTGGGTGAGCCGCAGAATTTGTTGATTGCCAGCTATACCGGGTGGAGCTTCATTGAGTTTTTTATCCGCATGGCGCCCATCACCATGCCGGTGCTAGCGGTAGGTTTGACCACTTGCGTATTACTCGAGAAGCTGCATTGGTTTGGCTACGGCGAACAATTGCCGGAACGCGTACGCGACATACTGCTGGAGTTTGATGCGCATGAAACCGCCAACCGCACAGACCGCGACCGCGCGCGGTTGGTTGTGCAAGCGGTGGCCGCGGTTTTTCTGTGTTTTGCGCTGGCTTTCCACGTCGCCGAAGTGGGCGTAATTGGCCTGACGATCATCGTGCTGCAAACTGCTTTCAACGGTATCATCGAAGAACACCAACTGGGCCATGCATTTGAAGAGGCGTTGCCGTTTACTGCCTTGTTGGTTGTGTTTTTTGGCGTTGTCGGCGTGATTCACGACCAACACCTGTTCTCCCCGGTGATCACATGGGTGCTGTCTTTGCCCATACATCTACAACCCGGCATGTTCTATATCGCCAACGGCGTTTTGTCCGCCATCAGCGATAATGTCTTTGTAGCAACGGTGTACATCGGCGAAGTCAAGGCTGCGTTTGATAACAACACCATAACCCGGGAACACTTTGATTCTTTGGCAGTGGCCATTAACACCGGCACCAACATCCCCAGCGTGGCCACGCCAAACGGACAGGCGGCGTTTTTATTCCTGCTGACTTCTTCCATTGCGCCATTGGTTAAGCTGTCCTACGTGCGCATGGTGGTGATGGCCCTACCCTATACCGTCACCATGGGTATTACCGGCTGGGTTTGTGTGCACTTCTTGCTCTAAAGACGCCTGAACAAATCACGCGCTGTGCTTACGCGGGCTGTCGCCAGATCGGTGCCGTTCCGCTTTGTTCCGCTAACAGGTCCAGAAACGCTTCGTGTGCCTCAAGTTCCGCCGCGCCGGCAGCGATCACGGCAAGTCCGTCTTGTTCAGCGGCCCTGCGCTGATGATCCTGAGTGCCGCCGCTATTGGCGCGCTGACTGTCATCGGCTACGCCAAACAGCTGCGTTTGCCCGCCAGTCATCAGCAGAAACACATCCGCGAGAATTTCTGCGTCTAACAGCGCGCCGTGTAGCTGCCGTTGGGAGTTGTCTACTTGATAGCGGCGGCACAACGCATCCAAGTTGTTTTTTTGCCCGGGGTGTTTAGCCCGCGCCAAAGCCAGGCTGTCAGTGACGGTGCAGATCTGTGCGGTCTTGGGAGCCCCGTTGATTTTGCGCAGTTCGTAATCTAAAAAGGAGACGTCGAAGGACGCATTGTGAATGATCAGCTCGGCGCCTTTAATGAAAGCCACCAGTTCTTCCCAGATTTCGGTGAACACCGGTTTGTCCTGCAGGAACGCTCGGCTAATGCCGTGCACTTCAAAGGCGCCATCGTCAATATCGCGCTCGGGATTGATGTATTTGTGAAAATGACGGCCGGTAAGCTTGCGGTTAATGACCTCAACACCGCCGATTTCGATGATCCGATGCCCCACTTCCGGCTCTAAACCGGTGGTTTCAGTGTCCAGAACAATTTGTCGCAACTATTTCTCCCGAGCGGCTAAAACTATTAAGAAGCCAACATCTCATCAATGGCGTCGTTGGCGGCTTGATCAACCCGTTCGTTCTCGACGTGGCCACTGTGCCCTTTTACCCAGCGCCACTCGACCTCATGAGCGCCGAGCGCCATATCCAGCTGTTGCCACAGGTCTTGGTTTTTCACGGGCTTTTTTGCCGCCGTTTTCCAACCATTACGTTTCCAGCCGTGAATCCACTGGGTGATACCCTGTCGGACGTACTGTGAATCCGTGGTGAGCACCACCTTACTGTGCCGGCGCAGTGCCTGTAAGCCTTCTATCGCCGCCATCAATTCCATGCGGTTGTTGGTGGTGTTAGCTACCGCACCGTTGATGAGTTTTTCAGAGTCTCCCACCCGCAATAACGCCGCCCAGCCACCGGGTCCGGGGTTCCCCCGGCAGGCACCATCAGTGAAGATCTCAACCGTGTCGCTCAATGTTTGGTTTTTTGCCAGCTGGACACTGACGGATAAGCTACTGGCGCCATTCTACGCCGCTCTTTGCGGCCGGGTTTATGGGGGCGTACCGAGATTGCCTGTTTGGTTGCGCTGATCATCAACAAGGCGCCAAACGGGCTGAATGGAAACGAGGAAGGCGGGTTCGCACAGCGCTCCCAACGTTCCAGCCGGGGCAAATCTAGGCGCTGAAGCAAACGTTTGGAGGGTAAGCCAATGCCGGTATACAGCGGCTTGCAGTCCAGTTCGTACCCCAGCAGCGTCAGCCAGTCGAACAAGCGCAGCGGATTAACAAATCGCTGATCACTTAACGCATCTTCCAACAGGCGAGCGTAAAGACGGCGCAGACCCAGCAAACTCATCGGATTGTAGCCGCAGATAATCAGGCGTCCGCCGGGGGCTAATACGCGGGTTACTTCACGCAAAGCCACGCGCGGATCCGCTGTGGATTCAAGCGCGTGATGTAACACGATGCCGTCTACTGCGTTGCTTTTTAGGGGCAGAGCTTCGAGTTGCGCACCCAGACTCGGGACTTGTGGGTGCGCATCGCTGGATTGCTGTTGTAGGAACAAGCTGTGACGCACCATACATCGCCGTACGCTGCTGACGCTGTCGACGTGGGTGCCGGCCCACAAAATGACGTCGCCGTGTAAACGGCGTAAGAACGGCGCCAACGCCGCCTTCTCCAAGGTCAGCGTTTGTTGACCTAACGGGCTGTCCCAGAGCCTGTGTGGTGCAACGTTATCTGTGTCACATTGATTAGGCTGCTTGATTGCTAAATCCAGAGATATCCGCCAAAGTGTCTGCAATGTAAGTCAGCCGCAGCATAAGAGCAACCGCTACCCTTCGCGTAGACGACCTTCGCGTAGACAAGTAGACAGCGGCGGACTTCGATAAATAACAATATATCGTCAAAAAAATAGACGAAGAACTGGACTGCATGAGATACCTAACATTATTGCTGGGCTGTAGTTTGTTGTCCGGCTGCGCCAGCCAAACCACCCCTATTGCAGCCGCCGACGGGGTGCACGCTGCCCATCACATATCGCCGTGTTGCGCGGCGCTACCCGCAATCGCCGCCAGATGGCAGTTGGGGCACTTGGAAGCGCCGCAAACGCCGCTGGTAGCCGTACCCAGCACACCACAGCCGACGTTGCAGGTGGCACAGTACCCAGTGCAACCATCGGAGCCCAAGGCGTCCCAGCAGCCGGATCTGTGGCGTGACATGCGTGCCCACATGCAGCTCGAACACTACTTGGACGAAAATCGCGTACAGCAAGAATTGCGCTGGCTACAACGTCATCCCAGCTACTTGCCTCGCTTGCAGCAGCGTATGCAAGACTACCTGCCGTATATCTACACTCAAACTCAACTGCGAGGAATCCCGGCTGAGTTGGCCTTGTTACCAATCGTAGAAAGCGCGCTGGACACGTTTGCTTTCTCTCACGGCGGTGCCGCCGGACCTTGGCAGTTCATACGCGGTACGGCACGCCAATATGGCCTGGATATCAACGATTGGTATGACGGTCGCCGTGACATTATCGCCTCAACTGACGCCGCCCTGGATTATCTGGAATATCTAAACAAGCGCTTCGACGATTGGTATCTCGCGCTGGCAGGCTACAACGCGGGGCAAGGTAATGTTTCTCGCGCTCAGCGCAAAAATCCGGGTGCAGGCTTCTTCGATCTGCGCCTGCCAAAGGAAACCCGTGCTTACGTCCCACGCTTGCTGGCTCTTGCCGCGGTGGTGAAAAACCCACAAGCGTATGGCTTGACGCTGCCCGAGATAAAACCGCACACGGCATTTCGGACCATCAACACCCACAGCCAATTCCAGCTCACCAAACTCAGTGAGACCTTAGGGTTGGACATGGAGACGCTCTACCGCTGGAACCCATCTTTAAATCAATGGGCCACCCCGCCGAAGGGCCCGCATCGCGTCATCGTACCCGCCTCCTTGGACGTAGCCGCCGCCCAGGCTCGCGTGGATGCCGTGCCGAGCCGCGCACGGGTAGACTGGACCGAAGTCAGAGTGCGACCCGGTGACACCTTAAGCGGCATCGCCAAACGACATGGCACAGATGTGAGCTCGCTGAAAGTGGCCAACAACCTGCACAATTCCGTGATCCGCGCCGGCCACAAACTCTTGATTCCGAAACACGCATCAGCGTTGACCACTACCCCGCGCAGCGCGCGAGGCGCTGTGGACTACGTGGTGAAGCCAGGAGACTCCATGTGGAGCATCGCGCGTGCGCACAACGTCAAACTGAACTCACTGATGCGCAACAATCACATCGGTCCGAAAGACACGCTCAGCGTTGGCACAACATTAAAGATACCTGGTGCGGTTAAATCTCAACGCAAAGTCACACGCAAAGTGCACTACAAGGTACGGCGTGGAGATTCGCTGTCGCGCATAGCCAACAAATTCAACGTCAGCATTCAACAGATCAGCAACTGGAACAAGCTAGACAGCAGCCGCTACCTGCAACCGGGACAAGGCCTGTTGCTGTACGTTAACGTTATCGGCGGTTAGCTGGCCGGGCGTGTTACGTTGAGCGCTTCCTCAGCGGCGCTAAAAAACCCTTGCAAGTCATAGCGACCTACGCGGTCGGCGCTGAGCCGGCGAATCTCCGCTACTTCAGCGTCTGTGGTGGTGTTGATGTCCCCTTGCACCACGCGCGTCACGGTCACCAATGCCGCACCGTTTATCAGTTCCACCGCGTCTACGGACTTCTCACCCGGCGCCGGGCGCGGTAATTCAAACACCTTGGTGCGTACCGCCGGCGGTATATCTTGGCCGCCGCCCGCGCGACTCAGCAGGGTGTGGGACTGCCAGCTGCTGCCCAAACTTTCAGCAATCTCCGCAACACTTTCACCGGCTTGCAGGCGAGCAAGGCCGGACTCTTTGGCATTAGCAATTTCTGCCAGAGCTTTCTCGCGGATCAGCTCTTCGCGGATCGTGTCCGCGATGTCTTCTAGGGGGATAGGCTCGGGGGGATATTGTTCATCCACACGCAAGATCACCAGCTCCGTTTCCCCCAACTCCACGGGATCACTGTTGGCGCCGTCGAGGACGGCACTGCCGAACAATGCATCCAGGACCGCAGGATTTGCCATCAATGTATCTTCGCCTGGCGCGTTGCGCCCTACGCGCGCCACACGCTGCACTTCGAGACCCAGCCGCGCCGCAGTTTCATCGAGGCTAAAGCGCTCGTCATAGGCCGCTCGCTCCAGTTCCAGGGCGCGGTCAACAAACAAATCTTCTGCCTTGGTTTGGCGTACACGCTGCTCCAGACCCTCGCGCTGCTCTTCGAAGGCGGGATATTCAGGGATCACCACCTCGTTTAGACGGATTAAGTGATAACCGAAAGATGACAGCACCGGCGCCGACACATCACCCGGCGCCTCTAGCGCCCAAAGGGCTTCCTCAAAAGCCGGATCAAAGATGCCTTTACCGACCGCGCCTAGCGCACCACCGTCATTGGCCGAACCTGGATCTTCACTGAGTTCTGCGGCGAGGGCTGCGAAATCTTCGCCGGCGGCAAGCCGCGCTTGTGCTTCGGTAATCAGCTGCAGGGCCTGCTCCGTCCCACGGTCGTCATTAACCTGTATCAGGATGTGTGCGCTGTCGCGTTGCTCGTCTGCCAACGCTGCTGCCTTCTCGTCTTCGTAAAGGCTCAGTAATTCACTTTCGGTGACCTCAAGACTGGGGTCTGCTGCTAAATCTGATGTGCGCAGATGCAGGTATGCTGCATCTACCAGCAGTTCGGTCATATAGGCCGACTGCTCTTCGTTGTAGCGCAACGTAATCTCATCGTCAGATACGTTGACCCGCTCGCGAAATAAATCGATGGTCAACGGCAAATAGGCGATGTCGCGGCGTTGATTGATGACGCGGATGAGTTCACCAAGCTCCCAATCCGTCATCAACGCCGAACCTTCAATTCCGGTGCGTAACTGTTCGGCACTTAACGCGTTGGTGAACTCTTCGACAAAGGCCACCGGCGTGTAACCGAGGGCCTGCACCTGTTGACGGTATATCTGTTCGTTGAATTGCCCGTCGATTTGATAAGCCGGGCTATTGATGAGCTGTTCGTTGACATGCTCCGGTGTGACGCGAATACCCAGCTCAGCGGTGGTTTGATAAAGCACTTGCCGGCTGATGAGCTGCTGTAAAACGTATTGTTGCAGCTGCAGGCGATCAATGCTGCTGGGGTCAAACTCTGGCCCCATTTGCGCCAAGACGCGGCGACGCTCACGCTCAGTTTCCGCCGCCAAGACGTTTTGTGTAATTTCGAAATCTCCGACCTGGGCCAGTTCTGGGTCTGCACCGACAAACAAGTTGGTGGCCCCGAAGCCAAAAAGGGTGAGCACCAAAATAATGGCTACAACCAATATCTTAAAGCCGGTACTTTGGGTTTGGTCTCTGAGCTTTTGCAGCATCGGTCAATCTACTCTCGGTCTAGTCTCGGTTTGTTTTTGGTCTGTTTTTAGTGTGCGTGTGGTGACATAAAAAGGGGCGCCAAACGGCGCCCCACAAAACCATTTTAAGAAAAACTTCTTCGATAGTTTAGTTTAATGCGTCCTTAAGTGCCTTGCCTGGCTTAAATGCCGGTACCTTGGCCGCCGCAATCTGGATCGTAGCACCAGTCTGCGGGTTTCTTCCGGTACGCGCAGCGCGCTCTCTTACCAGAAATGTTCCAAACCCGACTAACGATACAGATTCGGCGTTTTTCAGTGAGTCTGTAATGGCGTCGATGGCTGCGTCCAACGCTCGACCCGCCGCTGCCTTAGAAATGTCTGAAGACTCGGCGATACGGTCAATCAACTCTGCTTTATTCACATTAAGCCCCTCGGATAAATTACTCTAGATTACCAATCCCATGCGGGATTCGCAGGTTTATACCAACACCCAGGTGCACACGCAAGCGCGCAAAAACCGCATGGCAAAAGGCTTTAGTGAGGATTTATGCCTGTGGAGGTGCTTGTTACGGGCGCATCCGCTTGGGAATCACCCACATCTTGTTCTGCGACGGCATCTTCTACGCGCCGCTCAGCCACACGCGCTTCCGGCATCCGTTCGAGGGCAACCCCCAACACTTCGTCCATCCACTTAACCGCGTGTATCGTGAGGTTCTCTTTGACGTTGTCTGGTATCTCTTTGAGATCTTTTTCGTTGTCCGCCGGGATGATGACCTGTTTGATACCACCGCGGTGAGCGGCCAACAGTTTCTCTTTCAACCCACCGATGGGTAACACCTGACCGCGCAGGGTGATCTCACCGGTCATGGCCACCTCCGCACGCACCGGGATATCGGTCACCACCGAGACCATGGCGGTGCACATCCCGATCCCCGCACTCGGGCCGTCTTTGGGCGTGGCGCCTTCGGGTACGTGGATGTGCAGGTCGTAGTTCTCATGAAAATCGTCGGCCAAACCCAGCGCTTGCGAGCGGCTGCGTACAAAGGTCAACGCCGCTTGAATGGATTCCTGCATAACGTCGCCTAAAGAACCGGTTTTGGTCTGACGGCCCTTGCCCGGTACCGCCACTGCTTCGATACTGAGCAGCTCGCCACCAGCCTGCGTCCAAGCTAAGCCGGTCACAATGCCAACTTGGTTTTGCTCTTCCGCCAAACCGTAATTGAAGCGGCGCACACCAAGAAACTCGTCCAATTCAGCGGGTTCGATGGTCACCGCCGCCCTGTTTTTGTCCAGCGCCTGCTGCTTGACGACCTTACGCGCCAACTTAGCTATTTCTCGCTCCAGACCACGCACACCCGCTTCCTTGGTGTAGTACCGGATGATGTCGAGCAGCGCATCATCCCCAATTTCCAGCTCACCTGCGCGTAAACCATTGGCCTTGGTTTGTTTGGGCACCAAGTAACGGCGCGCAATATTACGCTTTTCGTCTTCTGTGTAGCCCGGCAGGCGAATGACCTCCATACGGTCCAACAGCGGTGCCGGGATGTTCATCGAGTTTGAGGTACAGATGAAAAATACCTTGGAGAGGTCGTAGTCCACTTCCAGATAGTGGTCGTTAAACGTGTTGTTCTGCTCCGGGTCGAGTACTTCCAATAACGCGCTGGCCGGATCACCCCGCACATCCATACCCATCTTGTCGATTTCATCTAACAAAAACAGCGGGTTAGCGACAGCGGCTTTGGACATCTTCTGAATGACTTTACCGGGCATGGACCCAATGTAAGTTCGCCGATGGCCGCGAATTTCGGCCTCGTCGCGTACGCCACCCAACGCCATGCGCACAAACTTTCGGTTGGTTGCCCGCGCGATGCTTTCACCGAGGCTGGTCTTACCGACACCCGGAGGTCCCACCAGACACAGCACCGGACCTTTCATTCTGGTGACCCGGTTTTGTACCGCCAAATACTCGATGATGCGGTCTTTGACCTCTTCCAAGCCGTAGTGATCTTCATCGAGGATCTTCTGGGCGGCCGCCAAGTCTTTGCGCACGCGGCTCTTTTTCTTCCACGGCACATTCAAAATCCAATCGAGGTAGCTGCGCACCACGGTGGCTTCCGCAGACATCGGCGCCATCAATTTAAGCTTGTTGAGCTCCGCCTCAGCTTTGTCCTTGGCTTCCTTGTGCATGCCGGAATCGGCAATGCGGCGCGCGAGTTCGTCAACCTCACCTTGTTCATGCTCACCCATTTCCTTCTGGATGGCCTTCATTTGCTCATTGAGGTAGTACTCGCGCTGGCTCTGTTCCATTTGTTTTTTGACACGGCCGCGAATGCGCTTTTCCATTTCAAGCACATCAATTTCCGTATCCATAAGCTCCAGCAGCAGATTCATCCGCGCTTTTAACTCGATGGTCTCCAGCACCGCTTGTTTGTTGTCGATGGACAACGTCATTTGCGCGGCGATGGTGTCTACCAGGCGGGCCGGGTCGTCGATACTGGACAACGAAGCCATGACTTCGTCTGGTATTTTTTTGCTGGCCTGTACGTATTGCTCAAACTGTTCCAGCAGCGAACCCGCTAACGCTTCTCCTTCGCGATTGTCCAGCTCCGGTTCTTCGTGCAGCTCTACGCGACCATTGATGTAGTCTTCGTTAAATTCGAGCTGTTGGACCGTCGCGCGACGACCGCCTTCAACCAGCACCTTAACCGTGCCGTCTGGCAGCTTAAGCAGCTGCAGGATGGTGGCGACCGTGCCCATTTCGAACAAGTCCACCTCACCCGGTTCACCCACTTCCGGGTCGCGTTTGGCCAGCAGCAAGATCTGCTTATCATCCGCCATGGCCGCGTCCAAGGCGCGAATTGAGCTTTCAGTGCCCACAAACAAGGGATGCACGCCATGGGGATACACCACCATGTCGCGTAAAGGGAGTACGGGTATAAAGTCTATAAGCGCGGGTTCAGCCACGGGGACGGCCGTTATTCTTCAGGTGCCGCCTTGGCTTGATCAACATTTTCGTAGATCAGCATCGGCTCACTTTCACCCTTAATGACACTTTCGTCGATGACCACCTTGGTGACGGAATCGCTCGACGGTAGGTCGTACATGGTGTCCAGTAGTACCGCTTCCAGTATGGAGCGTAGTCCACGAGCGCCGGTTTTGCGTTCCATGGCTTTATCGGCAATGGCACGTAAGGCATCTTCGCGGAAGTCTACTTCTACGTCTTCCATATCAAACAGCTTTGTATACTGCTTAGTGAGTGAATTCTTCGGCTCGGTGAGAATACGTATCAGCGCGTCGGCATCCAATTCTTCTAACGTGGCAACCACCGGCAAACGGCCGACAAACTCAGGAATCAAGCCATAGTGAATCAAGTCTTCTGGCTCTACCCCACGCAGCGTTTCACCGATGCTTTTACGGTCTGATTCACCTTTCACCACGGCACCAAAGCCGATACCGGATTTGTCGGAACGATCCATGATGACTTTATCCAGGCCGGCAAACGCACCGCCACAGATAAACAGAATATTTGAAGTATCTACCTGCAGGAATTCCTGCTGCGGGTGTTTGCGTCCACCTTGGGGCGGTACTGACGCGACAGTGCCCTCGATTAGTTTCAACAAGGCCTGCTGGACACCCTCTCCGGAAACATCGCGGGTAATCGAGGGGTTGTCGGATTTACGCGAAATCTTGTCGATTTCGTCGATGTAGACGATCCCCACTTGAGCACGGTCGACGTCGTAATCGCACTTTTGCAGTAGCTTCTGGATAATGTTCTCAACATCTTCACCCACATAACCGGCTTCGGTTAACGTGGTGGCGTCGGCGATGGTAAACGGTACGTCTAACAAACGTGCCAACGTCTCAGCAAGCAGGGTTTTACCGCTGCCGGTGGGACCAATCAGCAGGATGTTAGACTTTGATAGCTCTACATCGTCTTTTTTGCCGTTGTAGTTAAGGCGCTTGTAGTGGTTGTACACCGCGACAGACAACACCTTTTTGGCGTGTTCTTGACCAATGACGTATTGGTCAAGAATATTCTTGATTTCCTGGGGGACCGGTAACTTGCTGGAATCCCCAGACTGTGTTGCCTCGGATACCTCTTCGCGAATGATGTCGTTACACAACTCGACACATTCATCACAGATGAAGACCGAGGGGCCGGCGATCAATTTCCGAACTTCGTGCTGGCTCTTACCGCAAAAGGAGCAGTATAAGAGTTTGCCTGAATCGTCGGTTTTGCCGCTGTCGTCGGACATTATGATCCTCTTGTTCGCTTGCGCTTATGTCTATCGCGCTTGTTTACAATTGATTGCACTGGTTTAAACCGATGCACTTACACCAGTTTAACCTAAAACTGTGTGCCGCTATCTTACCGGTTCGTTTGTTTACCGGCCCGTCTGACAGCTAAGCAGTTTGCGGACAACTTTAGGGGTAGGCAGCTTACCTGCCGGTTATCAGCCTAGTTTCCGCCCTTGTTCTGCCGTACCCAGTTTCAAAAATGGTTGAAACCAGGTCGAGGCCTTAATCTCTTTAGGCCTTAATCTCTGTGAGGAGCTCGACCGTGAGCTTTTGCTCGGGCGTTACATTGCGGGCTATGGCCATTTAATGCAAGCCCGCAGTGTAAACAGTTTAACGTGTTTTACGCGAGATTTGCTGCGGCTTAATCGCTCGTTTGCGCAAGTTGTGTGCGGGTTTGCTGGACTTTGTCCACCAGGCCATATTCTTCGGCTTCTTCTGGGCTCATCCAAAAATCCCGGTCGGTGTCTTTCGCCACCGTTTCCTCACTTTGGCCCGTGTGTTGCGCGATCAGCTTGTTCATACGTTCACGCATCAGCAAAATTTCCTGCGCTTGTATCTCAATATCCGCGGCTACGCCGCGGCTGCCGCCGCTGGGCTGATGCAACATCATCCGTGAATTAGGCAGCGCAAAACGTTTGCCGGAGTGGCCAGCCGCGAGCAGAAATGCCCCCATGCTGGCAGCCTGGCCAATACATAACGTGCTGACATCCGGCTTGATGAACTGCATGGTGTCGTATATCGACATACCTGCGGTAACCGACCCGCCGGGGGAATTGATGTACAGATGGATGTCTTTGTCTGGGTTTTCGGACTCCAAAAACAGCAGCTGAGCAACAATCAAATTCGCCATGTGGTCCTCTACCGGGCCCACCATAAATACGATCCGGTCTTTCAACAGGCGAGAATAGATATCGTAGGCCCGCTCACCGCGCGCGGATTGCTCCACCACCATCGGCACCATACCCAGGTTTTGCACGGGCGCTAGATACGGGTCACGTATGTCTGTCATTAAATTCTCCGATTTACTCGTCTTTTTTATCCGTCGCTGCGGCTTTGTCCGTCGCCGCGGCGCTGTCCGCAGCCGCTGCGTCCGTTTCGGCTTCGGCTTCATCTTCTGCGTCTGGTTCTGTGTCTGGGGCTGCTTGCGATGCCGCTTCGAGCTCCGCCGCTTTTGCTTCCGCGTTGGGGTCGGCGGCGGCGCTGCCGTTCAACACCTCTTCGTAACTGGCCACAACAGTTTCCACCACTGCATTAGACAGTATGTGGTCAACGACCTGTTCTTCAAGCAGGCTCATCTCAATATTTTGCATCTCCTCCTGATTATTGCGGTAAAAGGCAATCACCTGTTCCGGTTCGCCATATTGGGAAGCAATTTCTTGTAAGCGTTCGTCGAGTTTTTCCTGGTCTACCTGTAGTTCGTTGGAGGAGATGACTTCGTTGACAACCAAGCCCACCTTGACGCGCTTCTCGGCCTCATCCGAAAACAATTCATCCGGCAAATCGATGTCGAGGGTGTTGCCCGGCCCCGCCATCTGAAATTGACCCAACATTTGGTCTTTTAAGTCTTGTATCTCTCGCTGCACCAGGGCAAGCGGGAGTTGGAACTCGTGCAACTGCGCCAATTGATCCATGACCTGTTGCTTCACCTGGTTTTTGATCGCGTTGTCCATTTCGCGCTGCATATTGTCACGCACTTCGTCGCGAAACGCCGCTTCGCCGCCCTCTTCGACCCCAAATTCGGCAAAGAATTCATCATTGAGCTCGGGCTGTTGCGCTTGTTTCACTTCCGTGACGGTGACTGTGAACTGGACTGTTTTACCTTGCAGTTCTTCAGCGCGGTAGTCATCGGGAAACGTCGCGTCAAATTCTACGGTGTCGCCGGCTTTGGCGCCGCGCACACCCTGATCAAAATCTTCGATCATCTGACCTTGGCCAACCCGAAACTCAACGTCCTCACCGTCGGTACCCTCTACGGGTTCGCCGTCCGCGGTGGCGCCAAAGTCGGCCTTGACCATGTCACTGTCCTGCACTTCGCGCTCTACCGGTTCAAAGGTAGTGTGCTGCTCCTGCAGGCGTTCAATCATTCTGTCGAGGTCCGCATCGGTAATTTCCGCCTGTGGTTGGCGGATGGCAACCTTGGAAAACTCAGCCAGGGCCACCGTGGGAAACACTTCAAACGTGGCGGTGAATTCGAAGTCGATACCCGGATCCATCTTCACCACTTCCAGATTGGGCGAGCCGGCCGGATTTAACTCCTCCTGCTGTACCGCTGTAAAAAAGCTCAACTGCATCAATTCACCGGCCACTTCCGCGCGTACCGCGGGACCAAAGCGCCGTCGCACTTCTTTTAACGGTACCTTGCCGGGCCGAAAACCGGCGATGCGCACCTTGCCGCGCGCATCCTGCAAACGCTCGGTAATCTGCGTCTCAAACTCTTCAGAAGGAAGCGCAATGGTCAGGCGGCGTTCCAAACCGCTCATGGTTTCAATGGATACGTTCATGAACTTACGATGGCCTGCTTGATTGTCTAACAAGAGGAAATGGGGTGGACGATGGGGCTTGAACCCACGACCGCCGGGATCACAACCCGGAGCTCTACCAACTGAGCTACGCCCACCATGGTTTTCAAAGGGAGCGGATTATATGCGCGAGATTCCTTATACGCTAGCGCAGATTGAAGCTTTCAGATCGACAGCTCACCTGCTGCAAAACATCGATTTACGATCGTGAACCTCGAATCTATAACGACGTTTTGAGGCAAAGCCTCAAAACTCGCTAAGGTCGCCGCTCAAGCGGCGGCCGGCACTGGCGCGCCCGGAAGACGCCGAACCACCGGTTCGGCGGTGCGAGCGCGAAATCGCATACCGGCGATTTCGAATCAAGCGAGCAGTGTTTCAAGTCCGGAGACGCTAACTTTAATCCTGGCGCGCCCGGAAGGACTCGAACCTTCAACCCCCTGCTTAGAAGGCAGGTGCTCTATCCAGTTGAGCTACAGGCGCTTGGACTTTTTTACAGTCGAGCTTTCGTTAAAAAGTGGTCGGGGTAGAGAGATTCGAACTCCCGACATCCTGCTCCCAAAGCAGGCGCGCTACCAGACTGCGCTATACCCCGATGCGGCGCGATGATACTACGAGATTCCCGCGGGTCAATGCGTTTAGAATACGTGTTTTGGAGACCCCATGACCGCACAGATTCTCGACGGCAACCGTATCGCTAAATCGCTGCGTGCAGACATCAGACAAGAGTTGCAACAATGGCAGGCGGATGGCCACAGGTTACCGGGGCTTGCGGTGATTTTGGTGGGTAACGACCCCGCCTCGGAGATCTACGTCAAGGGGAAACGCCGCGACTGCGACGAAGTCGGCTTCCACTCCATTGTCCAACACCTGAGTGCCAACGTTACACAGAGCGATCTCGAAGCACGCATCGCCGCACTCAACGCGGATGACAGTATCGACGGCATCCTGGTACAGACGCCCTTACCTGATCACATCGACGAAGACCGCATCATCGACTGTATCGACCCCAACAAAGATATCGACGGCTTTCACGCCTATAACATCGGGCTGCTGGCGCTGCGGCGCCCGGCGTTACGCTCTTGCACACCCAAAGGGGTCATGCTGTTGTTAGAGCATATTGGCTGCGAGTTTAAGGGTATGGATGCGGCCATCATTGGCGCTTCCAATCACGTTGGCCGTCCCATGGGGTTAGAGTTGCTGCTGGCGGGCTGCACCGTCACCACGGCACATAAGTTTACCCGGGATATCGCCGCCAAGGTGAAGCTGGCGGACATTGTGGTCTCCGCGGTGGGTAAACCGAATCTAGTGCCGCCGGAGTGGATTAAACCCGGCGCCATTGTCATCGATGTGGGTATCACTCGCGGCGACAACAACAAACTGCACGGTGATGTACAGTTTGACGCAGTCAAAGACATAGCCTCGTGGATCACGCCGGTACCCGGCGGCGTTGGCCCCATGACGCGCATAGCGCTGCTGCAAAACACCTTGCAAGCCGCGCGCTCCCACCAAGGCCGCTTAAAACTCTAGGCCGACGGATATGCGCCGGATTTTTATCTCCGATTTACACTTAGAAGATCCGCAAGGTGCTGCGTTTGCGCGCTTCGCAGAATGCCTTGCCGTGGAAAGTACCCGGGTTGACGAGATCTATATCCTCGGTGACCTGGTGGAAATGTGGATTGGCGACGATGACGACAGTCCTACGGCTACGCGTCTGCGCGAGGTGCTGGCCCGCACCGTGGGGGACTGCGCGGTATACCTGCAACATGGTAATCGCGATTTTCTGTTTAGCACTGAGTTTTGCGAAGCCACCGGCGTGCAACTCATCGCCGACCCGTTTTGTACCGAGGATGGCGTATTGTTAAGCCATGGCGACTTGCTGTGCACTGACGACACTGAATACCAATCCATGCGTACCCTGCTGCGCAGCGATGCCTGGCAACAGGACATTCTCAGCAAAACCCTGGCGGAGCGGAAAGCGTTTGGCCAAGCATTGCGCGAACAGAGTAAAAGCAGTAATGCCAACAAAGCCGCCAACATTATGGATGTCAACGCGGAGGCGGTTGCCGCACTGGTTGCCGAACACCAACCGAGCAGCGGCGTTCTGATCCACGGCCACACCCATCGACCGGGGATCCATCAGATCGAGGCTGGCCAGCGGATTGTGACCGGGGCTTGGGAACTGTGTGGGTGGTTGTGCCGTCAACACGATCAACAGTTCCAGTTGGAGTGCTTCAGCCTGGCACGCCGCTATGGAACCTGAATTCCTCGTCGGCTGAAGTAATCAGCTCAGCGTCGCGGCGCAGAAAATCGGCGACGCGGCTATCGATGTCTGCACCAGCCGCTTGTTTTGCCAACTGCAGATAGTCGCTGAAGTGGCGAGCTTCGGAGTGCACCAGTTGCCGGTACAGATCGCTCATGGCTGCCGGTAACACCCCAATCAGGCTGACAAAACGCTCGCAAGAGCGCGCCTCAACCACCGCACCCAAAATTAACAAATCCACCAAACGCTGAGGTTCACTGCTGCGCACCAGAGCGTGTAGCTCGCGCGCATAGCGAGATGCATTCAAATGCGTATAGGCCACATCACATGCCGCCATCAAGTCCAACACTTGCTCAAAGTGGCGCAACTCTTCCCGCGCCAGGCGTGACATTTTGTGCAGCAGCTCGGTCTGATCAACATATTTGTACATCAGGCTCAGCGCGGTACTGGCAGCCTTCTTCTCACAATTGGCATGATCGATGAGGAGCTCAGGCAAGTGGTGTGGGACCGCGTCCAGCCAAGCCTCGGGGGTGCGTACGCCAACAAATTCAACGGCTGGATTAACGTCTGCGCGGCTCACAGCGGAATCTTGAAGTTACGTTCGTAGTGCGCCACGGAGCGGCTATACAGTTCTGCATCAATGGCTTGCAGCGCCGTCAGCGCGTGCTGCTCTTCTGCTGGTTGCAAATGTGCTGGTTGCCAACCGGGTTGTAATTCCAACCCGGCGCTCGTCAGACTGTGGCGGCCGGCCGCCAGGTGGCTGAGCACTGCATAAACCGCTGTACTCCTTGGCTCTGTCAGAATGGATGCCGCTGTACAGGTTTGCACAAACCGCTCCTCATCCTCTACATGCAGGAACTGTGTCACCACCGCATCGCGCAAGCCAATCAATCGCTCCCACACGCGTTCCTGCTGTTCAGTGTCGTAACCGTTCCACTGCACAATTTCATGCGCAAAACGTTTACACCCGCGGCAGACCAAGTCTCCATAGGTGGTCGAGCAGATTCCCACACAGGGTGTGCGTTTGCGTAGCGTCACGGGCGGTGAAGTGAATTTGAAGTTGTTGCGATCGGGCCGTTAGGATGCGTTGCCTGTGGTGCCGAAAGCAAGCTTAAATCGTAGCTTTCTGAAATCTTGTCGGAGTGCCCGACTGTCAGTGCCGCCGCTGGCTGCTTCCGGGTCATACAACGATGCCTGCAGGCGATTGACCAAGGGTTCAGCATCCAGCTGCGCAAGGCGGGCCAAACGGCGAATGTAGGCAGCAGGTGTTTCATCCACACCGCGCGCATGCCCCTGTCGCGCCATGGCGTTGCAAAACGCCTGGAAAAGCCGTTCGGCAGGATGTTTAGGCTGCGGACGACGCCGCAGAAACAGCGTCAGCGTCACAATCACCAGACAGAGTCCACCACCCGCTAAAATGGCCATACCCACACGCGCGGGTGTTACTTCACCCAGCAGGTCGGAGAGTAAGTCGGATTGGGTGCTGGCATCGTAGCCGACGACCCAAAGGTTCCAACGGTGTTCAAGGGAATCCACAAACTCCAACATGCTGTTGAGCAGCCCTTCACCGCCAAAGCGCGCGCTGGTGAGGAACGACAGCACCGCACGGTCTTCACTGGAGAGTGCCGCGTCCAAGCCATTTTCTACGCGAGCCGGCGCCACTGCCGCGGTGGGGTCGTAGCGCGTCCAGCCCTGGCCTGGCAACCAAACCTCAATCCATGCGTGTGCTTGATATTGGCGTACCACCACGTGGCCGGTGACGTTGTTCACTTCGCCGCCTTGATAGCCGCCCACCATGCGGGCGGGGATGCCGACAGCACGTAAGGCAAAGACCATGGTCCCCGCGTAGTGGCTACAGAATCCGCGCCGCGATTCAAACCAAAAAGCATCAATACTGTTAAGCCGGGGCAGCACCGGCGGTTGCAAGGTATAGCTATAGGGGCCCGTGCGAATTTCGTCCAACATGGCTTCCACCATGGCTTGCGCGCTGCCGGTTTGCGCGTACAAGGCCTGGGCGTATTCGCGTAGGCGAGGGTTGTCTTGGGGCGGCAATTCGGTTTCCCGCGCGCGTATCGCGTCGCTCAGTTCAGCATCCATGGTGAAGTTGGGGTCACTTGCCAAACGGTAGCGCAGCACCGACAACACCGGCTCTGCGTTGAGCAACCGATAATCACCCAATAGATCGATGCGCCCGCCGTAGGCCACCGGTGTATCCAAGGAAAACAGCCACTTGCTCTGGGTAGGTTCGAGGAATACCTCGTAACCGATGCGTTCGGGGCTGTCCGCGCTGGCTTCTTCTATGTCCAATGGATCGAGCGCGTCGAGCGGTTCAGCCACTGCCCAGGTACCAAACCGAAATTCCGAGTACACCAAGCCGCGCCAATACAAATCCCGCTGCGCAGGGACAGCCTCATCAAACACCGCCCGAAATGCGAGCTCATCAGATTGCGTCAAATTAGCCACGTCGCCAGGGGTTATTTTGTCGCTGATGCCGGTTGTAGCGGCGGACGGCATGGGTATCGACCACAACGGTGCCACCCGCGGAAAAAATAAAAACAACACCAGCGTCAGCGGCAGTGCTTGCGCAATCAGTGCGGCGGCAATTTTTAAGCTGGCTAACGGCCGCACCCGGGATTGCATTTGATTCATGCCCACCATCGCCGCGGTCACCACTACCGCCGCCAGCACTTCATAGGCGGTGAGCGCCATGGACTGGTCAAACAGAAACGCGGTGGCGATCAAGAAATAACACAGGTAAATCACCAGGTAGGCATCGCGGCGGTTTTTCATCTCCACCAATTTCAGCGCAAATGCCAGCACCAACAGGGAGGTGGCCGCTTCCAAGCTGAATGAGCCGTAGCCGCTGAACGCAATGCCCGCCACCGCACCAATCACCAGCAGGGTTTTCACCAGCCCGGATGGATAACCCCAGCGGCCCTGATAGACGCCGCTACGCCAGTAACCGCAGATCAAACAGACCGCCACAATCCATGGGGATATATGCACGATCAAAGGCAGCACCACAACCACCTGGGAGACCATCAGCAACATCAGGGAGTTGCGCGGTATCTGATAGGCGATGCCGACGCTAAGGCTGTCAGCCGCTGATGCCATAAAGCGCAAGCTCTCGAAGTACTGTTTCCAAATGGACCTGGCCGACACCGGGCGATATGCTGCGATTCGGCAGGCGTAAGCCAAACTCACGTTCACTGCGAGTGGCGCGCAAGGCTAATCCGGTTAAGCGGCTCAGTTTTTCTTCCGCGTCTCCCGGCACTTCGTCAAAGTCGAACCACAGGCGCGGTTCCACGTAGCTGGCGTAACGTTTCACCACCAAATTGTCGGAACGCGCATAGGAGCGCCACAAGATGTTTTTGATGGGGTCCCCGGCGGCATAGTCACGAATGTCGACAAAGTCATCGCTGCCAAGCGGATCGATCAACACACCGTCGTCGCGGTGTTTACTGGACGCGTGGGTGGCCGCTTCATCGAACAACGGTTTCGGATACACCAAGGCTTTGGCGTTGATGTCCACCCAGGTCCACGCGCGCAAGATACCCAAGGGAAAATAAGTCTCCACTAACATACGGCCGGGTTTTAACCATCCACGGCGCTCTGCATTGACATACAAGTCAACCACCGCGGCTTCGTCTTCGGATATTTCCACCCACTGCTTAAACCCTTCCGGCCAGCCAATTTGGATCCCTTCACGTCCTTTGCCTTTGGGCCGCTCCACACGTACGGCAAACTCAATATCCTCGCCCACAAACCCGGAGCGTGCCTCGGCTAGTTCGATACTCAGACCAGACAAATTACGAAAGGTATAAAGGATGGTGATGGTGAACACCGCACCCAACAAAAACGCCACCCCGTAGACCAAACTGTTTTGGTAGTTGATGGCACCGAGGATGAGGATGGCGAGGAGTCCGCCGAAGGTAAAACCCGAACGCGTGGGGAAGATGAAGATATTGGACTGGCTTAGCGTAATGCGTTGACCCGGGGGTATGCGCCGCGCCAGCCAGGCATTAAAGCGGGTGTTGGTTTTGCGCGATCCGACCTTCTGCGCCGAATGGCTTGCGGTTTCCATGTCAAATAGACAACGGCAGCTGTGCCGCGCTAAGACACCACATCCACACTGCCAAGCAGCTTCTGCGCCAGCGCTCCGCCACCGTGACCGGCAAAATCAGCGGATTCACGCAAGCGGTGTTCCACCACACTGGGCAAGATGGCTTGTACGTCTTCCGGCACTACATGGCTGCGGTTATGCAGCAACGCCCAACTTTTTGCGCTTTGCATCAAAGCCAACGCGCCACGCGGTGACAAGCCAAATGCAAACTCGGTACCTTGACGACTAAACGCGACTAAGCGTTGCACGTAGTCGACCAAAGGTTCCGACACCTTGATGGCGTCTACCGCAGCTTGGATTTGGCGCAGTTCAGACAAATTCAACAGCGCTTGCAGTTGCTCGGCCACAACCCGCCGGTCTCCGTTCAATAACAACTCTCGTTCCGCCGCGGGCTCAGGATAGCCGAGCTCAATGCGCATGAGAAAGCGGTCGAGTTGAGATTCCGGCAGTGGGAAGGTACCCGCCTGGGTCGAAGGGTTTTGCGTGGCGATGACAAAAAACGGCTCCGGCAGAGGTAACGATTCACCGTCAGTGGTGACTTGGCGTTCTTCCATGGCTTCGAGCAGCGCACTTTGACTTTTCGGCGTGGCCCGGTTGATCTCATCCGCGAGCACCACCTGTGCAAACAAAGGACCTTCAACAAAGCGAAAGGCGTTGGTTTGCTTGTCGAAAATGGTGGCGCCGATGATGTCCGACGGCAACACATCAGAAGTGAACTGGATGCGGTTGTAAGACAATCCCAGGGTTTTCGCCAGGGCATGGGAGAGCAGCGTTTTGCCCATACCGGGTAAATCTTCGATGAGCAGGTGGCCGCGCGCAAAAATGCACGCCAGCGCCAACTTGATCTGCTGTTCTTTGCCTAACAAGACACCGTTGAGCGCATCTACCAGGCTTTGAATATGCTCTTTCACCTGTGTTCTGCTGGCACCGGCATCTTCAAGCGTGGTTGTGGAGCTCGAGTATGTTTGCATCTGCGAGGAGTTCGGCGTCACGGCGCTGTTTCATCTGATCACTACGCGCCAAGGATAACTGCTGCAGATAGGCATCATCTATGTCGCCAGTCACGTATTGGCCATCAAAAGCGGAGCATTCGAAGTCGTCCACCTCGGGATTCCCCTCATGGGCGCTCTTTTTGAGGTCTTCGATGTTCTGATACACGAGCCAATCGGCACCTATGATCTGTGCCACTTCTTCGTCGGTACGTTGATGTGCAACAAACTCTTCGCGCGCCGGCATGTCGATGCCATAAACGTTCTGATAGCGCAGCGCAGGGGCTGCAGACGCGATATAGACCTTACGTGCACCGGCATCCCGAGCCATCTGGATGATCTGCTGGGTAGTGGTGCCGCGTACAATGCTGTCGTCCACCAGCAGCACGTTCTTGTCCTTAAATTCCAGCTCTATGACGTTTAGTTTCTGCCGTACCGATTTCTTCCGCTCCTGTTGCCCGGGCATGATAAAAGTGCGACCAATGTAGCGGTTCTTAACAAACCCTTCGCGAAACTTTACGTCTAGCTGACGCGCCAACGGCAACGCCGCGGTACGCCCGGTATCAGGGATTGGGATCACTACATCAATGTCATGTTCCCGCTGGCCGTAATGGGCCAACACTTGAGCCGCCAAATACTCACCCATCCGCAAGCGGCTTTTGTAAACTGAGATATCGTCCATGATCGAATCTGGACGGGCCAGGTAGACGTGTTCAAAGATGCACGGCACCAAGCGGGTGTGGTCCGCACACACCTGCCGATGGATTTCACCTTGGTTGCTGATAAACACCGCTTCCCCGGGTAACACGCTGCCCATCAATTCGAAACCCTGCAGGTCCAAAGCCACGGATTCAGACGCCAGCATATAGTCTGTGCCCTGCTCCGACTCGCGCCGTCCATACACCAGCGGGCGGATGCCGTGTGGGTCGCGGAAGCCGACCACACCGCTGCCGATGATCATGGCCACCGCTGCATAGGCACCACGACAGCGGTGATGGACACCGGCCACCGCGGTGAAAATTTCAGCCGGGGAAGGATCAAAGGCACGTTGCCGCTGCAGTTCGTGGGCAAAAACGTTGAGTAAAACTTCAGAGTCGCTGTTGGTGTTGATATGGCGTAAGTCTGCGGCAAACAGATCTGCTTTGAGTTGCTCCGCATTAGTCAGATTGCCGTTGTGCGCCAAGGTGATGCCGTAAGGGGAGTTTACATACATGGGCTGCGCTTCGGCTGAACTTGAAGTGCCCGCCGTCGGATAGCGCACATGCCCAATCCCGATATTGCCAACCAGACGCTGCATGTGTTCTTGGCGGAACACATCGCGCACCAGACCGTTGGCTTTACGCAGATGCAGCTTAGCACCGTCGCTGGTCACCATACCCGCCGCATCCTGGCCACGGTGCTGCAGCACGGTCAGTGCGTCGTAAATCTCCTGATTAACCTGATGCTGGGAAACGATGCCGACAATGCCACACATATTTAACTGGTCCCCGTATTTTCACGCACAATCTCTCGGGCGCGGCCTAACAAATCCCGCACTTCATCCTCAAATGCCAACAACTCAGTTTGCAGCATGGAAGCCTGCCACCAGCTACGGTCCTCGGCAACTTCGCGCAGGCCCATGAGCAGCACCACGCAGATGAGTAAACCTCGCGCGCTGCCAAACAAAAAACCAAGCAAACGATCGGTTCCGCTTAAGCCTGTGGAGGTCACCAACTGCGCAATGAGCCATTGCAAGATGGCCGCGGATATCAGGGTGCCGATAAACAAGGCGGCAAACGCAATTACTAAGCGTAGCGAATCCGTACCCCAAGACAGCGGTAACTGTTCCGCAAGCAGCGGCGCAAAGTAAATGGCAATGACAAAGGCGGCCACCCAGGAAACCAGGGATAAAATTTCTTTGATAAGACCACGCACCAGGCCAATGCCCGCGGACAACAGCACAACGGTTGCGATGGCGATATCTAGGCCTGCAACCGGCACTATTGCGTCATCTCCATGACGGTAGGCTGCAATTCAAACTCCGCACCGATGTTGGATTGCATTTGTTCCGCATCAGCAAAACTCAACAACGGGCCCACTGCCACACGATACATGGGTGCGTCATCTTCGCGACCCTTAACAGTTGAAATAAAGGCTTCATATCCAGCCGCACGCAAGTCTTCTCGAAACGCCCTGGCATTATCCAAGCTGGCAAAGCTAGCCGCCTGCACTGCCCAAACATCGGTATCTGCATCCGCCGGCAGCAGCACCGGCTCACCAAACAGGGTGCCGCTGTCACTGCTGTAGCCTTGGTCGTCTATCTCTTCGCGTAAAGTCTGCACACGCTCGACCACATCCGAGGTCGGCACCACTTCATCGAAGTTCGGCAGCGGCTGCGCCAGAGCGCGTGGCTGCGGCATGGGCGGTGCTTCACGCATGGCAGGGCCAGCACCATCAAACACCATGGGAAGCAAAATCACGGCCAGGGCGATGAGAAAGATGGAGCCGGTGATCCGATACCGGTTACGTTCGTTCATGTCGGGGATGTGATGTCTAGGGACTGTTTGATCTGGTGGAATTGTTCAATCAGGTTGAACGAACCAAAGGCAAGAATAACACTACCCGGCGGTGTTGCCGAATTTACTTGACGCAACAACTGCGGCCAGTCGGCACAAACCTGCACGTCTTTGCATGCAAATGCCGCAGCCAACTGTGCGGCGTCCATACCCCGCTCGCCCGTGGTGCCGATGCAAAACCAGGGTACATCAAGCTCCGCTCGCATGATTGAAAACACCTCAGCATGCCGCTTATCGCGCAGCATGCCACACACGATGGCGGCCGGGGTGAGCGAGCGAGCGCGCAACTGACGCAGCAGAAACGTTGCAGCCGCCGGATTATGGGCGACGTCCAACCACCACTGTCGCTCAGTAAACATCACCTGTTGCATACGGCCGGGCAACCGGATCGACGCCGCAGCTTGACTCAGCTGGGCAAGGGGCACTGGGTGCAAGGTGGTGACCGCAAGGTAGGCCAACAGCAAATTATGTGGCGGACAGCCGCCATAAGGTAATGTCAAAGGGTCGGTACGCGTCTGCTCCCCGAGTTGATGCGATACCAAGTTCCACTGCCCGGCATCACTCTCGGCAACCTCAAATAGCGCCTCAACGTGCTGGGGTGTCAAATTGAGGTCTGTGCAGGAGGACAATACCGAAGCGGGCATATCCGCCCCCAATACCACCTGCTGCCCGGCGCGTAAAATACCCGCCTTTTCACGTCCGATCGTCTCACGGTTGTCGCCGAGAAAAGCTTCGTGATCCAGGCCGATGCTGGTGATTACGGCTACATCCGCGTCGATCACGTTAAACGCATCAAGCCGCCCGCCAAGGCCAATCTCCAACACCGCCACTTCAACCGCACAGTGTTTAAAACACCATAGGGCCGCCAATGCGGAAAACTCAAAGTAGGTCAGCGGTGTGTCGCCGCGCGCCTCTGCCACCGCTTGCATCGCCTGCACAATCAGGGCGTCGTCAGCTTCACACCCGTCGATACGGATGCGTTCATTGAAACGCGTTACGTGGGGGGAGAGAGTCACACCGGTTTTTACACCCTGCTGGCGCAACAACGTTTCGCACGCCACACAGGTGGACCCTTTGCCATTGGTGCCGGCTACGGTAATCACTTTGGGGGCCGGTGTTTGCAGATCGAGACGCGCGACCATTTTGCGCATACGGTCCAGACCCATGTCGATGTTTTGCCAATGCTGACGGGAGATATACTCCAGCCATTCATCCAACGATTGCATTAAGTTGCTTGATCAACTCCCTGACGTAAATCTTGCGCCGCTGATTGCAAAGCAGCGGCCGCCTGCTCAACGGAACCCTCGTGAGCCGCCAGTTGCTGCACCAAGGCGCTACCCACGACAACCCCGTCCGCCACTTCAGCTACGCGCGCGGCTGTGGCGGCATCTTTGATGCCAAAACCAACACACAGCGGTAGCTGTGAGTACTGGCGCAGGGTGTTTAGGCGAGTCGCAACATCATCGGTGCGCAGATGGTCGGCACCGGTAATGCCTTTCAACGACACATAGTAAGCAAATCCGCTGGCCCGCTGCAGAATCAATTGCGCACGTTCGTCGGTGGTGGTGGGCGCAATTAGAAATATCAGATCTATGTCGTGAGCGGCAAGATCAGCTTGGATATCAGCGGCGGATTCAGGCGGCAGGTTGA
The DNA here is from genome assembly GCA_028281005.1 of Pseudomonadales bacterium. Taxonomy (GTDB): domain Bacteria; phylum Pseudomonadota; class Gammaproteobacteria; order Pseudomonadales; family Azotimanducaceae; genus UBA4421. Next base: position 79,472 of record JANQKS010000115.1, read on the forward strand.
CCATGATCAGCCCATCGATACCCGCTTGCTGGGCCTGGGCGGCAAAATCTGGCATGGCTAAGATGGAGTTTAGGTATCCCATCAGAACCACCGGCGTATGGGTATTGTCCCGCCGGAAATCCCGCACCATGTCTAACACCATATGTAAGGTGACGCCATTGGCCAGCGCTCGCTCACTGGAGGCCTGGATAGCTGGGCCTTCCGCTTCCGGATCGGAAAACGGCACGCCAAGTTCGAGGATATCTACCCCACCCGCCACCAATGCATGTAGTGCCGGCACGGTATGTTCCAGGGTTGGATCGCCTGCGGTGACAAAGCTGATCAACGCAGTGCGTTCAGGATTGTCATCAAAATAGGTTTTGATACGAGTCATGTCAGCTGGATATTGTCGAGTTTTGCAATTGTGTTGATGTCTTTGTCACCACGGCCGGAGAGATTCACCACAATGATATCCTCAGCTTGCATGGACGGTGCGTTGGCCGCTACCCAGGCGATGGCGTGGCTGGATTCAAGCGCTGCAAGAATACCTTCGGTGCGATTGAGCAAGCGAAACGCCGCCATGGTTTCTTCATCCGTTGCCGCCGCATAAGTGGCGCGGCCAATGTCCTTCAAATACGAGTGCTCCGGACCGACACCGGGATAGTCCAGACCGGCAGAAATGGAATGAGTTGCCTTGATCTGGCCATCTTCGTCCGCCATCAAGTAGGTGCGGTTACCATGCAACACACCCACCTTGCCATCGTTTAACGGCGCAGCGTGCTCACCGGTGTCGAGGCCGCGACCGGCAGCTTCTACGCCGACCAAGTCCACGTCTACGTCGTCAATAAAGGCGTGAAACAAACCCATGGCGTTGGAACCACCACCAACACAGGCCACCGCCACGTTGGGTAGACGGCCTTCCAATTCCAGAATTTGCGCGCGCGCTTCCTGACCAATCACCGCGGCAAAATCCCGCACCAGCATGGGAAAAGGATGCGGTCCGGCCACGGTCCCAATGATGTAATGCGTGTCATCGACGTTGGTGACCCAATCCCGCATTGCCTCGTTTAGGGCATCTTTTAAGGTACGTGAACCGGATTCCACCGGAATGACGTTGGCGCCAAGCAGCTTCATACGGTAAACGTTGAGGCTTTGCCGCTCGACGTCTTCCGCACCCATATAGACATCACAGGTCAGACCTAAACGTGCCGCCACCGTGGCCGTGGCCACACCGTGCTGGCCCGCCCCGGTTTCAGCGATGACCCGCGGCTTACCCATCCGTTTCGCCAGTAGCGCCTGGCCGATGGTGTTGCAGATTTTGTGAGCACCGGTGTGATTCAGGTCTTCCCGCTTCAGATACACCTTGGCGCCGCCCAGCTCCTTGGTAAGCCGTTCCGCAAAATACAGCGGCGTGGGACGGCCAACATAATACTTGAGGTCGTCGTGTAACTCCTGTTGGAACTGCGGATCTTGTTTGGCTTGGACATACAACTGCGCCAGTTCGTCTAACGCATGGGTGAGCGTTTCCGCCACGTAGCGGCCGCCAAATTCACCAAATTGTCCATCCTCACTGGGCTGAGCATAGTTGCTGCCTGCCTGTTCAACGCCGGGCACCGCGAACCTCCTGTATAAATTGAACCACTTTTTGGTGGTCTTTAACGCCCTTCACAGAGCCTTCTACACCACCGGCGACGTCCACGCCAAATGGATCTAATGTGGTGACCGCGTCTGCGACGTTGGCGGCACTCAGGCCGCCGGCCACCACCAAACGCTGGCCAGTCTGGTGCGGCCATAAACGCCAATCGAAGCGCTGCCCGGTACCCCCGGGTTGACCTGTCACGTAGGTATCTAACATCAATGCCCACGCTGATGCATATGACTCAGCCCAAGCGGCAAAGTTCGCATTCTCGCGCATGCGCAGTACTTTCATGTAGGGTAGCCCAAAACGGTTGCAAAACGCCTCAGGCTCTTCACCGTGAAATTGCAGCAGATCTATGTCTGCAGCCTCTAACACCGCGGCCACTTGGGCTTCGCTAGGGTCGACAAACAATGCGACCCGAGTGACGGAAACCTCCGCCGCCATTGCACCAATTTGATCCGCGGCAACAAAACGTGGACTGGCCGGGAAACAGTTAAACCCTAGCGCATCCGCACCGGCTTGCTGGGCCGCGATTGCATCGTCGAGGCTGGTAATGCCGCAAATCTTGCACCAGATGGAAGGCACAGCGCGCGTACCGGTGAGCTAAGAAGCGCGCTAGTCTAGCGGCTCGGCGGAGCGCTTTAAAGGGTGCTGTCAGACATTCGCCAGTGGTACCGGTCCGGCCTCGGGAAAGGCCCACTGGGGGTATGCTACAGAAGCCAGGTACAGACCCTCGGGTGGTGCGGTCGCACCTAAACGAGTGCGGTCGCGCCGCGCCAGGAGCTCCGCTATACCTTCCTGCCCCATCTGTGTAGCCATCTGTCTATCCATCTGTGTAGCCACCTGAGTACCCGCCTCTGTTTCCCTGGCTGCGCCAATATCGTGGAGCGCGCGCGCAATGTTGCGCACCATATGCAGCAAAAACGCGTTGGCTTCGATGTCCATGACCACAAACTCACCACGGCGCATCACCGCGCAGCGGTGCACACGGCGCATCGGGGTCAAAGATTGACAGCCTGCGGCTCGAAAGGAGGAGAAGTCATGCTCCCCTACCAACGCTTGGGCGGCGCGATGCATGGCATCCGCGTTCAATGCCTGGCAGGTCCACACTTGCTCACGCAACAATGGGTGTAAGAGCGGGTGTGTGCCTGGCACGCCAGTGTCGTGGAAGAGATAAACATAGCGGCGCGCAGTGGCATGGTAACGCGGGTGGAAACTCGCATCGACGGCTTGCAGCCAATCCACTCGTACTGCCGCGGGGGTCAGCGCATTTACACCGCGCAGCCAATCTTGATCTTTACGCGGCGCAGGCGAACTGAAAGCGGCCACTTGGCCGGTGGCATGTACTCCCGCATCGGTGCGTCCGGCTGCGCGTACACTGACGGGGTGATCGGCCACGCGGGACAAGGCTTGTTCCAGCGCACCTTGCACACTGGGCACTTCGGCTTGACGTTGCCAACCGTGAAAGACGGCGCCGTTGTAGGTTACGCCGATGGCGTAGTGGCGCACGCGTTGCCTTCGCTCAGCCTGATGGGGGGATGATGGAGGAGATTAGCTGGCTAAGCGGTTGAGCATTTCCTGAGCTTTCTGCTGTTGCTCAGGCGTGCCTTCCTCCAAGACTTCCGAAAGAATGTCCTGGGCGCCGTCAGAGTCACCCATGTCGACATAAGCTTCCGCCAAATCCAGCTTGGTGGCGTTGATGTCGCCGTCGGCGGTGGCGTCGAAGTCAAAATCTTCGTCTTGCTCAGTGGGTGCGGCTTTGGCGTTTGCAGCGGTCTCTGACGCAACGCTAGCGTCCGGCACGGCTTCAAGGCCGGTATCCCCTGCGGCCGTGGCCTCGTCTGCCTCGTCCACGTCCAATTCACTCAACAATTCATCGAGGTCTTCCGCGGCAATTTCATCCGCCTGGTCAGCTACATCGTATTCAATATCAGCCAGGTCTTCGGTGACTTCTTCCATCGAATCTTCCCTAGGATCTTCCATCGAATCTTCGACCACCTCATCGGCAGCAGCCTCAAGTTCAGAGGTTGCAGCGTCGGTGTCTTCTACTGAATCATCCGCAACGTCGCGGTCCGGGTCGAAATCAATACCCAAATCGCCGCCCAGCGCATCAGTGACCGCATCGTCTAGCGGTTCTTCTTCTGCGGGAGGCGCCGCCGCTTCGTCCTCGGCGTCAAACTCCAGTTCAAAATCGAGCTCATCGGCCTGTTCGATTGATTCCCCCGCATCAAGCTCGGCTGCGGCATCGCCGGCACCGGCATCGAGGTCATCCAAATCAAGATCCAAGATGTCACTATCGTCGTCGGCCACCGTTGCCGCGGTATCGGCTGTGGCGCTGTCTCCGCTGCTGTCTGCCTCTGGGTCGGCGTCTAAATCGCTGAGATTGACATGGTTGCTGTCGAATTGCGCTTCTAAGTCACGGCAAGCCAGCAGCACTTCTTCATCGTCACAATGATCAAGCAGGTATTGAGCGTGGGTGGCAAACGCCTCTTCGTCATGCGACTCCACGCAGACTTCCAACATTTTAAGACGCACATCCCAGCGATCAGGCTCGTTATCCAAGGCCCCGCTGAGCAGATTGGCGGCTTGACCATAGCGCCCGTAGGCGATGTAGATTTCCGCCTCACCAATTACATCGCCGGTTTCGCCTTGGCCGGCCTCAGCGGGTTTGTCACCTGCTGTGTCGGTAAGATCAGTATCGTCCAGAGTCTCATCGCCAAGATCATCGAAATCCGACGTCAACGACGCCTCGTCAAGGTTGTCGTCAAGCTCGCCGATATACGGTTCTTCGTCCGCTGCATCTGTCGCAAGCGCTTCGCTATCGGCTACGCCAGCTGCCGCGCCGACAAAACTCTCCCGCGGCGTTTCATCCAGGTCGTACTCCGCTTCATCCGCATAGTCCGCATCCCCTAGACGATTGCGACGCAGAGCGATGAGCGCTACGACAAGAACCAATACCAAAACGCCAATCACACCCAGCAACACCATGGGGGACATCCACCACGGAGTATCCGGCGTGCTAGGGCTGGGGCTTTGGTCTTGATTCTGGTTGGTTTGTGCGTCCGCCAGAGCAGCGCGCATTTGCGCCATTTGCTCTTGCAATTGGGCAATCTCAGCGTCTTTCACTTCCAACTGACGGTCTTTGACGGTGACTTCATTGGCCGCAATTTCTTTTTCGCGATCGAGCTGATAGGTCAGTTCATCCACCTGACGGGTGAGCGAATCTTTTTCTTCAATCAGCTGGTTGACGCTCGGATCATCGCCCCGAGCGGTACCCGTGGCTAATTCGCCGGTGTTGGCGACAATACGCACTTCGCCTTGACTGTCCTGGGCCCGCGTCGGCGCGGCTGCTGTATTGTCGGTGGCGTCAACCTGGGCGCTAAGCTCGGGTGCTGCCTGGCTATCGCCGGCGTCGACCGCCGGAGCCACATCCGCCACTTGTTCGGAGGTTGCACCGCTGCGCCAATCTCGCGTTTGCCCAGCGACCTCAGCATTGGCTTGCTGTGCGGTAAGCGCCTGGGCTTCACTTTCCGTGGGTATATCAAGCATATAACCCGCTTTCAGCAGGTTAATGTTGTTGCGCATAAACGCTTGGGGGTTTTTACGCTGTATGGCCAGCATTTGCTGATTCACAGTAACCCCGTCCGACGGCAACGTACGCTGGGCGATCTGCCATAACGTATCATCACGGGTTGTCATAACCCCTTCGCCGGGTAAACGTCGTGGTTCCGCAGGTACTGAGGACCGTGGCGCCAAACTCACACGGGTGCCGCTGTCGCTGGGCCGCGGGGCCGCAGCCGGGGCGGTTTGCGCGGCAGGCTGCCGCGCCACGGGTTGTTCCGGAGAAGCCACCGCTGGCGCAGGTGCCGCGCTGAAGGTCGGTGGATCCAGCAACACCGTGTACTCCTTGAGCAGACGCCCACGGGGCCAGAGTATTTCGACGATGAAGTTCAAATACGGTTCGGCCACGGGCTGAGAACTGCTGACGCGAACCTGGGGGACTGAACCGCTCAGATCTACTTCAAAGTTCAGATTGGTCAGGTAAAAGAAACGTTCCACGCCAACCCGATCAAAGTCTTCCCGAGAGGCCAGCGAGACAACAATTTCAGTGTTCTGAAAGCCTTCGGCGTCCAGCAATTCGATACTACCGGCAAAGCGTTCATTGAGGGCGGAATCCACCTCCAATTCACCCAAGCCGAGCGCCCAACTCTGTGTGGGTAAACCGATGCAAACCGCCAGCAACGCCATAGGCAGCCATCGGCACTTGCGCAAAAGCATAGGCAAGACCCTCCTTCGTTTATCACAGTGATTGTCTGAAAATGGTTGCACGCCCGAAGAGGCGCAGCCCCCCTGGGCGTAGCAGTGGGTACCGAGGGAATCGACCGAAGCTTGTGTGTCCAAATCCGTGTGTCCGTTCTCGTTGCTAACCTATGCGGCAAATTAATGTGCCGCACCCATACTCATGGCGTATAGGCTACCCGCGCTGCGGTGCCGTCAGTTACTGAAGTACGATAACGCAGATGTTATCCCGTTAGGCGGGCACATGTACCACTTTCAAGCATTTTCCGCGCTTTTTCTGACGCTGAATAAACAAAAATGCGCACGTTTGGTAATTTAGTTGTCTAGATGTGGCAACAGCAGTTCAGCAATTTGCACACTGTTCAACGCAGCCCCTTTGCGAACGTTGTCCGACACTACCCATAGGTTTATGCCATTCGGGTGAGATATGTCTTCCCGGATGCGGCCCACAAACACGGGGTCGGTACCCGCCGCATGCTCCACCGCGGTGGGATAAGACTCGTCGCTAAACACCGTTACCCCGGGGGCGGTGTGCAACAGGTCGATGGCGTCCAACGCGCTGATCGGCGATCTGGTTTCAATGTGTACGGCCTCCGAATGCCCATAAAACACGGGGATGCGCACACAGGTGGGGTTCACCTGGATGGTGTCGTCTTCTAAGATCTTGCGAGTCTCCCACACCATCTTCATCTCTTCCTTGGTGTAGCCGTTGTCCTGAAACTTGTCGATGTGCGGAATTGCATTAAAGGCAATCTGGACAGGCATCACCTTACTTTCTATGGGTTTGGCGTTGAGTAGATTGGCCGTTTGCCCGGCTAATTCGCGCACACCGCCAGCCCCTGCCCCGGACACCGCCTGATACGTGCAGACATTAATGCGGGCAATGCCTACAGCGTCATGAATGGGTTTTAAGGCCGCCACCATCTGGATGGTGGAGCAATTCGGATTGGCAATGATGTTGCGATTCACATACTCCCCTAGGCAATGGGGGTTCACCTCCGGAACGATCAAGGGGATGTCGTCGTCGTAGCGGAAGCAGGACGTGTTGTCGATCACGACACACCCCGCGGCGGCCGCTTGGGGCGCATATTCCGCTGACAAGTCTCCGCCAGCAGAAAACAAGCCTATTTGTGCCTGGCCAAAGTCGAACTGGTCAAGACGCTGCACCTTCACGCTTTTGCCGTGAAACTGCACACGCTTACCCTCAGAACGCTCGCTGGCCAGCAGAAACAACTCATCTACCGGGAAACTGCGTTGTTCCAGGATCTCTACAAGGGCTTCGCCTACAGCTCCAGTAGCACCTGCAATAGCAATGTTAACTTTTTGATTTTCAGACATTTTATTTCTCTAAGTTAGAGATGTTCCAATACCAAATCAGCCATGGCCTTGGTACCCACCAATTGGTCACTTTGCACAGCTTCATTACCTTGGATATCCAAAGTGCGATAACCGGCATCCAGGACTTGCGCCACGGCGCGCTCAATGGCATCTGCGGCAGCCGGTTGATCCAGGCTATAGCGATACATCATGGCCACCGACAAGATGGTGGCTAAGGGGTTGGCTTTGTCCTCACCGGCAATGTCCGGCGCGGTGCCATGCACAGGCTCGTAGAGGCCTACACCACTGGCCGCCAGGCTGGCAGAAGGCAACATACCTAACGACCCAGTCAACATGGCGGCGACATCGGACAGGATGTCCCCAAACATGTTGCCGGTAACAATCACGTCAAACTGTTTGGGTTCACGCACCAACTGCATGCCGGCGTTATCGACGTACATATGCGATAACTCTACGTCCGGGTAGTCGTCTGCTAGGTTGCTAACCACTTCCCGCCACAACTGTGAACTGTCCAGCACATTGGCTTTGTCCACGCTGCAGAGGCGGCCATTACGCTTCTGCGCCAATTCAAAACCCACCCGCGCAATGCGTTCTATCTCGTGCTCGGAATACACCAGCGTATTGAAGCCAACGCGTTCGTTGTCGCGCATCTCGATGCCACGGGGCTCACCAAAATAGATGCCGCCGGTGAGTTCGCGGATGATGAGAATATCGAGGTCTGCAACCAGCTCGGTTTTTAACGACGACGCTTGCGCCAGCGGGCCAAACAGCAAAGCGGGCCGCAGGTTGGCAAACAGTCCGAGCGCCTGGCGTAACCCCAGCAACCCCCGTTCAGGCCTGGCATCCATGGGCAAGTCGTCCCACTTCGGACCCCCCACGCCGCCGAGCAACACCGCATCTGCCTGTTGTGCGGCGGCTAGGGTTTCTTCAGGCAAGGGCGAGCCGGTGGCGTCGATGGCCACCCCGCCAACCAAACCTTGCGTGACATTGACAGCGCAGCCAACCTGATCAGCCGCAGCCTGCATCACCGCCACCGCCGGTCCCATCACCTCTGCGCCAATGCCGTCGCCCGGCAGTACGTATACGTTGTGTTCGCTCATACTTGATCCCTCATGAACAACCAAGGTTGTGCTTGCTTGTGGCTGGTCTCAAATGTGTCAATCAGTTCTTTCTCCGCCAACGTCATGGCGATGTCGTCCATGCCGTTCAGCATTTTCTCTTTTAGACCTGCGTCGATATCGAAGCTATACACAGCCCCATCAGCGGCCACCACTTGTTGGGCAGCAAGGTCAATCGACAACTCGTAGCCCGCCCCCACTTCCGCAAACAACTTCTCTATACTTTCTTCTTTTAAAACAATTGGTAACAGACCATTTTTAAAGCAATTACCGTAAAATATGTCGGCAAAACTCGGAGCAATCACGGCGCGGAAGCCAAACTCCTGCAAGGCCCAGACGGCGTGTTCACGGGAGGATCCGCAACCAAAGTTGTCCCGCGCCAGCAGTACAGACGCCCCCTGGTAGGCAGGTTTGTTGAGCACAAAGTTGTGATTGATGTCCCGCTCGTTGGGGGTGATGCCAATGTCGCCTTCATCGTGAAAACGCCACCCGTCGAACAAGTAATCGCCAAAACCGGTACGTTTGATGGACTTCAGATACTGTTTGGGGATGATCTGGTCGGTATCGACGTTGACCCGATCCAACGGTGCTACGGTGCCTTTATGACTGGTAAATGCTTGCATTAGAGCCACTCCCTTACGTCAACAAAATGCCCGGCGATGGCCGCTGCGGCCGCGGTAGCGGGGCTGACCAGATGGGTGCGGCCGGCATGCCCCTGACGGCCCTCAAAATTGCGGTTGGACGTCGAGGCGCAGTGTTCACCCGGACCCAGTTTGTCCGGATTCATGGCTAAACACATGGAGCAACCGGCATCCCGCCACTGCATCCCGGCATCCACAAATATCTGCGCCAACCCCTCCGCTTCGGCCTGGGCCTTAACCAGGCCGGAACCCGGCACCACTAACACTTGTTTGACGTTGGCGGCCACTTTTTTGCCTCTCACCACGGCAGCGGCGGCACGCAAGTCTTCAATGCGCGCGTTGGTGCATGAGCCAATGAAGACTCGATCCAATTGGATGTCGGTAATTGGGGTGCCCGGGGTTACATCCATATATTTTAGGGCATGTTGCGCCGCTTCTTTCTGCACCGGATCGTCAAACTGATCCGGATCCGGTATGCGCTCACCTACGCCGGCCACCTGCTCCGGAGAGGTACCCCAGGTGATTTGCGGGCTGATGCTGGCGGCATCTAACTCTAGAGAGCGGTCAAATTCAGCATCTGCATCACTCACCAGGGAGCGCCAGTACTGCTCCGCCTGCTGCCACAGAGCGCCTTCTGGCGCAAACGGCCGGCCGCGGATGTAATCGATAGTAGTGTCATCCACCGCCACCATACCGGCGCGAGCGCCCGCCTCGATGGACATGTTGCACAACGTCATGCGTCCTTCCATAGACAGATTGCGGATGGTTGAACCCATGTACTCGAGGGTATGTCCGGTGGCGCCTGCGGTGCCAAGACGGCCAATAATGGCAAGAATGATGTCTTTGGCGTAGACACCCGGCGCCATCTCACCGTCCACCACCACGGCAAAATTACGCGCTTTGTTCTGCACCAGGCATTGCGTGGCCATGACGTGCTCAACTTCGGATGTGCCTACACCCTGGGCCAAGGCAGCAAAAGCGCCGTGGGTGGACGTGTGGGAATCACCGCACACAATGGTCATACCCGGCATGGTGGCGCCCTGCTCGGGGCCGACCACATGCACGATGCCTTGGCGCCGATCGAGAATGTCGAACTGCTCCACGCCGAACGCTTTGCAATTTTTGTCCAGGGTAATGACCTGCTCCAACGCTACCGTATCGGTGATGCCTTGCAAACCCAACGCACGTTGGTCCGTCGGCACGTTGTGATCCGGCGTCGCCAGGTTGGCACCCACGCGCCATAACGGCCGCTTGTTGAGCGTTAACCCTTCAAACGCCTGGGGTGAGGTCACTTCATGTAACAGCTGCAAATCGATATAAATCAGACTGTTACCGTCTTGGCGACGCCCCACAAAGTGCGCGTCCCAGACTTTGTCGTACAGAGTTTTACCCGCCACGATGCCGCTGCTCCTGTGCTGCAAAACGATGGCGCGGCAGTCTACGACCGACCAATAAATAACACAAATTCATTATATTTATGTTTTGAATAACGTATGGTTATAGATTCTATGAACATCAACGATTTACGCACCTTTATGGCCGTGGCGGAGACCGCATCGTTTTCCCAGGCGGCAGACCAGCTGTTTGTCACCCAGCCCGCGGTCAGCAAACGCATCCAGGCTTTGGAGCAAGACCTGGCGGTGCAGCTGTTTGATCGCGTCGGCAAACGCGTGTTGCTGACCCAAGCCGGTAATGTCCTGGTGCCCCAGGCACAGCAAATGTTGGCGATGTTGGCGGATACCGAAAAACAGCTGCGCAACCTCTCCCGCGACATCAGCGGCACTTTAAACATGGCCACCTCTCATCACATCGGCCTGCACCGCTTAGCGCCGGTTTTGCGCACGTTTACCGACCGTCACCCTGAGGTGCAATTGAACATATCCTTTGAAGACTCCGAAGTGGCCCACGACATGCTGCGCCACGGCGACATTGAACTTGCAGTGGTGACGTTAAACCCTGCAGGTGACGATCAGCTGCACTATGCGGAAATCTGGCAAGACCCGTTGGTATTTGTCTCAGCAGATCGCGCCCGCGCGCTCAGCATGCAACAGCTGGCTGCAATGCCCTGTGTCTTGCCCGGCACCGGAACCTACACCGGCCGCATCGTTTTGCAGCGTTTTGCGGAGTTAGGGATAAACCTCACGCCCAGCATGTCGACCAACTACCTGGAAACCATTGGCATGCTGGTCAGTGTGGGATTAGGTTGGAGCGTGCTGCCTCGCAGCATGGTGGGGGATTTACACGAAATTGAGGTGGACTGCCCATCGATGTCACGCACGCTAGGCAGCGTCACCAATCCCGCGCGTGCTGTGAGTAATGCAGCCAGCGCGTTTTTGCAGACTGTGGCCGAGTTTGGTGACTAAGCTCTCACCCGTTCTGACCGCGGTGGCGCAGCAAATGATCCATGAGCACCAGCGCCACCATGGCTTCAGCGATCGGCGTTGCGCGGATACCGACACAGGGGTCGTGGCGGCCCTTGGTCACCACTTCCACCGGGTTGTTGTTGCGGTCTACCGAGCGTCCCGGGGTGGTGAGGCTGCTGGTGGGTTTTAAGGCGATACGCGCCATCACGTCCTGACCGGAGCTGATCCCGCCGAGGATGCCACCCGCGTGATTGCTTAAAAACCCGTCGGGAGACATCTCGTCGCGGTGTTGGGTGCCACGTTGCTGCACCACTGCCATGCCGTCCCCAATTTCAACACCTTTCACCGCGTTTATGCCCATAAGTGCGCCGGCCAGATCTGCGTCGAGCCGATTAAACACCGGTTCACCCAAACCCACTGGCACACCGGTGGCACAGACCGTCACTTCGGCGCCGATGGAATCTCCTGCACTGCGTAGCTCATCAATCAGTCCGGCAATCTCCTGCACCTTGCCCGGCTGCGGGCAGAAAAAAGGGTTGGCGTCGATATGGCTGCGGTCTTCAAAAGTGATGCTGATGTCGCCAATCCCGGACAGGTAACCGAATACGTCGACCCCTGCTTGTTCGGCCAGGTACTTCTTGGCGATGGCGCCGGCCGCCACCCGCATGGCGGTTTCCCGCGCGGACGAACGCCCGCCGCCACGATAGTCGCGAAAGCCGTACTTTTTTTCGTAGGTGTAGTCGGCATGGGCGGGACGATAGACATCTTTGATGTTGGTGTAGTCTTTGCTCTTCTGATCTTCGTTTTCAATCAGCAAGCCAATCGGAGTACCGGTGGTTTTACCTTCAAACACGCCGGATAAAATGCGCACCTGATCGGACTCACGGCGTTGGGTGGTGTATTTCGATTGACCTGGACGACGACGGTCTAAATCCGGCTGCAGATCCGCCTCACTTAATGCCAAGCCCGGAGGACAGCCGTCCACTATGGCACCCAGCGCCAAGCCGTGGCTCTCTCCAAAGGTGGTCACCGTAAACAACTGACCGATGCTGTTTCCTGCCATGTGGGCTGCGTCCTAAGCGCAAAGGTGTGCGTCAAAAATCCGGCGCAGTATGGGAACTTAGATCGGCTGCTTCAAGTAGAAATACCCCTTCCCCGCCCTGAGGCAGCTCCGGCCAGACAAACGGCCAGTTTGGGTACTTGCTGTGCAGCGCGGGTGCGCTGGCACCCACTTCGCCGACAAACAACCCAGCGTCACTCAACCATCTCGGTAACGCTTCAATCAACGGGCCTATGATGCTTAAACCATCTTCGCCTGCGGCCAACGCCAACGCCGGTTCGGCTTGGTACTCTGCCGGTAACGAGCGTACGTCTGCGGCATCCACATAGGGTGGATTGGCCAGGATCAGGTCATAACGATGCGGCAGCTCTAAATCAGCGGTGACGTCTTCCTGCACAACCTGGACGCGCTGGGCTAAATCATGCGCGCGGACATTGTCAGCCGCCAGCGCCACAGCGGCTTCATCCACATCCACCAAGGTGACGTGGGCGCCCGGAAAGCGATGCGCCGCCAGAATACCAAGACAACCGCCGCCACAGCATAGATCCAAAACACGCTCGACCTTGTGCGGCAACCACGGTTGTAACCCATCCCACAGCAGGTAACCAATGGGCGAGCGCGGCACCAACACACCGGGCCGCACCAAAAACTCATAACCCATGTAGGTGCAGCGCCCGAGGATATAGGCCAATGGTTGGCGGCTATCGATGCGCAACCCCGCCGCCTGTTCACACGCTTCAGCCTGGGCTGAGGTCAACGTCAAGGCAAGCGAAGCCTGTTCATCTGCGGCACCACTGATCCCAAGCACCAACGCCACCGCTTCATCCCAAGCATTATCGGTGCCGTGCCCATAACTTAAGGCTGCTTGCTCAAACCGCTGGGAGATCGATTCGATCAGCGAGCCGATGGTGGGCATCAACAAAAGGTACTGATCAGCTGTCGAGCAAGTCAAGCAGCAGCCGATTTAGGCGTTCTACATAGGCGCCAGGGTCCGCCAAGGTGCCGCCTTCCGCCAGGCTCGCCTGATCAAACAGGATGCCAACCAATTCGGCGAAACGATCTTCGTCACTTTCACTGTCCAGACGCTGCAGCAACGGGTGCTCGGGATTAAACTCAAAAATGGGTTTGCTTTCCGGCATGGCCTGCCCGCTGGCTTCCATAATTTTGCGCATCTGCACGCCCATGGCGTAGTCCGCCAACACCAAACAAGCCGGTGATTGGGTCAGACGTTTAGAGGGACGCACTTTTTCTACTTTATCTGCCAACGCCGTGGTGATGCGCTCTGCCAGGGGTGAAGTCTCGTCTTCTTCAGCCCCTTCCTTTGTCCCCTCTGTCCCCTCGGCATCGTCGCTGTCCTCTGCGGAATTGACCTCGCCGGGTAAGCTGACGTCGTCGCGCATGACGTCGACAAAAGAGATGTCGTTGTATTGGGTCAACATACTCATGAGCCACTCGTCGATGCGGTCAAACATCAACAGCACTTCAACGTCTTTGTCTTTGAATACTTCCAAGTGCGGGCTGCGGCTCGCGGTCTCGTAGGTTTCCGCGCAGATGTAGTAGATTGATTCTTGATTTTCGGCTTTGCGCTCCAGGTATGCATCGAGACTGACGGTTTTTGCCGGGCCGTCGGTTTTTGTGGTGGCAAAGCGTAACAACTTAGACAACGCTTCGCGGTTGGCAAAATCTTCGCCCGCACCTTCTTTCAGCACTTCGCCAAATTCATCCCAAAACGCCTGGTACTGTTCGGGTTCTTTTTTTGCCATGCTGTCGAGCATGCTCAACACCCTCTTGGTCAGCGCGTTGCGGATCGACGTCACCCGATCGTCCTGCTGCAGAATTTCCCGAGAGACATTGAGCGGTAAGTCGTTGGAGTCGACCACACCCTTAATGAAGCGCAGGTACAGCGGCAAAAACTGTTCCGCGTCATCCATGATAAACACGCGCTGTACATAGAGTTTTAATCCCCGCGGGGCTTCGCGGTTGTATAGATCGAACGGCGCGCGTTTGGGGATATACAGCAAACTGGTGTATTCGAGTTTGCCTTCGACTCGATTGTGGCTCCAACTCAGCGGGTCTTCGAAGTCGTGGGAGACGTGCTTGTAGAACTCCTTATATTCTTCGTCCTCGACCTCACTGCGGGAGCGGGTCCACAGCGCCTTGGCAGAGTTGACCGCTTCAAACTCAAGCGTTGTGTCTTGCGCTTGCTCTTCGGAGTCGGGGTCACCTGGCGGTGTTTGTTGCAGCATACGCACCGGCACACCGATGTGGTCGGAGTATTTGCGCACCACACTACGCAGGCGGAAATCGTCGGCAAAATCTAAGGCATCTTCCTGCAGGTGCAGAATCACTTGGGTACCACGGCTAAGCCCGTCAATGTCCTCCAATTCGTAGGCGTCTTCGCCGGCTGACCGCCAGCGTACACCCTGCTCTGCCCCGGCGCCGAGGGTCCGTACTTCGACCTCGTCAGCGACCATAAAGGCAGAATAAAAACCCACGCCAAACTGGCCAATTAATTGCGCATCTTTCGCTTGATCACCGGTTAAGGTGGCGAGGAATTCCGCGGTACCCGATTTAGCGATGGTGCCGAGGTTGGTAATCACTTCCTGCCGTGTCATGCCGATGCCGTTATCGGCGATGGTGAGGGTTTTAGCGTCTTTATCGAAGGTGATATCAATATGGTAGTCCGGATCGTCGCCAAGCAAATCCGGCGCTTCGATGGCTTTGAAGCGCAGTTTATCGATGGCGTCCGAGGCGTTTGAAATCAGCTCGCGTAAGAAGATCTCCCGGTTCGAGTACAGGGAGTGGATCATTAACTTTAGGAGTTGCTTGGCTTCAGTTTGAAAGTTATGGGTTTCGACAGTCTCGGCTTGTTCAGATTGATTAGTGGTTTCGCTCATAACTATTTGATTATCAGTTGGTTAAAAAACTTGAGTGCTAACTCCAGCCGGTGACCTCGGCCAGAGCATCACCAATCTCCGCCAGACTACGCACAGTGCGTACACCGGCATCTTCTAATGCAGCGAACTTTTCATCCGCTGTACCTTTGCCGCCGGCAATGATGGCACCTGCGTGGCCCATGCGTTTACCCGGAGGCGCGGTCACCCCAGCAATGTAACCCACCACCGGCTTGGTGACGTTGGCTTTGATAAACGCGGCCGCCTCCTCTTCCGCGGTACCGCCAATTTCCCCCACCATGACAATGGCTTCGGTGTCCGGATCTTCCTGGAACATACCCAGCACATCGATGAAGTGGCTGCCTGGAATTGGGTCACCGCCAATGCCAACGCAAGTGCTTTGGCCAAACCCACGGTCCGTGGTTTGTTTCACCGCTTCGTAGGTTAATGTGCCGGACCGGGACACAATCCCTACTTTACCCGGCAGGTGGATGTCGCCGGGCATGATGCCGATCTTACATTCACCCGGGGTAATCACACCCGGGCAGTTGGGGCCTATCATGCGCGCGTTACTGACATCCAAACGTGCCTTGACCGTCAACATGTCCAGCGTCGGAATACCTTCGGTGATACAGACAATCAACTCGATGCCTGCGTTTAACGCCTCTAAAATTGAGTCTTTACAAAACCCCGCCGGGACGTAAATCACCGAGGCCGTTGCTCCGGTTGCCGCTACCGCATCGGCGACGGTATCAAACACCGGCAGTCCCAGGTGCTCGCTGCCGCCTTTACTCGGTGTTACCCCGCCCACCAATTGGGTGCCGTACGCCAACGCCTGTTCGCTGTGTAAGGTCCCTTGCGAACCGGTAAACCCTTGGCAAATGACTTTGGTGTTTTTGTCGATCAAAATACTCATGCTTGACCTCCCGCTGCGGCCGCTACCGCTTTTTGAACGGCATCCACCAACGATTCTCCGGGTATGATGTTCAGCCCGCTGTCTGCAAGCGTTTTGCGCCCTAACTCGGAGTTGTTGCCTTCAAACCGCACCACCACAGGCACTTCAACGCCCACTTCTTCCACCGCACCAATGATGCCTTCAGCGATGGTGGCACAGCTGACAATACCGCCAAAAATATTGATTAAAACCGCGGTTACGGCGTCATCGGATAAGATGATCTTAAAGGCTTCAGCAACCGCCTCCTTGGTGGCGCCGCCACCGACGTCAAGAAAGTTTGCCGGGTTGCCGCCGTGCAGCTTAACCAGATCCATGGTGCCCATGGCCAGGCCTGCGCCGTTCACCATACAACCTATGGTGCCATCCAGCGCTACGTAGTTGAGGCTGTACTCGGCCGCTTGGGCTTCGCGTTCGTCTTCTTGTGATGGGTCGTTCATTTCTGCCAGACGTGGCTGTCGGTACAGCGCATTGCCGTCGATGTTGACCTTTGCATCCAAGCAGTGAATGTTGCCTTCCGCAGTCACCACCAGCGGGTTAATCTCGAGCAGAGAGCAATCGAGTTCTTGAAACAATTTGGCCAAACCCATAAACAAGTCGGTGAACTGACGGATCTGCGGGCCCTTGAGGCCGAGCTTAAAGGCCAGTTCGCGGCCTTGGTACGGCAGCGCGCCGGTGTATGGATCAATCTCCGCGCGCAGAATTTTCTCCGGTGTTTCCTCAGCGACTTTTTCAATTTCTACGCCGCCTTCGGTAGACGCCATAAACACCACACGGCGACTGCCGCGGTCGACAACCGCACCCAAATACAATTCCGTGTCTATGTCCGTGCAACTTTCGACATAAATTTTGCTGACCGGCTGACCGTTTTCATCGGTCTGGAAGGTCACTAAATTCTTACCTATCCAGTTGTTGGCAAAGTCGCGCACTTCATCCAGCGTGTCCGCCAGTTTCACCCCGCCGGCCTTACCGCGACCGCCGGCATGCACTTGCACCTTAACCACCCAGCGTTCACCGCCAATCTTCTCCGCTGCTGCCACGGCTTCATCCGCGGTGTCGACGGCGTAACCTTCCGATACCGGCAAGCCGTATTCAGCGAACAGACCCTTGGCCTGGTATTCATGTAAATTCACTTAAATCATCCCTCCAACAGATTTTGTTACTTCTTCTTGCGATTGATCATATGTATGGCATGCCCGGAAACACCCAGGGCCGCTTCATGCACCGCCTCGGACAGCGTTGGGTGGGCAAACATAATCAGCCCCAAATCTTCGGCACTGGCATCAAACTCCATGGCGATCACCGCCTGGGCAATCAACTCAGAGGCCTGGGGGCCGAGGACGTGCACACCGAGCAAACGGTCAGTGTCTGCATCCGCAATCACCTTCACCATACCCTGGGTATCGTTGGCGGCTAACGCGCGGCCGCTGGCGGCAAAGGGAAAGCTACCCACCGTGTAATTTTCGCCGTCAGCTTTGAGCTGTTGCTCGGTTTTCCCCACCCAAGCTATTTCCGGATGCGTATAGATGACGTTGGGAATAGTGTCGTAGTTGACCAAAGGCTTAAATCCGGCGATGCGTTCGGCCACCATGACACCTTCCTCGCCACCTTTGTGGGCAAGCATCGGCCCGCGTACAACATCCCCTACCGCGTATACGTTGGGCGCATCTGTTTGGCACAGATCATTCACGTAGAGGAAGCCGCGCTCGTCGAGGTTGACCCCGCAATCGGGCGCCAGCAGACCTTCTGTATAGGGTCGCCTGCCGACTGCAACAATCAACTTGTCGACACTTAAGGATTGATCCCCATCTTTGTCTTGATAGCTGACCACCACTTCATCACCGCTGACCTCGGCACCGGTAACACGGGTACCCAAGCGTATGTCCAAACCTTGGCCGGTGAGGATCTTTTTGGCGTCGCGAGCAATACGTTCGTCCGCCATCGGCAGGAACTCTTCCAACGCCTCTAGCACCACCACTTCGGCGCCAAGGCGATTCCACACGCTACCCAACTCAAGCCCAATCACTCCAGCACCGATCACACCTAAGCGAGCGGGGACCTCGGTAAAGTCGAGGGCGCCGGTGGAATCCACAATGCGGTCGCCGTCGAGCGGCGCCGGCGGGATCGCCACGGGTACGGAACCGGCGGCCAAAATGACATGCTCCGCCTGCAGAATCTGTTCCGCGCCGTCATGCGGGGTAAAAGACACCTGACGATTGGCCAGCAACTTCCCCGTGCCGTACAAAGGAGTCACGCCGTTGCCGGTGAACAACCCCTTGATGCCGCCGGTGAGGCCTTTCACCACCTCATCTTTGCGCTCAATCATTTTTGGGACATCCACGCTCACGTCCGGTGCGTTGATGCCAATTTCCGCAAAGTGTTGGCTGGCTTCGACGTACTTGTGCGAAGCATCCAACAGTGCCTTTGAGGGGATACAACCCCAGTTCAGACAAGTGCCGCCCAACGTTGGCTCACCATCCTTGCCTTTGTCTTTTTCGATACAGGCGGTATTCAAACCCAGTTGGGCACAGCGAATGGCAGCTTCGTAACCGGCCGGTCCCGCCCCAATAACTATGACGTCGTAGTGTTCACTCATGTTTTACAGTTCCAATAAAATTCGTGCCGGATCTTCGATCATGCCTTTGATCGCCACCAGAAATTGTACCGCTTCGCGTCCGTCGATGAGCCGATGATCGTATGACAGCGCCAGATACATCATCGGTCGCACCACAACTTCACCGTCCACCACCACCGCGCGGTCTTGGATTTTGTGCATACCCAACACACCGGTTTGCGGCGCGTTGAGAATGGGTGTGGACATCAGCGAGCCAAATACACCCCCGTTGGAGATGGTGAATGTGCCCCCGGCCATATCTTCCAGCGCCAACTTGCCGTCACGCGCCTTTTCACCGTAGGCGTTTATCTGATCTTCAATTTGCGCCAGGCTCAAGGCATCGGCTTCGCGTACCACCGGCACCACCAGGCCGCGCTCGGTGGAGACAGCCACACCTATGTCATAGTAGCCGTGGTACACAATGTCATTGCCGTCGATAGAAGCATTTACCGCCGGGAAGCGCTTCAGCGCTTCGGTACAAGCGCGGACAAAAAACGACATAAATCCCAAACGTGTGCCGTTGTGGGCTTTTTGAAATTCGTCCTGGTACTGCTTACGCAAAGCCATCACCGGGGACATATCCACCTCATTGAAAGTGGTGAGCATGGCGGCATTGTGCTGTGCTTCCACCATGCGGCGGGCGATGGTGGCGCGCAGCCGAGTCATGGGGACGCGCCGCTCAACGCGCTCGCCCATACCTTCCAGCATGCCTTCGTTAAACAATGCCTCAGGTCCAGCAGCATCGGGCGCTGTGACCGCCGGCGCCGGTGCTGTGGGCGGCGTGTCTTCCACCAGAGCTTGCTGTGGCATCAATGCAATGGCGCGCGCCACATCTTCCTTGGTCACACGTCCGTTGCGACCGGTGCCGGTGACGCTGCTGATGTCAAAGTCGGCTTCGGCTGCAAGTTTGCGGGCAGCGGGGCTGGCGATGGCATCTACCCCGGTCAATTCGCCTTCTTCTTCATCGTCTTCTTCACTCACTGAAGGTGGAGCGACTGCGGCTGAGCCTGCCTCAAACAGCGCAATCACCTCTTCCGACTCTACGATGTCACCTTCGGCTTTGAGGATCTCGGTGAGCGCACCATCGTCAGGTGCTACTACTTCGATGACCACTTTGTCCGTTTCGATGTCTGCCAGCAAATCATCGCGTCGCACCGCCTCTCCCGGCTGTTTGTGCCATTGGGCAACGGTGCCTTCGGTGATGGATTCGGGAAAAGTTGGCGCCTTAATTTCCATATTGTTGATTACCTTGTTAGCTAGCCAAACAGCGCGTCTTGCACCAGTTGCGCTTGTTGTTCGTTGTGCACGCTGGCATAACCCACAGCCGGCGCTGCGTAAGCTTCGCGGCCGGCATACGCCAGATAGAGATTTTCATCTTGTGCCAATATGCCGCGTCGCAGGCGGTGCTGCATGGCGTACCAGGCACCTTGGTTCATGGGCTCTTCTTGGCACCAGACCACTTCTTTTAAGTGCTTATAGGGCGCTATCTTGCGCGCAAACTCTTCTTCCGGGAACGGATACAGCTGCTCTAGCCGCATGATGACAATGTTGGTCGACTCTGCGGCTCGGCGCGCTTCCAACAAATCGTAGTAAACCTTGCCGCTGCACAGCACCAAGCGATCTACCCCCTCTGGATCGATGTCGTCTATTTCACCGATCACGTTGCGAAAGTGGCCTTCACACATGGCCTCCCACGGAGACACCGCTAACTTGTGGCGCAGCAGGCTTTTGGGTGTCAATGCCACGAGGGGGATACGCGTGGGTCTTAGCGCTTGACGCCGCAGCATGTGGAACACCTGCGCCGGTGTCGACGGCACGCAGACCTGCATATTGTGTTCGGCGCACAGTTGCAGAAAACGCTCGAGGCGGGCTGAAGAGTGTTCCGGCCCAGCGCCTTCAAAGCCATGGGGCAGCAACATGGTTAACCCACACAAGCGTTGCCACTTGGTTTCGCCAGAACTGATGAACTGGTCGATGACCACTTGAGCGCCGTTGGCAAAATCTCCAAATTGCGCCTCCCAGACCACCAAGGTATTAGGTGCGGTGGTGGCGTAGCCGTACTCAAATGCCAATACCGCCTCTTCTGACAGCAGCGAGTCGTAGAGATCAAAGGTTACATTCTCGCGCAGCAGATTAAGCGGGATGATACGTTTGCCCGTTTTTTGGTGATGATGGGCGGCGTGACGATGAGAAAAGGTGCCGACGCCTACGTCTTGCCCCGTGAGACGCACCGGTACACCTTGATCAATCAAAGTTGCGTACGCCATCACTTCGGCAAAACCCCAATTCACCGGCATCGCCCCGGCTGCCATGCGGTGCCGGTCTTCCAAAATCTTCTGTACTTGTCGATGCACCGCAAAACCTTCCGGCAAGTTACCCAACTTGCCGGCGAGTTCTTTGAAGCGCGCCTTATCAAAGGTGGTGTCTACCGGGGTTTCCCAACCGTGGCCGAGATAGGGGTTCCAATCCACAAACAATTTTTCATCGGGTTCATGCACAATGGACAAAGCCACATTGCCGCCGGTTTCCAGCTTTTCGCGGTTGGCGTCGGCCATCTGCTCAGCTTCCGCCTTCGAGACAATCCCTTCTGCCGCCAGTCGGTCGACGTAGATACTGTGGGTGGTCGGATGTGAGCGGATGCGTTGGTACATCTGCGGCTGCGTTTTCATCGGCTCTTCGGATTCGTTGTGGCCGCGGCGGCGGTAACAAACCAAGTCGATGACCACATCTTTGCGGAACTCCATGCGGTAGTCCGCCGCCAACTGTGTGGCAAACACCACCGCTTCCGGATCGTCTCCGTTCACGTGCAAGATTGGCGCTTGCACCATTTTCGCCACCTCTGTGCAATATTCCGTTGAACGCGCGTCTATCTGGCGGTGGGTGGTGAAACCAATCTGGTTGTTGATGATGATATGTACCGTGCCCCCGGTCTTGAACCCTCGGGTCTGGGACATTTGGAAGGTTTCCATCACCACGCCTTGACCTGCAAACGCAGCATCTCCATGGATCAGGATAGGCGCCACCAAATCACCGGAGTAATCCCGGCGACGGTCTTGGCGTGCGCGCACGCTGCCTTCCACTACCGGGCCCGCAATCTCCAGATGGGACGGGTTAAACCCTAGCGCCAAGTGCATCTCACCGCCCGGGGTCATCACATTGGATGAGAAACCCTGATGGTATTTAACGTCACCGGAACCTTTGTCCGGCACCACGCGCCCATCAAACTCATCAAACAGCTCCGCGGGGTTTTTGCCCAGCACATTCACCAACACGTTTAAACGGCCACGGTGCGCCATGGCGATGACCGCTTCGATCACCCCATGTGAACCCAAACGCTGTAACAATTCGTGCAGCATCGGGATGAGACTTTCGCCGCCTTCCAAACCAAAACGTTTGGTCCCCGGATAGCGCCGGTGCAGGTATTTTTCTAACCCTTCCGCAGCGGTCAGGCGCTCTAAGATCGAGCGCTTCTGCTCAGCACTAAAGCTGGGGCGTCCCCGGCCAGACTCCAAGCGTTGTTGCACCCACAGTTGTTCTCCGGCATCAACAATGTGCATGTACTCCGCGCCGATGGAACCGCAATAAGTCTGTTCTAGGGCATCTACCAGATCGCGTAACTTGGCGGAGCCATCGCCGTAGTGAAACGTACCCGTCGAGAACGTTTCGTCCAAATCCGCAGGTGATAGATGGTGATAGGCCAAATCCAGTACGGGCATGCTGGGACGCTCCATCATGCCCAGGGGGTCAATGTCTGCTTTTTTGTGGCCGCGGTGGCGATAGGCTGAAACCAGGTCTTGCACCCGCATCTGCTTGGTTTCGTGCTCAGAGGAGATACTGGTGGCAACTTTTTCCGGCCGTGCCTTGAGGCGATTGCGGCCTAAACGTTCAAAATGGTTTACCACGGCCGAGTGAGGTGTATCCGGCCCAATCACCCCCTCTACGGTGGGCAGTTGCTCAAAATAGCTGCGCCAGTTGTTCGGCACGGTATTGGGATCGTCTAAAAACGCTTCATACATTGTCTCGATGTAGGCGGCGTTCTGCCCCCCAAGGTGGGAGCTTTTCAGCATGCGCTGCATAAACGAATCTGTCATTGCCTCACCTCTTTACCTTGGTCCGTTACCTTGGTCCGCTGACCTAAAAAGGACAAAAGCCCATCGCGAGGACATCGCGACGGGCTTTTAATCTTACAAAACTGTTTCTAAGTCCCTTGCTGCATCAGCATGGTGCGGATTTTACCTATCGCCCGAGTTGGGTTCAGTCCCTTTGGACACACGTTGACACAGTTCATGATGCCGCGACAGCGGAATACGCTAAACGGATCATCCAAAGCCGCCAAGCGGTCAGCCGTGGCCGTGTCGCGAGAATCCGCAAGAAAGCGATAAGCCTGCAACAAACCCGCGGGGCCAATAAACTTGTCCGGGTTCCACCAAAACGATGGGCATGACGTGGAGCAACAGGCACACAAGATGCACTCATACAAGCCGTCTAATTCCGCACGATCTTCCGGCGATTGCAGGCGCTCTTGCGCCGGAGGCGGCGTGTTGTTGATCAGGAACGGCTGAACTTTTTCGTACTGGCGATAAAACTGCGTCATGTCGACCACGAGATCACGGACCACGGGTAAACCCGGCAACGGTCGCAAGATCAGCTTGCCGCCCTTGGCCACTTCCGAAACCGGCGTGATACAGGCCAAGCCATTTTTGCCATTCATGTTCATGCCATCGGAGCCACACACCCCTTCGCGGCAGGAGCGGCGATAACTCAGGGTAGGATCCTGAGTTTTCAGCAGCGCCAGCACATCCAACACCATCAGGTCTTTGCCTTCCGGTAGATCCACCTGCATGTCGCGCATGCTGGGCACTTCATCAACGTCCGGGTTGTAACGATAAATACTAACTTGCATGTCTAAATCCTGAAAAAGAAGCCCTAGTAAACGCGCTCCATGGGCTCAAAAGTGGGTACTGTTTTTGGCTCAAAATTTACCCCTCGCTTGGCCAAACGCTTGCCTTCGGGGAAGTACAGCGAATGGCTCAACCAGTTTTCATCGTCGCGCTCTTGATAGTCGTCGCGCGCGTGGGCGCCCCGACTTTCTTTACGGCCTTCTGCCGCAATAGCGGTGGCTTCAGCCACTTCCAGAAGGTTATCTAACTCCAGGGCTTCTAAACGCGCGGTATTAAACGCCATTGACTTGTCCGGCAAATGGGCCTTGCCGATGCGTTCACGCAGGTCGGCCAGCTCCTGAATTCCTGTTTGCATGTGCTCCTCCGTGCGGAACACGCCGAAGCTATTCTGCATGACCGTCTGCAGCTCTTTTTTGAGGCTGTCCACAGATTCACCATCGGTGGACTCGTTCCAGCGGCTCAAACGGGCCATCGACGCTTCTATGTCCGAATCACTGGCTTCGCGGTAGGACACGCCCTGACGCATCACTTCTTCGATGTGCATACCGGCAGCACGGCCAAACACAATGAGGTCGAGTAGAGAGTTGCCGCCCAACCGATTGGCGCCATGTACCGATACGCAGGCCGCTTCTCCGGCGGAATACAACCCTTCGACCGGCAGGTCTTCACCCGCGGCGTTTTGCGTCAATGCCTGGCCGCTCACCTGGGTCGGAATACCACCCATCATGTAGTGGCAAGTGGGTACTACAGGAATGGGCTCTTTTACCGGATCGACGTGGGCAAAGGTACGCGACAACTCCAAAATACCGGGCAAGCGGCTGTTGAGCACCTCTTCGCCGAGATGGTCAAGCTTTAAGAACACGTGATCCGCTTCTGGACCACAGCCACGCCCTTCGAGAATCTCGATGATCATGGAGCGGGCAACGACATCCCGGCCTGCCAAGTCTTTGGCGGTGGGTGCGTAGCGTTCCATGAAACGTTCACCATCTTTGTTGATCAAGTATCCGCCTTCACCCCGGCACCCTTCGGTCACCAAGGTACCGGCACCGTGGATGCCGGTGGGATGGAACTGCCACATCTCCATGTCTTGCATGGGCAAGCCTGCGCGCAGCGCCATACCGGCGCCATCGCCGGTGCACATCAGAGCGTTGGTGGTGGAGGCATAAATGCGCCCTGCCCCGCCGGTGGCCAACACCGTGCCGCGCGATTTTACGTACACCGTTTCGCCGGTTTCCATACAAATGGCAATCACGCCGGTAATTACGCCATCTTGGTTTTTCACCAGGTCAACGGCAAACCATTCGTTTAAGAAGGTTGTGTTGGCTTTCATGTTACCCTGATACAACGCGTGTAGCAGAGCGTGTCCGGTACGGTCCGCCGCCGCGCACGTGCGCGCAGCTTGGCCACCTTTACCAAAGTCTTTTGATTGGCCGCCAAAGGGACGCTGATATATACGCCCGCTTTCCGTGCGCGAAAACGGCAAACCCATGTGTTCCATTTCAAACACCGCTTGGGGGCCTTCGGAACACATGTATTCAATGGCGTCCTGATCACCGATGTAATCAGAACCTTTAACCGTGTCGTACATGTGCCAGCGCCAATCGTCATTCGGATCGTCGCTGGCGATGGCGCACGTGATCCCGCCTTGGGCAGACACCGTATGGGAGCGCGTGGGAAAAACTTTAGAGATGACCGCCGTGTTTAAACCAGACTGGGCTAATTGCAGCGCGGCTCGCATACCCGCGCCGCCGCCACCGACGATTACACCGTCGAATTCCATTTTTCTCAGAGTTGCCATTTCAAAACCTCTTAAAACTGCCAGACCAGGCGCATCGCCCACACCAGATAAACAAATAAAGCCAACAGGCAGAGGATCTGGTAGACAAAGCGAATGGCGGTGGCCATACCACCGATGTGCGCGGGCCGCAGATAATCTGTGCCGATGGTCCACATACCAATCCAAGCGTGAGCGGCGATAGAGAGCACCGCCAAGGTGCTGAAGATCTGCATGCTCGGTGACCAGAAAAACGCCACCAAACCGGCGTGGTTGACGTTGTCACCGAGAAAAAAGCCCAGCAAACAAAGACTGTAAGCACCGAGGATGACCGCGGTCACCCGTTGGACAACAAAATCCGTGAGTCCGCTGCGGGACAAACTGAGTGCTTGGGTTACCATAACAATGCTCCTAACACAGCGGTGATGACAATGGTGGCGACAATGACCACCACTGCGCCGATGCGTGCGGCTTCCAGCGAATCACCCATATGGAAATCCAACAGCAGATGCTTCACACCGGCAACAAAGTGATACACCAGCGCTAACAACAAACCAAACAGTATGAATCTGGCCAAAGGTTGCTGGATCAACACCGCGGCTTCATCAAATCCCGCGGGGGAGGACAGCGCGAGGTCCAAGGCATATAAACCAAAGGCCACGCCGACAAACAAAACAACACCCGTAATGCGATGGGTGATGGAGGTGATCGCGGCTAACGGCCACGACATTTTGAACAAGTTTAAGTTGACAGGACGATCTGTCTGCATGTGTCTAATCCCAACTAGATTCGAACTATAAGATCCGCGTGCGACGTGATGTGAGGCGCTCGTGCAACGACGCTCACAATGGGTATGTGCAGGCAGCGCAATTCTAGAGATGTTGCGGCGCAAAGCCAAGTTCTGCACAGGCTGTCGGGCAGTTGGACGTGACGAAGATTTGACACTTACAACTAATCACGTTTAATACGTCCTCGCCCCGTCGCAGTCTGAGCTCGCAAGGGGCATAATCAAAAAAATATAACAATATCTGCCGTCGTTTTATTCTGGGAGGATTCATGGCGAACGAAGCCAAAAAGACAGCCACGCTTTCGATTGAGGGAGCGGCTGAACCCATTGAGCTGCCTATCTATGGAGGCTCCGAAGGCCCAGATGTCATCGATGTTGGCAAGCTCACTTCCCAGGGTTACTTCACTTACGACCCGGGTTTTGTCTCCACCGCATCGTGCGAATCAGAAATTACCTACATTGACGGCGACCAGGGCATTTTGCTGCACCGCGGGTATCCCATCGATCAGCTGGCCGAACAATCAAATCACCTGGAACTCTGTTACCTACTGCTAAACGGCCACTTGCCGAACAAAGCGGAAAATGACCAGTTTGTGCACACCATCAAAAACCACACCATGGTGCACGAGCAGCTGCGCCACTTCTTTCAGGGGTTTCGCCGGGATGCGCACCCAATGGCCATCATGTGCGGCGTCACCGGGGCTTTGTCCGCGTTTTATCATGACTCGTTGGACATCGATAACCCCGAGCATCGCACCATCACCGCCCACCGATTGATCGCCAAGATGCCGACGCTGGCCGCCATGAGTTACAAACACTCACTGGGCCAACCGTTTATGTATCCGCGCAACGACTTGAGTTATGCAGAAAATTTCCTGCATATGATGTTCGCCACACCGTGTGAAGATTACGTCGTGAGCCCCACGCTTGCGCGGGCCATGGATCGCATCTTCCTGCTGCATGCGGATCACGAACAAAACGCGTCAACATCCACGGTGCGATTGGCAGGATCCACCGGTGCCAATCCTTTTGCATGTGTAGCCGCCGGCATCGCGGCCTTGTGGGGCCCCTCCCACGGTGGCGCCAACGAGGCGGTGCTGACCATGCTGAACGAGATTGGCAGCGTTGATAACATCGACACCTACATCAAGAAAGCCAAAGACCCGAATGATCCTTTCCGCATCATGGGTTTTGGTCACCGGGTGTATAAAAACTACGACCCGCGCGCCAAAGTGATGCAGCAAACCTGCCATGAGGTGCTGGGTGAGTTGGGCGTGGAAGACGACCCCATCCTGAAAATGGCACAACGGTTGGAGCAGATTGCGTTAGAAGACGAGTATTTTGTCAGCAAGCGACTGTACCCGAATGTTGATTTCTACTCGGGCATCATTTTGAAGGCCATTGGCATTCCAGTGGAAATGTTCACCGGCATCTTTGCCACCGGCCGCACACCGGGTTGGATTGCCCACTGGAACGAAATGGTCAGCCACCCCTATAAAATTGGCCGGCCACGCCAATTGTACAAAGGCTCTACCCAGCGCGACTACGTCGCCATTGAGTCACGCTGATCCTATCAATTGCAGTAGGCAGTGGGCAGCAGGGGCTACCATCAAGGGCGCGTTAGTCTGCGCAGCAGACTAGACGTGTCCCAGCGTCCGCCCCCCATGGCCTGTACATCGCCGTAAAACTGATCCACCAGTGCGGTTAGCGGCAAGCGCGCGCCCAATCCTTCGCCGGTACGCAGGGCTATACCCAAATCTTTGCGCATCCAGTTGACCGCAAAACCGAATTCAAACTCATCTTCAGCCATCGTAGGGCTGCGGTTTTCCATCTGCCAGGACTGTGCTGCCCCTTGGGCAATCACATCCACCACTTGAGCGATGTCTAACTCTGCGCGTTGCGCAAAGTGGATGCCTTCCGCCAACCCCTGCAGTACACCGGCGATGCAGATTTGGTTCACCATCTTGGTGAGTTGCCCAGCACCCGCCGGGCCGAGTAAGGCGCTCTTCTTGGCATAAGCGCCAAAAAACTCGTCTGCGCGTTCAAAGTCTTCCGGTCGCCCTCCCGCCATTACCGTCAGCACGCCGTTTTCTGCCCCCGCCTGGCCGCCAGATACCGGCGCGTCTAAAAAGCCTACACCTTGCTCTGCACAGGCAATATCCAGCTCCACAGCGAGTTCCTGAGAGGCGGTGGTGTGATCTACCAGCGATGTGTCTGCGCCCATCCCGGCAAGCGCACCCTCCTCGCCCAGAGCAACTGCGCGCACGTCGTCATCATTCCCCACGCACATGAACACCACTTCCGCGCCCGCAGCAGCGGCCGCAGGTGTTGCAGCTGCACGTAAACTGGCGTCAGCTTCACCCTGATATTCATCCAACCACTGGTCTGCTTTGCTGGCAGTACGGTTGTACACCGCCACTTCAGCGCCCTGTAGAGCCAAGTGTCCTGCCATGGGGTAACCCATTACCCCGAGGCCGATAAAGGCAACCCTGCGTCCGCTTAAATCTGTATTCGCCAATCTCTTGCTCCGCTCTAACTGGTTCTTGTCCAGAAATTGTCATCCATGACAATTTCTTCCCACGGGTTGCTACGCAACCCTCTCAAAAACCTACGGTTTTTGGCTCGCGCTATCCATGCGCTCGAAGTCGATGTCCAAAATACAAGTATTTTGGACATCGACTAACTGTACGAAACGTCGCCGCTGCGGCGGCTGCGGACCCCGCTGCGGACGTCCGCTAGGTGTTTTCCCAGCACCTCGAGATAGGCTGGCATAGTGCGTTGGTGTTCCGGCGAAATCATGTACTGGATGCCGTCCGGGTCTTGCAGCCGGGAAGAGAACCAACCGTCCGCGTACAAACCCTCACCTACCGCGAGAATATCGTCAGCATCACTGCCAAATCCGACGATGGACAACTTGGGCTCGCCATACACCCTCAGGCCCAGCTGCTCACAACCGCTCAACAACTGCAGGCGCGCATCATCAATCCTGCGAGCGCGATCTTCATAACCCTCACGACCAAGAAAATTGAGCACCGCCCATGCTGCCGCGATGGCGCCGCCAGGACGCGTGCCGGCAAAAGTGGGGGTATACATGTGCCCGCATGGCCAATCTGAAAAGTGAAACACTTGGGCATCACGCAGCGTCTTGGCGCGATACAACACCGTAGATGCACCTTTGGCTGCGTAGCCGTATTTGTGCAGATCCAACGACATGGAACTGACGCCGGGTAGGCTAAAATCATAAGCTTCTATGGTCTGCGCGGATATAGCGCGCATGAAGGGATTGAGATAACCACCCACGCAAGCATCGACGTGCAACCACAGATTGCGGCGCGTGGCGAGATCGCTAAGGTCTTCAATCGGATCGATCAGGCCGTATGGAAAACAGGGTGCGGAGCCAACCAGCATCACCGTGTTGTCGGTGATGGCGTTTTCCATCGCGGTCACATCAGCCTTAAAATCCTCTGCACACGGTACTCGCACCACGCGCAACCCCATCAAGTGCGCACCTTTGTCAAACGCCGGATGTACGCTGTAAGGCGCAACAATTTCCGGCGTTCCGTGGACCGGCTTGTGAGCCGCCACATGGTCGCGGCAGGCTTTGATCGCCAACAAAATACTTTCAGAACCACCTGAGGTCATGCACCCCGCCGCACCGTCCGGAGCCTGCTGCAAGGACAACGCCATGCTGACCACTTCGCTTTCCATGCGCTTCAAGCTGGGAAAGGCCGCAGGCCCAAGCCCATTTTCCGCAATGAACATGCCGTAAGCATCATGCGCTACCTGCATTACGTCATCACCGGAATGAAACACGTAAACAGCAGCCTTACCACCGCGCCAGTCCACGTCGGCGCCACCCATACTCATCATTTGGTCTTTAAGTTCACCCCAATCGCGCCCATCGGCGGGAAGGTCTAGGTGTGGCTTGTGTGTGCCTGTATCACTCACGGACTGCTCCTGCTGATCTGTTGAGGCTTAGCATAATAAACTCATTGGCCCACATTTCCCCTAGAAGTAAACTTAGCGCCACACAATTACAGTCTCACAACCAGCGGTTAAATATGCCCGAACTACGTGATCTACCGGCGGTGGATACGTTGCTTAGCGACTCACAGCTCGGACCGGCCATACAACAACATGGCGTAAAAGCTGTGCGTGACGCCATCCGTAGCTTACAAGGCGAGATGCGGGCAGCCAAAAGCGTTCCTGCATGGGCCGTTGAGCCCACCGAATATGCCACGCGTATCTCCCAACAACTGCGAGTAGAGGCGTACACACCGGTTTTTAATCTCACCGGCACCATCGTCCACACCAATCTCGGCCGCGCCTTGTTAAGCGACCGCCTGTGGTCAGACATCGCAGACCTCGTGACCCGGCCGATGAACCTGGAATACAACCTTGCCGCCGGCAAACGCGGCGACCGTGATGCCATCGTCGAACAGCGCTTGTGCCGCCTGACCGGGGCGGAGGCGGCAACCATCGTTAACAACAACGCCGCCGCACTGTTGTTGTGTTTAAACACTTTTGCCCAAGGCAAAAAAGTACCCGTCTCCCGGGGAGAGTTAATCGAAATTGGCGGTAGCTTCCGCCTCCCTGAACTCATGTCGCGCTCAGGCTGTGAGCTGTTGGAAGTCGGCACCACCAACCGTACCCATGGCAAAGACTATGCGGCGGTGCTCGACCAGGCCGCCATGCTGCTCAAAGTGCACCCCAGCAACTACTACATCGGCGGTTTCTCGACCGAAGTCCCAGCAGCAGAGCTGGCGTCAATGGCCACTGAACAAGGGATCCCAAGCTGCGTAGACTTAGGTAGTGGCACACTCGTCGATTTAACTCGGTGGGGTTTACCTGCGGAACCCACGCCGCAATCGGTATTGGCAGACGGCATCGATCTCGTCACCTTTAGCGGAGACAAATTGCTAGGCTCGGTGCAGGCCGGCATCATCGTCGGCAAACACGAACTGTTAGCTCAGATCAAAAAGAACCCGCTCAAACGTGCGCTGCGTGCAGACAAAATCACCCTCGCCGTGCTCGAAACCACGCTAAAACACTACGAAGAGCCGGATACGCTGGCGCAACACATTCCGCTTTTGCGCACCTTAACGCTGGAAGAATCAGAATTGCGCCGCCGCGGCGAGGCGCTAGTGAATACCTTAAAACACCTTTCAACAAGCTGGTCGACGGCATTGGAAATGTCCACGGCCCAAATTGGCAGCGGTGCCTTACCGGATAAGACGCTCCCCAGCCTAAGTCTTACTCTCACTCACAGAGACAAGTCCGCGGACGAAATTGCCTCGCTGCTGCGCAATTTGAGTACACCCGTCGTCGGCCGCATCAGCGATGACAAGGTGTGGCTCGACTTACGTGGAGCGGAACCGGAAACCGCACTACATAAAACCCTGCAGGAGTTCGTCGGCCAGTGATCGTGACACTGGCCGGCCATGTGGATCACGGCAAAACTTCATTGGTGCGGGCGCTCACCGGAGTCGATACCGACCGTTTGGAACAAGAAAAGCAACGCGGCCTCACCATTGACCTCGGGTTTGCATACGTTAAGGACGATAACCCGTCCGGTACATTAGGTTTTGTGGATGTGCCAGGCCATCATAAGTTCATCCACAACATGGTGGCCGGAGTGGCCAGCCACCAGTACGCCCTGCTGGTCATTGCGGCCGACGACGGACCCATGCCCCAAAGCCGCGAGCACCTCGATATCCTGCGTTTGATCGGAGTTGAAAGAGGTGTCATTGCGCTGACCAAAATTGATCGCGTCGATGCAGACCGCCTAAAACAGTGTGAGCTAGAAATAACCAACCTGGTGGCGGGTTCGTTTCTAGAGAACGCCGCGATTGTGCCCACCAGTGTCGAACAGCCAGAATCTATTCAGCGCCTGCTAGAGCATTTGCACGCCCAAACCACAGCCGATCAAGCGCAGGCAGCCGACGGCGCGTTCCGTTTGGCAGTCGACCGCACCTTCTTAGTTAAAGGCGCCGGTCTTGTGGTCACCGGCACGGTCCACTGTGGGAGTGTCTCCGAAGACGACACCCTCTACCACTTCCCCAGTGGCAAGGCGATACGAGTCCGCGGCGTGCGCGCCCAAGACCAGAAGGTCACCGCCGCGCACACCGGTGACCGCTGCGCGCTAAACCTGACCGGCATCGATCTTGATGAGGTGACGCGCGGCGATTGGGTCACCGCAGAACCTTCCCCAGCCTATCGCGAGGTAACGGGGGAGCTAACAGTGCTAGAGAACTTTCCGCGGCCCATCAAACACTGGACCCCCGTGCATGTATATCATGCCACCAGCCACACCACCGGACGCATTGCGCTGCTTAGCGACCAACGCCTTGGCCCTGGAGAAGCAGGGTTAGTCGACCTTTTGTGTGATACCCCCTTGCCGGTGCACCACGGTGATCAACTCGTCATTCGAGATCAAAGCCTCGATGTCACCCTCGGCGGATTGCGCGTAGTTCATGCCAGCAAGGACCAAACCCAACGCCGGCGCAATGAGCAGCGTCGTGATCTATTAGAACAACTGGACAGCGACAATCACGCCGAAACGTTACGCAAACTGTTACAACAAGGATCTGTCGACCCCGAGCACTTCCGCCAAGTGCGGCACCTCAGCCCCGACGACATGGCAAATCTTGTCGAAACGGCAGATGCACTGAAGGTTCAGGGATTGCTAGTCAATCGAGCTTATTGGGGCAACTTAGCCAAGCAGGCTTTCACTCAGGTTAAACAGCACCAAACCGAGAACCCCAGCTCCCCGGGCCTGCGAGAAAACCAGATCACCGGCATCCCGGATACGCTCAAACAAACCCTACTCAACGCCCTGGTGCAGGCCAAACAACTGAAAAACACCGCCGGTTTATTTCAGCTCCCGGAACACACGGCAGAGCTACCCGAAACCTTGGCCAAATCATGGCGCCGCCTGCAACCGGCGCTGGATCAGCCGCAAGCACCTTCAACTGGCGATCTCGCTAAACAGTGGTCAACGCCCCAACAACAAATTGAAGCGGACCTAAAAGAGCTCAGTAAGCGCGGCTACGTCACACACATTGCAAACCACCGTTTCTACTTGCCGACCCAACTTGAAAGTCTGTCGAAGCAGGTACTAGCGCTTGCCGAAGACAAACCTTTCAACGTTCGCAAATTCAGAGACCGCACAGGGATCGGACGCAACGTGGCCATTGAGATCCTTGAATACTTCGACAGGCGCGGATTTACACGCAGACAAGGCAACGAACGGATCGTGTTGAAACAGACTATTTAAGGGTCTTCATGCTGCATCAACACAAAGTTGATGTAGTGATAGTCAGGTGGTTTATGTCCAAGCTCGGGTGTGAGGGTGTAAGGGTCGATGGCTTGGGCATCAAACGTTTCGTATGGAAAAAACGTTTCCGCGGAAACGTTTTCTAGCTCGTTCATAGCGGATGCAGACGACGGGATTGGCTCTGGAACAACAGGTCCAGTTAACTGATCCGCCACCGCTGGCAAAACATTACCTTCAGGGTCACGAAACACAAAATCAACTGAGCCGTCATCTACAAGCTCCCGATGCACCCGATATCCTTGCTCATGAATGAGCCGGTGATGAAAGCGACACAACAGCACCAAGTTGTTCAGCTCCGTTTTACCGCCTTTAGACCAATGGTGAACGTGATGGGCATCCACAAACCGATTGTGGTCACACCCGGGAAAACGACAACCGCCATCCCGTTTGTGTAAGGCGCGTCTGAGTGGACCGGACACCAGCCGCGTTTTAGATGCGGGTAACGGTGTTCCCTGCTCATCACATCGGTGTGTCACCACGCTGGCATCACACAGCAGACGTTCTTTCAAAGGTTCCGCCAAGGGTGAGCTATCCAGATCTATGTGGATTTGGAAGCGGTCGGCGGATGATACGCGGCCGTTAGCCTGCTTCGCCGCCAATGCCTGCTCCACCACCCCCATCAAACACTCAGCATTGCGTTGATGACCGCTGACCTCGGCAGGCGGCTCTACCGCCTCTAACGCTTGGAGTAACAGCATCCCGTGTTCCGCGGACAAACGCCCTTTGAATACCAGTCCACCTGCGCTGTCTCGGGAGTAAGACAAGGTAGAAGCATCTTCCTGCACCTGTTTAACCGTCAAAGTCTGCCGATACTGACGCATCACGGTTTCGGTCTGCGCCGCGTTGGCATGTAAAGCAATGTTTAACAGACGCTGCTCATTGTCTACCGTGGCCACTCGGGTCATGGCACGTACTTTGGAGTAACTGATGCGGCCTTCGGCAAATGCAGCCGGGATGACATCCAACTCGTGTAACGCCCGGCCCACCCGCACTTTCTCTCGCGCCGCTGCCGGTCCAATGCCACACCGGTAGGTCAACCACTGGGCTGTGGTTTTGCAGCCTTCGCGGGCATAACCGCGGTTTTCATCAAACGCGTGGATGAGTTTTAGCAGCGCATAAGTGGCAAGATTGATCTGTGCGTACAGTGAGCAGATTTGTTCACCCAGGGTGGTGTCGAACGGCACCAAGTGATTGTTTTTCATGAGGTTACTTTCTGGAAAAGCGAAGCCTTATTATAACAAAATACTGGATATATATACAGTAATATCCCGTACTTCCGAAAGGCTGCATAGGCTGTAGCAAAAGAGTCGTTGCCGTTTTTTTGTTACCATCTCTCGCGGAAGAGCATCGTCTCCGGTGGGGCGCGCGGCCTTCAAAGCCGTTGAGGTGCGAATACGTGCCTGGTGGGTTCGACTCCTACCTCTTCCGCCATAAAGCTAGCTAAATATGCCGTGCGCACAATTGTCAACTAACACGGTTTACTAGTTAGGAATTATTGAGGTTACAACGCTAACCATCTGTATCTATTACCAATTACTACTACACGGCCAATCAGAGAGTTTCGAAAAATAGCGAGAGCACGCGGTGCGCGTTACCCGCCATCGCTTAACCAAGGAAGGACCCGCAGAAGTTAACGTGCGACCGTTCTCATGGAGACAAATCCATTGACTGAACTATCAGCGATGAGCCCTGTTATGTCTGCTGAGGAACAGCACCAGCCATGTTGTTTTCAAGGTTTCGCAACCTGTCTAAAAACGGCGAAAAGCCGCGCCCACATTTCCCAGCGACTACCTCAACGTCTAACTCCCGTGCTACGTCAGCGTAGAAATCCGCTAGTGCCACGTCGAGAGACTCTGTTATCGCACGCGCGACTTCTTTTCCTTTATTTACACGGTCCAACTCCTTCACTTCGTTCACTGTGACAGAAGCTACCTTTCTGACCGCATTGATATCAGCAAGCATCCACGAGTCGAACGTTCTGATTGGAACACCGAGCGCTCGAGGAAATAGGTTTCCCTCCCAGATTTGAGCATCTTCTATTTCGCTTAGACGATCGGGATAGTTGTCTTGGTCAACGAGCAAGACTAACGCGTCATAACCACGCTTGTCGGCTTCAATAATCCATCTTATAGCCCGTTTCATCATCCCGGCTCCCCGACCGTGATGCGTGTGTATCTCATTGTTTGCAACGCGATCCGAGTCAAACTCGGTACAGGATGGACAAACTTGCTTTACGATATTTTCCATCGCTCCAAAACGCTCATGCGGGCCTTCGCCGACGATTAGGCACTTTCCGGTCATATCTTTGAATCGGCGATCGCCCTATCTCCTTCTGCTGTCCAAATCTCTCCGAGTGTGAATATGTCTTTTTGGCTTGTCACAAGTTCGCTGTTAGCCAAATTCGTAACGGTGACTTCTCCTTCCTTGTTTTTGGTGCAGACATTTACATCTTCCGGTTTGAATAGATCAACCACGTAGGGAGAGTGAGTCGTCAACAAGACCTGTGTACCGGCGTTTTCCTCGACCAAGTCTTTAAAGATGCTCAGTATGTCCTTTAGCCGTTTAGGGTGGATTCCGTTTTCAGGCTCTTCGATGAGCAACATCGACGGCGGATTTGGAAGTTTCAGGAGAGTCAGGTATGCGAGCACGATTATTAAGCCATCTGAAACCTGCGATGCCGGTACAGGTTTGTTATAGCTCTTGGTTATGAACGCGATCCCTTTGCCGTCACCTCTCTGCAGCAAGGGCACGGGCATAGAAGGATCGAAATTCGCTCGGTACCCTTGCTGAGGTAAAACTTGAATTCTTTCAATCTGAGGAAAGATCTTTCTGAATCGATCTTCTAGTTCCGCGAACAAATGTCTGTCGTATCCGAGCAAGTAGTCCAGACAGCTCGCCAGTCCAAATCCAGATGCATCTATGGTTGGGTCTTCTCCCCTCGACAAATCGGCTGCTGTGGGCAGCGCAAGAAACGAAGGATTCCATCGTGCTAGCGATACTCCTCGCAAAGTTCTGCGAATCGTAGAGAGCCCTTCTTGCTGGTTTTTTGGTAGGTCGGCTGATTGGGACAGATTGATTGCTGTGACTCGTTTGTTCTTGCTCTGCGGAAGGTTAAAGCTTCGGGCTGGGCTTACCGAGGTATCCGCGTAGGACTCTTCAATAACCCGCACGTCTTTCCCTTGTTTGAAGTCAAGAGCCAGAGAGTAGTTTAACGCCGTGCGCTCTTCGGATATGTCTGCCTCGAAGGTGACAAACTTACTTCGGTCCTGTCGCCACACAAGCTCTTGGTCAACCCAGTTTCCTGTAAAGCAGTTTTGTAGATCTAGCTCGGCGCTAGAACAAAGGGCTTCGACAGATTGCAATACACTAGTCTTCCCAGAGTCGTTCGGACCGATTAGAACGCTAATCGGAGAAAACGGAATCGAGACGTTTCGAAGCGCCTTGAAGTGTCTGATTGTGAGGTGCCTTATCATTGCACGACCTTATGCGCGTTAAACTAGACAATTATTGGGTGAAGTATCCCACGATCTTACATTCCATAGTTGTGAGTCGCTCGTAGTTTCGGGTCTCAACTTGTCCTTCGTGAACATACGCCGAGACTACGGAATTCGCCTTCAGAATCAGTTTGTCGATTCAATTCTTTCGGCCCAGTCTGTAAGTCCTTTGGGTGACACCTCTAGTTGGAGCAACCTTGAGTAGATGTTCTGAGTGACAGTTTTAGTGGATACCACGCCAGAATCGTCACAAGACCAAAATAGAATTCCGTTACAAACCAGGTTCACTCAGCGCGGCTACCTTCTTCGCAGAAAGTACAGTGCGCGCAGTCTTGGAAGTCGCAATTTCTCCAACCCACCAATCAACCAGCCAACAAGTCTGGGATAGTGCTGGAAATCTCTAGACTTAGCTAGACGCTAACAGCATTGTTTTTGTTATAAAAATCGGTGCGAGTAGACTTACTCAGACCTGCATAAACCCCGGATTTACGGATACCTCTTCCGCCAGACTCAACCCCGAGGGCTGAGATCATCTTCCGCGAATCACAAGCGTTAACAAAACGACGGCAAGCAACAAGGCTAGTACCATCGACACAACTGCTGTGACAGTCAGATCAGGAAAGAATGCATAGCCGGTCGCGAAGTCGACCTTAGTCACTTCCTGGAACCCAACCAATACAGCATAAGCACCCGCCACCAGCCCCAATACCGCCCCAAGATTCAGAACGCGTATCTTAAGAGAAATGGGATCTCCGGGTTTCCGCAGTTGCCGTGCAGCCTTGAAAAGCAATAACAAAAGCCCCAACGGGGCTGTCGCGGCCCACCAGATCGCGGTGCTTGCGCCAATCGACGCCGCTGCAGGCACAGGCTCCCTGCCCAAAGCGGCGTTGGTCACAGCCCTCGGTAGATCGCCGTGCGCCAGGCCTGACATATTGGTTAACACCACCGCCACCTCGCTCCTCGCAGGGACTATTGTGGCGAGGGTAAAGAAACCAGGTGTAAAACCCGAATGCTCGTAGA
This sequence comes from Pseudomonadales bacterium, assembly GCA_028281005.1. Classification (GTDB taxonomy): domain Bacteria; phylum Pseudomonadota; class Gammaproteobacteria; order Pseudomonadales; family Azotimanducaceae; genus UBA4421. The sequence goes on from JANQKS010000115.1 coordinate 117,681, forward strand.
CTAGATCGTCGGCGGAGCTATCTGCATACCAACCGTAGGCATACCCCCAATGCCCACCGATGGGTTTAACAGTGAATAGCCTCTCCACACCTTCAGGCACAATACGCGGGTCGCGAGTGCGTACTGCCTCCACATAGCGAGCCATATCCTCGATACTGGCCCAAACACCGCCGGCGCCGATCATGCGCCTATCAGGCTGTGCCTCCTGCGCTGGCTGCCATGCTCGCGGCAACCCAAACCAAAGGCGGTAACCTGTCGCCACCGCAGTCGCGCCCGAAGGCGGCTTACTCACAAAACTGTTCCTCATGCCAAGCGGACTAAAGATGCGCGTTTGCAATACTTGCTCGAAGCTCTGCTCGTCCAGAACCTCAATCAGGTGGGACAGCAGCGCGTAGTTGGCGTTTGAGTATTGAAAAGACGTCCCCGGTTCAGCGAACAACTGAACCCCAGCTAGTTCTGCAACCACTGCCGCTGGCCCTGACAAATTGGAGTCGACGGCAGCGGAACGGTTGCCGTCCAATGTCGTCAGTCCGCTGTGGTGCGTAACCAGGTGATCAATAATGATGCGATCCGACTGAGATTTAGAAGCAGTGCGGAAAGTTGGAACATGGCGTACCAACGGATTATCCAAGCCAAGCAGTCCCTCAGCTGCCATTTGCAGAATGATAAGCGCCACAAAAGACTTGGTGATCGATCCTATTTGAAATGGCGTTTCTGCGGTAACGGGCGCTCCGGTCGGCCCAGCTATGCCAAAACCTCTTACAAGAACTGTCTGCCCGTTGCGTAATACCGCCACGGCCATGCCCGGCGCCCCAGCCTCTTCGCGCATCTTTGATGCAGCGGCGTCAAACCATGCTGAGTCAAATTTCTGGTCGGCTTCCCATTGTTCTGCCATTACTTGCTGTCCCAAGAGGACGAGCAACAGCACACCAATCATTCCTGTCGTCTTAATAAATCCACCAACCAACGGTTTATTGGATTGGATGTTAACCATTGTTGCGAGGACGACACCAGTCCGCGCCACCCCCACGACACATTTGAACCCATAGCAGATTCAACGTTACCTACTGCTTGAGCATCCATCAGGAAACAACCATGAGAACCCTCTTATCAATCCTCTTGCTGACTACCGCGGCAGGCGCAATCGCCGATCCAGCTGCTCAATATGAATATCTTACAAGTCAAGCACAGTCGCCTTCTCACCAGGCTTCAGATTACACACGAGGCAACAGCTCTTATGCGAATCAGAGCCCGAGTAAGTACTACGAAGGAACAGTAGCGACAGGCGGTGTGTTAGTTGCGGAAGACCCAACTCAGCCGCGCGACACAGTTCAAGCAACCAGCAACGAACGAGACAGAGCGTTCCAGACCTTGTCGAATATCATGAAATCCGAACACTGATTCGGGGCACCTGAGTCGGATTACTGCTCAGCCTCCCGCTGATGCCGAATCCACTCCTTGTCCACGTTAAGTTTGCCGGCAATCTTGTCCTCGGGCGCCACGACCCGCCAAAACGGCGTAATTTCGCGCAGCGGCGTGCCGCCCTCTAATTCCTCAAGCGCCGCTTGCGCTGCAATCCGTACAAATATTGCAGTGGAGACGGGGCACGTGGCGTCGCATTTGTTACGTCGAGCCAGCTCATTCCTGAGTTGATGCATGGTCTTGGTTTTGCCACTGGGGATTTTGCGGATGTAGGTATCCATCATTTGCGGCGTGCCGACGAGCATTAATTGCCCTGCCTTGATCCCCGCGAAGTCGTTTTCCAAAACAACTTTCTTTTTCTCTTTTTTCTGCTTTAACCTTGCTACTGCGGATTTGGCCATGTTTAACACTCTCACTCCTCGCTAGCCAACTTAGCACGGCTAGCTTGAGACGAAAATAATCCGCCTTTTTCGCCAAATAAAACAATAAGTTACTTCATTTCTGCGTTAAGGAACCCCATGCCTAATTGGCTTAAACCCAACAACAATGCGGTCATCACCGGTGGTGCAAGCGGCATCGGCCTCGCGGCCGCGGAGCGTTTTCTACAAGCCGGTATGAACGTGCTCATTGCAGACGTAAATGCGGACACACTCGGCGATGCTGTGACAACCCTGGCACCCGTCGCGAACGATGGCGCGCTGCATTCTAAACTCTGTGACGTGGCGGATTTTGCCCAGCTACAAGCACTGCAGTCGACCGCAGCTGACAAGCTGGGCAACGTACACTGCCTGATGAACAATGCCGGTACCGGCTTTCCACCCTCCCCACCATGGGAGGGCTTGGAGAATTGGAAGAAGCAGCTGGACATCAATCTGTGGGGCATCATCCACGGTTGCCAAGCTTTCGTACCGGCCATGTTGGCCGCTGGTGAACCGGGGGCGATCATCAACACTGGTTCCAAACAAGGTATCACCAACCCGCCCGGTAACTATGCCTACAATCTCTCCAAAGCAGGGGTCAAAGCTTATACGGAGAGTTTGGCGCATGCGCTGCGCCAAGAGCAGGAGAAGGAGGCTCGGCTAACGGCGCACCTACTGGTGCCCGGGTTTACGTATACCGGCATGATTGCGCGCTTTGTACCCGAGCAGCCTCCGGGCGCATGGTCACCTCAACAGGTGGTCGATTTTCTCATTGGCGCACTTGATCAAGGCGATTTCTACATCCTCTGCCCCGACAATGAAACGCCGCGCGAACTCGATGAACAGCGCATCCAATGGAATACGGACGATTTGATCAAGAACCGTTCAGCGTTATCGCGTTGGGATCCAGAGTTTGAAGCGGCGTATCAAGCGTTTATCGATGGCTGAATATGACGGTGCAGCCATGAGCAATGCCGCCATTGTTGGTGCAAAATCGCACTAGCACCCGCGCCGCGAATCTCTTAAGGTTCTCCGCCCCACACCGAACGAGAATCGCCGAGGCCTTTTGTGACAGCTGTGCAGACCATCACCCTTGACGGTGAATTTGCCATGCGCCGTGGCCACATTAATCAACCTACCCTGGCCTTTGAAACCTGGGGTACGTTAAACGCTGCCAAGGATAATGCGGTGTTGATTTTCACCGGTTTATCCCCCTCGGCGCATGCCTGTTCTTCAGACAAAGATCCGTCGGCGGGCTGGTGGGAAGACATGGTCGGCCCGGCCAAACCCATCGATACAGATCGCTTTTTTGTGATTTGTGTGAATTCCTTGGGTAGTTGTTTTGGTTCCACGGGCCCTGCCAGTATCAATCCCGATAGCGGCAAGATTTACCGTCTGACTTTCCCGGTCCTCACGGTGGAAGACATCGCCGACGCCGCCGTGCACGTGCTAGATCACTTGGGTGTGGCTGAGCTAAACACCGTTGTGGGTTCTTCCATGGGGGGCATGACCGCACTGGCGTTTACCCAAGAGCAACCCGGACGCGCCCGTCGCCTGGTGTCCATCTCCTCCGCGGCGCGCAGCCTGCCGTTTTCGATTGCACTACGCTCGCTACAACGGGAGATGATTCGCACCGATCCGGCTTGGCAAAACGGCGATTATGACCTGGACGGCAATGGTCCTGTGGCCGGTATGCGCCTGGCTCGCAAGCTCGGCATGATCACCTACCGTTCCGCGGCGGAGTGGGCTGAACGATTTGGCCGTGAACGCGCCACTGATTTCACCCACGCCGACAATCCGTTTGGCATCGACTTTGAAGTGGAATCTTACCTGGAGAGTCATGCCAATCGGTTCATCGGCAGCTTCGATGCAAACTGTTACCTGTATCTGTCACGCGCGATGGATTTGTTTGACGCAGCCGACCATGGCGGCAGTCTCGACGCCAGCTTCAGTAAGTTGCAGCTTGAATCTGCACTGGTCATCGGTGTAGAAACCGACTTCTTGTTCCCCGTGAGCCAACAAGAAGAATTAGCCATGGCATTGAACACGCACATCAACGACGTCACGTTTAAACGTCTGCCGTCGTTGCAGGGGCACGATTCGTTTTTGGTCGACATGGACCGCTTTCGACCGGCGGTGGCGGAATACTTCTAGGTAAACCACTAAGCCGAGATCTAAGCTAGAAGCTCCTGCAGCATCGCTGCATCCATATAGCCACCGGCAAACAGCGTTAACGCACCTTCGCGCTCGATCAACAAACTAGGCAACGCATTGGTGCCAAACGCCCCGGCATTGTCGAACTGAAATCTAACCCGTTCGAGGATCGCCGGCTCACGCATCTTTTCGCGCAACTGCTCGGTTGATACCTCACACCGTGCAGCCACTTCTACCAAGATTTCGACGTTGGTAATGTCGCGTCCGTGGCGGAAAAACTGCTCCTGCAGGGCGTGCAAGTAATCAAACGGCGCTGCCGAGGTGAGGTCTCTCACCGCCTCTACCGCTAAACAGGAGGTGACGGAATTATGCACGTATTCTACAGGCAGCTTGAAACCAAACTCCTGCCCCGTGGTATCCGCCACTTCCCGCCACAGTCGCATCAAAAAACGCCGACCGTAGTCGCCGATGGGTTGCGTACCATGGGTGTTGATGCCGCCCAACATCAATTCAAAGTCAACGCGGTGCGCCAGTGCGGCGCGCGCTTTTTCAAACTCCGAAGCCATCCCCCAGCACCAGGAGCACATCGGGTCGGTCACAAACACCAGTTTCTGGCGACTCGGGCTGTCATCCGCTTGGGTCATTCAATCACCCATTCACCAGGGGTTTGCACCACACCTATGTCAGCCGCGGAGTAGCCAGCCGCCAGCAATGCCTGTAGACAAGCGGGCGCCTGGGCTGGCGGTACCGCAGCCAACAGGCCACCAGACGTTTGCGGGTCCGCCAGCGCGCGTAGCCGCGAGTCGTTCGGTTTAATTGAGCCCTGCAACATATAATCGTGTAATGCCAGTTCGTTGGCTTGTTGAAGAGAGCTTTGCGTAGCCGTTAGCAGTTCTGCCGCACCTTCAAACAGAGGTACGTCCGCAAGCTGCAAGCGCACGCCTGCATTGGAGGCACGCAACACCTCACCCAAATGACCGGCCAGGCCAAATCCGGTGACATCGGTCAGTGCATGCGCATCCGCGTTGATAAAGTGCTGCACCGCGGCTGCATTGCTGTGGTCCATGCTGGCCTGCACCGCCGCCAAACTTTCCGCGGGCGCATCCCCCTGCATCGCTGCGGCCAGAACCACACCGGTGCCAATGGGCTTAGTGAGTAGTAGGTGATCGCCCGGCTTGGCGCCTTGCTTGAACAGAGTATGAGCGGTGGCGGTGCCGGTCACGGTTAACCCGATACCAAGCTCCAAACCTTCCGCGGAGTGTCCGCCGACCAACGGTACACCGTGACTGTTCAGTACGTCGGTCACGCCACGCAACAATTGAAACAGTTCTTCTTCCATGAGCGCCTCCGCCATCAGCGGCACGGTCACAAACGCCAATGCAGCGGTGGGATGCGCGGCCATGGCATAAATATCGTTGAGGCTGTGGTGAGTGGCGATGCGACCGAAGCGGTATGGATCGTCGAGCATGGCACGGAAGCCGTCAATCGTCAGCAGCGTGCTGCCCTGGGTTTTTAACATCGCTGCGTCATCACCAATACCCAGTTCTACGTTCGCATTGGCTTGTTCAGGCAGGCGCGCCAGAACACGGCGCAGGGGGTCCGCGGCCAGTTTTGCGCCACACCCGCCGCACCGCATTAATTGTTCTGGGAGGCTGTCTGCAAGTGTGTCCGGCAGCTTAGGTTTTACTTCATTCATCTTAGGTAGATGATTGAATTTATTCATGAAATTCCGGTCGATCTTGTCTTTGATCCACCACCAAAGGGAACCCTGTGCCGACCAGTTACCACGGCTGGCGATGGCCGCGCCATGGCCATCACCAATCAGTGCTAAGTGTTGAGTTTGCGCCCGAAAGGTCTTCAGTGTTTTGCCGCTCACTACACGACGTAAGTTAGCGGCGAGAAACGGTCCGGCGCGTACGGCATACACACCCGACTTGGCGCGCTCCTGACCAACGAGGTGAGCCACGTCACCGGCGGCAAATACATTCGCATGGGACACGCTGCGCAAGTGTTGATCCACCGAGACAAAACCGCGCATATCTGTCGCCAAACCACTTTCCGCCAACCACGGCGGCGCCTGCACATCGGTCACCCACAGCACATAATCGGCATCGAGGTTTTGCTGTCCTGAAAGGACCAATGCCCCCGTGCTTTCGGTTTCAGCGCGGGCGCGGACCCATTCGATACCATGGCGGTTGAAGGCCTGTTGGGCCTTGTCGATCACACCTGGGTTGTGTCCGGGCAACAGCGATTCACTGACCAATTTCAACGCCACGGAGCTCGGCAAAACTCTCCGCGCCGTCAGGGCCAGTTCAACGCCACCGGCACCACCCCCCACCACCACAATCACCTGCCCGGCTTCCACGTTGTCCTTGATCTCACGCCACTTCGGTAGGAAACGGCTGATGGGTTTAACCGTTACCGCACTCGGGTGGGGTTGCTTAGGAACCGCGCCGGTGTTCAAAGACAATACGTCATAACGCAAATCCGGGCGGGAGGTAAAACACACCCGATCTTGGCTTAAATCCAGGCCACTGACCTCGTCATGAATCAATCGCGCGCCGGCGAACTGGCACAGGGGCGGAAGCTGTATATGTATGTCCCGTTCACTATACGCACCGCTAATGCAGCCGGGTAACATACCGGAGTACGGCGTTTGCAAGTCGCGACAGATCAGCGTCAAGCGCACGCCAGGCTGCGGACGCATGGCAAAAGATTTGAGTACTTGCACGTGACTGTGCCCGCCCCCAACTAGGACAACATCACGTAACGCGGGAACGTGGGGACTGTGTTTAGCTTGCTGGATGGTTAGTCGTCTGTATCGAGGTCTAGGTAGTCAAAGTCTTCATGAAATTGCCGCTCTTCCATGCGCTCTTCGATGGCGCGTCTAATCTCCAGAGACCGAGCGCTCTGTTCCTTGCTGGATAGCGCTACTACCGCATCAATGGATTCGCTGTCGTCTTCTTCGCCGACCTCATCAGAATCGTCGAATTCATCGATTTCCGCAGTAACTTCTTCGTCTTCGGCGTCCCCGAACTCGTCCTCTTCGGTGTCATCTGTGTCACCGTCCAAGCGCTCTTCTTCAGCGCTTTCGTCTAAGCCGCCATCCTTGTCTGAAGCCAATTCGCCCCCAGAAATGTTGCGCCACGAATAGCGCGATTTTTCGGCTCATGGAGGCCTGCTGTCAAGCAGCAATGTGGGAATTTAGTGGGTTTTTACGAAGAAAGTTTTTGCTGCGGCTGGAACAACAGTTCAGGCGGGGATTTATGCGTCATTTACGCAACATTTATGCGTCACTTACGCAAGAAAAGGCACCAGCAGATAGGCGGCAAATACACCTAATGCCAGCAGGCTGCTACGGTCGAGGCGGGTCTTCAAAACTGTCATGCGCGCAACCTTAGCGCCGATGTATCGTTTTGAGAAAGACTGAATGTCTATAACTATATAGCGTAGGCGTACAACACCAATAACAGCGCCGCGGGTGCCACCACACACCACAGGCCCACCCCAAAAACTAGGCTTTTTGCGGACATGCGCTTGAGGGTACCGCGGTCAATCTCCAGTCCAATCATCCCCAGGGCCAGCACCAGCAACGACTTGCTCACCCAGCTGATGGCCGTAGTGATGTCGGTGCTGAGCGTAACCAGGCTGCTGGCCAGCGCGGCACCGACAAACAGCAGAACAAATCCGGGTACCCGCAGTTTCGCCTCACCCTGTTGATAAATCAGGCTGGCGGCGAAGGCCAGCGGAATTAGCCACAGCGTACGTCCAAGTTTTACGGTGGTGGCAACTTCCGCCGCTTCTGGGCCGTAAATGGCGGCCGTGGCCACCACCGAGCTGGTGTCGTGGATGGCCAGCGCCACCCACGCGCCAAACGCTTCCTGGGACAAGCCTAACCAGTGACCGATGCTAGGAAAGGTCAACAAGGCGACCACGTTGAGCAGGAAGACAAGTGCCGTGGTCACCGCAAACTGGTGGGGTTTGGCACCGATGACTGGCGCTAAGGTGGCAATGGCAGTACCACCACAAATGGCGGTGCCACTGGCCAACAGGCTTTGCTCAGTGGGGTCACCGCGTAGGATGCGGGCTATCACCCAGCCCGCACCTAACGTTGCAAACACATACCCTGCGACTACCAGACCATAGTCTGCGGACACCGCTACCAAGCGGCCAACACCGAGCGTAAATCCGAGCAATACGATGGCGGTCTGCAAGCTGTACTTGCCCACTGCACCACTCGCGGGCACCGGATTGTGCCGCCATACCAGGCGTACAAACAATCCACCCAACAAGGCGATGGCTGGGTTTCGCAGGTACAACCCGGCAAGCAGGGCCAGCAGCAGCACGGCCCAGGCAAAAAATTTCTGCGACTGACTAGTGCTTATGCCCGCGGCGCTACCGGAGACACCGTCAGTGGGCGGCATCAGCGGCCTGGGTGAGCAGCGCTTGCACGCCATTTAAGTTCATGCAGCGCAGATTAGCGGGAATGGCCACGTCCTGCCATCGCGGTGGGGATAAGGTGCGGTCTCGCGCCAAACGCAAGCGTACAAACTGATCCAGGCACGCTTGCCCACCCACGTGCACGTTGTACGCGCGCTCCTCTGCAACCGTCGTGACAAAGCGGTAGCGTCGACCTGTACCGCCATAGTCATGGCAGACGTACAAGCGCGTCTGTTCGGGCAGGCTCAATATCCGTTGTATGGAGTGATACAAGCGTTGCGGGCATCCTCCGGGAAAGTCACAGCGTGCGGTGCCCGCATCGGGCATAAACAGCGTATCGCCGATAAACACCGCATTGCCAAATTGATAACTGACACAGCCCGGCGTATGCCCTGGGGTCGCAAGTACCCGCCCACAGGCATGGTCGAGACAAATGGTGTCACCATCGGCTAACAACTTGTCGTAACCGGATACATCAACACTGCCAGCACCGATGGCCGTTTGCGCGCAGAGTAAATGGGACTTCAAATAGCCACAGGCACTTGGGCGGTCTGCGTGGACGTGGGTCTCTAGTATCCAACGTACGACAAACCCATGTGCATCCACCCAATCCAGCATGAGATCAGCGGTGTGGGTATTGATGACCTCACCTTGTTCATTCATACCTAAGGCGGCGTCGATGATGGCACAGCAACCCGACTCGGGATTACTGACGATGAAGCTGTAGGAACCGGAAGAGGCTTCGAAAAACGGATGTACAACAACACTCATGCACTAAAGAATAACCGGTGGCGTGGAAAATACTTCACAAATTTATGCTTAATAAGCATTAGAATTGGGAAATATTCCCATAAAATATGAATACATTGGGCTGTTTTACATGAATTTGGACCGATACGACCACCGCATACTGCAACAGCTACAGAACAACGCCGATTTGGCCGTGGCCGATTTGGCGGAGCAGATAGGCTTGTCCACCAACGCCTGTTGGCGCCGCATCAAACGCTTAGAAGCGGCTGGCATCATCCGCGGCCGGGTGGCTTTGTTGAGCGAGCGGGCCTTGGGGTTGAAACTTACCGTGTTTGTGGCGGTACGCACCAACGAGCATAACGAAAGTTGGCTGCAGCAATTTGCCGGGGGTATTAAAGACATTCCTGAAGTGGTTGAGTTCTATCGCATGAGCGGCGACACCGACTACTTGCTCAAAGTTGTAGCCCGCGACATCGATGACTATGACAGGGTGTACAAAAAGCTGATCGCGGTGGCTCCGATGCATGATGTGTCCTCTTCTTTCGCCATGGAACGGATCAAATCTTCCACTGCGCTGCCCTTAGACCACTTGCTGACCGCCGAGTGAACTGCCCATGCACGTGTTCTGGTAAAGTTGTGAGCCAGTCTCCCCAACCCCTTCTAACCAGGAACCATGCAAGCCTTACACAGCGAATCCCCGCTTATTGTCTACATCGACATCAAAAGCCCGTACGCATTTATTGCCATCCAACCCACCTTGGCCTTGGAAGAGGAGCTTGGCGTTGAGTTTGACTGGCGTCCGTTAACGCTAGATATACCGAGCTACCTGGGCTCGGCGAAAAAATCCAACGGCAAAGTGGTGCAAAGCAGCCGCTCTCCGCGCCAGTGGCAGGCCGTAAAGTATGCCTACCGCGATGCGCGTCGATATGCAGAACGGCAAGGTTATGTGCTTAAAGGCACTGAAAAAATCTGGGATTCAAGCCTCGCCAACATTGGCATCCTGTGGGTCGTCGATCAGGCTAGATCGAAGCTCCCGGACTACTTGCACAGCGTTTACCCACCGTTTTGGCGGCGCGAATTGGACATAGAAGATCCGGAAGTCATCCTCGGCTGCCTGCGCGAAGCTGGCGTGCCAACACAGGGCTTACATGCCTACCTCGAAGGCGCCGGCCGCACGCTGCACGACGAACTACAGGCGCAACTGCATCCGGCCGGTATCTACGGAGTACCCACCTATGTATTCGACGGGGAGATCTTGTTCGGACGGGAACATTTACCTTACATTCGCTGGCATATGCAGGGCAAGGTCGGCAGCCCGCCCGACATTGCTTATACCATCTAAGGCCTTGCCTACTCATGCAGACCGTCAACTATTTTATCGATTTCAAATCACCCGCGGCTTATCTGTCTTTCCACCCGACCTTGGCCCTGTTAGACGACTACGTGGTAAAGCTTGTCTTTCACCCATACCGCACCGGGCAAAAAGCGGTGCCCCCAGCACACGCCGACGAAACCAAGGGAGAAACCCATATACGTGTACGTGCGCTTGCGCAGCAAGAAACACACTTGAAATATGCTGCTCTGCGCGAGCTGCCAATGGTGTTCCCAGAAACACCTGGCAACACCGACCTGGCGTTGGCTGGTTTGTTGTGCGCACAGCAGCATCCGGCAGCGTACTGTGAGTTGGCCTTTCAGGCGTACTGGGTCGAAGGGGATGACCTGAACGATCCGGTAGCGGTGGCAAGATTGCTGACAGACAGCGGCCACGACGCGGCCAAGTTTGACTTTGAGACGCGGCTGCAAGAGCTAGAAGACCTGCAAATTCCCAGCGAAGAGCGTGGCGTCGTGGATACACCCTGCTACCTCATCGATGAACAAGTATTTATCGGGCGCGAGCACCTGCCGTGGATACAATCGCTGCTGGCGCACTCGCCTCGATAGCCAGGTCCGGCATGCCGCTGTAAGTGAGTTGGCTGGCATCACCCACTTTGCCACCTAGGTGCGCACCCGCATGCACATGCGCTCGACTGTTGCCGCGCAGTTGCACTCGCACGCGCTGGGTGGGCATTTGAGAAGCGTCCAACTGGCTCGTACCGGATACCTCAAAACTGGCGGAGTCAGCTTCGCCTTGCAAGGTCACACGGCTGTTACCTGCGGCCAACACAGTCACTTCTTCCACCAGGAGGGCTTGTAGCTGCATCTCTGCGCTGCCGCCGCTGCGTAACATGAGACGGTCCACCACCAACCTAGGTAGACCCAATCGGCTGGCGCCAAACACACCAACGTCCTGCAACATGGCCGCAGTGGCGAAACCAGATGCATCCACGGCGCCGATGAGCTCCAAGGCAGTCAACCGCTTGCAGCGCACTTCTGCCTGCACACCGGGTTGTGTGGCTGCAATGGTGGTTAATGCCGCTCCTTGACTAACTTCAATCGCCGCCAGTGCCTGGGCAGTGCCACGCAGCAGTACACCTTGTGCGCCTGCCGAATCTGAAGCAGCTGACGATGTGGCGTGCAGGGTGAGGTCCCCCTGCACGCGCAGCGCAGCACAGTGCTCTAGCGCAATAAACTGCTCGAGCGCAATAAATTGTTCGGTAAGCTCCGCAGTTTCGGGCGTAGACGGTGCGCCACACCCGGCGAGTAGCGCGCCGGTCATCAAACCCAGCGCACACAGCCGTAGCACTAGGCGTCGAGGGCGGCGTTCCATTGATCAACTTCCGCCACGGAAGCCAACAGTGCCGCACTGTCACCTTCAATAGTGACGGCGACAATTTTGTCTCCCTGGGCGATGGCATTCACCACGTCTTGGTCCGCGTCTGACTGTACAGCACCAAAGATAGTGTGTGCGTCATCGAGCCATGGCGTCGGCACATGGGTAATAAAAAACTGTGAGCCGTTGGTACCCGGGCCAGCGTTGGCCATGGACAACTTACCGGGTGCGTCGTGGCGCAGCCCGGGGTCAAATTCGTCACCAAACTTATACCCGGGCCCACCGGTGCCAGTACCCTGAGGACAGCCGCCTTGAACCATAAAATCATCAATGACACGGTGGAAACTGAGGCCGTCGTAAAACCCACGCTGCGCCAAGTTAACAAAATTGGCCACGGTGGTTGGGGTGCGGTCCGGATACAGGTCCAGCCGAATGGTGCCTTTATCGGTATTCATGACTGCTACCAATGACATAAAGTTCTCCTGCTAATTAGTTCTAGTGGGCAATTAAAAGTTGCGTTTTGTTATCAATCGAGAGGGTCGCCGAAAGCGTCGGCAAAACACAGTTTGCTGACCGGGCGCCGTGAGATGGGGCCATGGCCGCCTAACACCGGATAACCAATCGGCATCACCGCGCAGGTATACCAGTCGTCGGGAATCTGCAACAGCACCTTCATTTCGTCTTCGGCGTAGCATAACAAGGTTGTTAACGTACAGCCGACGCCTTCGCTGACACACGCCAGCATGGCGTTTTGCAACGCGGGATACACCGAGCCACCACCCACCACGGAAGGCCGGTCCAAATCAGCATCCGTTATGGCCATGTGGTCGGGGTTAAAACAGAACACCAGCAGTACCGGCGCCTTGCCCATGTTGTCACCCAGATGGTCCGCGGCGGCGAGCATACGCTCACGCTTGGCGCGCGCTTCGCCTTGCAACTGCTGCAACCCTGCGCGAGCAGCGGCACCGTATTTTTCCCACTGTGGGCGGTATAAATCGCCAATACGTTCACGCAGCTCGGTATCTCGAACCGCCACGATGCGCCACGGCTGTACGTTCCCACCGCTGGGTGCCCAGGCTGCGGCTTGCAGGATACGTTGCAGCACATCGTCCGGAATGGGGTCTTCGCGTAAGCGGCGCACGGCGCGCAGCGTACTCATGGCTTCATATAAATCGGTCATGGCGTATGTTTCGCAAGGAAATCAGCAAACCCAGACATGGCAGCCTCCCGCGCCGCGCCTTCTTTCCATTGTTCAATAAACTCCACGTTAGGCGCGCTTTCGGCCACCAAGCGCGAAGACGATTGCGGGTGATATAGGTCATCTCCCATCAACACCAACAACGGCGTTTGGCACTCGGCCACAAAGTGCTCATCAACGTTAAACAGGACCTGGTCACCGCCGTACATATTCTCTCGAAACGCCGACCAGGTACTGGCCTCAACCTCGGACATACTTTCCTGCAAACCTGCCGCCCAGTCATCGAACATGGCGTAGAAGGCATCCGCATTGTCATCGCGGCCGATGGTCTGAAACAAAGTCGCCGACGCAACTCGATCAGGTGCTGCTTGAATCAAGCCAAGGCAGTAGGGCCCACCAATGCACATACCAGCGACATGAAAACGCTCAGTCCCTAGATGATCCATTAATCCCAGTTGATCCGCTGTATAGGTAGACCATCCGTCTGTGGCACTGACCGGCGCCGTGCTTTGACCGGCATTACGCTGGTCCATGGCAATTACGCGATAGTGGTCGGCAAGTTGTTCAATGGGATTCCACGGGGTGTTTTGCCAAAAAGAAATGGCCGAGCGCATGCCACCCGGCGCAATCAGCAGCAACGGAAAGCCACTGCCGTATTCCTCGTAATAGATATTTGCGTCCCCGCGTTGATAAATAGGCATAACAAGTAAAGTGCGACAAAAGTGCTACTGTAGCACAAGCTTTCGTATACTCTGCCGCCATGAAGCTGCCGCAATTGGATTTACAGAACATCAACTTGACCGGACTGGACGCAGCGCTCCAGGATTGGGGTTCGTTTGTGCTCACCGGGCATGACATCGAAGCCACCTTGCAGCGCGAGGTCATCAGCCAATGCCAAGCGTTCTTTCACCAGCCGCTGGACAGCAAAAACCGCATTCGCCGCAGCGCCACCAACGCCTGGGGTTATTACGATGCGGAGCTGACCAAAAACGTCCGTGATTGGAAAGAAATCATCGACATCGGCCCGCCGGTTGATAGCGGCCCGCTCAACGGATCCACACCCCAGTGGCCGGCGCTACCGGGCTTCCGCAACACCACGGAGACGCTGCGCGCGGGTATGCACGAGGTTGCGTTGACGTTGCTTGATCACTTAGCCGCGGCGCTGCAGAGCCAAGCGGACTTGCGCGCCCCGTTTGCCGAACACTCCAGCTTTCTGCGCTTAAACTTCTACCCCCCCTGCGCCGACCCGGCCCCGGCGGATGCCGCTTTTACCCCGCAACACGGTCATCTCGGCATCAGCCACCATACCGATGCGGGTGCTTTGACGGTGTTGTTACAAGACGCCCAACCCGGCTTGCAGGTTTACCAGCGCGGCCAATGGCACACCGTTGAACCGGTAGAAGGCGCCCTTATCATCAACACCGGCGACATCGTGCAAGTCTGGTCCAATGATCGCTATCCGGCACCGTTACATCGGGTGCTGGCCAACGCCGAACATGAACGTATAAGCCTGCCCTATTTTTTAAATCCGGATTACAACTACAACTATGCACCGCTGCGTGATGGTTTACCGTCCAACACGCCGGCACGTTATACGCCCATAAATTGGGGTGAGTTTCGCAGCAAACGTAGCGCCGGGGACTATGCGGATATCGGCGAAGAAGTGCAGATATCGCACTATGCCATCGCCAACGCAGGTTAAAGGCTTCCATAAAATAAAAACGTGTTTCATAATTGGTGCCTGACGTTAAAAAATCGGTAGATAAGCTATGCCTCGCCTAAAGCACCCCATGAACGGCGCCATGTATACCGTATTGGATGATGGCCTCGTGGAAGTAGAGAACAACGGTCTGACCGGCGTGTTCAGTTGGGACGGCCGTCACCAAAGCGGCGAACTGACTTACGCCGATGTGCACATGCTGGTGTGGCTCGCCGGCCCACAGTTACCTGACCAAGCACACACTCAGCGCACCCACAGGGGTTAATCCGCGACACCTTAAGGATATTCACCAGATAAGGGAATTCACCATGGCCACCACCGCCGAAGATTTAAGCCGCTCCCGCGGTATTAGCTACCAGCAACTGATCAGCGAAGACCCGGTGCCGCCCCCAACGGCACTTACGCTCGAAAACCCCTACCATTCCGATCTCACCTCGGTGCCGGTGGCGCGCTACACCGATCCGGCGTTCCATCAGTTGGAAATGCAGAAGCTGTGGGCTCGCGTGTGGCAAATGGCGTGCCGCGAAGAGGAAATTCCTAATGTGGGTGACTACATTCTGTACGAAATTGGTCACTTCTCCATCATTGTTGTGCGCACCAAGGAAGGCATACGCGCCCATCACAACGTCTGCCGCCACCGCGGCCGGCGGCTGAAAGACTTCAACGGTCACACCGCCAACTTTATCTGCCCATTCCACGGCTTCAGCTGGAACTTGGACGGCAGCGTGCGTGGCATTACCTCGGACTGGGATTTCCCCCAGATCAACAAGGCGGAATTTGGGCTCAACGCGGTGCAGGCGGATACGTGGGGCGGCTGGGTGTTTATCAACATGGACCTGACTGCCGCGCCGCTGCAGGACTTCATCAAAGACCTCAGCGAACAGTTTGACTACTGGAAACCCGAAGCGCGCTACATCGAAGCGCACGTCGGTAAGGTGATGAAATGTAACTGGAAAGCCGCCCAAGAGGCGTTCATGGAGGCGTTCCACGTGATCACCACCCACCCGCAACTGCTGGCCGGGATCGGCGACGAAAACTCCCAATATGACGCTTGGGGGAATCTGTCTCGCGCGATCACCCCAAATGCCACACCGAGCCCACATATTAAGTGGGACCCCACCGAGCAGGACATGCTCGAAGCCGTGTCGATGCGCGATTTGGACGCGCCGGAAATGCCTGATCTGCCCGAAGGGGTCACCGCGCGTGCTGCCATGGCGGCGATGATGCGTGAAGGCATGCAAGCGCTGATGGGTGACGATGCGGTATTGTCCGACGCAGAGTTGTCGGACAGCATCTACTACACACAGTTTCCCAACTTCCATCCCTGGGGCGGCACCAACCGCATCGTTTACCGCTTCCGTCCGTGGAAAAACCGGCACGACCGGTGTCTGATGGAGTGTTACTACCTAAGCCCCTTCCAAGGCGAACGACCCGCACCCGCACCGATGCATTTCTTGGGCGAAGATGAGCCATGGACCGATGCACCGGAGCTAGGGATGCTGGCCAAAGTATTTACCCAGGACACTTTCAACCTACCCCAGGTGCAAGCAGGCATGGAATCTGCGCAATTTGAAGAAGTGGTGTTCGCCAACTACCAAGAGACCAAACTGCGCCACTTCCACGATCTGTTGACCCAATGGGTTGAGAGAGATTGATTGAGACAGATTGAGATAGATTGATAGAAAGAGGCTAAAAATTGACACTCGGGCGAGGAGATTAGGGCTCTAGGGGCGGCTCCGCCTCGCCCAAGTTGCCATCTACGTAGTTTTTACCCCGTGCCAGCACGGCGACAATGACAAACCGCGTTTTCATATTAAATTCTGCGGCCAGCCCCAGACATTCTTTGAACGTCCACGACTCCTGTTGGTCTATACGTTGGTTCAGTTCTTCATTCACGAACAACAGGGTATTACGATGCAACGGGTTCTGGTAGTCGGAGGTAGCTCCGGTATAGGGAAACGCACGGTCGAATTTGGTGCGCGGCGAGGTCTAGAGATGGTGCCCTTCTCTCGCCACGCACAATCCAGCACAGCAGCTACCGAAGTCATCAACGGCGATGCCTTGGTGGCGGGTGACATCGAACAGGCACTGGACGGTGTGGATGCGGTGGTACAAAGCCTCGGTGTGCCTATGAATCTGCGCCTGTTGACGGGCCCCATTACCTTGTTCTCTTGCGCCACCGAAATCCTTCTACCCGCCATGCAAAATGCCGGCGTACGGCGCTTGGTTGTGGTGACCGGATTTGGCGCCGGTGACTGCGAGCAGGCCATCCATCCGCTGCAACGCCCAGGTTTTAATCTGGTGTTTGGCCGCGCCTACGCAGACAAAGGTAAACAAGAAGCTCTGGTGCGCAACAGCGACCTGGATTGGACCATTGTCCGGCCAGGCGTCTTAACCAATGGCCCGCTGAAGGACAATTACGCCGTGCTGACCGAACCCCATGAGTGGCGTAACGGCGTCATTTCCCGCGATTGTGTGGCCGACTTTATCGTGCGCTGTCTGCAAGATAAGAGTCATGTGCATCAGGCGCCGGTGCTTGTCGGTTAGAGCGGGTGTAAGCGTACCGGCAATTCAACAAAACCGTGGACAAAATTGGACGGTACACGCACCGGCTCACCCACCACTTCCACCATGTGAAAGCGTTTTTGGATCTCTTCCCAGAGGATGCGCAACTGCATCTCACCCAGACGGTTGCCCATACAGCGGTGGATACCAAAACCAAACGAGAGGTGTTGGCGAGCACGCTTGCGGTCGATGCGAAACTCATCCGGGTTCTCGATGGCGCGCTCATCCCGATTGCCGGACACGTACCACATAATCACCTTGTCGCCGGCTTTGATTTGCTGACCACCTAGTTCGTAGTCTTTTACACAGGTGCGACGCATATGCGCCAGCGGGGTCACCCAGCGAATGATCTCTGAGACCATGTTGGGAATCACAGTGGGGTCGTTACGCAGCTTGGCGTATTCACCCGGGTTTTCGTTTAACGCCAATACCCCGCCGGTAATGGAATTGCGGGTCGTGTCGTTGCCACCAACAATGAGCAACACCAGGTTACCGAGAAACTCCTGGGGCTCCATATCTTTGGTCGCTTCACTGTTCGCCAGCATGGTGATGAGGTCGTTACCCTCTTTCCCCACACGCTCATGCCAAAGGTTCTGAAAATAGGCCAAACACTCGTAGAGTTCTTCGCGACGCTGCTCTTCAGTCTCAACCACCCCGGTTTCCGGGCCGCCTGTGGCAACATCCGACCAACGCGTAAGCTTGCGACGGTCCTCAAACGGGAAGTCAAACAAGGTGGCCAACATTTGCGTGGTCAGTTCGATAGAAACTTTGTCGACCCAATTGAAGGTTTCACCCACCGGTAGAGAATCCAGAATGTTTTGCACGCGGGTACGGATGGTGCCTTCCAGGTTCTTCAAATTAGCCGGTGCCACAACCCCTTGCACCGTTTTACGCTGATCGTCATGCTTTGGCGGGTCCATGGCAATGAACATCGGCAGTTGAAAGTCTTCTTCCGGATCCTGAATAACGATGGTGGGATCCGAGGAAAAGTGCTGCCAGTTTTGCTCCACTTCCATGATGTCTTCGTAGCGAGTCACCGACCAATACGCACCGAACTCGCTGTCTTTACAATAGTGAACTGGAGCTTCGTCACGTAAGCGTTTGAAAAATGGATATTTTTTATTCTGTTCCCACAACTCACGCTGACTGACGTCGATGTCCTCCAAGGGGACTTCGGCCGGGTCTAGATCCACCATCAAGGGTTGGGTTGCTTCTGCCATTAGAATTGGAACTCCGGTAGTTGTACAACCAGACCGTCCAGCTCGTCGGTCACGGGAATCTGGCACGACAGACGGGAATTAGATTGACGCTCGGGGTTCAAATCCAACATGGATTCTTCCGCTTCGCTGGGTTGACCGACTTTGGGCATCCAATTCTCCGCTACCATGACGTGACAAGTGGCACAGGAGCATTCACCACCACAGTCAGCGTCGATGCCCGGCACTAGGTTATCCAGGGCGGCATTCATTACCGTGGAGCCGACGTCGGCATCGATGTTGTGTTCTGTGCCATCGTGTTCGATATAAGTAATTTTTGGCATGGATCGTCCTTCTTTTCTCTCAGTCTCTCAAATGGGTCTAGTCGTTGTTATAGAACGCTAAGTCACTAGGGTGTTGATGGCGGTCGCCAACGCAACGTCTTTTGCCGTTACGGTGTTTCCCGCATCGTGGGTGGTGAGGGTGATGCTGACGCGGTTGTAGACATTGCGCCACTCAGGGTGGTGGTCGGCTTTCTCCGCCAACAACGCAACTTGGGACATAAAGCCGAACGCACCGACAAAGTCGTCAAACTGAAAGTCGCGCTTGAGGGCGTTGTTCTGCTCCGTCCAACCGGATGGAGGCGCTGACGTGTCCGGCATTAAGTACAACCTGCAATTGTGCAAAAGTGCAAAGGTGTAAGGCATGGTGGAGCCAGGGAGGATCGAACTCCCGACCTCGTGAATGCCATTCACGCGCTCTCCCAGCTGAGCTATGGCCCCAAACAAGCGCGTGATCTTAGGTACCACGCGGTACAGTGTCAATAAAGGGATTTACGTACTTTTGTAGCCGCGTTGCCGCTTATTCTAAAGGCAGTTCAGAGGCCATCGCGGCAAAAGACTTATCCAGGCGTTTACGTTCCTTACCCGATACATTCAGCGCTTCCAAAGCATCGCGTAAGCGCGCACGACTTAAATCCGCGCCCAAAAACAACAGCGAATCAAACAACGGCAGCGACACACTTCGACCGCTAATGGCAACAAACAGAGGAAACAAAAAATCCCGGAACTTCAGCTGCAGGGTTTCAGCCAATTGCTGGCTTAAGTTAAACAGATCGTCACGTTGCCAGCGCCGCAGCAAGTCAAAGGCAGCCAACGTGTGATGCAATACCATCACCACTTGTTCGCGCTGCAGATTTTTATGGTTAAAGTCTTCCGGGGTCAGGGATTTACGCGCTCCGACCAGGTAATCCACCAGCGGCACCAGGTCGGACAGACGTTCGACCCGTTCGTGCACCAATGGGATCAAGCCGCGCAGTTTGTCTTCGTTGAGCATCCAGTCCGCTACCCGCCGGGCAAATTCATCTTCGCTGAAGCTGCGCAGGTATTGGCCGTTTAACCAGGACAATTTGGTTTGATCAAAAATTGGTCCGCCCAGGGAAATGCGGGTTTCGTCAAATGCCGCCACCATCTCTTCTTTGCTAAAAATTTCGCGCTCATCCGGCATCGACCAGCCCATCAGCGCTAGGTAGTTGATCAACGCTTCCGGCAGAATGCCTTCATCCCGGTAGTAGGTAATGCTGGTGGGATTTTTGCGCTTTGACAGCTTGCTGGAATCCGGATTGCGCAACAGCGGCAGGTGCACCATGGCGGGCATCCGCCAGCCAAAATACTCGTACAGCAAAACATGTTTTGGCACGGAGTTTAACCAGTCCTCGCCGCGCAGGATGTGGGTAATCCCCATGAGGTGATCATCCACCACCACCGCCAGGTGATAGGTCGGCATACCGTCTGCCTTAACCAGTACCTGCATATCAATCTGGCTATAGGGGATGGTCACCGCGCCGCGTAGTTGGTCGGTGAACGTGCATTCACCCTGCTCCGGCACACACATGCGAATGACGTGTTCGTCGCCGGCGGCGATGCGCCGGCTGACCTCATCGGCATCTAGATTGAGACAATGGCCGTCGTAGCGTGTGGTTTGTTTGGCCGCTTGTTGTGCTGCGCGTACTTGGTCTAAGCGTTCTTTGGTGCAGAAACAAACAAATGCGTGACCGTCTCTTACCAATTGCCGGGCGTATTCGGCATAAATCTCGCGCCGTTCGCTCTGCCGGTAAGGACCATCCGGTCCACCGACATCGGGCCCGGCGTCCCATTCCAAACCCAGCCAGCGTAACGCGTTAAAAATGGCCTGTTCCGACTCGGCTGTGCTGCGTGCTTGATCGGTGTCTTCGATACGCAGCACAAACTCACCGCCATGGTGTTTGGCAAATACCCAATTAAATAACGCCATGTAGGCGGTACCCACATGAGGGTCCCCCGTGGGCGAGGGTGCAATGCGGGTCCGTACGCTCATTGGCTAAAGAGTCTTAGGGCTCTGGTTGCGCTAGAGGCTGGTTCTAGAAACCGAGCTTCACCACGTCCGTCGGGATCAGCGGATAGGAGATTCCAGCCCACTTCTGCACAATCCGCACCAATTGGCAGGCGTAGCCAAACTCATTGTCGTACCAGACGTAGAGCACCACCTGCTTGTCCTTCACGATGGTGGCTTCGCCATCCACAATACAGGCGTGCCGGTTGCCCACCAGATCCGAAGACACGACATCCGGCGATGTAGTGTAGTCAATCTGGCGCTGCAGATTGCTGTGCAGACTGACGTTGCGCAAAAACTGGCTGACTTCTTCCTCAGTGGTCTCCCGTCCGAGGGTGAGATTCAGAATGGCCAGGGACACATTGGGCGTCGGTACCCGAATGGCGTTGCCGGTCAGTTTGCCTGCCAGTTCCGGCAACAACTTCACCACCGCTGACGAAGCACCCGTTTCGGTGATGACCATGTTTAACGGAGCGCCCCGGCCGCGGCGGTTCTTCTTGTGGTAGTTGTCGATGAGGTTCTGGTCGTTGGTGTAGGCGTGCACCGTTTCCATATGACCCGATTCGATCCCAAACTCGTCGTTCATGACCTTCATGACCGGCACGATGGCGTTGGTGGTACAGCTGGCGGCCGCCAAGATTTTGTCGTCCGGGGAGACATCGTCGGAATTTACCCCGTGAACGATGTTTTTGATCGCACCTTTGCCCGGAGCGGTCAGAATAACTTTGGCCGCCCCTTTGGCTTTCAAATGTTCACTTAAACCCGCTTCGTCACGCCACGCACCGGTGTTGTCGATCACAATGGCGTTTTTGATGCCATACTGTTCGTAATCCGCCTCAGCGGGGCTGTTGGCGTAAATCACGCGGATCACATTGCCGTTGGCGATAATGCAGCTGTTCTCTTCGTCCACCCGCAACGTACCCTGGAAACTGCCGTGTACAGAGTCACGGCGCAGCAGGCTGGCCCGCTTGACCAGGTCATCATCGCTGCCTTTACGGACCACGATGGCGCGCAGGCGCAGTTGTTCACCGCTACCGGTTTTCTCCACCAACAGGCGGGCCAGTAAACGGCCAATACGGCCAAAACCGTACAACACCACGTCCTGGGCTTCGGGTATAGGCAGCACATGACGGCCAATGACTTCAGCACACTCACGCTGCACAAATTCCGCCGGGGTAATGTCCGTGGCCTCGCTCTCCTCCATATATTTGGTCGCCAAGCGGCCAACATCGATGTGGGAGGGACCCAGGTCCAACTCGGACATGGCCTCCAGGATCGGGTAACTTTCGAACTCGGACAGTTCGTTTTGAGCAATCTGACGCACATAGCGATGGGTTTTCATCAACTGGGTGACGTTTTGGTTATACATCGCGCGGCCGTAACAATACGCCACTACGTTTTTGCGATAGAGGCGCCCTATCAAAGGGATCATCGCTTCGGCAAGTGCTTCTCGCTCTTTCCAATCGGGGAAATAGTCATCGAGGCTGGGTAGGGCCACGTGGAATCCTCTCAGGTTGATTCAAAAACGGCGGCTATTATAGGGGCTTGCTGCAGCGCAGCAACCGCTCCCGCGTGGCTTTTTGTAAGGACGACAAGGCTAACGAAAGCTTTGGTTGATGGCCGCCAACGCCTTGGACCCGGGGCAAAGCTCTGCTTCCCCCAACTCGTTTAACGGCCGGTGTACCGTATCCATAATTTCATGACAATCCGCCGCATCCGGATCTACGTACAACAAGCCGGTTACCGTTTCGCCCTCTTCCGCCCGGCGCTGCACATAGTTGAGCGCACCCACGCGATCGTGCGGATCATAGTCATTGTCGGTCTTGTGCAAACGCAGAGTGGAGCCATCCGGCATACGGACTTCTTCGGTGGTGCCCGGCGGATAATCGGCGGTGATTTCTTCGTTGATCGGAATGTAGTCGGCATCCACCACATTCAAGGAGTGATTGCGCACATGATCGTAACTTTTGGTGGACCCCTGGTGATTGTTGAACGCCACGCAGGGAGAGATCACGTCGATAAACGCCATGCCTTGGTGACGCAGACCGGCTTGTATGAGCGGCACCAACTGACGCTTATCACCGGAAAAGCTGCGCGCCACAAAGCTGGCGCCAATCTGCAGGGCCAGACTCACCAAATCGATGGGTTCATACAGATTGGGCACGCCTTTTTTCGAGGTGGACCCTTTGTCGTTGGTGGCGGAGAACTGCCCCTTGGTGAGGCCGTAGGTGCCATTGTTATCAACGATGTACAGCATGTTGATGCGCCGGCGCACAATGTGGGCAAACTGGCCCAAACCGATGGAGGCGCTGTCGCCGTCTCCGGATACACCGATGCAATAGAGGTCACGGTTAGCGAGGTTGGCGCCGGTAGCCACCGACGGCATGCGTCCATGGACGGAATTGAAGCCGTGGGATTTGTTTAAGAAATAGCTAGGCGTTTTCGATGAACAACCGATGCCGGACACTTTGGCAAATCGATGCGGCGGCAAAGACAACTCCGCGCAGGCCTGAACGATGGCCGCACTGACGGAATCGTGACCACAGCCCGCACACAAAGTGGACACTGAGCCTTCATAATCGCGCCGGGTCAGACCAATTTCGTTCAGCGGCAGATTCGGATGATGAGTCCGTGGCTTGGCTACAAAAGTCACTATTGCACCTCCGTTAAACGCGGCAGTTTATTGGCCTGGTAGTACTCAGATATGTGGCGATGAATAAAGTCGGCCGATATCGACATACCCGCGTAGTAAGTCACGGGCACTAGTTTGTTGGGATCACAGTCAAATTCATTGATGAGCAACGTGCGCATTTGGGCATCTCGGTTCTGCTCCACCACAAAGATGACGTCGTGTTGCCCAATGAAATCACGCACATTGGCGCCAAATGGAAACGCACGTATACGGCAGGCATCCATCTGTATACCTTCTGGTGCCAGCAGATCGAGTGCTTCGGGCATGGGTGTTGCCGTGGTGCCGTAGTACATCACGCCGACGCTGTTACCGGTGCCTTCAATCTCCGCTTGGGGCACCAAGGTGGCGGCAGTTTCCCACTTCTTCAGCAGCCGCTCCATATTTCGTTGGTAGGCTTCTTCGGATTCGGTATAGGCGGCAAACTCATCTCGCGAGGTACCCCGTGTAAAAAAGGCGCCCTTCTCCGGGTGGGTGCCAGGATAGGTACGAAACCCAATACCGTCGCCATCCACATCCAGGTAGCGACCAAATACTTCCATCTTGTCTAGGTCATCCGCATCGAGCACCTTGCCGCGGTCATAACGACGCGCATCGTCCCACTCAAACGGTTCGCTTAAGCTGTCGTTCATACCCAACTCGAGATCACTTAACACCAAGATTGGGGTTTGCAAACGATCCGCCAGATCCAACGCGTCCGCGGCAAAATCAAAACACTCCTTGGGTGTGGCCGGGAACAACACGGGATGTTTGGTATCACCATGTGAGGCATACGCTGCGGCCAACACGTCGCTTTGTTGGGTGCGGGTTGGCATGCCGGTCGACGGCCCCGCGCGCTGTATGTCCCACAACACCGCCGGTATTTCCGCAAAATAGGCGAGCCCCAAAAACTCAGACATCAGCGACACCCCAGGACCGCTGGTGGCGGTAAAAGAGCGCGCGCCGTTCCACCCCGCGCCTATCACCATACCAATGGCCGCCAGCTCGTCCTCGGCTTGAATGATGGCAAAGTTCTTCTGTCCGCTGTCGCGGTCGATGCGCAGACGGTTGGCATGTAGTTCAAAAGCTTCGGCTACCGATGTGGACGGCGTGATGGGATACCAAGCACAGACTGTGGCGCCACCGTAAACCGAACCGAGACCCGCCGCCATATTGCCTTCCACCATGATCCGGTCGCCTACCTGATCAGAACGACGGACTTGAATAGGCAACGGCGCCGCCAGGTAGTCGACGGCATATTGGCGGCCAATCTCCAACGCTCGTATGTTTGGCTCAATCAGATCGTCTTTGCCTTTGTATTGGGTGGAGACCATGCCGGTAATGACGTCGAATTCAATGTTCAACAAACCCGCCAACGCACCTAGATAGGTGATGTTTTTAAATAGACTGCGCTGTTTAGGGTCGCTGAACTGCGGCAACAACATGGTGGCGATGGGAATGCCTATTTCGTTGATGTCATCGCGCCGCAATGTTTTCGCCAACGGTTTGGAGTTGTCATACAGCAGATAGCCGCCAGGCTTCAATGAGGCCACGTCTTCCACCAGAGTTTCCGCATTCATGGCCACCATGATGTCCACCCCTTCGCGGCGGCCGAGATAGCCTTGCTCGCTGACGCGCACTTCAAACCAAGTCGGTAGGCCCTGAATGTTCGACGGGAAGATATTGCGCGTCGCCACCGGTATCCCCATGCGGAACAAAGCTTTGGCAAACATACCGTTGGCGCTGGCAGAGCCAGAGCCGTTGACATTGGCAAAACGAATCACAAAATCGTTGTAGCTCACACTCATTCTGCAAAAGATCCTAACTGGGGGATATGGACGACTGAGCGCTGCATGTCCCACGCATTGGTCGGACATCGTTCGGCGCACAAACCACAGTGGAGACAGACATCTTCGTCCTTGACCATGACACGTCCGGTGGGCAGCTCCTCGGACAGGTACAAGTCCTGTTCCAAATTAAGCGCCGGCGCGAGCAGGCGCTGACGCAAACTGTCTTCTTCAGAGTTTTCCGTGAAGGTAATACAGTCCATGGGGCAGATGTCGACACAGGCGTCGCATTCGATACACAGGCTTTCGCTGAATACGGTTTGCACATCACAGTTGAGGCAGCGCTGCGCTTCTGCCGCTCCCAGCTCCTGGTCAAACCCTAGCTCAACCTCCACCTTCACGTTGGACAGCGCTTGCTTGGATTCCACTAGCGGCACTAAATGCCGTTCGGACGCATCATGGTGGCTGTCATAGGCCCATTCGTGGACACCCATTTTGGTGGACAGCAAGTTGACACCTTGGGGCGGGCGGTCGGCTTTGAGATCTTTACCCTGACAAAACAAATGCATGCTGATGGCCGCCTGATGGGCGTGGGCGGATGCCCAGATGATGTTTTCCGGGCCAAACGCGCTGTCACCGCCAAAAAACACCTTGGGATGAGTGGACTGCAAAGTGACTTCGTCCAGCACCGGACAATCCCATTTGTCGAACTGCATGCCGATGTCGCGCTCAATCCACGGACAGTGGTTATCTTGTCCGATGGCCATAAGGATGTGGTCGGCCTCAATGAACACGTCCGGCTCGCCGCTGGGTACGTAAGTAAGGCGGCCGTCGTCCCCTTTAACCGGCTCCACACACTCAAACAGTACGCCTTTGAGTTTGCCGTTTTCATGCACATATTCTTTTGGCGGACGGTTGTTGATGATGGGAATACCCTCGCGCATGGCGTCTTCTTTTTCCCACTCTGAGGCTTTCATCACCTCAAACGCGGAGCGCACCACCACCTTGACCGATTCAGCACCCAGGCGCAGCGAGGTGCGGCAACAATCCATGGCGGTGTTACCGCCACCCATAACAATCACCTTGCCTTCTATTTTGTCGGTATGACCAAACGCGACGCTCGACAACCAGTCGATGCCGATGTGGATGTGCGCATCCACTTCTGCCCGCCCGGGTAACTCCAGGTCGCGGCCGCGCGGCGCGCCGGTGCCGACAAAATAGGCATCAAAGTCCTGCTCAAGCATGTCTTTCATGCTGGTGATCTCTTGCCCGAAGTGGCAGATCACACCCATGTCCAATATGCGGTCGACTTCTTCGTTGAGCACTTCTTCGGGTAATCGAAAAGACGGTATTTGGCTGCGCATCATGCCGCCGCCGACGGGATCTTTTTCAAACAGATGCACTTCGTAGCCAAACGGCAGTAGGTCGCGGGCCACAGCGAGTGAAGCCGGCCCGGCACCAATCAACGCAATACGTTTGCCATTCTTTTTGGTCGGCACCCGCGGCAGGTAGTCGCTGACGTCACCTTTGTTGTCCGCTGCAACCCGTTTCAAACGACAGATGGCCACCGGTTTTTCTTCGGTACGCACGCGCCGACAGGCTGGTTCACACGGGCGGTCGCAAGTACGGCCGAGAATGCCTGGAAACACATTGGAATCCCAATTCAGCATGTAGGCTTCGGTGTAACGTTCCTGTGCGATGAGACGAATGTATTCGGGGACGGGGGTATGAGCGGGACACGCCCACTGACAGTCAACTACTTTGTGGAAGTAGTTGGGGTCTTGGATATCCGTGGGTTGCATAGTACTGCGTTGGGCTTCAGGTAATAGAACTGTAGCTTGTCCACATGCGCTTGGCTAGGGTGCCTTAAGAATAAGTCTCATGTGCTCAGCGTGTCATACGGCGCCTGCGGACTTCGTTGCGCTCCTTGGCAAGATGCCTACATTTCCTGCGAGCGCCGCCTTGCCAGCCCACGCGCCAGCGCCTCTGAGCATTTGAGACTTATTCTTAAGGCACCCTAGACCCTAACCCCTGAAAAATCAGCGACATAGGTCTAATTTGGCCGCTTAGCCGGACTGATGGATCGACAACGGGTCCGCGGACAATTGCTCGAGCACATCCAAACCCAGCAATCCGTCCAACCCGGGCAGTTCCGCGGGTAATTCCACCACGCGCAACTGCCTAAACACACGCCCCTGCACTTCCAGCTCATCCACCACATAAACGCCGGTGGTCACCACACCGGCCGCGGTGCGGATGCGCGCCTGTTCTTGTAGACGCCGCGCCGCAATTGCGCGCAAAGCCGGCAGCGAGAGGCTGGTGACATTGGCGCCGGTGTCGACCAACAGGGTTAATTGCGCGCCGCCTGGCGCGGTCGCAGTGGACAACATACGGCTGCCGTCACGCTCAAATTGTAATCCGCGCTCAGCATTGTCGATGCGCGCGCTCAACTCATCCAAGGTGGTTTGTGCGATATCGCTGGTGCCGGTTTCCTGCAACACCCGGCGCGCCTCATCCCAGCGCTTCAGCTGCGCCAACGACAGCGCCAATTCGTAACGGTAGCGATCGCTACCCGGCACCCGCTGACTGATGTGTCGCCAAAAAGCCTCCCGCTCGGCCAGGGCGCCCCGATTGCGTAACTCAATGTCAATCACGGTAATAATCTGATCGGCTTGGCGCCGCGCGCGCCGCGCCACTTCTTCGTCCATGGGGTAGGCGAGGATTTCAAACAGGGTTTCCAAGGCCGCTTCACGCATGCCGCCCATTTGTTGCAGGTCACTCAGCAGAAACAGCGCACCGTTGTCCCGCGGCTGTGCATCGAGATAGGCACGCAACACGCGCCGCAGCGCCACTGCGTCGTACTTGTTAATCTTGCCGGTCACTGTGCCAATGAGCGCAACGCCATACGCGGGCGTCAGCTCGTTGTGGTGCTCCACCAGATAACGCTCTAAGGCAAACCATGCGCCGCTGCCTAAAAGATGCGTAAACTGCGCCGGCAAGTCGGCGTGCTCCAGCAGTAGAATCTGACCGGTGATATCGGCCTGTGCAGCCCGCGTGCTGTCCTCTGCTGCAGTGTCTGCTCTATCAGTGGCAACCTGGGCGGGTGAAAACACACCTCCAAGCCCACGGCCGGACGCACCGGCTTGGTAACCGAGCAGATAGAGGCTGACGCCCGCAAGACCCAACAAAAAAACCGAAATTGACCGCTTCAATATCATCACAGCACCTCGATGAGCCGTTAGAATAGCACCTGTGACCACAAGCTACTTCCCCTCCCATCCCCTTCCTCGCAGCGGTGAACGCATCACCTGGAGCGGCCTGCACGGTGTGTCGGACGCGTTGGCGGTGGCAGAAACGGCCGCACGGCAACCCGGCTTGAAGCTGGTCATCACGCGGGATTCGGCGCGCGCCACACGTTGGCAAAGCGCCGCAGGATTTTTCCAGCCAGACACCACAACCCTGCACTTCCCGGACTGGGAAACGTTGCCGTACGACGCTTTTTCACCCCACCAAGACATTGTCTCGGAACGGCTGGCCACCCTGCGGGCTTTACCCTCGCAGCGGCAAGGGGTGCTCACCGTCCCGATCACCACTCTGCTGCAACGCATCTGCCCGTTACCCTATTTGGCCGGCGCCAGTTTTGACTTCAAACAGGGGCAGCAGCTCGACGTGCCAGCCCAACGCCTGATTCTCGACGCGGCGGGTTATCAAAATACAGATACAGTCAGCGAGCGCGGGCAGTACACCGTGCGTGGTTCAGTGATGGACATCTTCCCGATGGGGGCAGCACTGCCTGTGCGGGTGGATTTGTTTGACGATGAAATCGATAGCTTGCGCACGTTCGACCCAGAGAGTCAGCGCACCATCGAAAAGATCGAACACCTGCAGTTACTGCCGGCAAAAGAATTTCCGTTTGATAATGCCGCCATTGCCCGTTTTCGCGACCGCTGGCACCACACCTTCAATGTTGATGTGCGCCGCTGCAGCATCTACCAAGATGTCTCCAGCCACATCGTGCCGAACGGAGTCGAATACTACCTGCCGTTCTTTTTTGATGAGCTGGGCAGCCTATTTGATTACTTGCCGGTGGATGTGGTGCTGGTGATTGAGGAAGGGGTAATCGAAGCCGCCGAACATCAGTTGGCTGATATCGCTGCGCGTTATGAATCCCTGCGCCACGATGTGGAGCGCCCCATTTTGCCGCCGACTGAGCTGTTTCTGACGCTGGACGAATTACACGGGTTGTTGAAGCGCCATCCGCGCATAGATCTGAGCAGCACCCCGGGCAAACACGATATACCCTTTCACAGCTGCGCGCTGCCGGAACTTGAACTCAACCCGCGCAGTGCCCAACCCGCCGCGCAACTCAATACGTTCATCGAACAACACCAACAGCCGGTGTTGTTTGTGGCGGAGTCCGCCGGACGGCGGGAAATGTTTGATGAGCTGTTGCGCAAAGCCGGGGTACAAACCCGCATCATCGACAACTTTGCCCAGTTTAATGACAGCGACGGGCACTGCATCACCACCGCTGCGCTCGATGAAGGGTTACACCTAGACAACCTCATTGTGATCACAGAGACGGATGTGCTGGGCACCCGTCAGACTGACCCCAAACGAGAAACCGGCGGTCGTGTCATCGATCCTGACCAGATCGTCAAAAATCTCACCGAACTCAGTATCGGTGCGCCGGTAGTCCACATAGAACACGGCGTGGGCCGTTATCTGGGTTTGCAAACCTTAACCATCGATGGTGAAGCCTACGAATTTTTGACCTTGGCCTACGCCGATGGGGACAAGTTGTATGTCCCGGTCACCTCGCTGCACCTAATCAGTCGCTACGCAGGTTCTGATGAAGAACATGCCCCGTTACACCGCTTGGGCTCTGATCAGTGGGAGAAGGCCAAACGCCGCGCCGCGGAAAAAGTGGTGGACGTGGCGGCGGAATTGCTCGATGTCTATGCCCGCCGCGAACTGCGCACTTCACATCAGTACAGCGTCAACGAATCGGAGTACAACAAGTTCGCCAACGAGTTCCCCTATGAGGTGACGTTAGATCAGCAAGCGGCGATTGATGATACCCTGGCCGATATGACCGCGTTACGCGCCATGGACCGGCTGATCTGTGGCGACGTGGGGTTTGGCAAAACCGAGGTGGCCATGCGCGCTGCCTTCGTTGCGGTGCAAGGCGGCAAACAGGTGGCGGTACTGGTGCCCACCACGCTGCTTGCGCAACAACATTTCGACACCTTCCGCGACCGCTTTGCGGCTTGGCCGGTGAGCGTTGAGAGTGTCAGCCGCTTGCGCTCCCAAGCGGAACTCGAGGCCACCAGCGCTGCCGCCATCAGCGGCAAGGTGGATATTCTCATCGGCACCCACAAGCTGCTCAGCGACGATTTCCGTTTTAAAGACCTCGGCCTGATCATTATTGACGAGGAACATCGCTTTGGCGTGCGGCAGAAAGAGCGCCTCAAATCCCTGCGCGCGGAAGTAGATATTCTCACGCTCACCGCCACACCGATTCCTCGCACCCTCAACATGTCTTTGTCCGGCATACGGGATTTGTCCATCATTGCCACACCACCAGCCAAACGTTTGTCGATTAAAACCTTTGTGCAGCAAAAGCAGCGCCATCTGATGCGCGAGGCCATCAGCAGGGAGTTGCTGCGCGGTGGGCAGGTATTTTTTCTACACAACGAGGTGCGCACCATTGCGGCCGTGGCCGAGGAAATTGCCGAGTTGGTGCCCGAGGCGCGCATCGGTATCGGCCACGGGCAAATGCCAAAACGCGAGCTGGAACAGGTCATGGCGGATTTTTACCATCGCCGGCTAAATGTGTTGGTGTGCACCACCATCATCGAAACCGGTCTGGATGTGCCAAATGCCAACACCATTATTATCGAGCGAGCGGATAAATTTGGCTTAGCGCAACTGCACCAGCTGCGCGGCCGGGTTGGGCGCAGTCACCGGCAGGCATACGCGTTTTTGCTGACGCCGCATCCCAAAGCCATGACCCGCGATGCCGTTAAGCGCCTTGATGCAATTGAAGCCGCCGGTGAACTCGGCGTGGGATTTACCTTGGCGACTCACGACATGGAGATACGCGGCGCAGGAGAATTGTTGGGAGAAGATCAGTCCGGGCAGATCGAATCTGTGGGTTTTTCCATGTATATGGACTTACTCAATCGCGCGGTCGCCGCGCTGCGCGCGGGCCAGGTGCCTAATGTGGACAGCCCGTTGGAACCTGTCAGCCAAGAAGTCAACTTACATGCACCCACACTCATCCCGGAAGACTACCTACCGGACGTACATACCCGCCTGATCTTGTACAAGCGCATCAGCAACGCGGTCACCCAAGCCGAGCTCGACGAGTTGCAGGTCGAGATCATCGACCGCTTTGGTTTACCACCGCTGCCGTTAAAACGCCTGTTTGCGGTAACCGGACTAAAACTGGTTAGCCAAGCCTTAGGGGTGATCAAACTCGATATGGGGGAAGAACGCGGCAAGCTGGAGTTCAGCAACGACACCAACGTGGACCCTATCAAAATTGTCAACTTGGTCCAGACAGAACCCAACACCTTCAAGTTGGAGGGCGCCGCTATCTTGCGCATTCAACACAAAACCAGCGACTTTGATGCCCGGGTGGCTTTCTGTTTGGACCTGTTAACGCGCCTAACACCGGAAGTGGACGCAGCGGCATGAAGCACCGTTGGACCTTTTTAGCCTGTCTGACCGGGGCTCTGTTGTTGGGTGTACCAGGGGTGGCACGGGCCGATGCGATCGAGGAAATTGAAGAGTTGCTCACCGAGCGCTGGTTTGAGGTTGAAGTCATCGTGTTTGAGCGCCTCAACGTGCTCGACATCAACAGCAGCGAGCAGCTGACACAACAACAGCCGCGGCAATGGCCACACAACCTGCTGCAGATGCAGGACGCGACCAGCATCGAGATCAACGCCACGGCAGCAGCGTTGGATCTGCGTGCCGACAACCCATACTGCATTGGCTACCCAGAGCTACTCGAAGCCGAGCCACTGCACCCCAGTTTCCTACCCCGTCAGCTACCGCCGGCTCCGGACGATGCAGAGATGGCACGCCGGGCCGCAGAGAGTGCTGCGGAATCAGCCGTCGCTGCAGCTGATTTGATCCTTGATGACGCCAACGCAGCGCCCATCGATTCTGCCATTGAGGGCACCACTAGCGAATCCACGCCAGCCTTACCACCGGTTACGTTGGAAACCACCCAACTGACGCTTACCCCCTATCTGCAGTTTCTGGCTGATGTCGCCAGCTTCGAAACTTCGCTGTTTGCCTCCAGCTATACGTGGCTGCCGGATCTGGCCATGCAAGATTATGTTAAAGCCATCAACCGGCAATCCCACTTGCGGCCGGTGCTCCACCGACGGTGGCGGGCGCCGGTACCGGCCCGGGACGCACCGCAACCTATATACATTGCCAGTACCGTGGATGAACAAGCCCCAGCCACGCGTCCGGGGTTTGCGAAAATTGAGGGTCACGTCAGCGTAACAGTAGGTCGTTTTCTGCATTTTGCACCGACGCTGTGGTACCACGCCGACAACTTGGGTTTTGCGCCCATCGCGTTACCTGCGCTGCAGGCGTTGCCACGGCCACAACCTGCTCGCTACTTTGAAATGGCACAAAGCCGGCGCATGCGCAGCGAAGAGCTTCACTACTTAGACCACCCCAAGTTTGGCATCGTAGTGCGCATTGATCCGGTGACAATTCCCGCAGAGCTGATTGCTCAGTGGGAAGCGCTAGACGCTCAAGCGCTCCAATAGCGCCAACATTTGCTGACCGCCAACCGCGGCGATTTTGCGCATTTCGTCGAGGTCAATTTGTTCATCCCCTACCCCGGCGGCAGGATTTACCACCAGACATAGGGCGGCAAACCGTAACGCCAGTTCCCGCGCCAAAGCCGCTTCCGGCATGCCGGTCATACCCACCAGGGTGCAGCCGTCCCGTGCCATGCGCACAATCTCGGCACTGGTTTCCAAGCGTGGGCCCTGGGTAGCGCCGTACACACCGCCGTTGTAAACCGCCGCATCCACGTCGCATAACTTCTGCATGAGATCCGCATCATACGGGTCTGCAAATTCCGCGTGACGTAACACGTCGTCATAAGTACTTTCACGCCCCCAGGTGTAGTCGATGAGTTGGTGAGGCACCACCAACTGCCCCACGGCAAGGTCGGGGTCCACGCTGCCAACCGTGTAGGTGCCAACAAGGTAGTCCACCTGCAATGTATGCATCAGCCATATGTTGGCGCGATAGTTAATTTGGTGAGGTGCATATTCATGTTGCGCGCCGTGGCGTGGCAGCAAAAACAGCTCGTTACTCCCAGCCTGATGTCGCAGCGCGGGGCTGGCAGCGTTGCCCCACGGGGTTTCAACCTCACCAACAGATTCGAGGTTGCTGACATCCAATGGTGCTGAACCAATAAAAACGCCGATACGTGCCATAGGTTTCCTTAATCTCTGTTGAATCTGCGTTGAATATCTGTTGGCGTTATTCTGGTTTATACAGACCCGGCAAATTTGCGCCGTATCCAGCCACCGCAAGCCCGCTACCGAACAGGTCAGCTTCCTCGGTACAAATGGCCGCGCCGCCCACCTGGGCACCACTATCCGCGCCACTTGCCGGACCCAACAGCGTGAAGATAGCCAGTTCCGCCACGTCCGCTTGTTGGGCCCATTGCTCAAACACATCTTCTGACGCCGCTGCAACGGTCGCCGCGAACAACGCCACCCGTCTCTCGGCCGCTGCATGCGCTGCTTCAAGCTGCGGCACACCCCGCTTATCACAGGCGACCGCCATATGCTGACATGGAAACACTACGCGCCGCATTAACATGCCGCCAAAAACAAAGCCAGCTGGTAACAAAGTGATTAACAGCGGATTGTAGTTTTGCCAGTTAGCGGTGAGGCGCACCGCCAGACGGTCCACGCCGCGTTCTACCTGCTCCGCGCTATAGATTTGCTGAGCGCGCGTATACAAGCGCCGTGCCGCCGCCGGCACCGAATCGTCAAAACGCAACGGGCTAAAATCGATGTCCAACCGCAAACACCCTACCCTGCCTGATTGGGACTGGCCTGAAGCGGTAGCGGATCTGGCTCCGGATCGATGTGCAACGTTTGCGTAGGGAACGCAATCTCTGCGCCGTGGCGCTCGATGATGTCGGAGATTTTTAACAACACATCTTGTTTGATGGCATGAAACTCCGTCCACACCGTGGTTTTGGTGAAGGTGTAGACAAAGAAATCCACCGACGAAGCACCAAAACTGACAAAGTTCACCATCAGCGTTTGCGAGGTGTCGATGGCTTCATGAGATTTGAGCATCGCTTCAACGTCGCGCACCACCGCCTGCATGACGCCAATGTCGTCGTAACGCAAACCGATGGTTTCGTAGATGCGCCGATTTTGCATGCGCGAGGGGTTCTCGACAGTGATGCTGGCAAAAACCGAGTTGGGCACATACAGCGGGCGCTTATCAAAGGTCCGGATGCGCGTTAAACGCCAACCAATTTCCTCCACGGTACCTTCCACCTCTCGATCCGGAGAACGCACCCAGTCGCCCACGGAGAATGGCCGATCGAGGAAAATCATCAACGCACCGAAGAAGTTGGCGAGCAGATCGCGCGCGGCAAAACCCACAGCGATACCGCCGATACCACCAAACGCCAACACGCCGGAAATAGAAAAACCGAACGCTTGCAAGGCCAGCAAGATGCCGGTGATCAGCACCGTGGCGCGTAACAGTTTACCTACGGCTTTGGCCGTCGTCTGATCCACCGGTGCTTCCAGATACCCTTGGTCCACCACATGTTCTTCAATAAAACGGATGAAACGCACAGCAAACCAGACCAGCAGCCAGACAACAGCCACATCACGCAGCGGATCGATGTATTGAAAAATCTCAGCTTGGGTGTCGCCGCCGACATATTCCGCCGCCAGCGCAATCCCCATCACCCAGATACCTGCCCCCATGGGTTTGCGCGCGGCATCCAGCAAGGCGTCGTCATAGAGGTTATGAGTGAGGGTTAACTTGTCGGCTAAGCGGTCGAATACCAACTTGGCGATGTAATGCACAATGGCTGTGACCAGCACAATGACAAACACCTCAACCACCCAGCCGTGTTCGTTGTAAAAATCTACTAAAGGTTCCATAAAAGGTTCCATGCGACGGAGTTTAAGGGGGATGTCCGCAAAAACGTTAGAGGAATTTTTTTAACTCCAGCTGCAAGTAGTCGTCTTCCTGCAGCCATGCGGATTTGTAATCCGAGTCTGTCAGTAAAACGGCCGGCGTATCAGCACGCCAAGACTTTCCGCCACCAAACAGGCGCCCTTCCAAACTCATCAACCAGCTGTCGCCGACCCTGCGGGAGGCTTCCAGCGACACAAAATAGTCGTCGGTTTCGGCATCCACAATCACCCCAAACAAAGCCTTGGTGTCGGCGAAGTCGTTCAAATGAAAGCGCCCTCCCAACGCAATGTCATTTTCATACAGGGTATTAAACGCCGCATCACCGCGCTCATCCCACATATATTCCCCGACCAGGCCAAAATCTGCCTGGGTTCCCAGAACACCGACAAAGGTGCGCTCAAAACCGACGTTGGCGGCCGCGTAACGTTCGCCAAAGCCACTTTTGGTAAAACCTTCGAGCTTAAAAACCCAATCGCCATAGAACGCCTGGGCATCGAGCCCGGTTTGATCAATCACCGGATAATGGGGACGCAGCACCAAGGCGCCACCCCGGCCAAATTCCGGCACTAAGATTGGCTCACGGCTGGTGCCGCTAAAATGGTGTACCCCCACCTCAAATGGCCCTATGTAATGGGACCAGCGGACCGCGGCATCAACGCGTTTTTGCTCTGCACCGGAGGCATAGCTGGCGTCGTCGAGGACTTTGTATGGTAGGCGCAAGCGGCCATCTTCGCCGGGGAATGTGCGTTCGCGAAAACCCAAAAGTGCGTACACATCGAGCATGCCCCAGTTACGCACCGTCGACCACTGCACCATGGGCTGGCCTAATTTGTCTTCGGTATCGATGTTTTCAATCAGGTCGGTCTGGTTGACTACATCGATTAAGTGATGGAATTCCGTCACCCCCCAGAACACTCTTTTTGCACCGATGTGCAGATCGCTGTCCTGACCGATGCGGCTGTAATAAAACTCTCTAAGGTCGGCATGGGTGCGGTCGTCATCAGCACTGTCAACCCGCACAAACGGTGTGATCGTAATGCTGCGGGTATCATTCGCCCAGCCGCGAAAGTACTCCAATTGAGCCGCCACACTGCCGCTTACGCGATCCTGGCCCTGGGCGCCGCTGTCACTGAACACTCTGGATTCGAAACCGATGTCCCACTCGTAGCGCTCGTTCAGCGGTACGCGGGAAGCACGCGCACTTACCGTCACCGGACTAGGCGGTTGCAGGCGCGCAGCCCCTAATGGTTGGGGTGTACGCACCGTCGATACAGCCGGGGCCGCAGGAGACGGTGCAGGTGTATCTGCACGCGTATCTGCGGGTGTATCTGTGGCTGTAGATGCAGAAGACGACGTCGATGAGGATGTGGATGTGGATGTGGACGATGATATCGACGAAGAGGATTGAGCAGACGGTGTGGTGGGTGTCGCGTCGGTCGCGGGTACCGCCGCTGTACCCGCGTTGGGACTGCGCAAACGCCAGTGTTGGATACCAGCGGCAGTGGCCCGCCGGGCCAATTGAGCATAGGCAGATGACTCCAGTTCCGCGGACATGACGCGGTACAGTCCGCTGTCCACCACCTGCACGGTCATTGCCTGTCCAAACATTGCACTCAACTTAGCCGCCCAGTTTTGCGCATTCTCCTGGGAGCTGAAACTGCCGAAGACCAAGCGGTCCGCATGTAATTGCGGTGCCGCCAGCAGCAACAGCGCCAGCAGGGTGAGCTTAACGCGCACGACGAAGACTGTTCACGCTGAAATCCCGAGTGCCGTCCAAACCAACGTTAAAGGCAAAATCTTGCCACACCAATTCCGTGCTTTTGCGGTTGCGCAAGTTGGTCATGACCATCCTGCCGGCGCGCCAAAAACGCTCGTCATAGAGGCGAAAGTCGAGGGCTTGCAACTGCTTCACTTGTGCATCGGTGTGGTCAAAATAATCGACCCGCACCACCCGAAACGCCTCCCGGTCGATCCAAAAGTGCTCCTTGGCGTATTGATAGTTGGTTTCCGTGGAGATGCGTTCGACCACAAAACACGCCATGCCATCGATGTTGTCCTCGCGGATAAAACGGTAGCGATACTTTTCCAACTGCAGCGGTGACAGATCTTGGTAGGAGAACTCGCTGCCGACAAAAGAGCCGCTTTTGTCGTGAGACGAGACCTTTTTTACGCGTTTAATGGCGGGTAGGAACAGCCACTGGTCGTCGGCCTTAGTTGCGTGCGCATGGCTGAGCAACGCCGTGCCACGAATGTCAGCGGGTGTATCAAATACCACCAGCATCTTGTCGCCGTCGCCGGGCACCTCAAATTGTGAAATGCGCAAGCTGCGTTCGGTGGCGTCACCGCGGGGGCTGCGCAAAATCATCTGCAACTCGACCTCGAGATCCACATAGCCGCTGTTACGCGCATCTGCTTCTTCGAAGATCGCTCGGCCTAGTTGCTCCGGCGTCATGCCGTCCGCGTTAAGTTGTGCCGCACTCGTTACCAGAAGGGCCAGTTCCAGCAAGAGCCTGGTGAACGTCATGTTAAACGCACTAACACTCTTTTTTGGGGGTAAGGGCGCGGATACTAAGATAGAAAAAAACACTGTGCAAACATACAAAAGACTGTATATACTCACAGTCTACTGTATGTCTGAACAGGGCTTTTCATGCAAACACTGACCCCGCGACAATCCCAAGTGCTTGAGCTCATTCGCCAGCACATCAACGACACCGGCTACCCCCCCACGCGGGCAGACATTGCCGCAGAATTGGGTTTCCGATCCCCCAATGCCGCCGAGGAGCATCTCAAGGCTCTCGCGCGCAAAGGCGCCATTGAGATTATTCCCGGCACCTCCCGGGGTATACGGCTACCGGACAACGAAGACAGCGGTATTCCCTTAGTTGGCCGTGTGGCGGCCGGCAACCCCATTTTGGCGGAGGAGAATATCGAAGACCGCGTCGACTTACCGGCCGGTTTCTTTCAACCCCGCGCGGATTATCTGCTTCGGGTACGGGGTGACAGCATGGTGGATGCCGGCATCTTAGACGGAGATTTGCTCGCCGTGCACAAGACTCAGCAAGCCACCAACGGGCAGATTGTTGTTGCGCGGATCGAAGACGAGGTCACCGTCAAACGTTTTCAACGCACCCGCAAACGTAACCAGATTTTGTTGTTGCCGGAGAACGAAGCGTATCAGCCCATTGAAGTGGATCTTGCCAATCAAGCATTTGCCATTGAGGGCTTGTCCGTCGGTGTCATACGCCAACACATCTAGGCTGCCTCAGACAGGGTGCCTCAGAGCCTTTGAGTCTCATTCTTAAGGGACCTTAGGCTCACCCCAGCTTCCTACGCGCCTTCGGGCTAGCTTAACCGGCGGCTTTCTTCTTGCCGCCGGTTTTTTTTGCCGCCGTTTTTTTTGTTGTTTTCTTAGTCTGTTCTTGTACCCACTTCCCGTCTTGATAGTAGGCGCGCCATCCGGATGCTTTGCCGTCAATCTCGGACTGAACGTATTGCTCCTTGGTTTTACGGCTCCAGCGAATAATCGCCGGGTTGCCGTCCGGATCTTGTTCCGGCGCTTCTAGCAGGTAGGCAAATTTTGGATCCAGTTCGTTGGCGTGCGGTTTTAACTCCGCCACCTTGGGGGCACGTGTTTCCCGGTGTTTCGGGAACTGGCTGGCGGCCAAGAAAATTCCGGCGGCTCCATCGCGCAACAGATAGTAATCTTCAACCTTTTCACAGGCCAATTCAGGCATGGGGACCGGATCCGCCTTGGGCGGCGCTGGTTCACCGTTACGTAACAATTTACGGGTGTTTTTGCACTCGGTGCAGCCAAAATATTTGCCGAAACGTCCTGACTTGAGCTGCATGTCAGCGCCGCATTTGTCACATTCTAAAACCGGCCCGTCGTAGCCTTTAATCTTGTATTGCCCGGGTTCCACCTCAAATCCGTCACAATCCGGATTATTGCCGCAGACATGTAGCTTCCTCGTCTCATCAATGAGGTAGCTGAGCATATTGGCACCGCACTTGGGGCAATTGTGCATCCGCCGCAGGAGCTTCGATTCGCCTTCATCATCTTCCTCAACATCCACCGCTTCGTCACCGGGGATTAGGTTGAGGGTGGTGGTGCATCGCTCCTTGGGTTTTAAGCTGTAGCCAGAACAGCCCAGGAATACGCCGGTGGAACCCGTGCGTATCTGCATATGGCGCCCACAAGTTGGGCAGTCGATGTCCGTATCGGTGGGATCGTTGGCGCGCATCCCGCCTTCAACTTCTTTGGCATGCTGCAGTTGCCCGGTAAAGTCGCCATAAAAAGTGTCCAGCACCTCGTGCCAACGGCTCTGACCTTCAGCAATCTTGTCGAGCTGTTCTTCCATATTGGCGGTGAAGCTGTAATCCATTAGCTCAGCAAAACACTCTGTCAGCCGATCGGTGACCAATTCACCAATCTTTTCCGCATGAAAGCGCCGATTCTCCAGAGTGACATATCCCCGGTCTTGGATGGTGGAAATGATCGCGGCGTAGGTAGAGGGCCGGCCGATACCCAATTTTTCCAGCTCTCGCACCAAGGACGCTTCGCCGAAACGTGGCGGTGGTTTGGTGAAATGC
Source organism: Pseudomonadales bacterium (assembly GCA_028281005.1). GTDB lineage: Bacteria > Pseudomonadota > Gammaproteobacteria > Pseudomonadales > Azotimanducaceae > UBA4421. The sequence continues at coordinate 157,894 of JANQKS010000115.1, forward strand.
TGCACGCCTTCCACCGTTTGCATGCTCAGAGATTCGCCTTCCGCAAAGTCCGGCAAAGGAACTTCGTCTTCTTTACGCGACGCGGGCGGCTGCACGCGGGTATACCCATCAAATTGCAGGATACGCCCGCGCACACGCAGTTCGTAATCACCCGCCGTGACCGTCACGCTGGTGCTCAGATAGCGTGCGTCGGTCATCTGACAGGCCACAAACTGCCGCCAGATTAGGTCATACAACCGTACTGCATCCGGGTCGACACCATCCAGGTGCTCAGCACGCGTGCCGACATTGGACGGACGAATCGCCTCATGCGCTTCCTGGGCGTCTTCCTTGCTGGCATAGACCCTGGGTTGTTCCGGTAAATAGTCTGCGCCGTAATGCTCATCCACAAAGGTGCGACAGCTATTCACCGCATCCGCGCTTAGATTGGTGGAGTCGGTGCGCATGTAGGTGATGTAACCCGCTTCGTACAGGCGTTGCGCCATGGTCATGGTCTTTTTAACGGAAAAGCCCAAACGTGTGCTGGCGGCCTGTTGCAAGGTTGAGGTGATATAGGGTGCGCTCGGGCGAGTACGGGTTGGTCGGTCTTCACGCTTGGAGACCACATAATTGGCCTCCCGCAAAGCTGCCAGCGCTACTTCGGTGTCTTCTGCGTTGCCGGGGCGGAAGTTTTCTCCGTTGGCTTTAACAACTTGAAAGCGTATTGGATCCCCGCCGTCTGCGCGCAACAGGTCAGCAAACGCTTCCCAATACTCTTCAGGTACAAAGGCACGGATTTCCCGCTCCCGCTCAACAATTAAGCGCACGGCCACACTCTGCACCCGCCCGGCGGACAGACCTCGAGCTACCTTGGACCACAACAGCGGGGACAACTCAAAACCCACCACGCGGTCGAGGAAACGACGCGCCTGCTGGGCGTAAACCCGGTCCATGTCCAACTCGCCGGGATCTTCAAAGGCTTCGGTGATGGCTTTACGGGTGATTTCGTTAAACACAACACGCCGATAGCGGTCAGGGTCTCCGCCGATGGTCTCGCGCAGGTGCCAGGCAATGGCCTCCCCTTCCCGGTCCAGGTCGGTAGCGAGATAAACCATGTCAGCCTTCTCAGCGAGCTTGGTTAACTCGTCCACCACTTTTTCTTTACCGGGCAGGACTTCATATTCTGCCGTCCAGTTTTTATCCGGATTGACACCCATGCGACGAACCAGCTGATCACGCGCGCGCTTCTTCTTATACGCTTCACGTTTGGCTGGTGACAGCGCCTTAGTTTTGGCCGCCTCTTTGGCGCGGGCCTTTGGGTCAACTGCTTTGCCGCCGGTGGGTAGGTCACGAATGTGACCGACACTGGACTTCACCACATACTCTTTGCCGAGATAGCGGTTGATGGTGCGCGCCTTTGCTGGCGATTCCACTATGACCAGTGATCGAGCCATTCTGCTCCAAATATGCGTTTGTGGTGGGTCGTTGGCGCGGTTTATAGGCGCGCTGACGAGTGCTGTCAAGAAATCCTGGTGGAAAAACGTGTTATTAGATCATCCCGAAGGTGGCCTAAAACTGCCGCGATGCGATCGACGACATCGTCTTCCGCAGCCGCCTTTTCCTGCCAATAACAAGCTACAGAACGCGCATCGACGGCAAGTGCAAGCACATCAGCAGGTAGCTGCTCGCTGATGTCGGACAGTTGGGCAACCCCTGCGCCGCCGGTGTTATAACGCTGCCAAAAGCTCTGATCGGATTCTTTTGACAATGCCCAGCCAGGACTGACTTCATTGACCAATACAGTCGGATGTTCAGGCAGTTTGACCAACATAAAATGGCTCATGTCCGCCAAGTTGTCACCCAATGGCAGATGATAAGCTGCGCAGGGAGTACAAGGATCCTGGGTTTTGCCACCCGCTGTGACACGCTCATGGCCCGCGGGATCCAGCTTCGGCACACTGGTGATTTGCACATTTAGTCCACGACCGCGGGCAGACGCGCGCAGACCGGTCAGGCGTTTGTCTTTGGCGGTGGGCACCAGGTACATTACCGGGCCAATCACCACGACCATAATGAGCGCAATGATCAGCCAAGTCATAAGATAGCTTGCATCGTTTTCGAGCTTGAGGGTAGATAAATGACGATGTATGGTCGCGCCAAACAGGGTTGGAGAGCAACATGTCTGAGTATAAGAAGATCATGCTGGCGGTGGATCTGACGGAAGAGTCCAAACCGGTGGCGGAACGTGCTCTGGCATTGGTGAAGGCGTATGACGCGGAACTGCATCTGGTACACGTGATCGAACCACTGAGCCTAGCTTACGGCGGTGATGTCCCCATGGACCTTTCGTCGGTACAAGAACAAATTCAAGACCAGGCCAAGTCCCACTTGGCGGAATTTGCCGCTGGTATGTCGGTGCCCACCGAACATCAGCACCTCATTTTTGGTCGTCCGGAAAGCGAGATTCAGCGTGTCGCCGACGAGGAAGGAGCTGACCTGATTGTTGTAGGCAGTCATGGCCGCCACGGTTTGGCGTTACTGTTGGGTTCAACTGCCAATGGTGTACTGCACGGCGCTATGTGTGATGTGCTGGCTGTCAGAGTAGGAAAACACGAATAAAGCGCAGTACCTCCACAACGATATTTTCGCTTGCCCTGCTGCTGGGATGCTTAACCCCATTTGCAGCCGCTGCGGTGAGCCTGTCTGTCGGCGCAGAATTTCAACAGCGTAACCAGTACCTAGAGGCACGCGAGGCATTACGCCAAGGCCAGCAACGCGAATTCCGCAAACTGGCGAAGCAGCTGGACAACTACGCGTTACGCCCCTACTTGGACTACTACCAAATCCGCAATCGCTTAAGCAGCGCAGCACACCGCGATGTGCTGGCTTTTATGCAGCGCTATGCGGAACTACCGGTGACCCCATTGTTGCGCAAGCGTTGGTTACGTGAACTCGGTAAGAGCCGTCAATGGCGCACGCTGCGAGAACACTACACACCTACCAGTGACGCAGAGATCCGTTGTTACCATTTGCGCTCGCTGTACGGTACCGGAGATAAACAACGCGCACTGGATGAGACCACCGCTATCTGGCTGCAACCCACTTCGCAGCCGAAGGCATGTGATCCATTGTTTGAGGTATGGCGCGATACACCTCGTTTTACCGAAACCGTGGTGTGGCAGCGCTTTAGCGCCGCGTTGGAAGCCAACCAACGCAGCTTGGCTCGATATCTGACCCGTTATCTCAGCGGCAACAACAAACAGCTGGCGGATCAGTTCTACCAAATCCACGTACGCCCGGACCGCATCAGCCGCACATCGGCCTATCGAGCGGATCACGATGTGATGCGCTCTATCATCAGCCACGGCATCACTCGCCTGGCACAACGTGATGCTGACAAAGCAAACAAAGCGTGGCGCAGTTATCGCCGCAGCCACAGCTTTAGCAACGCAGAACAAGCCCGACTTGACGGAATTGTCGCGGTGGCTTTGGCGGAAGACGAACAACGTTTTCCAACAGGTGAGCTGCGCGCTGCACTCACGCAGCCGGATCGGGTGGAAGCATTGGCGGTGGCTGCGGTGCGCACACGCGATTGGCAAGAGCTACGTTTTTGGATCGATCAATTGCCCAATGACCTTCGCCGAAAGGCCCAATGGCGTTACTGGTGGGCGCGCTCCCACGAGGCATTGGAAGGCCCTAACGAAGCCAGCAACCTAAGTTATCAGGAACTCGCGGAATTACGTCAGTATTACGGCTTCCTTGCTTCGCGGCGTTTGGGCCTACCCGGACAAATGAACGCCCATCCGAACGCGGCGTTGGACGCAGTGGAGTTGCTGCAAGTACGCAGGCTGCCCGGCATTGTCCGCAGTATCGAGTTGTTTGCGGTTAATGACGACATCAACGGTAGGCGCGAGTGGTACCAGGCGCTGCAACGGATGACGGCGAGGCAACAGGTGCTCAGCGCGGAGTTGGCACAACACTTAGGCATGACGGCTTTGGCCATACGCACCGCCAACATTGCGGAGGCCAGTGATCACCTGCACCTGCGTTTCCCAGTAGCGTTCGAACCCCAGTTCCGCCAAGCCGCCATGCGCACCGGCGTAGAAATCCCCTTACTCCTGGCGGTGGCCCGGCAAGAGTCGGCGATGGAGGCCGAGGCGCGTTCTTCCGCTGACGCGCGCGGTTTGATGCAATTGCTGCCCAGCACCGCCCGGTTGGTGGCGCGGCGCGCGCGTCAACCGATCCCCGATGCGCTGGATTTGTATGACCCCGGCACCAATATCCGCCTGGGCAGCTACCACTTGGCTTGGCTGTTGGAGCGCTTCGAGGGGCAAACGCCACTTGCGGTCGCTGCCTACAACGCCGGTGAACATCGCGTTGACCGTTGGATAAAAGACGCCGCGGGCCTACCCATGGACGTTTGGATTGAGCAAATTCCTTTCCGCGAGACTCGCAACTACGTTAAAAACGTGCTCGCTTTCCGCCACGTGTACGGTCATAAGCTAAACCTACCCACACCGGTGTTAACGCCGTTGGAACAGCAGGTGAGTGCTGGCTAATGCTGGTCGACGTTGGGGTGAACTTGCTCAACGGCCAATTCCGCCGCGACCGCGACGCGGTTGTGCAACGAGCACGCCAGGCGGGCGTCGACGACATGCTGATCATCGCTACAGATCTCGACAGCAGCATGCAAGCCATCGAACTGGGCGGCGTATTAGGAATGCGTTGCACCGCAGGGGTACACCCCCACGACGCCGCGGCCGTAACGCCGGGCTGGCAAGACCAACTAAGGCAACTTGCCACCGAGCCACGGGTCTGCGCTGTCGGCGAGACGGGCCTGGACTTTAACCGCAACTTCTCACCACCCACCGTGCAACGGGAAGTGTTTGCGGCACAAATCCAAATTGCTCAGCAGGTAGACAAACCGCTGTATGTGCATGACCGTGAGAGCCAAGGTGAATTGATGCAGATACTGGGTACAGCCGGCCTCCTCCCGCCGGTCCTTGTACACTGTTTCACCGGTACCGCCGCAGAACTGGAGAGTTACCTGCAAGCCGGTTTTTACATTGGCATCACCGGCTGGGTCACTGATCCGCAACGTGGGGCTGCGCTACGAGACCTGGTGACCCACATCCCCACCGAGCGCCTGTTGCTGGAAACTGACGCACCGTTCCTGAAGCCTTTCAATACACCCGAAGATTGGCCCGGGCAGCACGGCTTAGGTTCGCGCTACAAACGCCGCTGCGAACCCGCCATGCTGCCCTATGTGCTGCAGATGATGGCCCGTTTGCGCCAGCAAGACGTAGCGGAGCTAGCCGCAGCCACACGCGCTAACGCAGAGCGTCTTTTTGGTATGGGCCAGCCTAGTGCTCAGGGTTCAATCGATCCAGGAAACGTAATACCTCCTTAGCCGCAAACGGAGCCGCTAACTCTTGATCCAATGCACGCAGAACAGGGATGTGTTCTGCATAGACGGACGCCAGTTGCGGGTTGTCAGCGATGTCCACTACAACCAACTCCAGACCGGCAACTTCCGGCATGCTCAACAAGAGATCCAACGCCTGCTCACATAAACTACAGTGCTCGGTGGACAACAATTCTAAGCTCAGCATCCGCTTGGTACCCCTTTGCAGTTGGCAACGTGTAAGATCCTGCCATGCAGTTTGTCACACGCCTAGCCAGCCAACCTAATCAATATCCGCTGCCCGTGCATGGAGAGGCTGCTTGGCAATCCGCCGCTGATGGACACTGGCGGGCAGAAATTAAACTCACGCAGTTGTCCAAGGATATGCTGATCGTGCCAAGCCTGTGTGTACTCGAGGCAGACGCGACCTATCAATTTGTTCTCCACGTCGATGATGCCGCCTACCCGCTTAATCCGGTGCCCGCCGCGGTACAGGACCAGCCTAAACCTGCGCATGCTGAGCAGGTCAGTTGCCACATCGATTGTTGGCACATTCACCAACGCCTCGACCAGGCGCATATCAGCGTTACGCTGCATGCGCCACATGCGCCTCAACGGTACCTGCTGACGGTGTCTACGCGGCGCCTAGAACTAGAAACAGCGCCGGCGGCCGTGCCTTTGCCGCCGACAGAGTCCATCTCAGTCGACGTTCCCCAGGACATCAGTCAGATGGCTGCCGCGCAGAATATCCGCGCGCGCATCTGTTCTCCCACCGCCTTGAGCATGGCGATGTCGACCTTCACCCAAAACGTTGATTGGCCTGCTGCGGTTGAGGCCTGCTACGACCCGCTGACTAAGGCTTACGGTGCATGGCCGCTGGCTATACGGCATGCCGCCAGCCACGGGATAACCGCCGCGGTGGAGTGTTTCGACGATTGGTCAAGCCCTGTAAAGGTGCTCCAAGCTGGCTACCCCCTGATCTGCAGTATTCGCTTCGGTAAAGATCAATTAAGCGGCGCGCCGTTGCCGCAAAGCGGGGGGCATTTGGTGGTGTTGTATGGGCTAGACCATGAGCATGTGTTGGTCAAAGATCCAGCCGCCGCCGAAGCGGCAGAGGTGCCGCGACGTTATCTCGCCACTCAATTCAGCCGAGCCTGGCTGCATCGTCGCGGCGCAGCCTATATATTGGCACCTTCTTAACCTGCCATCGCGATCGGACACGCAACATGTATTGGCGTTTCATCATTCGATTCCTCCTGCTGACGCTGGCTTTTGCCTTGACCACGCTGGGTCTGTTGGCTTGGCAACAGATTAATTTCGACTTGTCCAACGTCTGGCCCATCAGCAGCGAATTCAGCGCCCACCCGGTCTACGCCATGGTGCTGGGTTTAGCGTTGATACCACCCACGCTGTGGGAAATTTTTGTGCTTGAGCATGCCGAAGGCAGTCGCGAAACCGAGGCGCGCGGTGACTGACGCGGTGACTGAAGAAGCGCGCGTCTACATACGCAAAATCAGCCGGACCGATGAACGCGAGTTCATCATGCTGATGCGCGACAGCCAGCACTTGCACGAGCCTTGGATCAGTCCACCCACCAACGCCGTGTTATTCCGTCACTACATGCAGCGCATCGGCCGCGAAGACCACGAAGGATTTGTCATTTGCCGCCACAGCGATGACCGCATTGTCGGCGCCATTAACATTAATCATATTGTGCGTGGCTCTTTTTTGAGCGCATCCCTCGGCTACTATGTAGGCGCTGAATTTCAAGGCTATGGGTATATGGTCGAAGGCTTACAGCAACTGACACAGTACGCCTTTAACACCCTGGGATTGCATCGTTTGGAAGCCAACATTCAACCGGAGAACGTGCGCTCACAGAAGTTAGTGCAACGTTGCGGTTTTACCAAAGAAGGTTATTCAAAGAACTTCTTATACATCAACGGCGCGTGGCGTGACCACGAACGTTGGTGCTGTATTCATCCGCGCAAAAGTTTGCGCTGCGAGGCATTATGAGCGATCCGGCGAGCCACCCAAACTACAGCGTGGCAGTGCTGATGGGGGGCGCTTCTGCGGAAGCGGAAGTGTCGCGCAACAGCGCACGCCAGGTCAGCGAAGCGCTCATCGCAAAGGGTTATGACACCCACACCATTGAGCTGAACCGGGCGTGTCCTCAAAGGTTGCTCAACTTGCAGCCGGATGTGGTGTTTCCAGTCTTGCACGGTCCGCCGGGCGAAGACGGCACTGTGCAAGGTCTGTTGTCGATGCTGGGATTACCTTATGTCGGCAGTGACGTGCGCGGGAGCGCCTTGGCTATGGACAAGGCGGTGGCAAAACAGGTATTTCGCCATGCCGGGTTGCCCGTCGCTGAAGATATTGTCGTTGCAGCGGACGATGATGATTTGGCAACTCGAGCGGCAGAAATCACTGCCAGGCTAGGAGCAGCGGTGGCCATCAAACCGCTGAATCAAGGCTCTGCCATCGGCGTGACACCGATGCCCAACGGCGGCGACATTGAGGCGGCCTTACGGGAAGCACTCTCCTATGGTGGCGTGCTGGTGGAGCCATTTGTAATGGGTAAAGAAATCACCGTGGGGGTATTGGAGGCCGACGACCAATTGCTCGCCCATCCAGTGATTGAAATAGTTACCGCCACGGAAGAATGGTATGACTTCGAGAATCGCTACACGCCCGGGCAAAGTGAACACTTGATGCCGGCGCCGCTGAACCCAGAGTTGCAGGAAAAACTGCAGGTTATCGCCCTACGCGCCCACCAAGTGTTGGGCTTAAGCGACTTATCCCGCGCCGACTTTATAGTGACCGACAGC
>JANQKS010000120.1 GCA_028281005.1 Pseudomonadales bacterium
GGTCTGTGGGGTCCTTGGGCGTTGTTGGCGCACCTTGATGGGGCCCAACCCCATCGGCGGTACGCCGTCTAGCCCAAAAACCCCACAAACCCGCTGATCCTACGTTTTCAAGGGGTTTGAGCACTAGTTGAGAATCGAGACAAAGCTCACAAGTGCCGTTAGCTGCAGCGTCTTAGATCTAAGCCGCAATGTGCGCTGGCGCGAAGCGGAGCACTCTTAGACTTGCGGTGGTTTATATATATTCGGGTGTTAAACCTGTACCGCCATTTCCACCTCTAACATCAGATCCGCGCCGGCAAGCGCTGAAACACCTATGCCGGTAAGGGACGGTTGGGTCCCGTTAAGGAACTCAAGCAGTACCGGAAATGATGCGGCCATTTTCTCGTCATCCAGATCTACAACATAGACACGCAGCCACACAATATCTTCTGTGTGAGCGTCCAATGCCTCTAGAGCATTGGCCAGGTTCGCGACAACCCATCTGGTTTGCTCCGCAATATTGTCGGGTGCAGGTTGGCCATCTCCTTTAGAGGCAACCTGGCCAGAAACGTAAGCAATTCGCCCTGCCTCTACGACAGAAATCTGCGAATAACCAATTGATTGGGCATCTGGCAGTGAAGCTGGATTTATTCGGTTGATCATGATTGGGCTGGACTCCTTTGATGGGCGCAGGTAGGCAATTTAATTGCCATAAAATTAATACGTACTCTTAATCTACGGCATTTATTTCATGAGCGGGTAGGTTGTGATGATCTCTTAGAACAAGGCGTCCAACATGTCCAGGCTTTCCTCCGCCATCGGCCTGCTGTCTATACTCGGTTTTGCCGGTTGTGCAGCGCTGCAGCCACCTGCCGGTCCTATGCCGGTCAAAAACGCAGGCTTTGAGGCAGACTATTTGTCCGATAGCGGCGACGGTTCATGGCAGTTTCGCGTGCAACACTGGAGCGGGCAGCGTCACGGCGTTATGAATCCCGCCTTGGCACAGTTTAAGTCCGGTGGTGCCCCTCAAGGCCGCAACAGTGCATTTCTATCCCGGGGTGGTTCTACCATGTACCAGGTGCTGGATAGGAACCTGTTGCCTTATCGAAGCTATGAGCTGCAGGTGCTGGTGGGACGGCGTATGGAGTCATCCTTCGGACCCGGCGAGTACGTACTTGAGCTTTATGCCGGCAATCAGCTTTTGGCCAGTAAACCCGGTCAGACACCACCGGCCGGTGAGTTTGTGGTGGATGTGTTGCGCTACGATTCGCCGACACTGCTATCCCAGCCAGCGGCGCCGCTGCGAATCCAGATTCGCAACTCAAACGCCCAGATGATCAACTTCGATGGTTTGCGCCTATACAGCTGGAATCGCGGCGAAGCCTATCAACCCCCGCCGTTGCAGTATCAGGCGATTGCGACTACCGAAGGCTGCGTGTCCAAACCGGAATCCGCCTGGCGTTTCCCACATGTTGCCCATCCGCATCGGTTTGGAGAATTCACGGGGCTCGCCGGGGCAGCAACCGTCAGCGAGCACGCCGCGCTGAGTGCGGTTTACGAATTGGAAGTGGTGGACGACAAGTGGTTGTTCGAAAAGGGATTCAACTGCCGCAACCTCCTCGGCACCCACCCGCTCAACAGACGAACGCCGGCCACTCTCCAGGTCAATACCATAGACGATGAGCTGAGGTACGTCGTCTTGCCACATAACGCAGGCAACGGCAGCCGCATTGAGCTCTGGGCCAACGGTCGACAACTGCACAGCGCTGAGATCTCGGGCGCCACCGCATGGATTGATCGCAGTGTGACCCTACCCACCGGCACAAAGCAGGTCACGCTGTATCACTACGCCACTGGCTGGCAGCTGGAGCACCTGTTCTGGCAGTATCTTGGCCCCGCAGACCCGGAACGGCTATATGAAGTCCCGGCCATGAGTTCCGCGGGTACCAACAGGGAGTCTGCACCACCTGTCGATGCACAACAGGCATCGGCCACGCCAGTACAGCCCGGCGCCTCACACCCTGAATCCTCAACCACTACCGCTTTGTCGCGTTTCTGGCACATGCGGATCGAGCCGATATCCGCCGACGTGCCCGTAGATCCCGGCATTCGAGCGTTTTGGGACAAGGGGGTGTACGTGTTCTTCCGCGACGATGGCCAGATCGGCTTCAACCCCGAAGCCCCTGCTCCTTACTTTTATCAGGGCCAGAAAACCTGGGAGATCACCGCAGACAAGCTGCGCCTGAACCTCGACGGCATGCGTTACGCGCTGCCTCTGCCAGCCGGCCACCCTGCGACCACGCCAGTGACAACGGTGGACGAAAACGGCGGTCAGTTTCGGATGCTGTTAATCCCGAAACACGAAGGTGAGCGTTGAGCGCGCCTTGCTATTGCCCTGGTCCAGGACGATCCTGGCATGGGCCGAAGTCATAAAAGCCGTCATGCAGCGAGCCTGGAAAATCAACGTGGGCGGCGTAGGTGGGATAGTCCGGATAGTTGATACACACCCGTCGCGCTTGCCGGTTGACTTCAACCGGCCAAAGGTTGCGCTGCCTTTCAGGCAACTCGGCATGTGCGGCAATCTCAAGATGGTGTGTCCAAGATTTACCAAGCCCAGTACCTGGCTGCTCCCGCACGACAAGCCCACCGGGAATAAAGCTGCCGTCGACGTTGTCATAGTCCCAATACCCGTATATTTCCCAGCTTCCCGCGGCATTGTCCTGTGCATTCCAAGCAAGCCCCACGCCAATCAGAATCAAAACGAACAACATCATCACGGCAACCATCAAGCGCGAGGGCGGCTGGGTAGCCTTCTTGTGCGGCGTGGTGGCTTTGATGTTCGCTCCGAGGACCGATTCCAAGCGCACCAAAGTCTCAGTACACACCGTCGGCCACGTCTCGTCGGCAATTGCAGCGACAAACACTTCAGGCAGCTCGGTTTCCCGGCTAAGCGCGTGCACATTCAGAGCTTTCCGTGTCAGGCACTCATTAAAGCGTTCGCGATTAAGCGCATGTCGATCGACAGTCGACAACACACGGTTACCGGTCCGCGCGGAGACACCTTCCACGCCGTCGTAGATTGCACGGTCCTCCAGAAGCTCCTGCCAAGGCAGTGGCGGCTGGTCAGCGGTTTGCGTATGGTCACAGAACTTTCGAATGATGCCTTGGGCGTGATGACCCCAGCGGTCGCTAACCTTGCCCTGGGTGATGGCCTGAGCGGTGACAAGCAGCTTCTTCTCCCCCGCTTCGAGGTTCGACGTGCGGACGTTAAAAAGCCGGGCGGCCGTTACGACGAGGTCGGGTCGTACGGCGCAGTATGGATTATCAGCCGCAACTGCGCTGTCCACAGAATCTCTCCAACGGTCAATGTGGGTCGGCCCGTGTGTGCCGGGTTCGCGCTACAACGGGGCTGTCAGTTTCCTAAGTTTATCATGGCTGAAACCACCTCAGAGCGACACGCGTCGAGAGCGGCAGAATGCAACACAGGAAGACATAAAAAGGAGATAAAGAGTGGCAGATTTCTTACGTGAACTTGGCACGACAACAAAATCCTGGTTGGTGATCGCTGCCATGCTGGCCACCGGCTGCGCCCCTCCATCGCTCGCTTTAGATCCTGATCTGGTAGGTGTCTGGATCGACACAACCGGCAAGAGCCGCATAGAAATTGATCAGGACGGCAATCTAATTTTATGGAGCTATCAGCACGCGCGCATCCTGCGCGGCAAAGGCGCGCGCCTGATCTGGGAGAACAACCGCCGGATTGCACAGACTGGCGAGCATGCCGTGCAGATGCCACTCTTCTTTCCGCTCATCGCCAATCGCAACGGGTCGAGCTCCCTCTGGCACTCTAAGAACCGCACCAAGGCGGTGCTTGTGCTCGAAGAGGGTAAATGGCGCGGCAAGACCATAGACGGCTCAACCCTACTTAAGCGCGAAGAGCAAGTGAACTTTACCTACACCATCGAGGTAGCGGCGGACAACGTCAACCTGACGCTCAAACCGCAAGGCGGGCCAGGGCACGAAATTCGCTTGGAGAAGCTCCTGTTTGATCGCGTCGTCGATCGCATCGACAACGGCAGCTTCGACATGCATCGAAACCAGGCAACAACCGCAGATCTGATTCGCTTTGCGGCAGCAGACACCGTAGCATTCAACAACGTGCTACAAAGCCCCCGCGGCGCGTTCTTAGCAGGCGCGGGGGAAGACAGGACAACAGGTGACTACCCGACGATGGCCGCCAACCGGCTATACACAGAGCTCATCAACACTGGCAATCCAACACTGCTCGACGCTCTGCTGCTACACACCCGGCACGTCGTTGTACCCGAGAACATCAGCGCGCGAATGCCGCCACCTGTCATCAAACTCTTGCGCCGTAAAGCCGGCCTATCACCCGAGACGCGTGATCGACGCACGCTAGGAGACATCAGCCATCTACTCTATCGTGTTTCTTATTCAGCCTACCAGCAGCCTTTCTCCTTAAAGCTCATGTATGAGAAAGACGGCTGTTCACCCTTGAACGATACCGCAGCTTATAACCGAGCTGAGCGTGGCCCCTTCACGCTTGAGGAACAGGCGGCACTGGAGGAATACCACCAGACCAAACGCAGCGACAATATGGCGGACCAACGCACCATCGAAGCCGCCATGACTGCCTGCCTGCGCAATTTCCGCGACGGTGAGCCCGTGGCGGCCAACGTTCTGAACGGTGTGACCTCACCCGGCTACCAGGTTGTAAACGGCATCACAACACCGCTCTACTATTTCGCTTCGCGTCAGATACCGCTGCGTAACCCGAGCGCCCCCGAGCCGTACTTCGGATTTGTCTACAGCATGATGAAGGCCATGGTCAATGCCGGTGCAGATCCGTCGATCAAGCCCACGCCACAACACCCCGATTTAATCACCTACCTTCACCAACAGGCACCCGACTACTTTGATGACATGATCACCAATACAAGTCGCGGCAATCGTCGCGGCGCGCCATACGCGGAGTTGGCGGCTTTCAATGAGCTCATGGATCTGCTCGGCGGACCCCACTACGGTAAACATGGAGGCGAGAGTTCGGACGTGGCTCACGCCCACGCTGATCAACCGGCGCCAGCCGAGGTTGAGCATCCTACGCCAGCGGTCGTACCGTCAGTACCGGCCGGAGCATCGAAGCCCACGCCTGGAACGACAGCACCCGAGCCATCAACACCGCACAATGAATCAAAAACCCCACCCCCAGAAGAAGTGATCGGCTACTGGGACTACGACGGCATCGACGGTACACAGCTCATACATGGACTGGTGTTGCGAAGCGAAGAAGGATCCGGGTTGGGACAATCCTGGTCGCATCATTTGGAGTTAAAAACCCACGCGGAGCTACCTCCGCGTCGCCGAACCTTGTGGCCCGTACGCCTGCTGCGCAAGGCTCGCAAGGTGTGTGTCGACTACCCGAATTACCCAACCTACGACGTCCACATCTCTCTGATCGATGCTACACACGATGGGGTTTATCGGGTGGGGCGGTGTGAGTAAGGTGCATGCCGAATACCATGGGTCTTACGAAAGGCACGTACACAGTCCCTATTCGTTCTGCAGTGTGGTGATTATGATTTTCAGCACGCTGCTCGACGTAGGGCAATACTCCTCCGGGCAATCTGTCCGGTCTAACGGGTCTAACCTCAACCTGACTTCATCACCGTCATTCAGCCCATCGTTGTCTGTGTCGCGATCGTTCGGATCGGTACCGAGTTCATATTCCTGAAGATTACTTAACCCGTCTGTATCCGCATCGCCATTGGCATCACCGGCGTCAAGATCATTTAATCCATTCGACGATTCCCAGTCGGCGGGCATGCCATCGCCGCCTGCGTCTGCGGCATCGTCACAGACGTCACCTTGTCCGTCGTCATCCAGGTCAACCTGATTCGTGTTCGCCCGATCATTGCAGTTATCCAACCCGGCACCCACCATATCACCATCGTCATCAGGCTCCTGCGGCGTACCTCCGGCGATCAGAACCTCCGCATGGCCGCCGTCAGGGACATGTCCACCCACTGCAATCTCAGGTGCACCAACGATCAGATCATTGCGGCCATCGCCGTTTACATCGCCAGCATCCGCAACAAAGTAACCGAGCATATACCGGTTATCCCCGTCGCGCGTGGTTAACGTGGCAAGGCCCGAGGGCGAACCGCGCAGGGTGACGGCGTCTCCCATGCCCAACCCGGCAGTACCCGTTACCGGTGTGCGCGCAAATGGCTGATCCCAATATTCGTTGCGGGCTCGATACACATAGACAATTCCCGCGGCACCCGCTGCGGCGCGGTCGGCAACAAAAAGATCTGGCAAGTTGTCGCCATCAATATCCCAGCTCTGCAGTGTTGCGCCAAAGCTGGTTGAGCCGTTGAAGAATTCCGGACTTGGGTCGATGCCACTGGCCGTGTTCAGATACAGGGCAAAACCGCCGCAGCCGCTGGCCGCGATATCCGCATAGCCATTGCCGTCGTAGTCATTGACGCCCAATGCGCGACCGAACGCGGTAAAGCCCGGCGTGCTGATCTCATTAAACGGCCCAATACCAGCGATTGAACCATAGCCGACAAACAGTGAGCCATTGGTACCTAACTCCGGTGCTGCCACCACCACATCAGAAAACCCGTCCCCGTTGATGTCACCCCATTGCACGGTAAATCCGAAGCGGTCGTCTAGGCTTGTCTGCGCAAACAGTCGCTGGTTGTAGCCAACCAGAGAATCGGCGTCAGACAGCAGGGGCGCATTGCCAATGCGGAACTCATCGACGTTGTTGATGCCGTCGCCATCCGGGTCCATCAGCGCATCACTGGGGTCATTCGGATCTAAGCCGTACTGCTGTTCCCAGGCATCGGCCACACAGTTCGTTCGGATACCAGCCACCTGCTCTATTTGAAGAGCAGGTGCCTTAAACTGAATCGTCCGATGACAACTGGTGACCCAACAGGGGAAAGGTCAGCATTGGATGCTTGTCCACGCACCGCCCTTTCCCTAGACTTTGAGTGTTTTCCATACAGACGACAATCCTAGCACTAAACGCTAACGGTCTTGCTCGCTGGTTGACGCAATCGAGTGAGTGGACGGCGAACAGGGGATATAAGTCTTAGATTTGTTGGGTAGCTAGGGGGATGCCTGAATCCCACTTTTCTTAGCCGTATGTGCCTAAATCACCTGGCTTGGGCGCGCGTGAATCGCTCGTTATAGACCGAACCTGCTTTAAATCACTGTTCCAAACTGTAGCGAGAAAAGAGCCAGGCCCCTACCCCATAACAGATCAACGGGAAAAGACCCAGGATCGCAGTCATACCGACTTGCGTGAATTCGCTTTGCTCTTCGTTCGGCACGAAGCCAATTAAACTCAGCGCAATGCCCACTACTGCAATCGTAACGGCACCGGCACTTTTCGCCGCGAAGCTCCACGCCGCAAAATAGGAGCCCTCTCTTCGCTCACCGGATTGTTTTTCGTCGAAATCAATTATGTCACTTAAAACAGAAGGACCAATGGTCCCAGCGCAACTGGCTGCAAAACCTGCTAAGAAGACGCCGACCAAATTGAATGTGATCTGCGCAGTTTGATCCTCAATGAACGCTAAGAAAAACAAGCTGCCGTACGTAAGTGCGCTTCCGATCATGGCATAGCGCCATAGGTGATGTTTGCGAATACGTTGTGCCAACTTAACCCATATAGGCACGGATGCAGTCTGCACAACAAGGTATAAACCGATCGCTATGGGAGCTATCCAGGGTGCTCCGATGACATACTGCGCGACATAAATTGCCATTGCCCCCATCGCCGAAGCACCAATGAGTTCAATCAACATGACTATGAGCACAAGTCTGGCATGAGGATTCTTGAACACATCTTTTGCAACTTCTAGGGCGGATGTCCGGGCTTTAATTTGCCCCTGGGAAGACTCTTTCAGTAAAAGGATGCTTACCACCAAAACAATTGCAGTGACAATTGCGGCGATCACTGATGTCTGCACGGCAACCAGAGACGCTGCGCTTCGTCCGGCACTCTCAGCTTCAATTAGAACTGAAAGCACACCAAGCGCCACTAAGGCACCTAATGCATCTGCAGCGTGGCGGACTCCAAATACCTTGTTTCGTCCATCTGACTCACCGCTTAGTTCAGCTCCCCATGAAAGGTGCGGCACAGTAATGCAGGTATACGCCGTATACCATCCAACCACTGCCAAAGTAAGCCAAATCAACTTAGTAGCGTCACTCGCATCAACCGGTACGGCAAAAATGAGGACAAACGTTGCGGCGAGGGGCAGGCTTCCAGCTAGCATCCAGCTGCGTCGGCGCCCAAATCGTAAGCGTGTTCTGTCGCTTAGGTAACCAACCGCAGGGTCAGTAATGGCATCCCAAACTCTTGAGGCAGCAAAGATCAGGCCTATGACAAAGGGGGCGATCAGTAAGACATCGGTTGCGAACTTCATGGCATAAAGCACGATAAGCCGCATCATATAGCCTTTAACCAAAGCGGGAAGTCCGTAGAGAACCAGAGTCTTACGCATAACCGTTTGCTCTCGTTCTCCCAACTCAACCGCTTCAGTCATCGTCACTTCACATCGGATTCACGCGGACGTGATCTAGAAGTAAAGGTGGAAACACCTCCGGCACTTGATCTGTTACAAAATGCCCAACCCCATCCAGTTCGACAAATGTATAGGGAGCGTCGACGTATTGTTCTGTCAGTTCCGCTGCATGTCGACCCACAGAACCATCTGCGTTTCCCCAAACGTAAAGCGTTGGACGCTTGAGCTGACCAACTGTCTTATACAGGCTCTCCGACAAACCTAATGCTCGATACCAATTGATCGCAGCATCCAAAGCTTCGTAATTATTTAGGGTCTCGAGATAAACCGCCGCATCCGCGTCGGGTACGCCAGCACGCCTAAAACTTTCGCGCAGGCGCTGAGCATCATTTTCAAGCGCTTGTTTGGTGACTTCTTTCTTGCGGTTGTTTTTATGGTGGCTTGACCGTTGGGGTTGCTCGGGGTCTTCTTTCAAAGCTCGGCCAAAAGCTCGCGGATGTGGTCTCGAAATAATCGCTAGAGAAGCAATACGTTCCTCATTCAACAATGCCGTCGTCCAAGCAACTCCGCCACCCCAATCATGACCTACAAGATGAAATTTCTCGTAACCCAAAGCATCAACGACAGCTAGAACATCGTCTACCAAAAGGTTAACCGCGTAAGATTCAACACCTTCGGGGCGTGCACCAGGGGAATAGCCCCGCTGATCGTATGCACACACACGATAACCATGACGCGCAAGATGGGCTAACTCATGCCGCCAGGTGTAACGCGTTTGAGGAAACCCATGCAACATCAATACAAGTTCACCAGCCGAATTCCCGCCAAGGTCAGCGGTGAACTGCATGTTGTTTACGTTGATTG
This sequence comes from Pseudomonadales bacterium, assembly GCA_028281005.1. GTDB lineage: Bacteria > Pseudomonadota > Gammaproteobacteria > Pseudomonadales > Azotimanducaceae > UBA4421. The sequence continues at coordinate 9,408 of JANQKS010000120.1, forward strand.
TGGTGGTGACCACGCGTTCATGACTCATGCAGTCACCGCAAAGGCGTTTTCAATGGCCGCCAAAATGTCCCGACCGGTTTGGAGACTCACTCTCGATTTGGGTGCTAATCCAGTGTGTCCGTGATGTGTGCCTGGATAGACCGTCAGTCCCGTTCTGACATTTGATCGGGTCAATCGGGTCGCAAACTCCACCGCCTCATCTCTCAACAGATCCATCTCCTCCACGAAGATGCTCGCAGCCGGCAGGCCGGTTAGGTCGGTCGCCCTTGCTGGCGCCGCATAGGGCGACACCTCCACATCGTCGTTACCTAAGTACGCTTGCCAACTAAACAGCGACTTGGTTCGACTCCACGTCCTTGGATCATCTATGACTTGGGATGAATGTGTCTCAAGGCGATCATCGAGGACGGGAAACACCAAGATCTGCTGACACAGCTTCGGACCTTCAAGGTCGCGTGCCATCAGGGCCATCACGGCAGCCAAACATCCACCGGCGCTGCCACCCGCAACCGCTATCCGTTTGGGTTTCCCACCCAGCACCTCAGGGCCACTGCCAATCCAACATAGAGCCGCATAGCAGTCGTTAGGAGCGGCTGGGTATTTGTGTTCTGGCGCCAGTCGATAAGAGGCTGCAACGACATTGCAGCCCACTGTGTCGACGAAGTTCATGCAAATGACATCATTGTCATTGATGTGGCCCCCTATGAACCCGCCGCCGTGAATCCAAAGCAGCGTATTTTCGCTGGGCCCGCTTTTCGACGTATAAGTTCGTGCTAACGGAGAGTGTTCTTCTCCTTCGGGATAACCTGGTACGTAGACGTTGTTGATTGCGACAGTTTCGGAATCTTCTTGAGGTTCAACCCGGCGGATTGCACGGGCTGCTTCCCAGTCAGTGACAGTTGCATAGTCGACGACAGGAAGTTTCTCGAAGAGCGGGGCAATCTCTGTATCCAAGTAAGGGGTCAAGTCGGTAATCACACCGCTCACGCCCTCTGACCTCGCACAAGCTTACCGGGCAGCATTTCAGTGGGGTCGCCGTTTTCGTAAGTGACAGCACCTGAAACAACCGTCGCTAAAAACCCCTCGGTCGGCTGCTCTAGACGCCCCGCTCCAGACGGTAAATCGTAGACCGTTCGAGGCTGCGTCATACGCAAATTGTCGAAATCGATGACATTTAAATCTGCCTTTAGCCCCGGCCGGATTAAACCGCGATCATTCAAACCCACAGCGGATGCGGTATCGAAAGTCTGCGCTTTAACTAAGGTGGGTAAGGGTATACGACCATCCGCTCTGTCCCTCCCCCAATGGGTTAACAAGAAAGTGACAAAGCTCGCATCACAAATGATCCCCACATGCGCCCCGCCGTCTCCGAGTCCCATGATAGTGTTTTCGGCGAGAATCATTTCTCGACATGCATCCAGGTTGCCATGTGCATAGTTAATGATCGGCGTGTAGAGAAGCCGCTTCCCGCCGCTCTCCATCATGGCTTCGTAGGCAAATTCGGCAGGAGACTTACCCGCGAGGGCTGCTCGTCCGGAGATGGATGATGCTTGATCGGGCTCATAGTTGAATTGATCATCTACGACCCAGATACGGTCAAAGCCACCCGCTTCTGGCGCCTCTCGGAGCACTCGCTCCCTAAAACTGAGGTCTTTCATATAAGACAACTTCTCGGTCAAAGAGGCGTGCTCAATCTCTCTGAACGCTCCACATTCCATGAAGGGGTGTCGGGTTGATGTTAAACCTAACAATATTCCTATGGCGCGAGGAGCGACTTGGCCTTTAACCACACGACCTTTCAAATTAGCCTCATCTATCTTGGCAAGAATCCGGCGCCATCGTTCAGGATTTCGCCCCGCCTGCCCGAGCGAAATTGACATCGGGGCGCTCGCAGCCTCAGCCATAGCCATCAGCCGGTCAAACTCACTATCGATAACCTCGAAATCGGAGATCATTTCGATCACACCGGTACCAGCATCCGCGATACCTCGCGCTATCCCTACCAATTCAGCTTCCGCTGCGGTCAGCGTAGGTGTGGGTTCTCCTGTGATACTGCGGTGGTTAAGAGTCCTGGAGCTTGAAAAGCCTAACGCTCCGGCGCGCATGGCTTGTTCTGTGAGTTTCCGCATTGCAGCGATGTCATCTGCAGTCGCCGCCTCACGTTGCGCACCTCTTAATCCCATAACGTAGACCCGCAACGCCGCATGAGGTAGCTGAGTTGCGATGTCCATATCGAAGGAGCGAGCACCCAGGAAATCAAGAAATTCGGGAAACGTCTCCCACGCCCAAGGTAGACCTTCATGTAGTGCCGTACCCGGTATGTCTTCGACCCCTTCCATCAATTCCACAAGCAATTCATGATCGGTTGGCTTTACCGGGGCAAAGCCAACACCACAGTTGCCCATCACGGCAGTCGTCACCCCGTGGTGGCTGGAGGGGTACATTCGATTGGACCACGTCGCCAAGCCGTCGTAGTGGGTGTGAACATCTACGAAGCCCGGTGTAACAAGCGCACCATCTGCATCTATTTCGCGTGTGGCCGAACGGGCGACAGAGCCAACCTCAACAATCAAGCCATCTTTGACAGCAACATCCTGCGCAACACCATCCGCACCTGACCCGTCAATAACTGTCCCGCCTCGCACCACTAGATCATATTCAGCCATGTTTGGTCTCCTTTCTTGAGTCCATGAACACGTACACCTGGGGAGGTCTACGCGTACTCGAAATTGATTGCCTGCAAAAGCTCTTTAGCTCTTTCCCGATTGCCATATGGATAGACTTCCGGCAGCTTGGACACCTTATCCAGTTGCTCGAAGTGCTTTTCTTCAAGCACAACTTCGGCTGCGCCCACATTGTCTTCAAGTTGCTCGATCGTACGGGCGCCAAAAATCGGCGAGGTCACTCCGCGTTGCCGCATGACCCACGCCAATGCAATCTGGCTAGGTGTGCAATTGAGTTCATCTGACACCGCTACGACGGCATCAATGACATCAAACGTCTTTTCATCTATGGATTGCGTCGCGGGATTGATGGTTACGCGAGAGCCTTCAGGCGCCGCTTGATCTCGACGGACCTTACCGGTAAGCAGGCCGCCACCTAGAGGGCTATAGGGAATTATTCCAATCCCTTCCTCGCGGCAAAGCGGTAAGTGCTCGCGCTCAATGTAGCGACACGTGAGCGAATATTGAGGCTGCAGCGAATCAAACCGAGCTGCACCGAGTTCGCGAGACAACGAGACCGCTTTCATCAATTCCCACGCCGCGTAGTTGGAACAACCAACGTAACGGACTTTGCCCCACCGGACACAATCGTCCAATGCTTTGATTGTTTCGTCCAACGGGGTTGTAAAATCGTAGGCATGGACTTGATATAGATCTATGTAATCTGTGCCTAAACGCTGCAGGCTTGCGTCAACCGCATCCAAGATGTTTTTACGCGATCCGCCCGCTTGATTAGCACCCATACCCATCGGCGAAACCACTTTTGTGGCCAAAACCACTTTGTCGCGTTTGTCTTTGATTGCGCGACCCGTGATCACCTCTGATTGACCTAACGAATAGACATTTGCCGTATCAATAAAATTTCCACCCGCGTCGATAAACCGATCAACAATCTGCTTGGCAGTTTTTTCATCACAGCCCCAATTCGGCGCACCAAACGTCATCGCGCCAAGGCAGAGATTAGAAACCTTAAGGCCAGTGCGGCCTAATTTACGAACTTTCAAGGAGATGCTCCGTTTATGAGACAGGGTGTCGCTTAAAATAATGGCACCGATGTGGTAAAACATCAAGACATGCCATTGACGTTGAACAAATGAGTGCACAGCCGCGGGTAAAAAAACGAGCGCGATCCACGGAAATGAAAATCGCGCGTCGCAATGCCATTCTCGAGAGCGCACATGAATTACTTACGCAATCAGGTATCGATCAGTTTTCGATGGAGACACTGGCGCGTGAAACAGAACTCGCACGCGCAAGCCTGTACCGTTATTACAGTTCACGAGAAGAGGTGCTATTGGCCTTGTATCAGCGTCTACGAGAAGAATGGCGAGACCGGCTGATCAAGACGCTCAAGCCGGGCATGCAGGATGCACAGATTGTGAAGTCATATTTCCAGGCGAGCAGCAAAGACCCGATACAAGTACTTCTCAGATCTAGGCTGGAATCCACCATCAAACACAACATTCGAGAGTCTGTTTTAGCCGAAGAGCTTGATCTGTCGCAGGCTGTCCTTGCCAGCGTGGTGAGTCAACTCACCATTTGCACCGGACTTTCTGAAGAAAAGTGTCACGATCTGGTCATCTCATATGGTGCATTGCTTGTGGGTTCATCTCAGCTGGACGCAACACCCTCCGTGGAACGCAGGCTACTATCAACTTCAGCCCGCCGCACGAGGAAAGCGTTGTCATACCATCGGCTGTTTTTGAGCAATGGGCTCCGCATCTTGCAAGGCTTACGTCAAGAGTAAAAAACCTAATTAGATCTGACACACCTCACCGAAAAAGCCCACTTCTTGGAAACAGGATCTCGTCGGATTTTCTCAACGTCCCCCCGAAAGGGTGAGGTGATTGAGATCCAAAACAACGATCGGTACCAAGCCAACTCATCGTTGTACTCGGTGCTAGTCCACAAATCTCCAAAGCGGTTCTCGCCACTGATCCGTCCATCAAATTCCGCGCCGGAGGGCGTAAACGAAAACCCTGTCTTGTTCACGCGCGCCCGCTCCGAGTCGGTCCAGCTGAACGCGGTGTCGTAGTTCTTTAAAACTCGACTGATTACCGCCTCTCCACGCCAACCACTGGCATCCGCGTGATCCGCGCTCATACCAATCGACGTTTCAAGGCGCTTGAACTCCTTGTCACTGGGTACGTGCCAGCCACGTGGGCAAAGACCTGAAGGGTGAACGACATGGTCGTACCGGTACAACACGCCGTGCGTTTCGATAGCAAAGAACACCGCACCTGATATGGGTGTTCCATCATTGTATTTGAGCGTTTTTAGGTTGGTGTCGAACCAACACTGCTCGCCAAATTGGCGGGCGCGATAGGAATGCCCGTCTTGATCAATCACTGCCCTGGCGCAAATTGGGTTACCGGGCGATTGACCATCAACGCGCTCCGCAAATCTAGGCAAGAAGAACAGAACTGTGATCACACTGACCAGCAACACGCAGAGGCCTGTGGCAACCTGCACCCAACGACGCATTTAGGTCGTCATCAAGATTTACTGCTTCGAGGTCGGAGATCCCGTTCTAAGTAGCCCATGATCATCTCGACAATGTCATTGCACCACTCTCGGTCAGACCGTCGTGACGGAGGTTTTTTCCGATTGGGTGGGTACAGACGTGATCGCTGCATGACCGATCCACGCAGCGTATCCAAAATGATCGAGAATGCGCGCTCCGGTTGTCTATGTCCGAACTCTTCAATACGCGGCAAGAGCAGTTTCCGCATGAGCTTTTCATTCTGGATCGACACCCGCGACAACTCTTTTGCAATGACCTCATCCTGAATCGCGAGCATACGCTGAGCTTGTAGCACAGCGCCGTAATCACGATGCATCTGCAGAGTCCAAGAGAGGTATCCTGACAACATATCTTCCAACGACACTCCAGCCCATCGAGATTCCGCCAGCCCTATCCGAGCTGTCAAGGACAGCTCATTAGACATCCTTTCAACGACTGCATGTACGATACTCTGTTTGTTCTTGAAGTAGTGGTAAATACTGCCAAAAGACGAGCCCGATCGCTCTGCCACTTTAGTAATGGTCAGATTTCCCTGACCACCTTCCTGCAACAATTCAACCGCCACATCGAGTAAGCGTGCCTTTGTCTTAGCGCCCCTGTCCTGCTGAGGCTCTCTAACCCAAGGTACGTCTGGGCGCTGATCCTCTGTGACAGCGTGGAATCTTTTTACAACCATTTGGCGAATAAACGACGTTAAAAAAACCCCATTTTAGATGACCTCACTCAATGACGCACCATGGTTGCAGTCTGTGGCGAGGTCAAAACTAAAACTAGAAATAATTTTTTATTTCTATTACTTTCGGAGCAGCAGTCATTGAGAACACGCTTTGCGATAGGAGAGATCGAATGCTGAAATTCAACCTGCGAGTAGTTTACGTAGCCCTCATTACCCTGCTGTCTGTATCGGCATTCGCCGCTGAAAGTGGGGCCAGACAGTCCATCATCGAAGAAGTATTGGTCACCGCTACAAAGAAAGCCGCGGCTGAAAACGCCCAAACCGTGCCTATTGCTGTGTCGGTTTTTAGCGGCGAGGCGCTAGAGGCGGCGCAGATGAACAATATGAGTGACCTTCAGGTCTGGATACCGAATGTGCAACTAGAGGAACACACAACAGTGCCTAGCAGCACCGCTTTTTCTATCCGAGGACTTGGGACCGGCTCAAGCATCCCGTCGGATGATCCACCCGTGGGTGTGTTCATGGACGGAATCGTGATGGGGATCTTACATGGGTCAAACCTAGACGTGTTTGATTTGGAAGCCGTGGAAGTACTGCGGGGGCCACAAGGCACGCTTTTCGGGCGCAATGTCAGTGCGGGCGCAATTGTTGCACGTACACGTCGTCCAACGTTTGAGTTTGAAGGTGATGTCTCTGTTACAGCTGGTAATTACGGTCGGCAAGACGCAGCTGTTAGATTGTCGGGACCGCTTGTGGACGATCGTCTGGCCGGAAAGATCACCGTTCTTTATCGAAGTCACGACGGTTATCATGACAATGAGTTTTCCGGCACACCCGTTACTCAACTATTTGGACGTAGCCTCAGTCTAGACGATGATTATGGGGAAGAAGAGAGCCTGCTCATCCGCCCCTCCCTGCGCATCACGCCTACGGATACATTAACCATCGATATCATCGGTGAATACGGTGAAACTGAAGGTGACGGCATGCCCTGGCGGGCCGTGTTTTCCCCCTTCGGGTCCCCCCTGCCCCGTGGTGAACAAGACGTGATAGCGCAACACAATGGGCTTCGGGAGGTTGACACTCGCGGCGTCGTCGTCGACGTCAACTGGACCACCGCCAATGGCACGCTGACCTCAATTACCGGATGGCGTGACAACGAAAGCCTTGTGATCTTTGATACCGAAGGCAGCGCTGCCAGCGTCTTCGATTTCTACATCAGTCCAGAGCAAGATCAGATCTCTCAGGAGCTTCGCTGGTCCGGTACACCCTTTGATAACGACATAGAGATCACGCTCGGTGCCTACTACTTCAGTCAGGACGTTGTATATCGAGAAGGGCGGTTGATCTTTGGGGCGGTAAATCAGGGGCTCGGAGGCGATATCGAACACGACACTTGGGCTGTGTTTGGCAACGTTGCCATTCCCCTCGGTGAGCGAAGTAAACTGGAGTTTGGCCTACGGTACACGGAGGAAGAAAAGGACACTCAGCAGGTTGTGGGACAAACAAACGGGTTCTGTGATGTGCTCACGGGCAACTGTACCTTCAATTTCGTCGATGAAGATGATTGGTCGAACGTTACCCCCTCCATCAGCTTTTCACATACGCTAAGCGAAGACTCAATGATTTGGGTCAGCTACAGCCGCGGATACCGCAGCGGCGGTTTTAACCTACGGCACACCAACGAAGCTGAATCTCCGGTTTATGACGAAGAAGTCGTGGATGCCTTCGAGGTGGGATACAAAGCTGACATCGGAGAGAAGCTGCGCCTGAATACTTCTGTTTTCCATCATACCTACGATGATCAACAAGTGGTGCGGCTGAATCCAGATGCCTCGCAGGTCACCGTCAATGCCGCAAAATCCACCGCCTTGGGACTCGACGTGGAACTCGCCTGGCTGGTGACGGAGGCTTTCTCCATCAGGGCCAACGTCGGCGTTATAGATACGGAGATTGATGACATGGATCCTGGTGTTTTAGCGGCAATCAACGCAGGACGAGCAGTGACCAACTTTCCGCGCGTCGGCAACCCCTCAGCACTTCAAGGGCTGCCACCCGTACGTGTCAGTGATCTTGAGATCGGTTTTCCGACGGAAACCGCCGGCCTCACGTTGCAGTGGGATGTGTCCCTTAACAATGCTGGTTTCTTAACCGTTAGCACCAGTGCAAGTTACGTCGGTGACTACACCAGCGGTAATCAAATTTTCGACTTCGACGCCACAACAATGGTGAATGTCGGCGTGTCTTACACCTCCGCCGATGCCAAATGGAACGTCGCTTTGTTTGGAGAAAACGTCACCGACGAAGAGTACATTCTAGGATACGTTGAGAGCGCGCTGGGTATAACAGCCCCTACGCTTCCAGGACCCCGGTGGGCACTCCAAATCAACTACTCTCTGTAAGGCAAGGGTAAGTAGAGCGGGCCGTTTGCAAGTGTCCGCTCTGCTCCGCTTGCAATCCTCCCGTTCAGGTGCAGAACCGCTTTGTATGTTCACCCACTTCCGGGGAATTCAGCCGAATCGACATGGGATGACGTGCGAACTGAAATGGGAACCCCTTCACCATCGCACCATCCGGGCTCTGCGCGAACACACCAGTGTCCTGCGCAATAAAATTTGCATACATAGCCGACCCCGAGCGCACGATAGCCGCACCAGTACCCACCTCCCGAAGCTTCTGGATCAGTTCCGTCGCAGTTAAGTGCTTACACCAGTCTTCAAGACTTGTGTCAGAGAGTATTTGGCCGAAGCCTTCTGGAGGCAGAAACGCAACCCATATTTGGTCAGATGTCTGAACCGCTATCCCGTTATCTTGAGGCGGGATATGTAGCCCCACAGATGTATGTTCAATCTCTTCACCGGCCAAGAAAACCGCGACATCCCGCTGCGAGATGTCTAGTTGCATACCTCGGGTATCACCCGATAAAGCTGCGGTGATGACCGCGGCCGCATACAAAACTACCGTCTGGTCCGGATAGTTAACGTTGCGACCAGTGATATAAGGTGCACCTTCATCATAAGAAACATGAGCAGAAAAACCGGAAGAAGCTTCTAAGGTTGAACCAAAGCTACTTGATCCGCAGCCCGGCCCACTTAGGCCTTGACCCGATATGGATGCCAACATAATCGCCGGATTGGTGGCTCGCAGGGTGTCATATCCTAAGCCGAGACGCTCAAGCACTCCTCGACGAAAGTTCTCTACAACCACGTCCGCCGACTTCACCAGTTCCAACATCTTTGTTCTGTCGCCGGCGTCTTTCAAATCCAATGCAATGGCAAACTTGTTCCGGTTGTTACACTTAAACAGTGGCGACACCGCTTGCCCCGCCCAGCTTCGGAAGGGATCTGGATAGGTATGGGATTCAACTTTAACCACTTCTGCGCCTAAATCGGCAAGCAATGCCGAAACACCCGCGCCTGCCGTGATGATGCCGAGGTCAAGCACTCGAACGCCAGCAAGCGGCAGTGCTGGGTTTTGCCTGCTCGCTATCACCGGTTCAGTGGCCCGTGAAACAACGCGATGGGCAAGGCGCGGCGTCAACCCCTGGTCTGCCATAGCAACAGGCACGGTAGCAAAAGCATCTCGGTGCAGCAGTAGCGGGTCCTTGATTAAGTCTTCTGCTTCAAGCACCGCTGCGGCCGGAATATCAAAGTTCAGGAAAGCAGCATTTATCTCAGCTTTTGTGAGACCGTTGGCCCATTCACGAATGATGTCCATGTACTTCGAACGCGCAGCGGCACGCCCGGCAAACGTGGCGAATTGGTCGTCTTGCAACCGTTCGTCACCCACCATTGCCACTACGTTTGGCCAATCCCGCTCTTGATAGACCAACGCCGCATATCCATCGCGACAGGCAATCACGGGCCATTCAGCCGCATCACCTTGTCTATGGATATCTTTACCGAGCGCACCTGCAGCCGCAGCCTTCCAGTTTACCCACGCAAGCGATCCGGTAGCATCGACCGTCGCTTGATCGCTGCTGCCAAAACGCCGTTGCATCGCCACAACGCTGGTGAGCGCTGCAAGCAATGCGTAAGCAACAGTACCAGCCCCGTAGGATCCCGATGGAATAATTGGCGCTCTCTCAGGGTCGCCCAAAAGATCAGCAAGGCCTGATTCGGCAAACAAAACCGCCTCACTCGCATGTTCGCTGGTCTTTAGTAGAACCACGCGGGTGTCAGGCAACTGTTGCGCAAGCTTCGAATCTGCCGCGAGTACAAAGCGGTGTGGATCAGATTCAAACCACGCCGCTAGGTCTTCTGTGAGGCGCTGCTTTCCTCGCGACACAAAGGTTGAACCTGTTTCGAAGTGATGATCGACAAATACTTCAGCGCCGAGTTGCAGGGCCATCTGTCCCGCAATATCAACGGCCTTGCGAGCAACGTCTGGGCACGACTCGGTCGCAAGTTGCACAACGCCGATGCCGGCAAGGAAGTCATCGTTTGAATGGTTCAATAGCTACACCCGCAATACGCCGTATGTTTGAGCGCAATGATAAGCCGTCAACCGCGCCCGAGATTGTTAAAAACCGGACAGTCTTAGCTCTAAGCATGCAGCGCTCAGACAGCATTCCTGTCACCTTGCGCAAACTCTAGAAGAGCAGGAAAGTCAGGAATCTTGAGGTGTCCGTAGCCAAGCTCAATCAAACCTTCAGCTTCCCAAGAACGAATGATCCGATTGATCGACTGACGCGATACACCAGACATGTTTGCCAGATCGTCCTGAGTGAAAGGCATGCGATTGACCCCAGTCTCGTCTTCACGGGCGTAGGTGTACACCAAGAACGCAAGTCGCAGTTCAAGGCGATGCAGTCCCGCGTCAATCAGCTGGTTGTACGTGGCTGCATTGCGCATGGCTAACCTTCGTGCCAAATGTGCGTTAATTGAAGGATGGTCTTTGCACAGCTGCCTGAAGTCTTCAGCCAGCAACAATCCAACCTCAGTCTGATCGACGCATACAGCACTGGTCCCCATGATTCCCCGCCCGGCGATAATTGGGGTTTCGTTCATCGTGTGCCCGGCACGCACAACATTAAGTATCATCTCGCGCCCGTCCGGCGAAGACGCCATGATCTTTATCGACCCGCGGTATATTTCATAAACGCCCTGAATGGGCTGCCAGGCAGGACACAGCACATCACCGTCTTGATACACACGACGGCGCATCCGTCCACGAACCCAGCTCGCCAGATCCGGCTCTAGTTCGTTGATCCAACTGCCTGGATCCGGACGAATCCGATACATAGCCTCTCCCGCATCGTGTTTCTTGCTGTTTTGTCTGAATGCATTTCGAAATGTAAATATTTGGACATTTCTAAACTGCAGCTTATGCCAGAGTTGGCCACCATCATATCGCAAAGTGCGTGTTAGCCATGATTACCTTCAAACTCAACGGTCAGACCGTTACTACAGAAGATCCTAACGACACTCCTTTGCTGTGGGTTGTGCGCGACACATTCAAGCTCAAAGGATCTAAATACGGTTGTGGCGCTGGGCTCTGCGGCGCTTGCACGATGCACATCGACGGACAAAGCGTTCGTACCTGTACTCTCCCGGTGGGTAGCGTAGAAGGTAAGTCGATCACAACAATCGAAGGTTTAGCCGACGATGGCCAACTACACCCGGTTCAACAAGCTTGGATTTCAAACAGCGTGCCGCAATGCGGTTACTGTCAATCGGGCCAGATCATGACCGCCGCGGCACTGCTCGACAACAACCCCAGTCCTTCCCCCGATGAGGTTGAAACTGCTTTAGCCGGGAACCTGTGTCGATGTGGTTGTTACCCCCGAATAAAAGAGGCAGTGCTTGCGGCTGTGAAGGTCAAAGACATGCTGGAGAGCGCCTCTTGAAACTACAACACCTTTCGCGCAGATCATTTTTAGCTGGCATCGGCATGACGGGTGGCGGACTTGTGGTGGGTCTGGGTCTTACCGGTTGCAGTTCAGAAGCCCCTCCGTCATTTGCCACCAACCACTTCACCCCCGATGCCTTTCTGCAAATCACCCCACAAAACAAATTCCTGTTTGTGTGCGCTCGCGATGAGATGGGGCAGGGAGTTTCCAGTGGTTTAGCCACGCTGTTCGGTGAAGAATTGGATGTTGATCCCGCACGCTTTGAAGTCAGTTTTCCAGGTGTGCATCCGGCGTATGGCAACCCTTCGTTCTCCGGCATACAAAGCACAGGCGGCAGCGCCGCGATGCGCGGGCACTACCAACCCGCACGTCAAGCTGGCGCAAACGTTAGGCAGCTGATACTCGAAGCCGCAGCCCACGACTTAGGCGTCAAGAAAAGTCGGCTGGACACTGAAAACGGAGACGTTGTCCTGGCGGGTCAGCGCTTCCCGTACGCGCAATTCATAGACACCGCGCAAACCCTGCCTATTCCAGAAGCAGCACCCATGAAGGTATCAGACAACTTTAAATACATCGGTCAAGACGTCCCACGAATTGACGCAGCCGAAAAATCAACCGGTGAAGCCCTGTACGGAATCGACTTTGATATACCGGGGATGAAGTATGCCATCGTGAAACGTTCACCGGTGTTCGGAGGCGTCGTTCAAAGCTTCACACGTGACGCCATTCGAGATCTACCCGGTGTGATTGACGTTGTTCAGATCTCAAACGGGGTTGCCGTTGTGGCGGATACATTTTGGTTCGCGAAAAAGGCTGCAGATCAGCTAGAAATAGAATGGGACTCACCACGTATCGCTCAATTCAGCACCCGGGATTTAAGAGCCGACTATCAAACCGCGCTCAACGAAGAGAGCGGCACTACTACCAATGAGGAAGGTGATCTCAGCCTTGCCTTCCAGGCTGACAACACACAAGTTGAAATCGATTTCTGGACTCCGTACTTGGCGCACGCGCCGCTTGAGCCGATGAACGCCGTGGTAAAGGTCGAAAACGGCGAAGCGGAGGTGTGGACTGGTATCCAGGGGCCCCCGTTTGCTCAGGCAGCCGTTGCACGTGCCTTAAACATCAACAAAGAAAAAGTACGTGTACACAACGCGTACCTGGGAGGTGGCTTCGGCCGCCGCTTAATTGCTACACATGTCGCCGAAGCCGCTGAAATTGCGGCAGCTACCGGGCACATCATCAAGCTTGTTTGGACCCGAGAAGACGACATTCAAAACGGCGTTTTTCGACCGGCATCGCTCATGCGCATAAAAGCCTCGCTGGACCGCGATGGCACCATCAACGGCTGGATGGCGAAACGTGTTGGCGGCAACATCTTACCTGATCGAATGGTGGGAGCCCTTCCGGTCGTCGCGCCCGACTTCGTGCCCGACAGTGTGCTTAACTCTGTTGTCGGCCTCGCCGACACGGCTATGTCTAAGTGGATGGTTGACGGTTCAAGCGTCGAGGGTCTGGCGGGTGACTACGATTTACCCAACAGGGTCGTGGAGCATGTCACTGTGAACCACGGATTGCCGTTGGGGTATTGGCGATCTGTTGGTCACTCCTATACCGCATTCGCAAAAGAAAGCGTGATAGATGTGCTGGCTGCCGCAGCATCCATCGACCCTGTCCAGCTACGCCTCAACAACTCCAAATCAAATCCCCGGCAACACAATGTGATACGGGTGGCAGCTGAAAGAATGCAATCCATGCAGGCAGAAAGCGTCGGTAGCCTAGGTTTTGCCGCGCATGGATCGTTCCACTCTTACG
>JANQKS010000010.1 GCA_028281005.1 Pseudomonadales bacterium
ACAAGGGCACAATGCTGTTGGAGCGTTTGGTGAAGCCCCGAGCGAACCGCAGGATCCATCCGTCCAGAAAAGACTGTTGCAGCGCAGGCCAGGCGTTTAGCGATGCCTCTTCGATGCGTCTTGCTAACGCCGCGGTGTCGGTCAGTTGTGGTTGCCCTATGCTAGCTGCAACCGCCGGCGACGGCTTTTCCGGTGAACTCATGGTCGCTGTCACGTATAGCGCTGTTCGATCGTGCATTATAGCAATACAATACGCGGCCCTTATATGTACCCCGGTCGATTCGCGCCTGTATGTATTCAAGCACAGGCCAGGGAGGGATACGCGCACTGCGCAATCAGGCTACATTCAATAGCTAGGCGAAAGCTGCAACAACAGCGAAAGCAGAAGTAAAAGCAAAAACAAATAAAGACAGATAGAAGAGAGACCATAAGATGAAAGATCCAGTTCGAGTAACCATTACCGGTGCCGCTGGCCAAATTGGCTACGCGTTGCTGTTTCGTGTGGCGTCCGGTGCCATGCTGGGTAATGACCAACCCGTGATCCTGCAGCTGTTGGAGATTACGCCGGCGCTGGATGCGCTTAAGGGTGTGGCCATGGAACTCGAAGACTGTGCTTTTCCGCTGCTCAGCGACATGGTGTTGACCGACGATCCAAACGTAGCGTTCAAAGACACAGACTACGCCTTACTGGTGGGCTCACGGCCTCGTGGGCCCGGGATGGAGCGCAAAGATCTGCTGGAGGCCAACGCGGCGATTTTTTCGGTGCAAGGCAAGGCGCTCAACGACCACGCTTCACGCGGTGTGAAGGTGCTGGTGGTGGGTAACCCGGCAAACACCAACTGCCTCATCGCTCAGCGTAACGCGCCTGATCTCGACCCGCGCAATTTCACCGCGATGACCCGCCTTGACCACAACCGTGCGATGGCGCAGCTGGCGGCCAAAGCCGGCAAGCACGTGAGTGATGTAGATGGCTTGTGTATTTGGGGCAATCACTCCGCGACTCAGTACCCTGACATCCACCGCGCAAGCGTGGCAGGGGACGACGCCATGGCCATGATCGACATGGATTGGTACACCGGCGAGTTTATTCCCACGGTGCAACAACGCGGCGCGGCGATCATCGAAGCGCGCGGTGCGTCTAGTGCGGCATCCGCTGCCAATGCCGCCATTGATCATATGCATGATTGGGCGCTGGGCAGCGATGTCGTTGTGAGCATGGGCGTATACTCAGATGGCAGCTACGACATCGCACCAGGCCTGATTTATTCCTACCCTGTGCGTTGCTCGGGGGGCGACTGGCAAATTGAACAAGGTTTGGACATCAACGCGTTTAGCCGTGACAAGATGGACGCAACCGAGGCGGAACTCGCTGAGGAGCGAGACGCGGTCGCTCATCTATTGCCTTAGTATTGACTTAGTATCCTCATACTTTAAATAGCGGGGACAAGCAGGGGGATTTATGTCGGAGATCGTTCCATTTCAGCTCGCTGTCACAGATGCAGCCCTAGAGGACCTGCAGACGCGGCTGCGTAACACACGTTGGCCGGAAGCGGAGACCCCGCAAGACTGGAGCCAGGGTGTGCCGTTGGCCTATGCGCGTGAGGTCACCGAGTATTGGATCAACCAATACGATTGGCGTGAGCGCGAGGCCTACTTTAATCGGCATGCGCAGTTTTCAACCAACATAGATGGGCTCGACATTCACTTCATCCATGTCGAGAGTCCCCGTGCGGACGCCCGGCCGCTGCTGATTACCCACGGCTGGCCGGGTTCAGTGGTGGAATTCCACAAAGTGATTGACCCCTTAGTGGATCCGGTGGCCTCTGGCGGCGACCCAGCAGATGCTTTCCACGTCATTTGTCCGTCTCTACCCGGCTATGGATTTTCGGGTAAACCGGCCGAGCCTGGTTGGGGGGTGGATAGGATTGCCGGTGCTTGGGATGTGCTCATGCGCCGCCTGGGGTATGACAATTACTTTGCCCAGGGTGGTGATTGGGGTTCGGCGGTTACCACCGCCATCGGCATACAAAACAAGGGTGCCTGCGCGGGGATCCACGTCAACATGCCGAACGCTCGTGCCACCAAGGAAGCGCTGGCGGATCCTGACGAAGCTGATAAGCGGGCGCTGGCGGGGGCGCAGTACTACCAGCAATGGGGTGCGGGCTACTCCAAACAACAAAGCACACGACCGCAGACACTGGCGTACAGCTTGGTGGATTCACCGGTGGGCCAAGCTATGTGGATCATCGAAAAGTTTTATGAGTGGACCGATTGTGATGGCCATCCGGAAAACGTGCTCAACAAGGACGAATTGCTCGATAACGTCATGTACTACTGGTTAGAGGGCACCGGCGGTTCATCTGCGCGGCTGTATTGGGAGAGTTTCAATCGCGCATTTGGCGATGGCCAAGACAATACGGTGAAGCTGCCCACCGGGTGCAGCATCTTTCCCAAAGAGATTGTGCCCACCCCGCGCAGTTGGGCGGAAAAACGCTACAAAAACATTATCTATTGGAATGAGCTGGAGCAAGGTGGGCATTTTGCCGCGTTTGAACAGCCACAACTGTTTGTCACCGAGCTGAGGAATTGTTTCCGTCTGATGCGCTAGCCTGGCCTACCTGTGAATGGTTTGAGCACTAGCCCGCATCGCTCACCGATAAGGTGAGATTGTTTGTTTCTGGGTTAATACGGGCTACTGAGGTGATCTTCCGCGGAAGATTGATGCCCGAACTTGT
>JANQKS010000012.1 GCA_028281005.1 Pseudomonadales bacterium
TAAACGGGGCTTTTCTCTTTGGTAGCGGGGGCAGGATTTGAACCCACGACCTTCGGGTTATGAGCCCGACGAGCTACCAGACTGCTCCACCCCGCATCAGCAAGGTGGGGGATTATAGAAGAAACGAGATAAGAGTAAAGGCCCGAAGTGAGGCTGTTTCGCGTGTTTTTGCGGTCTGCTTGCGTTCCATTTACCTCTAATTTGCGGACTATTTGCGGACTAGAAGTTTGGTGCCGAAGGCGAGACTCGAACTCGCACGGGCATAAGCCCACTACCCCCTCAAGGTAGCGTGTCTACCAATTTCACCACTTCGGCATAATCGCAGCTCAGACGTGTGAGTCCTACAACTCAGGAATGTCACTGTCAGCAGGTTCACCTGCGTCCAGCACAGGTACGTCACCGTCCGGCTGTTGCGGGGAATCTACACTTTCTTCCGGTAGCGTCAACTGCTCAGTCGCAGGTGCGGTCACCGTTGGAATGCCTAACGTGCCCGCCGCTTCAGCCCGTTGCTTGGCTAAATAGGCAAGCCCAAAGGCGATGGCAAAAAAGCCGATTGCCAGCCACGCGGTGGCCTTCGTGAGGAACGATGCGGAACCCACGCTACCAAACATGGTGTTGGAGGAACCGCTGCCAAACGCAGCCCCAACATCAGCCCCTTTGCCCTGTTGCAGCAACACCAGTACGGTCAACGCGACGGCATCTAATACCAGCAATGACAATAGAACTGTTTCAACGGTCGACATCTATAAACCTTCTAAAACCTACTTCTCAAGTAACCGCGGCGGCGATAATGGCGGAAAAATCATCAGCCTGCAGCGATGCGCCGCCCACTAAACCACCGTCTATGTCCGGCTGGGCAAACAACTCAGTCGCATTGCCGGGCTTGACGCTGCCGCCGTAAACAATCCGGATCTGCTGCGCCGCTTGGGAATCTTCCGCCGCCACTAAGCTGCGAATAAATTCGTGCATATTCTGAGCCTGAGCGGGTGTCGCCGTTTCGCCGGTGCCAATCGCCCAGACCGGCTCATACGCAATTGCCACACCGCCTATGACAGCACGATCAATTCGGTCGATCACCGCATCCAATTGCCGTGCTACCACCGCTTGTTCGTGCCCTGCCTGACGTTCAGCCAGGGTTTCACCGACACATATCATCGGCGCCAAACCACCCCGCAATGCCGCAACCGCCTTAGTCGCCACTAGGTCGTCCTGCTCCTGCTGGTCTAAGCGGCGTTCCGAGTGGCCCACCACCGCCCACGTTCCGCCCAGCTCGCGTACCATCTCCGCGGCAATTTCACCAGTATGCGCACCTGACGCTGCAGTACCGATATCCTGCACACCGCAAGCCAATCCATCTGGCGCCAACGCCACCGCGGCACTCAAATAAACCGCTGGCGGCAACAGGACACTATCAACCGCATCTTGTACTTGCAGGTCAGCCAGGAAAGTCTGCAAGCCAGCCAAGCTGCCGTGCATTTTCCAGTTTGCGGCGACCAGTGCTTTGCGCATTTCCAAGTGATCGGCATTTTAAGGGCGCGCAATGTTATACGTTCGCAGCGCTAATTACCACGTCTTGGCGGTGGCTGGTCATAAGGCTGCGCTAACACAATGGCGGCGCCAAGCAGCGCTAACAGACCCACGCCACAACCGAGTGCGGCCGCTTGAAAAGTGGCAAAAACATCATTGGCAAGACTAAAAGCTACCGGTCCTATGGCACTGGCAAAAACCGTGATGGCGGTGTTAAAGCCGCTGATCTCGCCCAGGTGTAAAACGCCGTATTGGCGTATAAACGCCAGATTGGACAAAACGCCCCACAATCCGCCGCCGGCTCCAAATCCTACCACCAGCAGCCAGTAGCCCAGCTCCGTGTCCAAGTGTATGAGGCCATAAGTGCCGGTTAAGAACATCAGCAACATCAACAAGAGAAACGGTTTTAGGCGGGTATGGTCGGCAATGGCACTGGCCACGAGATTGACGCTCAGCGACACCACCGCTTGGGGTAAAAAGTAAGCAAACGCATCCTCTCTGCTGCGTCCCGCTTCAGCAAAAATGGCGACGATGTGAAAAGTGACGGCGGTGCCAAACAACGCGTGCATGGACAACGCGCCGGCATACAGCCAAAACACCGGGTCACGTTTAGCCTCGGCAGCGGTGCGGTCGCACTGCGGTTGTGCAGCAGTATGTGCCTCGCCTTCGAGCACCGCTTCGCCGTCTGCGGCCAATCCCGCCACGCTTGGGTGATCGCGCACGGTCACCAAGGCGACCAGGGCAAAGCCAACCCCCACCACCAACGCCATCAGCCATAACGCACCGCGCCAACCGAAGCTGTCGATTAAAACCGCCAGCACCAAAGGCGCTATAGAAAAACCTAACGAGACAAACACGCCGCGCACACCTGACACCAAACCGCGACGGCGCTCAAACCAAACCAACAGGACATTGCGGCTGGCGCTGGTTAACACCCCCTGGCCTGCAAAGCGCACACCAAAATAGCCAATCAATATCAGCGGGAAAGAGAACCAAAATAGCGGGACACCCATGGCGCTTGCCAGTACCGCCGCCAACACATCCACGCCGCTGATAAACAACAAAGTGACGCCCAACAACAGACACGCCGCAACCAGCATGGTGCGGGCGCCGTAGCGGTCATACCAACGGCCCGCCCGAGGCAGAATAAGCGCACTGCCAACGGTGCCAAATAGATAGGCTGTGGAGAGTTCGGTGCGGGTCAACCCGAAGTGTTCGATGAACGGGTCAGCAAACACCGCCATACCCATGGTCTGCCCGGGTACGCTAAATAAAAAACCTAGCGTTGATACGACCGCAATGACCCAGCCGTAGAAGAACGGCAGGCGAGCAGCAGGAAACGGCCAATCCGTTTGCAGCCGGTTGTTGAGTTTCACCGATGGAAACTATGTTTGTTCTGTTGCGACTTGGGCCAGCTCGTGGGCGATCTCATTCACCTCGTCGGCGGCCTCACCCTCCACCATCACCCGCAGCAGCGGCTCCGTACCGGAAGGCCGTACCAAGATGCGCCCACGTTCAGCCAACACCTCTTCTTTCACCGCAATGGCGTTTTTTAAAGCGTCGCACTCGGCTGTCGCCGCCGGGTCCGGCACTTCCACGTTGACCATTACCTGAGGCAGCTTTTGCATACCGGTAAGCAACTCATGTAAGGCGCACTGTTGTTCCACCATGGGCAATAAAGCTTGCAAGGCCGCGACGATGGCATCCCCCGTGCTGTTAAGGTCGAGGCACAAGATGTGGCCGGAGGTTTCACCACCCAGCTGCCAGTGCTTGGCAAGCAGCAACTCGGTGACGTTGCGATCCCCTACTTTAGCGCGCGCAAAAGGAATACCCATTTCGCCGAGCGCTTTTTCTAAACCAAGGTTGGTCATCACCGTACCCACCACACCACCACCCAACATGTCTTGCTGGTGGCGGTGACGCGCGATGATGTAGATGAGCTCGTCACCATCCAACAGATGCCCCTGGCTATCGACCATATGGACACGGTCGCCGTCCCCATCAAAGGCAATCCCCAAATCAGCACCACGGTCCTGTACTTCACCCCGCAGTAATTCGGGATGCGTGGAGCCACAGCCGTCGTTGATGTTCATGCCGTTCGGCTCAGCGCCCAGCACCGTCACATTTGCGCCCAATTCCTCAAACACTCTGGGGGCAACGTGGTAGGTAGCGCCATTGGCGCAGTCCAACACAATGTTGAGACCTCGCAAGCTAAAGCCGCGCGGCACCGACGCCTTACAAAACTCGATGTAACGACCGGCCGCGTCATTGACGCGATTGGCCTTGCCTAAACGCTCGGAGTCTACGCACGCCATGGGTTCGTCCAGCTGCGCTTCGATTTCCAACTCTATGTCGTCCGCCAGCTTGTTACCCTGCGCATCGAAAAACTTAATGCCATTGTCGTAGTAAGGGTTGTGGGAGGCGCTGATCACGATACCTGCGTCAGCCCGCAACGTGCGCGTCAAATACGCAATGGCAGGGGTTGGCATTGGCCCTATCAAACTGACGTCTGCACCCGCTGCCGCTAACCCGGATTCGAGCACCGATTCCAACATGTAGCCGGAAATTCGAGTGTCTTTGCCAATGATGATGTGTGCTGAGCCGCGTTGCGCAAATACCGTGCCTACCGCCCAACCAAGGCGCAAACAGAATTCCGGATTGATCGGAAACTGTCCGACCCGTCCGCGAATGCCATCTGTGCCAAAGTACTTCCTGCTCATCGATCTATTCTACCCCTCGTTTTACCCCGTCACCTTGTCACAGGTCGCGTTCTGTCTCACTGGCGTGAGCGGCGTCCCCAACCGCACGTAATATGTTAAGCGCATCCATGGTCGCACCCACGTCGTGTACACGGATGAGATTGGCGCCCTGTTGAGCTGCAATCAACGCTGCCGCAACACTGCCGTGGACACGCGCATCAACTTCACGGCCGGTCACCGCGCCAATGGTGCTTTTGCGCGACAAACCGACAAGCAGCGCAACATCATCAATTCTAAGCTGCTCCAAATTCGCCAACAGCGTCAAATTGTGCGCAATACTTTTGCCGAAACCAAATCCCGGATCGATCAATAAACGAGTATCAGCCATGCCGGCTGCTCGACAAGCGGCAACACGTTGCTGTAAAAAATCACGCACTTGCGCCACTACGTCGTCGTACTGTGGCGCCCGCTGCATGTTGGCAGGCGTGCCTTGCATGTGCATGAGGGCATAACCTACCTCAGATGCGCACACTGTGCGTAACATGTCCGGGTCGCTACCGGCACCAATATCGTTTATCAGATCCGCGCCTGCCTCTATAGCGGCGGCGGCAACCGCCGCATGTCTCGTGTCCACGGAGATAATGGTATCGAGTTGACGCAGGGTTTGGACAACGGGGATCACTCGTTGCAGTTCTTCCGACAAGGACACGGGCTCTGCGCCCGGGCGCGTGGATTCCCCGCCAACATCCAGCACGCGAGCGCCAGCAGCCAACATCGCTCGCGCGCGCGTTAACAACTGGTCATGCAATACCTGATTCGCGGCAAACAGCTCGCCGCCGTCAGAGAAAGAATCCGGGGTGATGTTCAGCACCCCCATGAGCTGGGGGTGCGAAAGATCTAAGGTGCGAAGACCACAGCGCAAAATGCGCACGGGTAAGTGCCTTGTGTCACTAACTCTCTTCGGCGGGGCCACCTATGGGTGATTCCGGCGAGGAATCTTCGCCTGAAGGCGGAGAAGGCGGTGTGTCGCTCGGATGGCGCGGTTTCGCGCCAGCCATGATGTCATCGATTTGTTCCGAGTTGATGGTTTCAAACTCGATCAACGCGTCCGCCATCATGTGCAGCTTATCGATATTGTCTTCGAGCAGCTGTTTGGCTTCATCGTAGCAGCCATCGATGATGCTGCGCACTTCTAAGTCGATGGCACGCGCAGTCTCGTCTGACAACGGCTTCGGTTTCACGCCTGCCGACATGCCTAGGAACACTTCCCCATCATCTTCGTCGTACATCAGCGGGCCCATAGAATCGGACAAGCCCCACTTGGTCACCATACTGCGTGCCAACCCTGTGGCGCGTTCAATGTCGTTGGACGCACCGGTGGTCACGTACTCGGGACCAAGAATCATTTCTTCGGCAATACGACCGCCAAACAAGCTGCAGATTTGCGAGCGAATACCCTGACGGGTCAGGCTGTAACGATCTTCCTCGGGCAGAAACATGGTGACACCCAGTGCACGCCCGCGGGGAATGATGGTGACCTTATAGACCGGATCATGATCCGGCATGAGACGGCCGATAATGGCATGTCCCGCTTCATGATAGGCCGTGTTGCGCTTCTCTTTTTCCGACATGACCATGGATTTGCGCTCAGCGCCCATCATGATCTTGTCTTTGGCTTTGTCGAACTCTTCCATCTCAACCAAGCGCTTATTTGCGCGAGCCGCAAACAAGGCCGCTTCGTTAACCAGGTTGGCCAGGTCTGCGCCCGAAAACCCCGGTGTACCACGAGCAATGATGGCGGGATCAACGTCATCAGCCAGCGGTACCTTACGCATGTGCACCTTAACAATTTGCTCACGGCCACGAATGTCCGGCAGTCCCACCACCACTTGGCGGTCGAAACGACCCGGGCGCAGCAGCGCCGGGTCGAGCACGTCCGGCCGGTTGGTCGCGGCAATGACGATGATGCCGTCGTTGGCTTCGAAGCCATCCATCTCAACCAACAACTGGTTTAAGGTTTGTTCACGCTCATCGTGGCCGCCGCCAAGGCCCGCGCCACGATGGCGACCCACCGCGTCGATTTCATCGATAAAGATGATGCAGGGGGATTGTTTCTTGGCTTGCTCAAACATATCGCGTACGCGGGATGCACCCACACCCACAAACATCTCCACAAAATCCGAACCGGAAATGGAGAAGAAGGGTACTTTGGCCTCACCGGCAATCGCCTTGGCGAGCAGGGTTTTACCGGTACCGGGTTGACCTACCATCAAAACGCCGCGGGGAATATGGCCACCCAAGCGTTGAAATTTGCCGGGATCGCGCAAGAACTCCACCAGTTCTTGTACTTCTTCTTTGGCTTCATCAACACCGGCGACATCAGCAAAGGTCGTTTTGATCTGATCTTCGCTGAGCAACTTCGCCTTGCTGCGCCCAAAAGCCATAGGCCCACCGCGGCCGCTGCCGCCACCCTGCATTTGCCGCATGAACAGCATAAACACGGCAATGATGATAAGGATCGGGAAACTGGCAATCAGCAACTGCGTCCAGAAGCTTTGCTTTTCTTCTTCCAAGATGCTGGTGGTGACGTTGTTGTCTACCAGTTCATCCAATAACTTGGTGTCGTTCTGTGGCCAGATTACAGAGATGCGGTTGCCGTTGTTGTCCACTGCGGTGATTTTCTCACCTTGGATTTGGGCTTCACGGATCTGACCGGAGTTAACTGATTTGACAAACTCAGAGTACGCCACCGGCTCTTGTTGCGGCTCAACATTGAAGTTGTTGAACACCGTCAGCAACACAGCGGCGATGATCAACCACAGTAATAAATTCTTTCCCATATCAGACACGGGAGATACCTCTTTATATTGTTACGTAAGGTTACACTAAAGCGTATTAAGCGTCCTGCTTGCTGCTGAAATCTTGCGCCACGACAAATACCTCACGTGATTCCGGTCGCGAAGCCTTGGGTTTTGTCATAGTGACCTTGCTAAACTCGTTGCGCAATGTTTTTACCCAGTCGTCCAAACCTTCGCCCTGAAACGCTTTGATGGCTAGATGGCCTTTGCGCCGCAGCCATTTGCGGCAAGCCGCCAGGGCAACATCAGCCAAATCCATCGAACGCGCCTGATCTACCGCGCGCACTCCTGAAATATTGGGGGCCATATCCGACAATACAAGGTCAAGTTGTGCACCTTGTAAGGCGTCCGCTATGGACGCATCCACCTTCGCTTCACCCGCCATACCTTCTATCACCAGGGTTTCCGACCCCGCGGTAATCGGCAGTGGGTCGACGGCAATCAATAACCCTTTGGATAACCGGCCCTCTAAATAGTTCGTCCATCCGCCTGGCGCAGCGCCAAGCTCCAACACCCTACTGTGCGGTTTTATAAGCTTAAATCGTTGATCTAGTTGCAAAAGTTTGTAATGGGCACGCGATACTTGGCCTTTGTCCTGGGCTTGACGGACAAAATAATCGCGTTTTTGGCGTTGTAGCCAACGCTGGCTGGATTTACTGCGTTTGGCCATGACCCTGCTTTTGCCGGCTTTAAGCGGCCTTTAGCCGCGTTTTTTTGCCCTAGACGCGCTAGAATACCCTAATGTCGCTGTCCTCTCGTGAGAAAAAACGTTTTCGCCAAATTGCCCACCATCTCGACGCGGTGGTGACCATTGGCGATCAAGGTGTGTCCGAGGGAGTTATCCATGAAACTAAACGCGCCTTGGACGACCATGAACTGATTAAAGTGAAACTGGCGTTAACTGAACGTGAAGACCGCAAAGTAGCGGCAACCGAGCTCGCCGGTGCCTGCGCGGCCGAGTTGGTGCACAGCATAGGCAAAGTGATTGTGCTGTACCGGCACAATCCCAAGGCAAACCCAAAGCTGTCGAATGTCTTGCGTTACGCCTAATCCCGCGGCTAAACGTGCTCGACACTGTCGATTTCGTATTCTTTGTCGCCGCCCGGCGTAGACACTGACACCGCATCACCCACCACTTTGCCGATCAAGGCTCGTGCGATTGGTGACATGACAGAGATTTTGCCGCTTTTTAGATCTGCCTCATCCTCACCCACAATTTTGTAGGTCGTCTCCTGGTCAGAATCCACATCAAGCAGTGTCACGGTGACACCAAAAATGACTTTATCGCCAGCAGGGATTTTGGCGATGTCGATGATCTGTGCCTCCGCTAACTTACCTTCGATCTCCTGAATTCTGCCTTCATTGAAGCCCTGTTGTTCGCGCGCCGCGTGGTACTCGGCGTTTTCTTTCAAGTCGCCGTGCTCGCGCGCCTCTGCAATGGCCTGGGTGATTTCTTGACGCAAGGCACCTTTGCGATGCTGCAGCTCCTCGCGCAAACTTTCCGCACCTTCTACTGTCATTGGTACAGGCATTCTGCCCCCCTCACGCAGCCGTCAATGCTGCAACTGTGCATGTAGATCCTGTATGCGCCGCACACGGTCGCCACGGCCTTGCTTAATGGCTATGGCCAATGCTTCGCCGCCGGCCAAGGTGGTGGTGTAACACACTCTGTTCTGTAGCGCGAGCCGGCGAATCACTGCGGAATCAGCAATCGACTGGCGGCCTTCTGTGGTGTTAACGATCAGATCAATCTGTTCGTTCTTCAGCATATCGGCGACATCCGGGCGGCCTTCGTTGACCTTGCTGATGGTGGCACACTCAAGCCCAGCGGCTGCGATGATGCGTTGGGTACCCGGCGTTGCTACCAGACTAAATCCAAGTTCCACTAATGCAGTCGCCACCGCGGCAAGGTTTTCTTTGTCCGAGTCTTTTACGCTGATAAACACCCGGCCATCGCTGGGCAGGACGTCACCGGCGGCAAGTGACGCCTTGGCAAAGGCTTCGCCAAAGGTCTCGCCGACGCCCATCACTTCACCCGTCGATTTCATTTCCGGACCAAGAATCGGATCCACACCCGGGAACTTGTTAAACGGGAACACCGACTCTTTCACGTTGTAGACCTTGGGGATCACTTCTTCGGTAAAACCAATCTCTGCCAGCTTGCTGCCCGCCATACAGCGAGCCGCCACCTTAGCCAGCGATTCCCCAATACACTTCGAGACAAAGGGAACGGTGCGCGATGCGCGTGGATTCACCTCTAAGACAAATACTTCTTCGCCTTGCACCGCCATCTGCACATTCATTAAACCCACCACACCGAGTTCGATGGCGATGTCTTTCACCTGCTGGCGAATGACATCTTGTACTTCGCTGCTCAAGTTGTATGGGGGTAGCGAACAAGCGGAGTCACCGGAGTGTACGCCGGCCTGTTCGATGTGCTGCATGATGGCACCAACCACAACTTGTTCGCCGTCGCATACCACATCGACATCCACTTCCAAGGCTTGGTCAAGAAACCGGTCCAGCAACACAGGCGAATCGTTAGAGACATCTACCGCATTTTGCATGTACTGCGACAGCTCATCATCGTTGTAAACAATCTCCATGGCCCGGCCACCCAGCACATAGGACGGACGCACAACTATGGGATAACCGATGTCTTGCGCTCGCTCGAGGCCTTGTTCTAGGTTCGAGGCGACGCGGTTTGAAGGCTGCCGTAAGGCCAGCTTCTCAACCAACTGCTGAAAGCGCTCCCGATCCTCGGCCCGATCGATGGCGTCCGGCGAGGTACCGATGATGGGCACGCCGGCAGCCTCCAAATCGTTGGCCAGCTTGAGTGGCGTCTGCCCGCCAAACTGCACAATGACCCCGGCCGGCTGCTCCACATCAACAATCGCCAAGACATCTTCGAGAGTCACCGGTTCGAAGTACAAACGGTCGGATGTATCGTAATCCGTGGACACCGTTTCCGGATTGCAATTCACCATGATGGTTTCATAACCATCTTCACGCATCGCCAGTGCTGCATGAACACAACAATAGTCAAACTCTATCCCCTGACCAATGCGGTTGGGGCCGCCGCCCAGCACCATAATTTTCTGGCGTTCGGAAGGTCGTGCTTCACACTGTTCTTCGTAGGTGGAGTACATGTAGGCGCTGGTCGCGGGGAACTCCGCCGCGCACGTATCCACGCGCCGGTACACCGGCCGTACATCATGCGCCTGACGTAAGCTGCGTACTTCGCTTTCCTGGGTATCCAGCAGTTCCGCCAAACGCGCGTCTGAAAACCCTTTGCGCTTCAATGCATACCATTCCTGCTGACCAAACGCTTCCGCCGCTAGATTGGACAGGCTTTTCTCCGTTTCGACGATGTCTTCAATTTCCGCGAGGAACCAGGGATCGATGCGGGTAATTTCCCAGATCTTCTCTAACCCCCAGCCAGCCCTGAAAGCATCCCCGACATACCACAGCCGCAAGGCACTCGGATTGCCCAGCTCACGTTTAAGTTTGGGTTCCCAGGTGTCCTCATCCGCAGTGATATCGAGGACGGGATCAAAACCCGACATGCCGGTTTCTAAGCCACGCATCGCTTTCTGCAGCGACTCCTGAAAAGTACGGCCGATGGCCATTACTTCCCCAACGGATTTCATTTGCGTGGTCAGGCGGGGATCCGCTTGTTCAAACTTCTCAAAGGTGAAGCGTGGAATTTTTGTCACCACATAGTCGATGCTCGGTTCAAACGACGCCGGGGTAATGCCACCGGTGATGTCGTTTTCCAACTCATCGAGGGTGTAGCCTACTGCCAATTTCGCGGCAACCTTGGCAATCGGAAAACCCGTCGCCTTGGAAGCCAACGCCGAAGAGCGAGACACCCGGGGATTCATTTCGATCACCACAATGCGGCCGTTGTCCGGGTGGATGGCAAATTGCACATTGGAACCCCCGGTATCGACGCCAATTTCACGCAGCACCGCAATAGAAGCGTTGCGCAGCAGCTGATACTCCTTGTCGGTCAGCGTTTGCGAAGGTGCGACCGTGATACTGTCGCCGGTGTGTACACCCATCGGGTCGAAGTTTTCGATCGAGCAGACAATGATGCAGTTGTCCAAGCGGTCACGCACGACTTCCATCTCAAACTCTTTCCACCCCAGCAGGCTTTCGTCAATCAACAACTCTGTCGTCGGTGATAGTTCCAAGCCGCGGGTGCAGATCTCGATAAACTCTTCTTGATTGTAGGCGATGCCGCCACCGCTACCCCCGAGGGTAAAAGAAGGCCGGATGACACATGGAAAACCCAGTTGACTCTGTACCTGCAGCGCTTCTTCTAAGCTGTGGGCAATGGCGGAGCGCGGGGTTTCCAGCCCAATGCGCTTCATGGCGCGGTCAAAACGCTCACGGTCTTCCGCTTTGTCGATGGCGTCTTGGCTGGCGCCAATCAGTTCCACACCGTGGGCTTCCAATACACCTTCGCGCACCAGATCCAGTGCGCAGTTCAACGCAGTTTGTCCACCCATGGTGGGTAACAGCACATCCGGTTTTTCTTGGGCAATAATGGCCGCTACGGTTTGCCACTCTACCGGTTCGATGTAGGTGGCATCCGCCATGGCAGGATCGGTCATGATGGTGGCGGGGTTGGAGTTCACCAAGATGACGCGGTAACCCTCTTCGCGCAAAGCTTTACAGGCTTGCGCGCCTGAGTAGTCAAACTCACACGCTTGGCCGATAACAATGGGACCCGCGCCGAGGATGAGGACGCTGTTAATGTCAGTCCGCTTAGGCATGCTCACCTCCGTTTTGGCTGCGCTCCATCATCTCGATGAAACGGTCAAACAGATAGATGCAGTCTTGTGGGCCGGGACTGGCCTCCGGGTGCCCTTGGAAACTAAACGCCGGTACATCGGTACGGGCAATCCCCTGGACCGTGCCGTCAAACAGAGACAAATGTGTACAGCGCAAGTGGTTGGGTAAGGAGTCGCCGTCCACTGCAAAGCCGTGGTTCTGACTGGTGATGATCACCTGTTTGGTCTGTTGATCTTGGACCGGGTGATTGGCGCCGTGGTGGCCATGAGGCATCTTCACCGTCGCGGCACCGCTGGCCAGGGCCAGCAGCTGGTGCCCCAAACAGATCCCAAAGATTGGAATCTGAGTATCCAGCAAAGTTCTAATGGCATCGATGGCATACTCGCATGGTTCCGGATCGCCAGGCCCGTTCGACAGAAAAATGCCGTCGGGTTGCATGGCCAACACCTCCGCTGCGGGTGTTTGCGCCGGTACCACGGTTAAGTCACAGCCGCGCGCCGCCAACAGTCTTAATATGTTGCGCTTTACGCCAAAGTCGTAGGCCACCACTTTGTACTTCGCATCGGCAAGCTCACCGTAGCCTTCGTTTAACGTCCAGCTGGTCTGCGTCCAACCGCGTTGCGGTCCGGTCACTTCTTTGGCCAGATCCATGCCTTTCAAACCGGGAAAGCCCTGCGCCTGTTGCAAGGCGTTTGCGCGCGCAGCTTCACTACCGGCATCGGCACCGGCGACGATGCAGCCGCTCAGCGCACCTTTTTCGCGTATCACCTGGGTTAGGCGCCGCGTGTCCACATCCGCTATGGCAACCACTTGTTCTGCTTGCAAAAACTCCTGCAAAGACTGTTGATTGCGCCAGCTGCTCACGCGGCGCGGCGTTTGGCGAATCACCAAACCTGCGCCCCATACGCGGTCTGACTCATAGTCTTCGGGGTTGCTGCCGGTGTTGCCAATTTGTGGATAGGTCAGCGTCACAATTTGTTGCGCGTACGACGGGTCAGTGAGAATTTCTTGATAACCAGTCATCGAGGTATTAAAGACGACTTCACCAACGGTGACGCCGTCGGTCCCTATCGACTGGCCGTAAAACACACTCCCGTCCTCTAAGGCGAGTAATGCAGGTATCAAATGGTATTTCCCTTAACTCATCCTCGCGTCTTAGGCGCGCGATTTAACCGGGCTCAACGCCTTGATCGAATGCTGCTCAAGTGTGCCAAACAGCATGCTGATGGCATAAGGGATGCGGGTTGAACTTAAGGCCGCGAGTTTAGCGAAAGCGCCACTAAAAAAACAGTAAAACTGCTTGCTCGGCGCGTAATTGACTGATTAAAAACTACAAATCCAGCAGGGTCTGCATATCGTATAAACCGGCTGGTTTATTGTGCACAAACTGCACCGCACGCATCGCACCTTGGGCGAAGTTCATACGGCTCTGCGCACGGTGGGTGATTTCGATACGTTCGCCGTCACCGGCGTACATCACAGTGTGCTCACCCACAATGTCCCCGCCGCGAATGGTGGAAAAGCCAATGGTGTTACGTTCTCTTGCACCGGTAATACCCTGTCGGCCATAGACGGCGTCTGTGTCGAGGTTGCGCCCCAGCGCTTCAGCCAACACCTCACCCATGCGCACCGCGGTGCCCGAGGGTGCATCAATTTTGTGACGATGATGGGCTTCGATGACCTCAACATCGACGCTGTCGCCTAACGCTTTGGCTGCGATTTCAATCAGCTTAAACACCAGATTAACGCCGACGCTCATATTGGGCGCCATAAACAACGATATGTCTTCGGCGGCGCCATGCAGAGTGGTCAGTTCATCTTCGGTGAAGCCAGTGGTGCCGATGACCATGGCCTTTTGGTTCGCTCTGCACACAGCGGCCAAGGCCAGGGTCGCGGCGGGTACAGTGAAGTCGATGACAACGTCGAAGTTGTCCACACACGCTGACGCGTCGGCATTGATGACCACGCCAAGATGGCCGACACCCGCGGTTTCCCCGGCGTCCTGGCCGACTGCCGGGTTGTCGGGGTGTTCTAACGCGGCACCTAGGGTTAGGCCTTCGGTGTCTTGGATGGCCTGGATTAGGGTTTTGCCCATGCGGCCGGCGGCGCCGGTGATGGCGACTCGGATCATACGGATCTCTTTGTTCTTTGTGCGGGCAGTGAGTCTAGACACCAATCCACAACTTTGCGATATCTCGATCCCTTTTGACCACGGCTAGACCACCGTTAGACCACGGCGCGAACGGTGGGCTGGTGTATTTTCAGGACCGCTGCAAGCACATCCATGTGCGCTGGCGTTTCGCCATCCATGGCTCAGAGCCTCCTGAAAATACACCAGCCCACCCTTCGCCCCTGCATCATCCAAGGATCGTGGGTATCGAGCATGCTTCGGATTCGGGATAACGCTTAGCCGGTCAGGCCGTCAAAGAAGTTTTTCACGCCGTCGAACCAGGACTTTTCACGCGGGGAGTGTTTGGCGTTTTCGTCCAGGGAGGCTTTGAGCTCCTGTAGGAGTTCTTTTTGCCGTTCGGTGAGTTTGACCGGGGTTTCCACCACTACTTTACACAGCAGGTCGCCGACACCGCTGCCGCGTACCTGGGAGACACCCTTGCCGCGCAGGCGGAACATCTTGCCGGTCTGGGTTTCGGCGGGGATTTTGAGCTTGACGCGGCCGTCTAAGGTGGGGACTTCGAGTTCACCACCGAGGGCAGCGTCGACCATGGATATGGGCACTTCGCAGTAGAGATTGCGGCCGTCGCGCACAAATATTGGGTGTTCACGCACATCGATTTGTACGTAGAGGTCCCCGGGCGGGCCGCCATTCATGCCCGCTTCGCCTTCGCCGGTAAGGCGGATGCGATCACCGGTGTCTACTCCGGCGGGAATTTTAACCGACAGGGTTTTGCTTCGCTCTACGCGGCCGGCGCCACCGCAGGTTCGGCACGGGTCAGTAATGATGCGGCCGGTACCGCGGCATCGTGGACAGGTTTGCTGCAGCGAAAAGAAACCTTGGCTGACGCGTATTTGGCCGCTGCCGTGACAATCCGGGCAGGTGGTAGGTGAGGTGCCGGGTGCCGCACCAGTGCCGTCACAATCTTCGCACGTCGCCAGAACCGGGATGCGGACTTCCACGGTATCGCCGCTGACCGCTTGCTCGAGGTCGAGCTGCATGTTGTAGCGCAGGTCAGATCCACGCGAGACACCATTGGCGCCGCGGCCGCCACCGCGGCCACCACCAAAGATATCGCCAAACACGTCGCCGAAGATATCCCCGAAATTACCTTCAAATCCAAAGCCACCCGCACCGCCCTGGCTGGGATCAACCCCTGCATGACCAAATTGATCGTACGCTTGGCGCTTTTCGGGATCGGTCAGGATTTCGTACGCTTCGGAAGCTTCTTTAAATTTTTCTTCCGCGTCGGCGTCATCGGGATTACGGTCCGGGTGATATTTCATCGCCAGACGCCGATAGGCTTTCTTGAGGTCGTCTTCCGACGCGCCTCTTTCCACGCCTAATACTTCGTAATAATCCCGCTTGGACATATTTGCCTTTTTACTTAACCGTCAACGCGTAAGAGTAGCAACTTTGACGTTGCTACTCTTTGCCTTCTCTGTGGCTCCTCTTTTGCTCTTCTCTTGCTCTTCTCTTGCTCTTCTCTTGCTACTCATTCGCAAGATCAAACATGGCCCGACGCTTACTTTTTGTCTTCGTCTTTGACTTCTTCAAACTCAGCGTCGACCGCATCGTCCGGACCGGCGTCAGCAGACGCGCCACCTTCAGGTGCCGCACCCGCTTGCGCAGCCTGATCTTCATACATCTTCTGCGCAAGGCCCGCGGAGGCTTGCGACAACGCCTGCATCTTCGCTTCGATGGCGTCTTTGTCTTCGCCTTTCAACGCCTCTTCCAGCTCGGATGCTGCGGTTTCGATGGCTGCCTTTTCTTCTTCCGTCGCTTTGTCACCCGCGTCTTCGACTGCCTTGCGGGCGCCGTGGACGAGACTGTCAGCCTGGTTACGCAACGTCACCATCTCTTCGAATTTCTTGTCTTCCTCGGCATGCGACTCCGCATCACGAATCATCTGTTCGATTTCGTCATCAGACAGGCCGGAAGAAGCTTTAATTACAATCGACTGCTCTTTGCCGGTGGCTTTGTCCTTTGCTGACACATTGAGGATACCGTTGGCATCCAGGTCGAAAGCCACTTCGATCTGCGGCATACCGCGCGGCGCCGGCGGGATGTCCTCCAAGTTGAACTGGCCCAGGGACTTATTTTGCCCAGCCTGCTTACGTTCACCTTGCAGCACGTGAATAGTCACCGCTGTCTGGTTGTCGTCCGCGGTGGAAAACACTTGGGTCTTCTTGGTCGGAATGGTGGTGTTTTTCTCAATCAACACACTCATGACCTGCCCTAAGGTTTCGATACCCAAAGACAGCGGTGTCACGTCCAGCAGCAGCACGTCGGTGACATCGCCAGCCAAGACCGCCGCCTGGATGGCTGCACCCATGGCGACCGCTTCATCCGGGTTCACGTCGCGGCGTGCATCTTTACCGAAAAAGGCTTTCACCTTTTCCTGCACCAGGGGCATACGCGTCTGACCGCCCACCAAAATAACATCGTCGATGTCGTTGATGGTCAAACCGGCGTCATCCAACGCCGTGCGGCATGGGCCAATGGTGCGCTCCGCCAGATCGTCGACCAGAGACTCAAGCTTGGCGCGGGTTAATTTCAGCACCAAGTGTTTGGGACCACTTTGGTCAGCGGTGATGTAGGGCAGATTGACTTCCGTTTGCTGACTGTTGGACAGCTCAATTTTGGCTTTTTCCGCAGCTTCCTTAAGGCGCTGCAAAGCCAACGGATCATTATGCAGATCCACGCCGTTGTCCTTCTTAAACTCGTCGGCGAGGTAATCGATGATGCGCAGGTCAAAATCTTCACCCCCTAAGAACGTATCACCATTGGTGGACAACACCTCAAACTGGTGTTCGCCGTCGACTTCCGCAATTTCGATGATGGAGACGTCAAACGTACCGCCACCGAGGTCATAGACCGCAACTTTTGCATCGCCGCGTTGCTTATCCAAGCCATACGCCAGCGCAGCCGCGGTAGGCTCATTAATGATGCGCTTGACATCCAACCCGGCAATCTTGCCGGCGTCTTTGGTGGCCTGACGCTGGGAATCGTTAAAGTAGGCAGGGACAGTGATCACCGCCTCGGTGACTTCTTCACCGAGGTATTCTTCCGCGGTTTTTTTCATCTTCTTCAACGTTTCGGCGGAGACCTGCGGCGGGGCCAGCTTCTCGCCTTTTACCTCGATCCAGGCGTCGCCGTTGGAGGCTTCGGTGATGGTGTAAGGCACCATCTTGATGTCTTTCTGTACGACATCGTCCTTGAATTTGCGGCCGATCAAGCGCTTTACCGCAAACAACGTGTTCTGCGGGTTAGTCACAGCTTGGCGCTTGGCGTTTTGACCCACCAGAATTTCGCCTTCGTCCGTGTACGCAATGATGGACGGTGTGGTGCGATCGCCTTCAGAGTTTTCAATTACCCGGGCGTCGCCGCCTTCCAGCACCGCCACACAGGAGTTGGTGGTGCCTAGGTCAATACCAATGATCTTACCCATTATCTCGTATCCTCTTTGCTCATCTGTGACCCACACACATCAAGTGGTGGGCGCGTGTTCGTCTTGCCTGTGTATATTTGGCCGATGGCCGTAACTTCAAGGGTTGGCGCACCAAATTAGGTGAGGTTGCGGTCAAATAATCGTCTCTTAATCGCCAATTAGCTGCCTTTTAGTCGCCTTTGACCACTATCACTTTGGCCGCTCGGACCAGGCGCCCGTTGAGTACGTACCCTTTCTGCATGACATCCATCACCGAATTCGGCTCGGCGTCTGGGTTCGGCACCATGGTCATGGCTTCATGCACTTGGGGGTCAAAAGGCTCTCCGAGAGGGTCAATCTGCTCTACCCCGGATTTTGCCAGGGTGTCGACAAATAACTTGAGAGAAAGCTCTACCCCTTCCGCTATGGCTTCGGCTCCCTGGGTCGCTGTAGCGGTTTCCACCGCTTTTTCAAGACTGTCGATGACCGGGAACAAATCACCAATCAGTTTTTCTACAGCAAATTTGTGCGCCTGCTCAACATCGCGGGCAGCGCGGCGCT
Source organism: Pseudomonadales bacterium (assembly GCA_028281005.1). Taxonomy (GTDB): domain Bacteria; phylum Pseudomonadota; class Gammaproteobacteria; order Pseudomonadales; family Azotimanducaceae; genus UBA4421. The sequence goes on from JANQKS010000012.1 coordinate 18,046, forward strand.
TGATGTTCTCCATTTCCGCCATGGCACGCAGGACTTGGTCTTTAAGCGCAGACACTTCCGCCCCAGATGCGCTCACATCTTCTGAGTCTGCGTGATCCTCCACAGTATCACTAGCATCGCCCGCATCGCTCGCATCACCAGCCTGTGCCCCATCCGCTTGGTGGGCCTCAGCCTGCTGCTCGGCGTCACCGTCAGGGGTATAGGTTTCGTCGGCTTTTGCTTCCGTAGAGTGTTCATCTGAAGCGTGGTCTGCGCCTGCCCCAGAGTCTTTGTGTTCCGCCATGCACCATCGTCCCATACATCCGTTCGGGTGGGCTTTATGGGGATGAACGCAAGAAATTACAAGGGGAAATTGCAGAATCGCGCAGCAAACGCGCTAGGGGCGGGCATTCAAAACCTGTTAGTAAGTGGTCACTTACCCTTCAAGTCCTACGCATGGCAGCACTCAGCAAACGAGCGGTCACGTCAACTACCGGTATCACGTCTTTATAATCCATGCGCGTAGGGCCGATCACACCAAGCACACCGGCAACCTCGCCGTTTACTTCGTAGGAGTGGGTCACCAGGGAGGCCTCACCCAAGGGTTGATACCCGGATTCGTCGCCGATAAAAATTTGCACTCCACTGCTTTGCAGGCAGCGATCCAACAGATGCAGCACTCGGCCCTTACGCGACACCGCGTCAAACAACGAACGCACGGTGTCGGTGTCTGCCGCAAAGTCGAGCAGCTTGTTTTCACCGCTTACCAGCAGTTCATGGTCGCTTTGAGCATCGTCTTCGGTAAACGTAGCAGACGCCATGTCTAACGCCGTTTGCATCAGCGTATCCATGCGGTCTTTATCGTCTTGCATGCTATTGATGATGGCTTGCCGTATCTCCATCAGTGAGCGGCCACCAAATTCTTGATTGATAAAATTGGCGGCTTGGATGAGCTCGATATCCGAGTACTCGCGCTCGGTGTGGATGACTCGGTTTTGCACTTCGCGGTCGTTCAACACCAGAATGACCAACACGCGGTCCTCTCCCAGACTGAGGAATTCAACCTGGCGTAAATTTACCTGATTACGCAGCGGCGTGGTGACTAAACAGGTCATCTGGGTAATTTGCGAGAGGATTTCGGAAGCGGACGACACTAAATCCGCTGGTGCCAGATCCGGGTTTAGCTCCGCTTGTATTTGTTGCTGACGGGCATCCTCCCAGCGCTCGCGCTCGATACTCAACAAAGAATCGACAAAAAAACGATAGCCTTGGTTGGTGGGGATTTTACCGGCAGAAGTATGGGGGGAAGTGACCAAACCCAGTGATTCTAAGTCTCCCATGATGTTGCGTACCGTGGCCGAAGAAACGGTGACTTCAGGTCGGGTAGCCAACGCTTTTGAAGCGATGGGCATACCTTCGGCAATATATTGTTCTACCAACAACTGAAACAGCTGCTGGGCACGGGGTGCAACTTGAGTTTCTAACGATTCACTGCCATTCATGGCGGCAAACTGCCTCTAACTTCCTACAACCAATAAGGTGAAAACTTATACCAGCGATTGACGGTAAACGCATCATCATTTGAGGTACGCTACTTAAACACCTGCAAGGCGCAAAATGCTCAAACAACTCACCCTTAAAAACTTCCTCCTGGTTGACCGCTTAGACGTCGCTTTCAACGCTGGCTTGACCACAATTACCGGGGAATCCGGCGCAGGAAAGTCGATCTTATTGAGTGCGCTGGGTTTGCTGTTAGGCGAACGTGCCAGCACTGACATTATCCGGCCAGGGGCAGACAAAGCAGATGCATCCGCAGAGTTTGATATCACCGAGCTGCCAGCGGTGGCCGCCTGCTTATCTGACAACGACCTAGACGACGGCGAGGCTGTTTGTCTCATTCGCAGAGTAGTGGCCGCCAACGGCCGCTCCCGGGCATTTGTCAACGGTGTGCCGGTGACCACCACGTTTTTACGTGAATTAGGTGAACAGTTGGTCGATATCCACGGCCAACATGAACACTTGCGTTTGGCCGACCGCCGCACCCAATTAGCCCTGCTCGACGATTATGCTGGCGCGGTCGCTTTGGCACTTGAAGTCAGAGCACTGTACGGTGATTGGCAGGCGACGCTGACAAAAATCCAGGCATTGGAAGCAACCCTCACGCAAGCCGCGGACCGCAAAGATCTACTCACCTACCAACTTGATGAGCTAGATGAGTTTAATTTACAGCCGGGGGAGTTTCCCCTGCTAGAACTCGAACACAAGCGTTTAAGTCAGGCGCACCATACCCTCGACACCTTGGCTGCCACCCTCCAGGCACTGGAGGAACTTGACGCGCTGCGCCATGCCGCCAGAACCCTTGAAGCCATTGAGGACACCAGCAACGATCTGCAATCCGCGCAAAGCAACCTCGCTACCGCAATTGGGTTGCTCGACGACGCCAGCCGCGACCTGCGCCGCTTCGAGGCAAATGTCGTCATTGACCCCGAAGCGCTACAGCAGATTGAGGATCGGCTCAACACGGTGCAGGATTTAGCGCGCAAACATCGCATCAATCCCGAACAATTGGCCGCTCACACCGAAGCCCTACATGAAGAACTGGCCAGCATTGACGCCGATCGTTCAGCCTTAGACGCGCTCACTGTGCAAGCTGGGGCAAGCGAGCAAGCTTTCTTGAAGAAAGCGAAAACTCTTTCCAACAAACGCAAAAAGGCGGCGCCTGGGTTTGCCAAAGCAGTTAGCCAATGTATGCAGCAACTCGGCATCCAGCATGGCGAACTGGATGTGGTGTTTGCAAAACAAATGGGTGAACACGGCTTGGATCGGGTGGAATACCTTGTCACCACCAATCCAAATTTTGCTGCCGGACCGCTAACACAAATAGCCTCGGGCGGCGAACAAACGCGTATTGGTTTAAGCATTCAAATTGTCGCCGCCGAGCACAGCGCGCTGCCATGTTTAATACTCGACGAAGCCGATGTTGGCGTGGGTGGCACCACAGCTGACACCGTCGGCCGCATCTTGCGCAAACTCGGCCGCCACACCCAGGTGATATGTATCACCCACGCCCCACAAGTGGCCGCCTTGGGCAACAACCACTACATGGTCGAAAAGCTGGGTGATGTCACCAATATCTACGCCTTGGACAAGCAGCATCGTGTTGAGGAACTGGCACGTATGTTGGCGGGTTCGGACATCACCGATAAGAGTAAAGACTACGCAAACACGCTGCTCGAGGAAGCCAGCGATTGAGGCTGGTCATCCCACGGCAGGAAAAGGTACTATCCCGCCCCACTTTTTACTTCTAGATTGAGAGGACGCCTGTGGCGGTGAAGATCATCGGTGCAACGCTGTTCGCAGTGGTACTCGCTGGTTGCAGCTTCCCTAATATCAGCATGCCGCGTTTGTACCGCATAACGGTGCAGCAGGGTAACGTCATTACCCAGGAAATGGTGGACAAACTCAAGCCAGGCATGACGCGTAGCCAAGTTGCGTTCATCATGGGCGAACCTATTTTGCGCAACACGTTCAGCGAAGATCGTTGGGACTATATCTACACGGTATTGCTGCCCGGCTACTTTGAGCAGGATGTCCGCTTGAGCCTCTTCTTCGAAGACGAGGTGCTGGCCTATTTCACCGGAGATCTTGCGCCCAGCGGCAGCCAACCGGAAGCGCAAGCTGCGGAACAGGCTGCCGACGCTGAACCAGCCGAAGCAGAGGATGAATCCACCGCTACCGCCAAGGAAGCTACCTAACGATTCTGCTGCTGCATCTGTGCACGCTGCCGGCGTGCGGTCTTAGCATCCACTAACAACTCGCGGTATAACTCCACACGATCCCCGTCGCACAACGGTTGCTCGGGCTGACACGGTTGGCCATAAATCCCCACCGCCAGGGCGTTCAAATTAACCCCTGAAAACTGTTCGTGCGTTGCCGCCACCCGTAACGCGTCTTGCACTACGGCACCATCGGGCAGCTCAACATCAAACACAATCTGCCGCTGCGGATCGGCATACGCCACTTCCACCCACATCAGACTTCGAGTCTCTTACACACGGCAGACTGATGCACTGTGGCTGGCGACGATGCGTGCACTAAAAGCATCTACCAAACGGTTAGCGATACGGTCCGCCAAGCCGCTTAACAGGCGCACTAATACGCCTTTGGGTAGATATTCAATATTAAGTTCCACTTTACAGCCGACCTCCCCCAGCGGGGTGAACAGCCAGCGCCCTTCTAAGTGTTCAAAGGGTCCCTGTTGCAACGACATGGTGACCGCTTCATAAGGGTGATGGGTATTGTTGGTAACAAACCGCTCATGCAGGCCTTTGCCAGACACCGCCACTTCCGCCACCAATCCGAAGGATGTGGTCTCCAGCACGTCGACCCTGTCACAGCCCGGCAGAAACTGCGGATATTGAGCAACGTCGATCACCACCCCATAGGCCACCTTGGTGGGCACTTCCAGCAACGCCGTGCGCACAAGCGTTTTCACTACTGTAGAAAACCTTGAACGACCGGCCACAGAATGTTCAGGAAGACAGCCAGCACACACAACGGCGCAATCACCCCGGCCACTAAACGCCACAACCCCAATTTAACGCCGCTTTCAAAGCCCAGCTGCTTCTGCAACACAGTTTTAGGCAATTGCCACACGGCAAACAAAGCAATGAGTAATCCGCCCAGCGGCAACATGATATTCTGCGACACATAGTCGATAAAATCGAACACCGTGAGCCCTCCCACCACCGAGAAGTCAGCCCAGATATTGAAGGAAAACACTGTGCCCAGCCCGAGAATCCAGCACAAAACGCCGACACTGATGGCCACTCTTTTGCGTTTGGCGTTGTACTCCTCTACCAGATAAGCAAGCACCGGCTCGGTAAGGGAAATGGCAGAGGTCAGCGCGGCAAACGTCACCAGCACAAAAAACAAGGTGCCAAACACAGCACCAAGGGGGAACTGACCAAACGCTAAGGGTATGGTCACAAACATTAATCCCGGGCCTTGTGCGGCATCTAACCCGTTGGCAAACACAATCGGAAAGATGGCTAAACCGGCAGACACCGCTACCAAGGTATCCAAAGTTGCGATAGTGACAACAGTGCCACCAACGCCAGCATCCTCGGGCACATAAGCGCCATAGGCCATCATCGCACCCATGCCAAGACTCAGTGTAAAAAATGACTGTCCCATGGCTATCAACCAGATTTGTGGGTCGGTAAATGCGCCGGCATCAACCTTAAACATAAAGTCGAAACCCTGTTGAAACCCGCCTGAGTTCACGCTGTAGCCCAACAACACAAGCAACAAAATGAACAACAGCGGCATAAACCAACGGATGGCGTTCTCCAATCCTTGGCTCACGCCTTTTCCCACTATCCAAATGGTCAGTGCCATAAACAACGTCTGCCAACCCATCAGTTGCCAAGGACTGGCCAAAAAGTCGTTAAACGTCATCCCGGCATTTTGCGCGCTGATGTTCTCAAACGTTCCCGCCGCGGTAAGCACCACATAGTTCATGGCCCACCCGGCAATCACCGCGTAATAAGACAGAATCAAAAAACCCGCCAGCACCCCCATCCAGCCAATTAAGACCCACATGGGGTTGCGTTTACCGCGTTCCACTAAGCTGCGCATGGTATTGATCGGGCTATGACGGCCCTCACGACCAAGCATTACCTCGGACACCATAATCGGGATGCCAACAATGGCCACGCACACCAGGTAAATAATCACAAATGCACCACCACCGTTTTCCCCCGCCACGTACGGAAACTTCCAGATGTTGCCGATACCTACCGCGGATCCCGCTGCCGCGAGAATAAACAGCCAGCGGGATGACCACATGCCGTGCCGGGATTCAGAGGGAGATGCCAAGGCCATAATTCAATCTTCAAGTGAGTGCTTGTGGCCGAATATTGTATACTCCCGCGCCCCCGATTAACGCACCTGAGTAGCAAGTGTTGCGCGATGGCCAAAACAGCAAAAAAGAAAGGCAATCCCTCAAACACGATTGCGCTTAACAAACGCGCCAGACACGACTATTTCTTAGAGCAGAAATACGAAGCGGGCATCGCGCTGCAGGGCTGGGAAGTGAAAGCGATCCGCCAAGGTCACGTGCAGCTCACCGAAGGCTACGTGACGCTGCACAAAGGTGAGGCTTTTCTTGAAGGTGTCACCATCACACCTTTGTTAAGCGCCTCTTCCCACGTTGTGCCCGAACCTCAGCGCAGCCGTAAGCTACTGCTACACGCGCGCGAGCTGGCGCAGATTTTTGCCGCCACCCAGCAGAAAGGTGCAACCTGTGTACCCACGGCCATGTATTGGAAGGGTAATCACGTTAAAGCTGAAATTGCCCTTGGCAAAGGTAAACACCAACAAGACAAACGCGCGAGCAAAAAAGAAGCGGATTGGCAACGCGACAAACAGCGCCTGATGAAAGCGCACAATCGCTAAGCGAAGTTAACAACCCACGCTGCGGCGCCAGGCCACCATTTCGATCGCCGCGGCGGCAGCTTCATAACCTTTGTTAAACTCATCATCGGCGCAGCGTTCCGCGGCGTCTTTGATATCAAACACCGGTAAAATCTCTACCACCACCGGGCGACGAAACTCGTGCATCACTTCCCCCAGACCGCGCATGGCTTCGTTGCTGATCATTTCGAAGTGATAGGTTGCCCCTTTCACGATGACGCCAAAACAAATTAATGCATCGATCTTTTGGTGGGTATCCAGTGCAAGCAGATCACGCGCCGCCAATGGGATCTCTAAGGAGCCAGGTAGCGTGTGTTCTCCTATGTCGCTATAACCATACTCGGACAGCGTCCGTATGCAGGTGTCGGACAGATTGTTGACGAGTTCCGGGTACCATTTCGATTTGAGTATCTCGATACGCCCCGGCTTTTCTATTGCAGGCAGTGCAGAAAGATCAACAGTGGTTTTCACGGTGTCGGGTGAAGCTTAGCCAGCAGCGTCTTGAAGTGATGCGTTTTCGGTGAGATAGAAGTCGCCGGTTTCTGCATGGCAGGCCAATCTACCGTCTTGCTCCAAGCGGGTGAATTCCGCGCGTACTTCCCAAGTGCCCAATGGTGCGTTGCGTTCACGCAGCAGAGCGTTCACATCGCCGGGACGCACATGTGCCTTTCCGTCGGCCACCAGTTCACGTATCAAGGAGTAAACCAATTCAGTGCGTCGTAACTCGATGCTCAAAGTTGCTCTCTAACCGTTGGGTTCGTTCAACAAGGCGCCCATGCGATAACAGGCCGCCCAGCGACGCGAGGTTGTACCAGAAATGGCCTACTCTCGCCAGGGTTCGCTACGCTCATAATATTGCAATCGCTCTTCCAAATCGTCTCTTATTTCACCGTCTTCATCGGTAATGGACGCAATTGCTTGGCGCTGCGTGGTAATTGCAAGCTCAAAGTCACCGAGCTCTGCGTAGGCTGCGGCCAGTGTATCGAGAAAGGAGGCGCGCGGCTCCAACTCCACCGCCTTGCTGGCTTGATCCAAAGCCAAAGTGCCATTGCGTAAACCTTCGAACTTGGAAGTGGCAAGCAACCACGCATAGTCGTTGTGCGCCTGGGCACTGCCTAATTTAGCGGCTTTACGAGACCAGCGCAGCGCTTCCAAGCGCGCTTCGTTACCCTCGCGCCGCAAGTGAAACGCAACTAGGCGGTTGAGTGCATCGGGGTCGTCGGCCGCGGCACCCTTTTCGTACCAAGCCAGCGCCGCTTGCGCATCAGCGGCCACTCCCTCGCCAAATTCATACATATGCCCTAGCCCGACAAATGCAGCAGACACACCGGCGTCGGCCGCTTGTGTGTACAAACTCAAAGCTGCATCGGTGTCCTGCTCGACCCCATTACCGGTTAGATGGGCATACGCCAGATGCACCGCCGCAACCGGCACTCCCTGCTCCAGCGCCTGACGATAGTAATCTGCTGCTGCAACGGGATCGGGCTCACCCAATTCACCATTGCCGTACATAAACCCAATTGACAGCAACGCGCCCGGCTCACCCGCGGCATGGGCCTTTTGATACCACGCCAGCGCCAAATCAGACTGCGGTTCAGCTACGTGCTGGCGGCGGTAGCTGGCGGCCAACGCCATCATGGCATAGGCATGCTCCTGTTGCGCTGCAGCCGTCAAAGACGTGCGTGCCGCCTCAATGTTTTTACCCACCCCCTGGCCATGTAAATACGCACGCCCCAAATGAAAATGCGCCCGCTCGTAGCCAAGCGCTGCGGCTTGTTCAAAAAGCGACAGCCCCAGTTGCACATCTTCCTCTGTGCCGTAGCCGCGTGAATGCAAGACACCCAGTTCCAACAGCACGACGGCGTTGTTGGGATTAAATTCCAAGGCACGGTAGTAATCTTTACGGGCCGACACCGGCATCTGCTGCGCAAGGTAACTGAATCCCCGCAGGTAGTAAGCGCGCGAGCGCTCGCCCGAAGATAGGCGCGGGTCAATTAGAGCGGGTTCCAAATAGCTTCTTGCCAGGGAATAACGTTCGGCTTCGATCAGCTCCACTGCGCGTTCTACGTTGGCTCGTGAATCCAGCGCGTGGGCGACCGTGCTGCTGCCTAACGCTGCCAGCACCCACCACAGATGGAGGAAAAAACGCTTCTGTTTCATAGTGTTAAGTGTAACCCATGACCGTCTCAAGACAGCGTGAACGTACGTCTCAAATATATAATCGCGCAGTTGGGGGCGTCGAATCCAGTATTGAACTGGGCTAAGATGGCCCCATCTTAATATCGGAGTAGTAAAAAGACAGAGGAGTTCATTTAAGCAGCACTTTGATGACGCAAAACAAAGTGATACCTCCGCATTGTAAATTAGGGGGCGACTTGGTTTCGACTCGTAATCTTGCGCTTCGCGCAAGCTTTTGCAGTTTGCACGCAAACTGACGCGTCGAATTCCGGGAGTTCCTACGCTTTAGGGGGCGACTTGGTTTCGACGCGGATCTCAAAGCTTGCGGTGCATGCCGAGAGGGTTGTGACTCTCGTAAAACAATCGCAGCAACTTTTATAGTTGCCAACGACGAAAACTACGCACTAGCGGCCTAAA
>JANQKS010000124.1 GCA_028281005.1 Pseudomonadales bacterium
GCCGTCTCCTATGCCGATGTTGACGATGCCTGGGTGAGTGTTCCCGAGGGGGTGTTTGCAGGCTTCACGGATAACGGTGACGGAACATTCTCAGCACCAATACCGCCGTCACCATCTACCAATCCCACAGACTACAACCTTAACCAGTTCCAGTTTTTTAACTTTCTGGAGCGCCTTGGCGTGACTGAGGCAGCGGTGGATACGGCAATCGATAGTATCGAGGCGAATGCAAACACCCGAAGTGAGCACAAGCGGCGGTTCCGTCACGCCACGCGATACCACAGGGACCATCCATTATTGATGTCTCTGATCTCAGCGATTGGCAAAACTCCTGCTGAGGTCGACGCAGCGTGGATGCAGGCAAAAGAAGTAAAATAGTCGCGCATCGGAGAACGCAAATCCTCATGCGTGATCATCGGCAGCGGCCGATATAAATGCAAACACTGGATTGGATGCGAAACAGGGGTGTTGTGCCTTACGTCGTTGAGAGCGGTATTAGAAATGGCAGGTCCATTCGGAGTGCCAATCAGGTTCGACGCCAGCGACGCAATTCAAGCAACGATATCACTGCAATCGTGCTGCAGTTCAAGCTCACGCTCCGGGAAATACAAAATCATGGTGATGGCGTCCTACACATCCATGGTTTGGGGGCAACCTGATGTTTCCTTGCAATCACGTCGAGGATGCCCACCCGCGCTGGGGTAGGTTTGGCGGGCGATGCGTCCTTGACGAGGCCTCGTCATTTGCAATCGTGAAAACGGGGCCAAATTGCTGCTGGAGGTAAGCAGGGCTGTTCCCAAGACCGTCGAATCATAGGAGCAGCTCCGAGAGATGCTGTCAGATGGATCTGTCGTACGCGAGGATTTGGCCGGCGAGCGATTTGCCTCGTTCAGTGATGACGATTTGAACATAGCTTGCCATGAAAGCGATTTCCTGTTCACGCGTGAGAATGAGCGGGTTACGGCGCCACCATCCGCGGATTATCAGGTTCGGATCGGAAACCAACCCGCACCGAAACATGGGGCAAATGAGCAAGACAACCCCAAATGCGGGATATCTGGGCAACTGTCGTGGCCGGGCGACGCCGGTTCAGGGAAGACACCTCGAAACGATGTTATCTGCGGCTTGATTTCCCGGAATACAACGGCGGCACAGCGGTTTCGCAGGTTCGCTCGAACGCAGACTTAACGGAATCTCTAACACCTATTGCTCGCCCAAACACAAACATGAAACGGATGGCTCGCCTCGACGGGCATTTGACTGGAGGTTAACCCATGCCAAGAGACGGAAGCGGCGTTTACACAAAACCAGCAAACACAACCGCATCGCCGAATACGACAATAGAATCAACCAAGTTCAACACGTTGATAGATGACATCACTGCTGATTTGAACACGGACAGACCGGTTGTGGCGGGGGGCACGGGTGCATCAAGCGCCGGCGATGCCCGAGCAAATCTGGGTGCCCAGGCCCAAGATGCCACTTTGGACAGTCTCGCCGCATTGGGTACAGCCGCTGACAGGCTTGCCTACACGACCGGCGCCGATACGTGGGCAGAAGCGCCCATTTCGGCCTTTGGCCGGTCGCTGATTGATGACATCGACGCTTCTGCTGCACGAGCGACTTTAGGCGTTCCAGATACATTTGTGCCAACCGGCGCAATATTCTGGTTCGGGGCCAATACGCCGCCGACGGGTTATTTGGAATGCAATGGAGTCGCGGTTTCCCGGACCAATTATGCGACACTTTTCACTGTTATCGGCACGACCTACGGCGTTGGTGACGGCTCGACCACATTCAATCTTCCTGATTTGCGTGGTGAATTTGTTCGTGGGTGGGATAACGGACGTGGTGTAGACAGCGGACGCGGTTTTGGCTCGACGCAATCCGATGAATTGAGAAGCCACACCCACGTCGTTGCTGGTGTCATACCGTCCGGTGGATCAAAGGGTGTAAACGGTGGCGGGCCGTTCAACAACGGACATGGGTCGATAGGCGCTACAGGCGGAAGTGAAACCCGACCGCGCAACATCGCACTTCTGTCGTGTATCAAATATTGAAGGCTTGAGCTGGAAATTGAACGAGAAGTTACCTGTGAAAGCCCCTTGCTTCTATCGGGTAGTCTGCAGTTTAGCGCGTGAGGTCGTCGCAGTCTTTACGAGGAAGGGCAAGAGACTTCTGTAATAAAATCCCGTTGTTGCCGCCTTTGCATGTGGCGCCACATGATCCCATGAATCACCAAGTTCATCTGGCGGAAGACATTTTGGCGTTCCACCGACCACCGGCAGCCCTTTATCCCGAACAACGGCTTTTGTTTCTTTGATGAAAGTCTTTGATTGTTTGCAAAACTCCTCAAACCAGGGACCGATAGCGTATACACATTTCAACTGATAATCTTCGCAAGTTGCTGCGATTCTTTCCAGAAACATTGCCTTTTTGGGATTGATACCAGATGCCGTGACCTGAAAGTCTTTACGCCGTTGTCTACTTATCGGAGGTCCTTGCCGTATGTAGTCGTTGTCCAGTAATGCGTTATCCGGTGCTCCACTTTGTCTTACGAGAGTGCGGGCCATCGATGTGATACCGTCAAGATTAGCAAACGTCTTTACCAGCACTGATAGAGGAACGTCTCTCCAATCGTTCGGCGATAGCGCAGTGTGCAGATATCCATCATATGCAACGGAACGTGTAAGCATATCTGGGCTCTGCATTATGACGAACAAATCCGGACTGTTCTGCTGAAGAACACGCCTGATCATGTTCAGCGTTCCACTGTAACCGTATGCCCCCGTAAGCGCTAGATTTTCGGTACGCATCCCGGAAAGAAGCTCGAATTCATCAACATCAATGGCGTTACCAAGCGAACTATCCCCAACGAAAACTACTTCAGGGTGTTTACTGTCGGCGATCTTTTCCAACTGATGCTGGTATAGCCGAACGAATGCAAAATCCATCCAGGCATTTCGATATCCATAAGCAACCAAGAGTGAAAACCCACCAAGGAGCACACAAGAGAATGCCGTTAGCTTCAGCACATATCGACGATGACGGCTAGAACTGGAAATAGAGGAATTCTGAAACATCGTTCAATTTCAACAATGAGGCTGAAAGCAAGAGCGATACCAATGCAGCTGTCGTTGCGGATGGTTGCCAAGAGAGCTTGTTCAATTGGCTTTCCTGCATTCTGGTCCACTCCAGACTATTGGGAAATACGAAGGCCACGGCCATTGCAATCGGCAAGACAATAGAAGCAATCCAGAGGTTCACAGGACCCAACCCATTGTAGGTAAGTGTCTGCGCCAGTTCACCCCCCAAACTGTGTAAAAAGGGTTGCACAAAATGTGGCAGCGAAAATCCGTTTAACCCCGCCATCCCTTTGAACATGCGGGCGGTAGTTTCTAAGTTTTCGGCCCGAAACGGAACCCAAGCGATGACCACCACTAAGAAAGTCAACGACCAACCCGCGAACGGAGTAACCTGTATCCTCCCGATTCGACGCCAAACGTGGTTGACCACTATGAACAGGCCGTGCAACAGGCCCCACAATACAAAATTCCATGCTGCTCCATGCCAGAGCCCACCAAGGGTCATGGTAAGCAGGATATTGATCAATCTGCGTCGGTGTCCTCGCCTGTTACCGCCCAATGGAATGTAGAGATAATCTCTTAGGAACCTGGAGAGTGTAATGTGCCAGCGTTGCCAGAAGCCAATAATTGAAGTTGCCTTGTAGGGGCTGTGAAAGTTCATAGGCAGTCGTATGCCAAACAGCATGGCAAGCCCGATAGCCATGTCGGAGTAGCCACTGAAGTCAAAGTATATCTGCATCGTATAGCCGAGAGCGCCAAGCCACGCCGTAAGGAATGTGGGGTCCATTCCTTCATATGCCGCTTGAAAGACTGGGGTGGACAACTGGGAGAGGCTGTCGGCGATGACCATTTTTTTGAATAGGCCGATGATGAACACGGTGCCACCGAGAGCCAAATTATTCCAGACGTCCCTTGAAAAAGGTTTATCGAATTGCGGCATCATCTGAGAGTGATGAACGATCGGCCCCGCGATAAGTTGTGGGAAAAAAGTCACAAATAGTCCGTAACGCCAAAAAGCCCCAAACTTCACTTGGCCTCGGTAACGATCTACCAGATAGGCGATTTGTTGAAACGTGAAAAACGATATGCCTATAGGTAAGACAATCGACACCAAATTGTAGTTTGTATTTGTCAGGTTTCCGACATTTGAAATAAAGAAATTTGCGTATTTGAAGAAACCGAGAAGGCCCAAGTTGAAAACAATGCCGACCCAAAGTGTCATTTTTCGGCTTTTTTGATTGCCCTGACCTGCCAGCAAGGCGGATAACGTGTAATTGGTTCCGATGGACAGCAATATCAAAAATACGTACTGCCAGCGCCAATGTCCGTAAAAAAACAGTGACGAAACAAACAGAAATATGATCTGCAAATCTTGGCTTTTGATGTCTCCTGCCGCCTTCTCGCAAACAACCGGAATCATCCTGTAAACAATCAGGACAATGGGCAAAAAAAGAAACAAAAATTCTGGTGAATTAAACAGCATGCACGATCTGTTCCATGTTCATTTAGGTTCCAAACAGAACGTGGCTTACCAATTGTTGCATGCGACAAAGGACACCCATATCTGCGCAATGACTGTCGCCCACGTCGAATCTAATGGGTTTGTTTACAGCAATCGAAAACACATACACTACACGCTCACAAAAGTAAGCCATGCATGTACAGAGAGGGTAATCCCCTGACACTGCCGCTTTGAGCGGTTTGATCAGGCGACTTGTTTTTGGGTTGTCTTTTTGGCTTTGTTTTCTGCTTTGTGCTGTTTCGATTTTGGCAGGCCATCGACGAAGGCCTTTGCCGGTGTCCTGCCCTTCATGTTGCGGCCCTGGTGCGGGCGCTTTTGATTATAGGTGATCAGGTAGGTGTCGAGAACGGCCTGCATTTCTTCGATGGTCTCGAACCATGTTCTGCGCCCCTCAACCCGGAAGTGCTCGTCCAGCAAGGTGCGGTGGAAGCGCTCAACGATACCGTTCGACTGCGGCCGTCTGACCTTGGTTGTGCGATGCTCGATCTCCTCGAGCTGCAGGAACAGCTCGTAGGGATGGCGTTCGGGCCGGCCGCAAAACTCACGGCCATTGTCCGACAGCACGACGTCGATCCTGGCCTTGTGGGCTTCGAAGGTGGGCAGCACATCGTGGTTCATGGTGTGCACGGCAGTGACCGGCAGCTTTGAGGGATAGAGCCTTGCCCAGGCATAGCGCGAGTGGCAGTCGATGGCGGTCTGCAGGTAGATCTTTCCGATGCCCTTCAGCGTGCCGACAAAGAAGGTGTCGACGGCCACCAGAGACCCGGTATGCGGGGCTTCGATGTGGCGTTCACGGAACTCCGGGGAGAACCGCTCCAGTAGCCTGGTCTGTTCATCGCTCAGTTCGATCTTGCGTTCGGCTGTTTGCTTCTCCAGGTGCAGCAACCGGTCATGCTTGGTCAACAGCTCGTGGCGCTGCCAGACACACCGCGCACACCACCGGCCGAGACTTGCAGGCCTTTCAGGCGCAGTTCCTGCTCGACCCGCAGGGCACCATGGCAGGGATGATCAAGGCTGTGCTGAAGGATTGCGGTCTCGATCTCTTCGCTGACCCGGTTTGGATGTGGGCCTTTGGCACCGGGCAATCGGTCGATCAGTCCTTCGGCGCCATAGGTCAGGAAGTTGCGCCGGATCTCGTAGAACTGCTGGCGTGAATAGCCCATCACCTTGCAGGCGCGGCTGACATTGTTGAGTTCCTGTGCAAGTTCCAGCAAGGACAGCTTGCGACGTGCTCCTTTGTCTTTCATGATCGTGATCCGTTCAGGTTTGTGTTGGCTTTGGCACCTTCATCAAACCCGTTCGCAAGCGGCGTGGCCACACCCAGCCCGGGCGCGCTCGACTCTTGCGGTCGCGCGCCCTAACACCGGGCCAAATGTCAGGCGATTACGATCGCAGAACAACCGACAAGCGCAACTACCAAAGGCTCGCTCACGCGGGCCTTTTTATTGGAGAAACCCATGGCTACAAAAGCAAGCCGTGCGGGGTTGATTGAGATCGCTTCGCACGAAGGTATAGTCACATCCCCATACCGCGATAGCGTTGGCGTATGGACGGTGGGTATAGGCCACACCGCCAGTGCCGGCCCTCCAAATCCCGCGATCGACCGGCGCGAATATCCCATCGCCGAAGTGATGGCGATCTTCGCTCGTGATATCGCCAAATTCGAAGCCCGTGTGAACCGGGCGTTCAAGGTCGCGCTCAAACAACATGAGTTTGATGCCGCCGTTTCATTCGACTTCAACACCGGCGGCATTTTCCGCGCGTCCTGGGTTAAGGACATCAACGCCGGCAACAGGACGGCAGCCAGGAAAGCCTTCATGCGTTGGCGCAAGCCGCCGGAGATTGTGCCGCGCCGTCAGAAGGAATGCGATCTGTTCTTCAAAGGCCGTTATTCGAGCGGCGGCCAGGCGACTGTCTATCCCGCATCGCCGGGCGGTCGGGTGCTCTGGAAGAAGGGCAGGCGGGTTGAGGTCGGCCGGCTGATGCGGGATGCCCTGCGACCCGGCAAACAGCAGTCGGTGCCAACCGGCTCCACGGCGCGCAAATTGGGAGAATCACCATCGGTGGGCATGGGCTGCAACTGGCTGGTCCGTTTGCTCGCCTTCTTCGCAAAGCGGTTCCGACGAAAGGAAAGATCATGACCCGATACAACAAGTTCTGGGTGGCGGTGCTCACTGTTGCGGCCAATGTCGTACGCGATTATTACGGCGTCGATCTCGGCATGGATCCGATGACCGCGGCTTCGCTTGTCAATGGCGCCGGTGCCGCCCTCGTCTGGCTGGTGCCCAATGCTTGAACTGATCACCGGTGGAAGCGGCGGGTTTTACACGATCGGAGCCGTGCTTCTGGCGGTGCTGGCGATTGTCTGGCGCGCATTTCGTGCGGGCCGTCAGGTTGAACGCGGCAAGGCCGCAGATCAAACCAACAGGAAATGGGTCCAAGCCGATGACATTATTGGGAAAGCGAACGCTGCGCGGCGTGCTGCTCGCGGGCGTGCTGATACCCGCCTCATGTCAGACGACGGGCATAAGCGGCCCTGAACCGTCACTCGTCGCCTGCCGCGCCTTCGAACCGGTGACATGGTCGGAGGCCGACACACCCG
>JANQKS010000087.1 GCA_028281005.1 Pseudomonadales bacterium
TCCCACAGGGCGGGTCTGTGGGGTCCTTGGGCGTTGTTGGCGCACCTTGATGGGCCCCAACCCCACCGGCGGTACGCCGTCTAGCCCAAAAACCCCACAAACCCGCTGATCCTAAGTTATAAAGTAGTTTGAGCACTAGCAGTGTCTTCGCCAATGACTTTGAACGTATCCATAGACAGCAAGCTGCCGGACGTCGGCACCACCATCTTTACGGTGATGAGTGCGCTGGCTCAGCAGCATGACGCCATAAACCTATCCCAAGGTTTCCCGGATTTTGACGGCCCACCGGCTCTGCTGGAGCGGGTGCAATACTATCTGACCCATGGCTATAACCAGTATCCACCGATGGCGGGTGTGCCCGCGTTGCGCGAGGCGGTGGCCGCCAAGGTGGCGCACATGTACGGTGCCCAGGTAGATGCACAAGGCGAAGTCACCATTACAGCGGGTGCCACCGAAGCGCTATTTTGCGCCATCGCCGCTGTGGTCCGCAGCGGCGACGAAGTGGTGGTATTTGATCCCGCTTACGACAGTTATGAACCGGTAGTGCGTCTACAGGGCGGTACCACAGTGCATGTTCCGCTGCAGGGTCCGGATTTTCATGTGGACTGGGCGCGTGTGGAAGATGCGGTCAACGAACGTACGCGCCTGATCATTGTAAACTCTCCACACAACCCAACCGGCGCGGTATGGCAAGCGGCGGATATGGCTGCGCTGCGGGCGCTGGCCGAACGCTACAATTTTTTTATTCTCGCCGACGAAGTTTACGAACACATCATCTTTGACGGGGTTGCGCACGAGAGTATGTGCCGCTACGCGGACTTGCTGGCGCGCAGTTTTGTGGTGTCGTCTTTCGGCAAAACCTACCACGTCACCGGTTGGAAGGTGGGATATTGCGTAGCACCCCCGCAGCTAACGGATGAGTTTCGGCGCATCCACCAGTTTGTGAATTTTACGGTCAATACGCCGGTGCAATATGCGCTCGCGGATTTTCTCAACCAGCACTCTCAGCATCATCAGGAACTGCCGGACTTCTACCAGGCAAAACGCGACCTGTTCTGCGAATTACTGGCACCGTCTCGCTTCAATTTGGTGCCATCTGCCGGTACGTATTTTCAGCTGTTGAACTACAGCGAGATCAGCCAGGAACAAGATGTGCCATTGGCGCGGCGCTGGACCAGCGAACACAAGGTCGCATCGATTCCGATCTCTGTGTTTTATGCTGATCCTGGACAGCTGACCACACCGGTCTTACGTTTTTGTTTTGCTAAAGACGATGACACGTTACAGCGTGCTGCAGCGATCTTGTGCCAGTTATGAGTAATCCAACCGCCCACCTCACAGTGAGCTTGCTGCAAACCGCCACGCGTTGGCACGATGCGGCGGGTAATCGCCGCTTGTTTGACGAGCTGCTGCAGCGGGTGCCTGAAGCGACGCAATTGGTGGTGCTGCCGGAGATGTTCAGCACTGGGTTTACCATGGATAGCGCCGCGGTGGCTGAAGACATGCAGGGCGACACCCTGGCCTGGTTAGCTGAGCGTGCCCGACAGTACAACAAAACCCTCTGCGGCAGCATGGTGATTAAGGCGCAAGGGCATTACTTTAACCGTTTCGTCAGCGTCGACGCAGATGGGGTGCTAAACCACTATGACAAACGCCATCGCTTCCGTATGGCAGGCGAACACCAGCACTACAGCGCCGGTGGTGAAAAACTCGTGTTTGAAGTGGCGGGCTGGCGGGTCTGTCCGTTGATTTGTTACGACTTGCGTTTCCCCGTGTGGTTTCGCAACCGTGAGGAATACGACCTGCTGCTGTGCGTGGCAAATTGGCCAGCGGCCCGCCAGCAGGCGTGGAATACGCTGTTGCGGGCACGCGCCATCGAAAATCAGGTGTATGCGGCGGGTGTCAACATCGTCGGCGTTGACGGTAACGGCGTAGAATATAGGGGCGGCAGCGCACTGTACGCGCCAGACGGCGCGGTGCTGGCGGAAGAATATGACGATGCGAAAATCATCACACACCGCCTTGACTGGGCCACCTTGTGTGAGATGCGGGAACACTTTCCGGTGTGGCAAGACGCAGACGAGTTTGAGCTGCGCTGAACGCCCAAGCGCGCATGGAAACGGACAAAGAAACGGATAAAGAAGCGCACAACGAAACGCGCTTAGAACCTAGGAGTAGCAGTGAAGCAGTTGAAATTTGGTGTGGGCTTGGTAGGCGCGATGACACTGGTGGCTTTGGCTGGGTGTGGTGATGGTGGCTCATCCATTACCGCTACACCGGGTTCGGTGGCGGCTGGTGCAGCGGTGCGCAGCGGCGAAGAGGTCTACAACAATTTTTGTGCTTCCTGCCACAACCCGGGCTTAAGCGGTGCGCCGAGGCTCGGCGACGTCGAAGCCTGGGCGCCGAGAATTGCCAAAGGCGACGCGCTGCTGTTGGAAACTACCATTGCCGGTGTGCCACCGGCTATGCCACCCCGGGGCATGTGTTTTGATTGCAGCGATGAAGACTTAAGTGCGGCGATTCAGTACATGGTGCAAAACAGTCAGTAGGTGTTCATTTGGCCATCATTTGGCGCATTCCGCCAAGATGAAATGGTTGGTATGCCTGTAAAAAATAAATAAAATCAATAGGTTAGGTTTATTTGAAGGTGGTACAATATATGCATTTCAATAGCCGACCCTCTAGACGCGTAAGCAGCCCAGGATAAGGACAAGGAATAGATCCATGCCACGACCGCTACCCGGCGATATCGTCTCCCGTCGCAAAGGCCTGGTCATGCACCGGGGCATCTCCCTGGGTGATGGCCGTGTGTTACACAACACCCCGTTCCGCGGCGAGCACATTTGTTCCGAAGAGGAATTTCGTGCGGGTAAACGCTTGTATGTGTCCAATACCGATGCCGACATGCGGCGGCGTGCGCTGCAACGCGCGCACCTGCATGCGGGAGAAGGCCGCGGCTACAATCTGCTTACCAACAACTGTGAACACACTGTGTCCCGGGCCACTACCGGGCGTTCCCACAGCCCGCAATTGAAATCCTGGATCATTGGCGGTGGTATGGCGGCGGCTACCTTTGCGCTGACACGACATCCTGGTGCTGCCGCGGCAGCCTACGCGGTTGGACGCAAGCTCAGTTCGCGGCTAACGGGAAATCTGCATCGTTCACGCTAAAGCTGCCATAGCGCGGCACTACCATACGATGGCAATGTAACATCAGGCGTGGCGCCTGTTGCAAAGGATCTTTTGCATTGCCGTATAGATACTCACCTAGTATCGGATAACCCAGCCAACTCAGGTGCACGCGTAGTTGGTGGGTGCGTCCGGTGATGGGTTTTAGTGCGATCCAACTGTGCTGTGGCGTATGACCCAAACAGCGGGCCAGTGTCTTGGCCTCCACGCCAGGGCGATCTTGCTCGACGCTGTAGGTAGCCCCATCTAACCGAATGCCTGTGCGCTCCCCCGCCACCCGGTAGCGGCTTTTGCGCCCTTTGCACAACGGCAGGCTGATCTGGTATGTGCGTCCGCGCGGGAAATGCCCCACCACCTTAGCCAGGTAAAACTTCTGCACCTCGCGGGCGTTAAACGCCTTAGTCAGCGCACGTTGGCATGCTTGATGACGCGCCACCAGCAAGACCCCGCTGGTGCCTTTGTCCAGACGGTGCACCAGAAAAGGTTTCTCACCCAGTTGTTTGATGTGCGTCCACAGGTCTTCTGCACCACTACGGTCGGCCAGCAATGAGATGTTGGCTGGTTTGTTAATCACCCGCAGATCTTGGTCTTCGTGGATGATGGTTATGCTGGTGCGTTTTGAGTACATTGACTGCTAAGTTAGCAAAAAACAGCCACGATAAGTCATGCGGACATGAATCTACGGGACCTGCGCTACCTGGTTGCGGTAGCTGAGCACAAACACTTCGGCAGGGCGGCGGAGGCTTGTTTCGTCAGCCAACCGACGTTGTCGACCCAATTGAAAAAGCTGGAAGAGTTTCTTGGCGTCACGCTCATTGAACGCAGTAATCGGCAGGTGATGTTGTCGCCTGCCGGAGAGCTGATCGTCGCCCAAGCACAACGTGTGTTGCGTGAAGTCAACACGCTGACATCGATGGCCGAGCAGTTTCGCGACCCTCTCGGTGGCGAGTTTCGGCTGGGGATTATCCCCACTGTGGCGCCCTATCTGCTGCCTAAAATTTTACAACCGTTGCGTAAAGCCTTTCCTAATTTGCGTCTGCAGCTGACCGAAGCACAAACCGCGCAGATTACCCGCATGTTGAAACAAGGTGATCTAGACGCCATTTTGTTGGCGCTGCCGTTAAACGAAGAAAACATTAAAGAAGTGCCGTTGTTTAAGGAGCCGTTCTTATTTGCGGCGAGTAAAAATCACCCGAAGGCGCGGCAGAAGAAGGTCAGCTTGAAAGACCTCGAAGACGAGCAGGTGCTGCTGTTGGAAGACGGGCATTGTCTGCGTGATCAAGCGTTAGACATCTGTAGTGCTCACCGCGCGGTGGAAAACACAAACTTTCGTGCCACCAGCTTGGAGACTTTGCGCCAAATGGTGGCGGCGGATGCGGGTATTACGCTGATGCCGCAACTGGCGGTGCAGCCGCGTGGCGGGAATGTGCGCTACCTGCCTTTCGGCAACAAACCACCCCATCGGGTGATTGGCTTGTGCTGGCGCACAACGTCGACGCGTGCACCGCTGCTCGAAGAGATGAGCGAGGTGCTGAAGCAACTCGGGACTCAGCTGTTAGCCGGTTAAGGGTTCTCTAAACTTTTTGCGACTTATTCAGAGTTGCCTAGGTCGTTGGCTAGGCTTTCTGCGGTAGCGTTAGAGGCGGTGATCTCATAAGGCAACTCGGGGTGGTCGATACCCATGTGAATGGGGCTACCGGACTTAACGCCGGCCGCGTCGTCGGCGCATAGTTCAAAGCGCATGAAGTGCACGGCAGAGGCTTTCTCATCGTTGGAGCGTTCCTGGTCTTCGTTGGCGATGGCAAATATCTTGTCACCGTCGCCGATACGCACCCACACTTTGTGTTCGATGCCGGGCATGCGCGCCAACGCCTCACGGCGCTCTTCCACGTCGGCGTATTCGATCATGAATGTGGCTTTCCAATTACTGCCGTCGGGAATCAGCGGATTGTAAGCTTCGAGTTCTTCTTCGATTTCAGCGCGCGTAAATATCTTCTCCACCCGCAGCATTTCTTGTATCTGGTACTTCATAGTCAGCGCATCTTCGAAGTACAACGTGGCGTGTGGGCCCAATGCCACTTGGCGGGGTTTTTTGTGCGCAATCACCTGAGCGCGAAAGGCCGGCCGTTGTTCGGCATAATCTTCCAAGCTCCAAAGGTCTTCGCGGGCCAGTTTTGCGTTAGATTGCATAAGCTTTTCTCACCATGGATATGGGGTGTTGGGGTTCCGCGTTGGCGTCGTCTAAGCCGTGAGCGATGAGGCGACCCGCCATGGGGCAGTCTGAGCCAAACGTATCAGCTTCCGCCTCTTTGACCCGTCGTACCACGGGACGCGCAATTTTCATGGCTTTTTCGTAGGTTTCGGCCTTTAAGGCGTAGGTGCCGTCGTGTCCGGAACAGCGCTCTATCGCGGAGACCTCGGTGTCGGGGATAAGGTTTAGGAAATCTTTGGTTTTCATACCAAAGTTCTGCACTCGCTGGTGGCAAGCCACGTGGTAAGCGACCTTTCCCAGGCTTTGCTTAAATTCGGTGTTGGCCAGTTGCGCTTTGTGGCGCAGCATCAAGTATTCAAACGGATCGAAGAAGTGTGCCTTGACGCGGGCGACGTCGGCGTCGTCCGGGAACATCAAAGGCAACTCTTGTTTGTACATCAGTACACAGGATGGGATGGGTGCGATGATGTCGTAGCCATCGTCGATGGCCTTCAAGAAAGTGGTTATATTGGCGTCTTTGAGGCTTGCCACTTTGGGGAGATCCCCCAGCTCCAATTTAGGCATGCCGCAGCATTTGGCATCTTGCAGGATATGTACACTCACACCGTTGTGTTTGAGGATGGCGATCAGGTCTTCGACCACCTGGGGTTCGTTGTGGTCACCGTAGCAGGTGACATAGATGGCCACTTTGCCGGTGGTGCGCTCACAAGCGACTGGGGCATCGGGGGTATCGTGTTGAGCGGGTAGGCGTTTGGTTAAGGCTTTCGCCTCAAAGTGCGGCAAAGGTGCCTCGGCGTGCAGGCCCAGCATTTTTTCACCCAGGTTACGCAGTGATTTGGAGCCTGCTGCAGCGTTGGCGAGTTGCGCAACGCCCGGCGTTGAGAGCGTATCGAAAATCGGGTCGGTGGACGTGATGAGCCGGTCGCGCCATCTAGTGTCTTGTTCGCGGAATTTATAAGCTTTGGCCCGCAGCATCAGATGCGGGAAATCCACGGCCCATTCATGCGGTGGTAGGTACGGGCACTTGGTTTCGGCGCACAGGTCACACAGAAAACACTGGTCAACCACTTTCATGTAGTCGTTTTTGTCGACGCCATCTACTTCGAAGGTGTCGGACTCGTCCACCAGATCAAACAGCGTAGGGAAGGAATCACATAGGCTTACACAGCGGCGACAGCCGTGGCAGATGTCGTACACACGCTCGAGCTCGTCATACAGCGACTCTTTGTCGTAAAACTCGTCGTTCTGCCAATCCAGCGGCTGCCGGTCCGGGGCTTCTAAGCTACCTTCGCGCATAGTCAAATCCGATTCGTGTTTTGCTGATCTATTCAACCTGATTCGCCGAAATCAGCAGAAAAAAAGAGGGCTCTATGTTGAGCCCCCTGGTTTGGCCTCACAGCAGCTAGGCACCTGCTTGCGTCTAGCAGGCAAGTCTTCTGCTTACAGGCAGACAAGTTTGCCTGCAGGCGGGTGGCTAGCCCATGCTGTCCAATGCTTTCTGGAAGCGGTTGGCGTGTGAGCGCTCTGCCTTGGCGAGGGTTTCGAACCAATCGGCGATTTCGTCGAAACCTTCGTCTCGGGCGGTGGCTGCCATACCCGGATACATGTCTGTGTATTCGTGGGTCTCACCGGCGATTGCAGCCTTCAAGTTGTCACCGGTGGAACCGATGGGTAAGCCGGTAGCAGGGTCGCCAACAGCCTCCATGTATTCGAGGTGTCCGTGGGCGTGGCCGGTTTCACCTTCTGCGGTGGAACGAAACACGGCTGCCACATCATTTTCGCCTTCTACGTCGGCTTTTGCTGCGAAATAGAGGTAACGACGGTTGGCTTGAGATTCACCCGCGAAGGCGTCCTTCAGGTTTTGCAAAGTGTTGCTGTCCTTCAGGTCCATAACTCTTAAACTCCCTTGCTTGGTTTAGTTTCTTGTGTATTCGCGAGTCACACTATTTCGTGACTTGTGGCAAGTATATGCACCCACTGTCAAGGCGCCATTTGAAAGTATGAATGATAGCGATAGGTTTGATCTATGAAAGCTCCGGAATCAGAATACTCCGTCAATAGAAATGATTCCCATTTAGATTCGGGTCCGATTGGCATTGGCGTGGAGTTGGGGCAGCTGGCGAAGCTGGCGCTGCCGATTGTATTTACCCAGTTGGCGCAAATGGGTATGAGTGTGGCGGATACGGTGATGGCCGGGCGGGTGAGTTCTGTTGAGCTGGCCGGTGTGGCGCTGGGTACGGTGTTGTACTGGCCACTGATGATTCTGGTCTCCGGCACTATGATGGCCATCACGCCGTCTGTCTCCCAGCTTAATGGTGCGGGCAGGCAACATGAGGCGGGTGAAGTTGTGCGCCAAGCGTTTTGGGTAGCCTTGGTTGGTGGCACGCTGATGATTGTGGCGCTGCGTAATTTGACCGGCTTGTACGCGGCGGTGGGTGTGGATCCCGCCGCCATCCCGGTGACTGAGGCATATCTGCGCGCTATGAGTTTTGGTGTGTATCCGGTGCTGGCCTACTTCTGCATGCGCTATTTGTGTGACGGCTTGGGATGGACCATCCCGGCCATGGCCATTGCCGCTTCCGCGTTGTTATTGAAAATCCCGCTGAACTACTGGTTTATTCACGGCGGCTGGGGTGTCCCCGCCATGGGTGGGGAAGGTTGTGGTTGGGCGTCCGTAGTGGTGTTCTGCTATCAGATGTTGGCTATGGCGGTGGTGGTGAAGTTCTCGCGTATTGCCAATGCGGGTTTGTTCGACCGTTTTGCTTGGCCGCGCTGGTCGGAGATACGCCGCTTGATTCTGTTAGGCGCGCCCATCGGGTTGGCGACGTCGTTTGAATTTGGCGTGTTCTCCACCATGACCTTGCTGATTGGCCGGTTAGGTGTAGATACGTTGGCGGCGCATCAGATTGCCACCAACGTCGGAGGATTAACCTTCATGATCCCCCTGGCCTTAGGCATGGCGGCATCCATCCGGGTCGGTTACAACGTCGGCGCAGGACACTTGGCCAGCGCGCGACGCAGCGGTTGGGTCGCCATCGGTTCTTCGTTTGTGTTTGCCCTGTGCGCTGCAACCGTGTTGGTGCTGTTTAACGAAGCCATCGCGGGGTTGTATACCACTGAGCCGGGTGTGTTGATGGTGGCGGCCCAGTTGATGTTCCTGGTGGCGTTATACCAACCGGTGGATGATGTGCAGGGTACGGCCATCGGCGCGTTACGTGGCTTTAAGGACACACGTTTTCCATTCCTGGTAGCCGTGTGCGCCTATTGGTTAATCGGGTTCCCCATTTCCTGGACACTTGGCTTCGGCTACTTCGAATCTTTGAACTACGGTGTCTACGGCTATTGGGTGGGTTTGATCGTAGGGCTTACGGTGGCCGCCGTAGTATTGGTCAGCCGTTACGTGTATTTGTCGCGGCGCAGCGACCGTGTGCAGCAAATGGCGACGCGCTAGCACATGGAGTTGTGGTTAGGGATTACCCTGGCAGCAGCCTTCTGCCAGAACGTTCGCAGTCTGCTGCAAAAACGTTTAACCGGTGAATTGTCAGTTAACGGTGCCGCCTATGTGCGCTTCCTCTACGCTGTGCCGTTTGCCTGGGTGTATGCCTTGTGGCTGTGGGAAGGGGCGCCGTCAGGGTTTAATCCGGCCTTCTTCGGCTGGGTATTGCTGGGTGCGGTATCTCAAATTGTGGCTACCGCGTGTTTGCTCGCTTCGTTCACTACCGGAAATTTTGCCGTGGGCACCGCGTATTCCAAAACCGAAGCGGCCCAGGCGGCGTTGTTTGGGCTGTTGGTATTGGGGGATAGCTTAAGTCTCTGGGTAGTGTGTGGCATTGCCGTCAGCTTGGTCGGCGTTGTTATGTTGTCCGGTCATCTGCGCCTCAACGATCTGCTGCGACCGAATCGTGCCATGTGGTTAGGATTGGCCGCGGGCACGGGCTTTGCGCTGTCCGCCGTGGGTTTTCGCGGCGCCAGTTTAGCGTTGGATGGCGGTGACTTCTTGCACCGTGCGGCGCTTACCGTGATGGTATCCGTCACGTTGCAAACCCTCATTATGGGGGCCTACTTGGCATGGCGGGAACCGGGCCAAATACGTAAAGCGCTGGCCAGCTGGCGGGCCGCCGTATGGGTGGGGGCAATTGGCATGATGGCGTCCACCGGATGGTTCAGCGCCATGACTCTAGCCAGCGCTGCGGTGGTGCGGGCGGTGGGGCAGGTGGAGCTGCTGTTTACGGTGATCACATCTGTGTGGTTGCTCAAAGAGCGCCTGCAGCTACGTGAGGGGATTGGCATGCTGCTGTTGGTCGGCGGCATAGTATTATTGGTGCTGGGGCCAGAATAAGCGTAAGAGAGGAGATAACCTTGGCTGAACAACATGCCGCACAGCGAGCGGTTGCTACCGTAGTACATGACACTGGTTGGGGAGAGGTGATCCTTAACCGGCCGGCGCGTAAAAATGCCATCACGGGCCCCTTGGGTGAAGCGTTGGCGGCCGCCATGAGCGAGCTCAATGCCAACGATGATGTTCGGGTTATCTTGTTACGCGGTGCGGGTGATGCCTTCTGCTCCGGCTTAGATCTCAAAGAATTCAACGCTGAGCCCGCGCCCGCCTGGGTGCCAAACTTTCAGCACATCTGGCGGGGTGCGCACAAGTCTCTATTTGAATCGAACAAACCCATTGTGGGTGCGTTGCAACGTTATGCCATCAACGGCGGGGCCGCCTTGGCGCTGGCCTGTGATCTGTTGCTTGTGGGAGAAGAAGCGTTCTTGCAGGTGGGAGAAGCCCAGATCG
Source organism: Pseudomonadales bacterium (assembly GCA_028281005.1). Lineage (GTDB taxonomy): Bacteria > Pseudomonadota > Gammaproteobacteria > Pseudomonadales > Azotimanducaceae > UBA4421. Next base: position 10,191 of record JANQKS010000087.1, read on the forward strand.
GCATGGCTGCGCCGTATAATTTGGCGTGGCTGAGTTTACGTCACAGCGAAGCCACCATGGCCCACATTGCCTTGGTGGGGGAGCGTTTATATGGCCCGCAACTGTACCGCCTAGGCTTGGCGCAGAGCTGTGTGGCCGATGAAGACGTCTTGCCCAGCGCCATGCAGCTGTGTGCGCAACTGGCGGCTTATCCACCGGGTGGTTTGGCGCGCATCAAGCCGGGTCTGCGCGCCCGAGTGGCGTTGGATGCAGATGCTTGGTTTGATCAATTTACCGGAGTCGGCCCGGTGGGTGGACGGCCTAAACCCCGCGCCATGCAACGTGATGAGGGGTGATGGCGGCTAGCCGCTATACAGTGTATTTGTAGTATTCGATGCCGCGGTCGTCGTATGGCGCATCGCCTTGACCCACTCTTTCGATCTGGAACACCCCTGATAATTGCGTGCGCGGTGCGCTCTCGCCGGAATCGTGTAGCTGTGCGTAGGCCTGCTCGTCGATGTCGTCTGCCCCTTGTAAGGCTTGCGCAAAAGCGATCTTACCGGCAGCCTGTTGCCAACCATCGACAAACCGCATGGGGATAATCTCGGCGGCGTCACCGCTGCCGTAACCGATGGTGAGGATACGTTCGCCGGCCAAGTTGGCGTCCGCCTGCAGGGCACCTTCGATACCGGCCGCCATCCAGGCAGGCAAGGAAGCGGTATATAGATTGCCCACTTCTTTCATTTCTTCGTTGCCGAGATCGGACATCAATTCATCAAAGCGGGCGGTGGTGCGGAAGTGCTTCGCAGTTTTGCTCGATAGCGGGTAAAGCTCTTCACCGATATTGCCTTCTTCCACCAAACGGTAGACATCTGGGGCGCTAACTAACTCGGTGATGAGTTTGTCCGGATCAACGTCGGCGTTCTGCGCATACAACAACAGCTCTTGTTGGTCGTCAGCATCCCCTAACGCCAACGCCAACAGAAAGGTAAAGGCCAGACCGGTCTCCGCCATGCGCTGATAAGGGCGGTGCAGAAAACTGGCCACCATGCTGCGCATGAACACGCTGGGCCGGTTGGTTAAACGGGAAAACAAGTCTCTCGCCGCGGCTAACACTTCATCCACATAACAGGTGGTGGAGTATTTGCCGTTAAACACCGGGAAATCCCGCGGTTGCATAAAAGGCCCTTCGTCTTGACCCATGAAGCGTACGAAGGGTTTGCGGAAATCAGGCCCGCGGTAGGCGGAAGCGCTGCCGCTGGTGTCGAGCTCCACCGCCAGCAGTTTGGCGTCCGGCTCTACCAGCATGGCCACAGCACCCGCACCTTGGGTGGGTTCCCCGCTGGAGGCCCGCGCATACTCGGCGATGTCGGAACATACTACGATGGCAATGCGGTCATGTCCGTCGGTGGCCAGGTAGCGGGTGGCTGCTTTTAACGCATATACACCGCCCAAACAGGCATGTTTAAACTCCGGCACTTCGCAAGCGCGACTGATCTCTGCTTGCCCCATGCTGCGCAGGGCTTGGTTCACCATACCTTTCACCAACACCGCACCGGCGGAGTTATCGGTGCTGGATTCGGTGCCAAGCCCTAAAAAACCAATTTGTTGGGGATTGATATTGTACTGCTGAATCAAACGCAGAACGGCGGTGGCTGCCATGGTGTAGGCGTTTTCGTTGGCGCCC
>JANQKS010000082.1 GCA_028281005.1 Pseudomonadales bacterium
CCAGACACAATCCCGTCGTCTGCATCCGCCACGGACGAGCTAGAACACGTTTCCGCGGAAGCGTTTTTTCCACACGAGACCTTTGATGCCCAAGCCATCAACCCATACACCCTCACACCCGAGCTTGGGCATAAGCCACCGGATTATCACTACATCAACTTTGTGTTGATGCAATTTGAGAATGAACTGCCGTGAACTAAGAAGGGGCGCGCGTTAGACGGGCGGGTCCATCCTATAAAGTTCGACGTCTGGAATTTCCCGTCCGTCCGGCGAGCGCAGCACCCGCTCCTTAAACGTTTCGTCAGTGACTTTCACGGCGGTACGCCGATAGAGATTATCCCCTACTTTCACGGTGACATTGGGGTCAGCAGCCACCAGTTTTGGCCAGCGTTTGGTCTCGCACCAGCCGCACGGAATGTACAGCTCACCATCCACCACAAAAGAAATTGTAGTGATGGAGTGGGGGACTAGATACCAGGTATTCGTTTGCACCCAGACTTTTTGTTGGGGTTGCATAAAAGACCAGTCTGGATCGGTGTCATTAACGAGCGTACCACTGAGCCGCGTGCCCGGTCGTTGCTCTTGCGGATCCACAGGGATCGCCAAGGCGCCGGCGTATATCAGCAACAGCAACACCACCAAGCCGATAAGTACTTTCTTCATTAGCGGTCTCCCGGTGACAGAAAGAACCACGCGGCATGCGGTGCACCAGCGTCTTTTAGTACACGACGTACGCTCAGCATGAGCCTGCCGGTTTCGGTGTCATTGTAAAACCAGTCTTCGCCCGCCCAAGCGCCCGGGCTGTGTTCAGCCAGTTCTAAAGCAGCCGTCTGGTAATAGCCGCGTATGTCTTGAGCCACGCGCATGGGCACACCTGGAATACCGGCTTCGTCCATGGCGGTTCCTTGCTCGATACGCACAAAGGCTTGCACGGCCTCCGGAATGTCGGCAGCTTCGAGTTCACGGCTCACCCCAACACGGTTGCCATGTTTAGCCACTGCACGTTCGTACGCATTTTTCAGCGCGCGGGCTTCATCTACCGCCGGGTGTTCGTCCGGATCCAAACGCGGTGGCAGGGTGCACACCAATTGTTCTTCCGCAATGTCGTCCAGGCGGGTTTCGAAGGTCTCCAGGACCGGGCCCGACTGTGCGTCTAACATGGCAAACAAAGCGCTCAACAGGCGAGTTTGAAACTCAGCATCGTTGGGTACGCCAAGCGGACGACCCAACGGGAAGTGACAAATCAAGCCACGGGGTGGTCGGGTATTCTGGATATGTTCGGGTACGGTGCCGATGGTGAGGGTAGTTAACCCTTGTGCTTCTAAGACGTGGGCAATCGCACTGACCGTGCGAGTACATAAGGGTCAGACCGGGGTCAATACCACCACATCAACTTCATCCTCCAGCAGCAGTTTCGCAGCTTGCGGCCCGGAATCGAGTCGTATGCTGGTCATGCTTTCATCTTGATTGCCGGCAAATGCCAAATGACGCGGCGCGACGCTGCCGATGACACCCTGCTCGGCCAGTTCTTCTAAGCGGTCAATGGGCCAGATGACGTTAATGTCCGCGGCAAAACCGGAGCGGTCAAAGTTTGGACTCCAATGGCCGAGGTGTACATCCCTTCGCGTAGCGTCGAGTATCCGAAAACTGGTGTCTTGAGCGGCAAAGTTGTCGTCTTCGGGATGGTGCAATGCTGCGCTGGTCACCACAGCCACGCGGCACTCGTTTAACGGCTTAGCTGTTGTAAATGCAGGCGCTTCAAATTCCGGGCAGGGAAGCTGCGCCACCATGTTTTTAATGTCTTGATCGGTCATTGGGTGATCTCCTGCTTCGGCATACCTAATCGCTGGCATGCATTGTGTACCAAGCTTTCAAACACGCTGCCCAGCTCCGTGGGCAGGTGTAAGTGGTCGCGCTCCGCCAAAGCGTTGTATTCGCCGACCAAGCGAATCAGTTGTTCTTTATTAACCGCATCCAGAAGACGCGCCATATGCTCAATCAAGTGGGGTGACTGTTCGTACCACGGGCGATTAGTGGCGTTAGCGCCGATGGCATCCAGGGACGCTAGAGTGACCGTGATGTCGTTGTCGATGACGAGAGAGTGCCAAGGCTCTGCATCGAGAAAGTTGTGCAGCTGTTTGCGGATGTCTTCCGCCAGCGGCGCTACCCCGGGGATATCCACCGGCTCCGCCAAATCGACCATGATGCAGAAATCCGTCATGTCGCCTTCGGCCAGTGCATTGAGCGCTTCTTCCGCACCTTCCGACAGACCTGCGCCGAGTAGGAAATTAACCTGCTCGCTGACTTCTTCCGCTCGCTGCGCAAACTCTTCGGCTTGGGCTTCGTCTGTCTCCCTCGCGGCGTGCATCTTGCGGTTAAATTCCCGCCAGGTCCAAAAACGTAAGGATGCAGAGTGGTGGTTTTTGGTGAAGCGAATTTTTGGCATCGCGTGTGTCCCTCCGACAGCTGGGGCATGAGCTTCTCAAAGCCCTCCAACACCAATGTACCAGATGTCGGACAATCAGCGCGAGAGGGCAACTGGCGTGAGTCAGGACAAGGCTCTAGACTCGCGCTCATGTCGATTTTCTACCCATTGAACATTGCCACTTCGCTTTTCGCCACTGCCATGCGGGGCGGTTTGGGTGTGAATGCCACACCTGCCAATCAGCAGCCGGAACAGCTGTTGGAGTTATACGAATTTGAAGCTTGCCCGCATTGCCGCTTAGTGCGGGAAGTGCTGACCGAGCTGGACCTGGACGCACTGATTCTGCCTTGTCCCAAGGGTGGGCGTCGTTTTCGTAAGCACGTTGTTGAACGCGGCGGTAAAGCGCAGTTTCCATATCTGGTCGACCCAAACACAGAAGTGGAAATGTATGAGTCCGCCGACATCATCAAATACCTGTTTAATACTTACGCTGGGCGCACGGTGCCCCTGCATTGGCAGTGGGTGGAAGTGCAACGTGTGAGTTCTATCTTGGCGTCGATCCCGCGTATGGGGCTGGGCATGAGCGTGCGTAGATCTAAGGCGCCGCAAAAACCGCTGGAGTTGTTCAGCTTTGAATCCAGCCCATTTGCGCGCCCGGTGCGTGACGTGCTGTGTGAGCTAGAGTTGCCTTATGTGCTGCGCTCAGTTGGCCGCGCCCAGGCAGCGGATTGGGTACCGCCTTTGATGCGCCGCAGCATGGGTGCTCCGGTGGAAGCGAAAACCCGCAACCGCAAAACCCTGCAAGCCCGCACCAGTGTGGTCTCGATACCCTATTTAATAGACCCAAATACAGATACAGAATTGGCGGAATCTGCTGATATCATTGATTATCTGAACCGTACCTATCGGCTTTAAAGCCACGCCAATGCCACGGGGGCTCGTATGAACATGGCAGCAGAATACTGTTACGCACCGGTCAACTACATGAGTGGGGTGGGGATCCAAGCGGTGGAAGTGCCTATCGCCAACGGACGGGAGGCGGACTTCCTCGATTGGCACATCAATGGTTTTGAACTGATAAAGCACTGCTCCGAAGTCACCGATTGGGACAATGCCGCCCAAGTCCGGGCCGTGCATTACCCGGAGATGGTGGCCCTGGCCAAAACGTTAAGTGGCGCTGACCATGTCTTGGTCAGCAGCCATATTTGTCGCAATCCGGAGCGGGCGGACGTGCATGCGGACTATGCACCCATTCAATATGTGCACTCGGATTTTGCGGATGACTACGGCAAACGTCTCGCGCAACTCTACCGTCACGGCAATGCAGATACGAAAGCCGCGCTGGATGCTGCCGGTATCACCGCGGAAGACGTTGTCGGCGCGAAAAGGCTCCTCATTTTGCAGTTTTGGCGCAACGTGGGCCCGACTACGCCTGATTTGCCCATTGCCTTTATCGATGCACAGTCGGTGAGCAAAGCCGACATGCACCAAGTACACGTACCGAACTACGCCGGTGGTGATTTTGCGTTCGATACCCTGGGTGTGACGCCCCCGCCGAGCGGCCAACCCCATGGTTGGTATGTTTTTCCCAACATGCACGACGATGAAGTGGTGGTGTTCCGCACCTTCGACAGCGCCATGGCCGCTAAGGGTGAACCTTATTGGACGCCACATTCCGCCTTCGAAGACCCACACGCAGGGCCGACGGCGCCGCCGCGTCGCAGCATAGAAGTCCGCGCCACGTGCCTCTATAGCTGAGGCGCAGTTTTGCCTATGCTTGCCGCCCTCAAATTTTAGGAGACAGATATGGGCAGCCTGACAGGCAAAATTGCGGTGGTCACCGGCGCCAGTCGCGGCATCGGTAAAGGTGTCGCCATCGCTTTAGGTGAGCAGGGGTGTACGGTGTATGTGACGGGCCGTACCACCGGCGACGGCGAACGTACGATCGACACCACCGCACGTCTGGTTAACGAAGCAGGTGGGGAAGGCCGGCCCATCCAATGTGATCATGGCGATGACGCGGATATCGCGGCGCTGTTTAAACACATTGGCGAAGAGGCTGGTCACATCGACATCTTGGTCAACAATGTCTACAAGATTCCTAACCCACCCGCATGGGGTGGCGGGTTCTGGGATCACCCGATTCAAGTGTGGGATGACCAGGTGGGCATCGGTTTGCGCGCGCACTACGTAGCCAGCTGGCATGCCGCGGCGCTGTTATTCAAGTCTGACGCTGCTGCGATGATCAATATCTCCTCGCCGGGCGGCCAGTCTTATCACTTCAGCGCTTCATATGGCGCGGGCAAAGCCGGTCTAGACCGCCTCACCGCGGACATGGCCATTGAACTGGAGCCTAAAAATGTGCCGGCGGTGGTGATTTATCCCGGCTCTGTGGCGACGGAGTTCATTCAAGATGCAGCCAAACAACGGGAAATGGACTTAAGCCAATCCCAAACGCCGCTGTTGGTCGGGCGAGCAGTGGCGGCACTGCTGCAGAGTGAAAATCTCATGGCCCGCACCGGCACCATTCAGTGGGTGGAAGACCTGGTGGAAGAATTTGATCTGTACGATGAGAATGGTTCGCGGCCGACTGTAAAATACGCCGATCGGGCGCACCAATGATGCTAGGGCGCCTTAAGAACTAGGGTGCCTTAAGAATAAGTCTCAAAAGCTCAGAGGCACCCTAGGTTTAACGCTTGAAGCAGGCTAAAACCGGCAGTAGAATGCGCGCCTGCGCGGAATTGGTTAAAAAACGACCCGCGCACGAACAATTGGATGGCTGGGTGCAACTGTGTTGATTCACACAGGCAGCGCTCGGCCGTTTGCTGTCGGTGAAGAAAAGACAAAAGAAAACGTCTTGAAGATACGCCACCGGCGGCCTGTAAATATGACGACAGTTAAGAAGTCAGGAGCCTACAACGGTATGGCGGGAGCAACTTATTAAAAAAGGTGGAAAGCGCGCTGAGCGATCATTGATGAACGAAGACATTCGTTCCAGCAATGTACGACTGGTCGGCGCGGACGGCGGTCAACGCGGCATTGTGCCGAGAGATGAAGCATTGGCCGAAGCGCGGGCAGCGGGCCTGGATCTGGTTATGGTAGCACCAGACGCAGAACCGCCAGTCTGCAAAATTATGGACTATGGCAAGCACCTGTTTGAGCTGAAAAAAACCAAGGCAGCCCAACGTAAAAAGCAGAAGCAAACCCAAGTCAAAGAAATGAAATTTCGGCCCGGTACGGAGGAAGGCGACTATCAGGTCAAACTACGCAACCTGAAACGCTTTCTAGATGAAGGAGACAAAGCCAAGGTGTCGTTGCGCTTCCGAGGACGTGAGGTGGTTCACCCGGAAATCGGTATGCAATTGATGACACGTATCGCTGAAGATCTTAATGAGCTTGGACAGGTAGAAACCGAACCCAAGTTTGAAGGTCGCCAGGTGATCATGGTGTTGGCTCCGAAGAAGAAGAAGGGTTAAACACCCACACACTCCTTACCAGGCTGGTGGACGCGGCTCTAACAGGCTGCTTAACAATCGCGTGGAGATGAAGGCTGATGCCAAAACTAAAAACCAATCGCGGTGCAGCGAAACGTTTTCGCAAAACCGCCGGTGGCTATAAGCACCGAAAAACCAACAGAAATCACATTCTCACCAAGAAGGGTACCAAGCGTAAGCGTCAGCTTCGCGGCTTCCAGGATGTAGCCGCGGCCGATGTGCCGGCGTTGCGTCGCATGTTACCCACCAAGGCGCGATAGGCGATAGGAGACACCCATGCCAAGAGCAAGATCAAGTGTGGCCTCCAAAGCCCGCCGTAAAAAGGTATTGAAGCAAGCGCGCGGTTATTACGGCGCGCGTAGCCGGACTTTTAAGGTGGCTAAACAGGCGGTGATCCGCGCGGGGCAATATGCGTACCGCGACCGCCGCCAGCGTAAGCGCCAGTTTCGGCAGTTATGGATCATTCGCATCAACGCAGCAGCCCGTGAACACGGTCTGTCTTACAGCCGCTTTATCGCCGGTCTCAAGGAAGCTGGCGTAGAAGTGGATCGTAAAGTGCTTGCAGACATTGCAATGCACGAGAAGGAAGCTTTCGCCGCGCTTGCAGAGCGCGCCAAGGCGGCCCAGGCAGCTCAAGCTGCTTAATGGACCTCGCGGCATACGTGCCGCACCTTCAATCTAAAACTTAGCCGCTTCCGGGAGACCTAAAACAGGCTTCTTCCCGGCGGCGTTCACACAACAAAGGGAAGGACGCAAAGTGCTTCCCTTTTTTGTTGGGCGAAGTAACGCAGCGACAATGAAGGCTTAGCGGGACGGTAAAGAGGCACGAAACAAGTGTTAGAACGGGTGTTAGAACGAGAGTTAGAAAGGTAGACATCAATATGGATACACAGAGTATTCTCAAAAAAGCGGAGGCTGCAGTCGGCGATGCCTCAGACCTGCGCGCCTTGGATGACGTGCGGGTCGCCTACCTGGGTAAAAAGGGCGAGTTGACTGCCTTGTTAAAGGGGTTGGGCCAACTAGACCCGAAGGAACGTCCCAAGGCGGGCGCGCTGATCAATGAAGCGAAGGCTGCGCTGCAAGATGCTATCGATGCGCGGAAGGCCTCGTTGGAAGCTGAACAATTGTCCCAGAGCCTGGCCCAAGATGCGGTAGACATTACCCTACCCGGACGTCGTCGCAACCAAGGTGGTCTGCATCCAGTGACCCAAGGTATGCAGCGCATCGAGGAGATTTTTGTCGGCGCGGGTTACGGTGTGGTAGCCGGTCCGGAGATTGAGAACGACTATTACAATTTCGAAGCGCTCAACATTCCCGCGCACCATCCGGCGAGGGCTATGCACGACACCTTTTATTTCGGCGACGGTATGCTGTTGCGCACCCATACCTCACCGAGTCAAGTACACACCATGGAAGAGCAAGAGCCGCCCATCCGGGTGATTTGCCCGGGCCGGGTATATCGGCGCGACTCAGATTTAACCCACAGCCCGATGTTCCATCAGGTCGAAGGTTTGGTGGTGGACCGTGGCATCAGCTTTGCTGACCTCAAAGGCACGGTCATCGACTTTTTGCGCAAGTTTTTCGAAAAAGAACTGCAGGTGCGTTTCCGCCCATCCTATTTCCCCTTCACCGAACCTTCGGCGGAAGTGGACGTACAGTGTGTGCACTGTATGGGTGAAGGATGTCGTGTGTGCAGCCACACCGGTTGGCTTGAGGTGATGGGGTGCGGCTTAGTGCACCCCAACGTCCTGAGCATGTCCGGCATAGACCCGGAAGAATACTCCGGTTTTGCATTTGGTTTTGGCGGTGACCGCTTAGCCATGCTGTTGTATGAAGTGGATGATTTGCGTTTGTTCTTCGAAAACGACGTACGTTTCTTAAAACAGTTTAACTAACGGGCTAGCAAACGGAGCGCTGGCAAACGGAGATAGAACGGTGAAATTCAGCGAAGTATGGCTGCGTGAGTGGGTCAACCCCGAGCTTAACCGCGATGATTTATTGCAGCAGCTCACCATGGCTGGGCTGGAAGTGGATGGTGTTGAGCCTGTGGCGGAGCCGTTTACGGGCGTGGTGGTAGGTGCGATAGAAGCCTGTGCGGCCCATCCGGATGCGGACAAACTGTCGGTGTGTACGGTGTTTGACGGCAACGACCGGGTGCAGGTGGTTTGTGGTGCGCCGAATGCGCGCCCTGGGCTGGTTACCGCCTTCGCAACGGTGGGTGCGGTGTTACCCGAAGGGTTTAAGATCAAAAAAGCCAAGCTGCGTGGGGTTGAGTCTTTTGGCATGTTGTGCAGCGCTCAAGAACTTGGTCTGGGTGATGCCCATGCCGGCATCATGGAGTTGCCCCAGGATTGGCAGCCGGGTGCTGACCTGGCGGTGGCGATGGCGCTTGAAGACGTCACAGTGGATGTCGATCTCACGCCCAACCGCGGCGATTGTTTGAGTTTGCGCGGTATCGCACGTGAGGTGGGTGTGCTCAATAATTTGCCGGTTGCCTACCCTGTAGTCACCCCAGTTGCCGCGGAAAGTGAAGCCACCTTTCCAGTATCCCTGCATGCTCCACAAGGTTGTCCACGCTATCTCGGGCGCGTTATTGAAGGTATAGATCTCAAACGCCCCACGCCTTATTGGATGCAGGAACGCCTACGTCGCTGCGGTCTGCGCAGTATCGATCCGGTGGTGGACGTTACCAACTATGTTCTCATTGAGTTGGGCCAACCGATGCATGCCTTTGATCTTCAACAATTGAACGAGGGTATTGTGGTGCGTCAGGCCCACGCGGGTGAGCAACTGACCTTGTTGGATGGCCAGCAAGTTGATTTGGATGCCGACACTCTGTTGATTACCGACGCTAACGGACCCGTAGCCATTGCCGGCGTGATGGGTGGTGAACGCAGCGGCGTACAAGCAGATACTACCGATGTGTTTTTGGAATGTGCCTTCTTTGCACCGTTGTCGGTGGCCGGCACCGCGCGCCGCTATGGTCTGCATACCGATGCTTCGCACCGCTATGAGCGCGGGGTGGATTTTGAACTACAAGCGATGGCCATGGAGCGGGCGACAGAACTACTGCTTGAAATTGTCGGTGGGCAGCCAGGCCCGGTGGTTGAGTCCGTCGCTGCGGAACACTTGCCGAAACTCGAGAGCGTGCGGCTGCGACAAGCCCGCTTGGCGGAACTGTTGGGTGTAGATATTGCAGCCGAACAGGTGGATGAAGCCTTCGCGCGCTTAGACTTCAACGTGGTGGATCGCACCGCTACTGAGCAAGGCGTGGAATGGCAGATATTGCCGCCAAGCCACCGCTTTGACATTGCCTTGGAAGCCGATCTGGTCGAAGAGGTGTGTCGTATATACGGTTACAACAACATCCCCAGCAAACAACCACTGACACACCTAGAATTGCGCAGTGTGCCGCTGGAAAAGAGCGGTGATGCCGCGCTTAAAGGCCATCTGGCGGCCGACGGCTTTCAAGAGGTTATTACCTACAGTTTTATCGATCCGAAACTGCAGGATCTGCTGGACCCTGCGGTGGAGCCGGTGGCACTGGCAAATCCGATGTCGTCGGAACAATCGGTGATGCGCACCAATATGTTGCCCGGTTTAGTGGATGCACTGCTTGGCAATCGTGCCCGCCAACAAGACAGCGCACGTTTGTTTGAATTGGGCCTGACTTTTGTGCCGGTTGATGGGGGCTTGTTACAGGAGCAAACCGTAGGTGGCTTGTTGTGGGGCCGCCGCGCAGCAGAAGCATGGCATGCAGATGCAGAAACCGTGGACTTTTTTGATGCCAAAGGGGTGGTCGACGGTCTGCTAGCATGGGCGGGCCTAGCCGGTGTCAGCTACGAACGCGTGGAAGATCATGTGTTACACCCTGGGCAAAGCGCCAACATCGTGCTCAACGGCAATCGCATAGGGCGTGTGGGTCGATTGCACCCGGAGATTGAAAACCGCCTGGGCATAGACGGTGTCTATGTGTTTGAGCTAGCCGCCGCCGCGGTGCAGCAAAAACCGCGGCGCGTATTTAGGGGTGTCTCACGCTATCCCAGTGTGCGGCGAGATTTTGCCATTGTGGTGGACCGCGCGGTCACCGCGGCACAAGTGGAGGCGACCGTCACGCAAGCCGTGGGTGAAATCCTCGTCGACTTCAGGTTATTTGATGTCTATCAGGGCAAAGGCATTGATTCTAATGAAAAAAGTCTTGCCATAGGCTTGACGTTGCAGAGTCAAGCCGCCACCCTTACCGAGGAGGAAATAAACCAGTACACCGATGCGGCGGTATCAGCTCTACAGGGTGCGGTTCAGGCCCGATTAAGGTAGTTGAGCATACCCTGGTAGAAATAGTGCATACTGTTGCGGTTGCTTCGGTAAACGACTTCGGCAAATGACGAAAACACCGAAGAATTGACAGGTAAGTGTCTGATTTTTAGGCGTCTTAATGGCGTCAAAAGGCTCCGAAGTACAAGAGAAGCGCAAGAGAAGCACAAGATAAGTGCTCACATAAAGCATAAAATTCGCAGGCAGCCAAAGCGGTATTCTTAGGTACGTTTGAACTGGGAATAATACTGGGTCGATATGATTCTGGGTAAATTAAAGCTCGACCAGGGTCAACAAAGGTTAAGAAGGGTCAAGAAGGGTCAAGAAGGGTCAAGAAGGGTCAATATGAGGAAGGCAAATTGAGTGCGCTGACAAAGGCGAAAATGGCCGACCAGCTGTTTGAAGAGTTGGGCCTCAACAAACGCGAAGCCAAAGAAATTGTTGAGCTGTTCTTTGACGAAATACGTGATTCTCTCGAAAACAACACCCAGGTAAAGTTGTCTGGTTTTGGCAACTTTGACCTTCGCGAAAAGGGTGAACGCCCCGGCCGCAATCCGAAGACCGGTGAAGAAATTCCCATAACCGCACGCCGCGTGGTCACCTTCCGCCCCGGGCAAAAACTGAAAGCCCGTGTGGAAGCTTATGCGGGTGAAGTTGCGGAAGACAGTGCCGGGGGCGGTGTTGCAGACGATGGGCGCGAACCAGTGTCGAGCGACGCAGACCTTGGTCATTTGGATTTGGATCGGCGCATCTTTTAGCGCGACTTTAGGTAGCGCGATTTTAAGAACGGACAACGAAGATATACTCCATGCTGGAAGCGAGCAACAACGACGAACTACCCCCGATTCCTGGGAAGCGCTACTTCACCATCGGGGAGGTCAGTGCGTTGTGCGACGTTAAACCCCATGTACTGCGCTATTGGGAACAAGAGTTTCCACAGCTTAGCCCGGTGAAGCGCCGGGGTAACCGCCGCTACTACCAGCGCCAGGATGTGATTGTTATTCGTCAGATTCGAGCTTTGTTATACGACCAAGGGTTTACTATCGGCGGCGCTCGACAGCGCTTAACCAGTGAAGACGCCAAAGAAGACCAGACCCAGTTTAAGTTGTTGGTGAGACAGATGATCGTAGAACTCGAAGACGTTCTGCGCGTTCTGAAGTCTTGAATGTTAACTGACCTCGGAGCCCGTTAAGGCAGCTTAGCCGCCATCGACCGGCACCGAGGGTGACCCGCAAGAGGGTGAACAGTTTGAAAATGCCCTGCCGAGCATTACTGATTTTGTTAGCGACCTTCGGGTGCGCTTCTACCGCCTGGGCGGAGGTGAGTTCTGGGGTTTTTCACTATGACGCGCGCATGGCGTGGCTGAAAGCCGGTGAACTTCAGCTCAACTTGAACCGCTTCGGTCAACAGTACGAAGTGGCTGGGGAATTCCAAACCTCCCGGGCCATGAGCAACTACTATTCCTGGAACGGCGTATTTGCTGCCACGGGGCGTTGGGAAGGGCGTGGGCCAGTCACCACTGCTTACCTGTCGCGTACGGTGAGTAAGGACGAGGATTTAAAAATTGTTCTCAACACGGAAGACGGCGCCCGCTTGCTCAAAGGTCCGGATGCGGACTTTGAAAACATCGAAAAACCAGCCGGCATCGATTTAATCTCCGCGTTATTCTTCAGCCCTGGCTGCTTCCAAGGCGGTACCGTACATGACGGTGAAGACGCCTATCAATTGGAACTGCGGCATCAGAAAGCGCACAAGCTCACGGGCGGTAAAAACTACTACCAGGGTGAGGTCATCAACTGCCACTACAACGTGCGTGACCACAAGGACCGCAAACGGCAGGTTGTGGTGTCTCTCGCTGAAGTAGGTAACACAACCGTGGCGGTGCAAGTGCGCGCCAAGATTCCAGTGTTGCCGGATGCCGTGTTTAAGTTGAAGTTGCCGGTGCAAACCGCACCAAAACCGGTGCTCCCTGCTTTGCTTGCGGGTGGGCGGTAAGGTAAAAGCGCAGTGGTTACGTCAAGTACGTCAGCACAAGGCTGAGTCCCGAGCCGATATATTCGCCGATTACATTTGCAGCACACTGGCAGCGGAACGCAGACTCATCAAAAGATAAGCGGCGCGGAATCACGGTACTGCTGTGCTTAGCGGCGTTGATTCTCTACCCCTTAAGTGTGCTGGTGCTTGCGGCAGTGTTCCTGCAGGAGCCTGAAGGGTTGCAGATCAGCTAGCTCACGGGGAAGTTTTTGTTACCGCGTTTGAGTAGTTGCTTTCGTTACCCTGCAAATCATAGGCAGTCATCGCAATGTTGTATTCGCCAGAGGGCATTGCAAGCTGTGTATTGGTTTGTGTGGGTGAACCAATGTCGTCGGCCAATTCGTATTGATTATCGCTGATGACATAGACGCGGTAACCAGCGAGGTCCGTCAGCGGTGTGCCGTCGACGTTTTCAGTAGGCGCTTGCCAACGCAAGGGGAGGTTTCGCACCAGCACGCTGACCACGACGGTGGCAGTTTGTCCCGCCCCCGTGCAGCGCAAACTGTAGGTGGCGTACTCTGACGGGGACACCCATAGACTGCCTTGCACCGCTTGTGCTCCGCTCCAATCCCCCGCTGCATGGCAACTGTCCGCAAATTCGGAACGCCAACTCAATTCGATATGCTCCCCTACATCAATCACAGTTTCACTGACGTCCAAACTGACGGTGGGCGGCACAGCCTCTGCCACCGTGACTATGACGTCATCGTAGGTGCTGAGCTCGCCGTCGTTGGCGGACAGCCTGAGCACATAAGTGCCTTCCTTGACGAAAGCCGCAGCGGTATCCGTCGCCGTTGCGTTGCTGAAATCGACCGCGTCAGGCCCGCTGGCGACGCTCCACCGTAAGCTTGTGCCGCTGCCAGGCGATCCGTCATCAGAGACACGGCCGCGCAAAGAGATGGCTTGCGGCAGAGTGACGTTCTGATCGGGCCCTGCCTGCACCACCGGTGGTGTATTGATTTGTGCGGCCGCGACTTCGATCGCAACGTCGTCGTAGCTGGTTAGGTCTCCGTCGCTGGCGCTCAAACGCAGTAGATACTGACCGTTAGTGCTAAATGTGGCTGTGGTCTGTGCGTTGTTGCTGGCGCTGAATGTGACAACACCAGGGCCGTTGACCATTTGCCAACGAGGCTGAGTGGAGACGTTCGGTAGGCCGTCGTCCGAGATTTGTCCGCTGAGCTGAGCGACGTCGGGCAATGTAAGCTTTAGATCTGCACCTGCGTTAACCTGGGGGGCTTGATTCACGGTTTCCGGACTGACAATGACCTGCACATTGTCGGACGCAGAAAGTGCGCCATCGCTTACCGTCAACTGTAAAGTGTAGGTTCCGGCTTTTGCGAAGCTTGCTTGGGTGGTGGGTTGGCTAGCGTCTTGAAGGGAGACAGTGCCCGGTCCAGAGAGGACACGCCAGTGGATCTCTGTATTGCCATTAGGCAGCCCATCATCGCTCGCCGCGCCGTTCAAATTTGCAATTGCGGGCAAGGTGATGCGCTGATCCAACCCGGCGCTGACCGAAGGCTGCTCATTTTTCGGCGCCGGCGGAGGTGTGGGGGCGGCTCTCGCGATGTCCACCACTACTCGCTCCCTTGCGCGTCGTCGTAAATTCCCGCAGGTGAGCTGAAACTCGACTGGTCCTCTCAGCTTTTTGATGCGGTAAGTACCCGTGGTGGACTTTCGCCCTTTCCAATCCCCTTGTGCGTAACAATAGTAGGCGTTGCTGGCTGCCCAACTTAGGGTGGCAGATCCACCTCTTTCGACGCTTTGCCTATCTACCTTAAATGATAAGTGGACGGGCTTTTGGTAATCGCGCCAACTTGCAGCGTGTGCGTTTTTAATGATCCCCAGGGTGCATGCTAACAAGGTCACCCACAGGGCAATCCTTGCCGTATGCATATTTGCTCATCTCTCTTGTGTCCCTGAGCAGACATTAAGAAGGGGCGGTCCGAATTTATGTGACCGCTTACCCATCTTTAGAAAAATGTAAGGAATGTAAGAATTATGTGAGCGGGCAGGCGGGAGACGTAGAATGGGTGGCTACGAGTTATGAGAGCCCCACTATGCCTCAAGTAAGAGTCGATCAGATTGTTGAAGAGCTGTCTTCGGAATTCGGCCGCGCCTTGTCACGTACGATACACCGGCGTTACCCGCATGATCCGTCCTCGAGGCACATTTTATTGAAAGAGTTTCGCAGGGAGCTCAATCGCATTTGCAATACGTGGTCGGAAGTCTCTGATGAGGCGGTCAGATGTGATTGAACGTGACGAGCCCAGTCCAGGTGACTGGGCGTCAGTATTTCCAATACGACGGCTACGCAGCGGCCGTGTCGGGCGCTTCCGCTACCTCGCGCAGACGCGTTAGGAAACGTTCGACCACGCGCCCTTGAGCGGGCTCGATGGCGAATCGGTTGTGGAAGAAGATGCGTAGAGTGACGTGCTCATCACTGAGGATGATGGTGTATCCGTCAAACGATTCGCGAGCGCGCAGTTCGTCCATTACGTAGGCGTCTTTGCAGCGAGCGCTGCGATTGACGATGTGCTGATAGGCGCGCAGTGCCACAGCAACGTCCACTTTCCGCTCATTTGGCTCAAGCCATGGCGTGGGGTTGTCTGGCTGAAATGTAGAAAGCATGTTGTGTTACCTCGTTTTTACCGCGCACCTAGCGGTGCTGCATGGCTAATTCGATAAGGGGCGGCCGGGGAGATCGTCGAGAGAGGGAGAGGGGTCTTCTCCCCGGCCGCGGGTGCGAGTTGGGGTCTCTCGCTTTAATGGGAAATAAAGTAGACGAAATGATGTGAAATCAGCGTAAAATAGAGACTTAAATTAGACATTTATCTAGATATTGGGACAAAAATAGCCTGTTCCAAGCTTTCAATATTGGAGGAACGATTGGCTTGTTGTCGGGCAGATGGCCTCAAGTGCGGCTTGTGCGCCGCGCCGGCAATGGTATGATTCCCGGCCTTCGGGGCGTGGCGCAGTCTGGTAGCGCACTTGACTGGGGGTCAAGTGGTCGCAGGTTCAAATCCTGCCGTCCCGACCAAAATTACCTTTTAGAATCAACGAGATAGGGCGCATAGGGTGCCCTAAGTATTCCTGTTTCTGGTCGACTGGTAGGATATTAGGTAGGGTTTGATTCTGTCGGAATCCTAACAGTTTGGATTCTATCGGTTGCGTTCCCGATAGGGGTGCACTGAGGATATCAGGTGCCTCTTGGTTCAGGTGGCTAGGTGTACATCAGTTTTTGACGATGCTCATACAAAACATCCTGCGAATGTGTAGTGCCTGTGACTTTGCCACACGCAGGTCAGGAAGCTAAACGAATCGCCATTCTAACGTCCAGATTCATAGTTTTCGATAATTGATGTATAACCATCTTTGTCAGATCGACGTAACTGGCACCGTTCTGGCAAAAACGAATATCACATTTACTGGTGTAGTGTCACCTTCATCTGGAATTCATCAGAAAAAAATCAGGCGTCCCAAAGGTTAGTCCGCGCTGATGCTTATAACATCTATTCTCTTTGTCAGAGGGCAAGGAATAGTTCTTCTTAATACTGTCACATCAGCGTGATTCAATTCTTTAATTGGGTTACGTTGTCGCCAAACGGACGATTTAAGGGGATTCACGTAAGTCAGGTTTTAACTATTGTTCATTGTGTCGAAACGGTGGGCTTGGTCGAGAGAGTACTACGCGACTTTCTGCGCGCTTGGGGCGTATTAAGGGACTTTAGGCATCTGCTCAGGATGCTAACTCAAGGAGGGGTGATTGTGTCGTCTATTCAATTTGTGGAGTGCATTACGCAAGGCATGACAAAGCGTTCAGCACGTTTGCTTGCTTTGTTGGTAGGCAGTGCGTTGGCGTTGGTTACTGCTACATCTTACGCAGATATCGTTTGGTTGGATCAGAGGACTACGCTCGACAGCTCAATGCGCACCCAGCTGGCTTGCGATAGCGCCGAGGCAGCGGGATTTACACCTTGCACCACAACGTGCCTGGTTAATGCATTTCCCGAGGGCAATGGCGACAATCCGCCGCCTGGGTGGATTCCTGGCGGGCGCAGTTATCTGTGTGCTAGCGCAACAAACCCTATCTGCAACTACACGAACGGCGACCGATGTGGCTACTCTGCATACCACGTTGGATCTTGCTTGCCGGGTACGTATAGCGATCAGGACGATACGTGTGAAGGTCCGTATAGAGAACTGGGTGCCAGTTGTGAGCCGCATAGCCCAAAGCCGATCTACTTTGGATCTGGCAACAAATATCTCTCTGAAACCGACTACCGGGGCACGGGCGTCATGCCCTTGGAGTGGGCTCGTAGCTATAACGGCTTGGATCGTGTTTGGCGTTTCAGTTACTCACAACGAATTGAATCCATTTCAACAACAGAGAAGGTGTTGCGCCGCTCTGACGGCTATGGGGTTCAATTTAAGGATCCGACCCAGACGGGTACCTGGGCGCCAGACTCAGATGTAACGACAAAGTTAACCTATGACGCAGTAGCAGATGAGTGGACCGCCACTTATGCTGACGATACCGTTGAGATCTTCAATACCGCTGGACGGCTGGTGTCCATCACCAATCGAAACGGTCAGACGACGACGCTGGCTTATACCGGCGACCAATTGGTCAGCGTTACCAGTCACACGGGACGGTCGCTCAGCATAACGTACGACCTGAACGGAAATGTCGACACCATGACCGACCCCGCAGGTCACCAGTATCAGTACCTCTACAATGCAGGGGGTATGCTCGAGTATGTTCGCTTTCCGGATGATACCCCCGCCATTCCTTCCGACAATCCTCAAATCCAGTATCACTACGAGGACACCAACTTCTCGGATCTGGTGACGGGGATGACGGATGAGCTGGGCGTGCGGTATAGCACTTATGCCTATGATTCGTTTGGTCGAGCAACATTGAGTGAACTTGCCGGTAGTGTCGAATCCACTTCCGTTGCCTATAACACCGATGGCACCGTAAGCGTAACTAATGAACTGGGCAAACAAGCTGACTACACGTTCGTCACAAAAAACGGTATGCGTAGGGTGACGGATGTAGACGGTCAAGCCACAGCGATGTGCGGTGCAACGAGCACGGCGAGAACCTATGATTCGAATGGGTTTATTGATACGGATACGGATGAGAACGGCAACGTTACGGACTACACTTACAATAGTGAAGGTTTAGTCACGTCTAAGGTCGAAGCCAGTGGCACGTCAGATGCGAGAACCACAACGACCACTTGGCACACCACGTTTAGGGTGCCTACTCAAATTGTGCGCCCAGGCCAGACAGAGACCATGACGTACGATGCCAGCGGACGGTTGTTGACGCGAACACTGACGGATACACAGTCTCAGACTGTGCCCTAT
>JANQKS010000116.1 GCA_028281005.1 Pseudomonadales bacterium
ATTGCTCGTCGCAATATCCAGATATTACTCCTCACTCTTCCTTGCCAGCCCAAAGCTGGCGAACTCTGATCCTAAGTTATAAGGTGGTTTGAGCACTAGGCATAACACGTATGCTATGAGACAAGCCTTAACTTGCAAAGCGCATGACTGAAAAAATCATCTTCGATACGGACCCGGGCATTGACGATGCCATGGCGCTATTGTTTGCACACCACGCGCGCGACATTGATCTAGTCGGTGTCACCACCGTGCTGGGCAACGGCACCATCGACCGGGTGACGCAGAATGCCTTGTATATTTGCGAGCGATTTGGCATCAACGCGCCGGTCTATCAAGGTGCTGCCGCACCGCTATTGGTAGAGGCTGACGAACCACCCGCGTTTGTCCACGGCGACGACGCCTTAGGCAATATCCAACCGGCTGTGCCAAGCCACAGCATCGGCGACCAATATGCCGCCGGTTACATGGTCGACACCATTTTGCAGAACCCCAACGAAATCACTCTGGTGGCGGTGGGCCGTTTGACCAATTTGGCCATGGCCCTGCGCATCAACCCGGACATTGCGGGTTTGGTAAAACAGGTGGTCGTCATGGGGGGTGCGCTGGGCAGCAATCGTTTCACCGGCAATGTCTCTCCGGTGGCTGAAGCCAATATCCACGGCGACCCGCATGCCGCAGACATTGTCGTGACCGCAACCTGGCCGGTGACGCTGGTGGGGTTAGACGTCACCATGCAATGCGTGATGGACAGCGAACGGCTCGCCGCGCTGCGTCAAGCTGCCGGTGAAGCCGGAGAGTTTATTTGGGACATCACCCGCCACTATGAAAACTTTTACCGCGACACCCACGGCGTGGATGGATTTGCAGTACATGATTCCTGTGCGGTGGCCTATGTCATGGCACCCGACCTGTTTAGTGTTCAACAAGGTACCACACGAGTTGTTACTGAGGGGATCAGTCGCGGTCAAACCATCTTGGTGCCGGATGACAAAAAATTTCCTCCGAGTGCTTGGGACAACATCCCCCAACAACAGGGTTGTATCGGTGTTGATGCAGACGCGTTGCTGGATCTTTATCAAACCACCCTTACGGGCTAGTCAAGGGCGTGCTGAACCGCCTACGCCCACAAACCGGAATGGTTGGCTTCAAGCTGCAGCAGAAACTGTTTGGTGTCGAGGCCGCCACCGAAACCGGTGAGGCTGCCGTCTTTACCCACCACCCGGTGGCAGGGCACGATAATGGCAATGGGATTACTGCCATTGGCGGTGCCCACCGCGCGGACCGCCTTGGGTTTTCCGATACACGCCGCCACATCCGCATAACTGACGGTCTCGCCATAAGGAATTTCCGTGAGCGCTTGCCAAACGGATTGCTGAAACTCAGTGCCTTTGGCAGCCAGCACAACATCAAAACTATTACGCTCACCCGCAAAGTACTCGGCTAATTGCTGTTTGATGTCGACAAAAGCGTCGTCGGAGGCATGCCAGGAGGGGTCAACCCCTTTGGCTTTGTTACCGGTGGAGAAATACAGACCGCTCAGGCGCGTGCCGTCGCCGCTCAACAATAAAGGTCCCACAGGGCTTTGGAAATAGGAATAAACGGTGTTCATGTTGGCTTGCTTAATGTCGTGTTGTCTTGCATTGCGTTGTTTTTACGTGCGGCAGCCGCATACCAAAGATACATCAGGGCGTAAGCCCGCCACGGCTGCCAGGTACGAGCCGCACGTTTGGCCGCGGCGGCGGTGCAACCCAACTCTTTCAGCACCACCCAATCGTTGTCCGGGAACGCATCCGGGTCTTTGAGTACACGCATCCTGATATAGTTTGCGGTCCAGGGGCCAATCCCCTCAATCGCTTCAATCTGCTGCTGCAGGGTGTCGAAATCTTGCGCGTCGTCCAGTTGCAAATGGCCCTGCAGAACTTGTTCCGCCAAGTGGCTGACCGCGCGGCCACGCCTTCCAGGCATACCCAGTTCCGCCACCTCACGCAGTACCAGTTGCTGTGGGGTGGGAAAGTCTCCGCCACCGTAAGCTTCAATCATGCGGTTGGCCAGCTCCGTGCCGCGCGCCACGCTAACTTGCTGACCCAGCACGGCGCGCACGGCTGTTTCGAATCCGTCCCACGCACCAGGCACCCGCAACCCTGGTGCCTGCCGAACAAACGCACCTAAACGCGGATCAGGTAGAAAAAAATCATGCAGGTTGGCGCCGTCTGCATCGAGGTCAAACAAGCGCCGTATACGCTGCAGCAGAACATGCAGCGGCTCAGCCGCCAGCGGCAGCGTTGCGTGCAGTTCATTATTGACTTGGTCTACTTGCACCCACAATTCCTGCGCCGCGCCTGCGCTCAGACGGCGGCGGTAACGCCACCGTCCCGGCCCACCCAAAACTTCCTCTATGCCGGTCAATGCACGTTTGTGGAGAAAACCAAACACCCAGTCGAAGTTGTAGGGTTCGCGCACCGGCAACGTAATCTGCACCTGGGGCGTGAGCGCCGGCCGCCGGCCGCGTAACTCACCGGGTGTGCACTGGAAAATCTGTCGAATCTCGTGATTGAAGCGACTGACACTGCCGTAACCGGCGTGATAAGCCACTTGGCTCAGCGGCATGGCGGTTGCCGCCAGCAGATCTCGCGCGGTCTTGGCGCGCACCAAGCGCGCCAACGACTTGGGCGAACTCCCTAATTCCTGGGCAAACAAACGGCTTAGCTGCCGTTCACCCACAGCCAGCTGCGCGGCGAGTTCAGCGCTGGTATGGGTATTTAGATAGCCGTCTTCAATCTTACGCAGTGCCCGGGTGACGGTATCGCTGCCCAGCGTCCACTCCGGCAAGCGGCGCGCAGCTTCCGGACGACAACGTAAACACGGCCGAAACCCGGCATCTTGGGCCGCTGCAGCGGAGGCGTAGTAACGGACGTTTTCTTCCTTTGGCATGCGCGCCGGACAAATGGGTCGGCAAAAGATGCCCGTGGTCAACACGCCCACAAAAAAGCGGCCGTCAAATCGCGCGTCGCGACTCAGGCGCGCGCGGTGACACACATGCAGCGGTGGCAACACGTTGGGTGCAGGATGCTGAGTTTTCAGGTCCACTTGCGCCATGGGGGTTCCCGAGTCTTTGTTAAGGATAAATCCACCGCCGTAGGTCTTTACGACTATAATCCAACCGCTTAAGCATTACTTCCCGGAAACGGACATTTCATCACAATGGCCGACCTGACCATCAACCCCACTGATCCTGTGCACCTTGTGCCGGTATACATCCCTAAACCCTGGGGGCAAGAAATCTGGTATACGGGTATGGAGGCACGCGGCGAGAGTCGGGTGCAGCTCGGCGACGCCGAGCTCAATCTGTCGGACTATCTGCAAAGCAACCCGACCGCGTTGAGCAATGACACGGATGTGCTGCTGCTTAAAGTGCTCGATCCCAAACCCGATGAAGTCCTCGGCGATCTTTACTTTGAAGTGCACGAGCAAAAACAAGAAGTCTACATCGTTACCCACATCGACCCGCAAGCGTGGCCGGATGGCCGTGGTGGCATTCGTTTTGGCATGAACCAAGCCAAACGCAGAGAATACGCAAACGATGATGAGTTTCGCGCCGCTTATTTAACGGCAGTACAAAACTACGAGACCATCAGACGGCAAATTGATGAACAAAATGCCAATATAGACGCTGCGCAGGAAAGTGCTGCTAGGCTCGCTATGGACACATTTGCTGAAGTGCGGGCGCTACGGGTCGGTGACGTGGTCAGGGTGCCGACGTGGACACCCCATTCGCTCATGCACGGTGTACGCGTGGTGGAGTTTCAAACCCCGACCTATGAACGTTTCATTATCTCCTTTGCCCAACAGGTGGTAACTCAAAACCATTGGGACAGCCCCCACGCCATTACCCACATGCATTTAGACCAACCCTCGGTGGAAGTGTTTGAACAAGTGCAGCCGGGTACCGAGCGGATCGCGCGTTTCGATGACTTTAATGTGTGGCGCATCGATGTGAGCGCGAGCGGTCCGCTGCGCCTGCCCCAACATATTCCCTATGCGGTCTGTATGTGTCTCACCGACAGCAACCAGGTTGGCAACTTAGAACTTGGCGCCGAACAGGCCTGCTTCATACCCCGCGACGCCGTGGCTGGGGCCACGTTACGCGGCCATGGCATGCTGCTGGTAGCAGCCCCCGGCTTATGAAGTACATGTCCCAACGGGCCGTTTTTCTGCTAGTGGTTTTGCTGGTGGCAGGGCTGGTACTGGTGTACCCGCCCCTGCGTTTGGCAAACCTGCTGCTGCCAGGCTGGCACGCCCCACTGTGGCTGGGCCCCGCCCTATTCCTGTTACCCATCACTTTACGTTTTGTGCACGAGCAGGCGAACCATGCCTGGTCACGTGCGGTCAGCGCCGTTGTGCTGACTTGGCTGGGTGTGTGTTTTGTGATGTTATGCCTGTTATTGCCCGTCGAACTGTTACTGCTGACGCCCTGGTTTAATGCCCAACACGTCGGCTATGTGGTGGCCATCCTCACCCTGCTGATTTGGGGTTACAGCTTTTACAACGCCATGCGTCTGCACGTACGCACTGTAGACGTACAGGCGCCGCCCTCAGCGCGAGACAAACGTTTGGTGCAAATATCCGATGTACACATCGGCTCACGACAACCGGGATTTTTGCGCCCCATTGTCGACAAAATAAACACCCTCAATCCCGACTATACGTTGATCACCGGCGACCTCATTGACATGCGTGGCATTGATCAAGCAAGCCTTGCGCCCCTTGGAGACATCAACTCCCCCACTTTGTTCTGCATCGGCAACCACGAGCGCTATGTGGACTTGGAGGACATATGTACACGCCTGAGGAATCTCGGTATTGAAGTGCTGCGCAACGCCAGCGTAATGAAGAACGACCTACAATTCATTGGTATCGACGATGCGGAAAGGCGCGACCAGGTAGAACGACACCTGCGCGAACTGACCCCCGCGGCGGACAGCTTCAAGGTGCTGCTCTACCACCGACCCGACGGCGCGGAGGCGGCCGCCGAATGGGGCGCCGATCTCATGCTCACCGGGCATACCCACCGCGGCCAGATTTTCCCGTTCAACTTTTTGGTGAAAAAAGTTTTTCCGCGACTATACCAGTCTTATGAAGTGGACAACATGCTGCTGTACGTCTCACCCGGGACTGGGACCTGGGGGCCCGTCATGCGGCTCGGCTCCATGTGCGAAATCACCTTGTTTAGGCTAGTGTAGCGCGACAGCACAGCAGAATTAGGAGCTACTCGTGACAGATGCGACTTGGCAGGAACCGTCCGAGCTGATCATCGAGCAAATCGAAATTGGCCCGATGCAAAACTACACCTATATCATCGGCAGCCGCGAAACCCGGGAGGTTGCCATTGTGGATCCGGCGTGGGATATCGACAGCCTCATGCAACACCTGGCTGAACGTGACTATAAGCTGACTGCGGCGCTGGCCACGCATTATCACCCAGATCACGTCGGCGGCAGCTTCAGCGGTCATAATGTTGAAGGTGTAGCGGAGCTGATGAACGTCAATCCGGTCAAAGTGTATGCGCACAAAGACGAAGCCGACGGTATTAAAAAGGTCACCGAAATTTCCGAGTCTGACATTGTCCGCGTGGATTCCGGGGATACGCTCAAAATCGGAAATATCGAGGTCGAGTTTCTGCATACACCGGGACACACACCCGGCAGCCAATGCTTCCGCATCAAAAACACCTTGGTCAGCGGGGACACGCTGTTTATCAACGGCTGCGGCAGGGTGGACTTGCCAGGCTCCAACTCCGAGGACATGTTCCACAGCATGCGTAAGCTGTGTGATCTGCCCGACGATACTTTACTGCTGCCGGGTCATAACTACGGGCATGTGCCCAACGCCACCATGGGTGAGACCAAAAACATGAATGTCTATCTGCGCATCGATAACATCGATACGTGGCGCGACATCATGGGGCACTGACACCGCGCACATCGCAACACGCCGAGGGAGAGACTATGAAAACCGGCACATTTACCGGCTTTGATCTAGAGTTGCACGAGCCAGGCATCGCTTGGTTTCAGTTCAACTCACCGGAACGCTTAAACGGCATGACCACCGCCATCAAACGGGATTTGATCGAGGCGGTGACGCAAGCGCAGATGGATAACCAAGTGCGGGTGTTGGTGTTTACCGGCACCGGCCGCGCGTTTTGTGCCGGCGACGACTTACGCGCCTACCACGGCGCGGAGCTTGGCGGTGAACCTCTGGTCGGCGACATTCCACCCGGCCACGATAACGCGTTGGGTACTTACAATGGCCTGCGCACCATCTCTCAAGCGCTCAACACCGCGGTGCGAAATCTCGATAAATTGACCGTATGTGCGCTCAACGGCATTGCTATTCAAACCGGATTTTCCCTGGCGCTATCGTGTGACTTCCGCATCGCCGCAGACAGCGCGCGCATGGGCAGCGCCACTTTACGCTTCGGCTTGCTGCCGGATGAAGGCGGCCAATACTTGCTGGTACAAGCCATGGGTGTGGCGAAAACCATGGAATTTCTCATGCGCAAAAAAATTGTAGACGCCGAAGAAGCGCTGAACCTAGGGTTGGTCCATGAAGTGGTCCCCGCGGCGCAATTGGAAGACCACACCATGGCCTTTGCCACCGAACTGGCGAACGGTCCCCAAGTCTCCATGCGGTTACTAAAACGCTCGGTGTACAACGCCGCGGAAATGACTTGGTCCCAAAGCTTAGATGAAATTGCCGCGAAGACCGCCGTTACCGACCATCACCCGGATGCGCGTGAGGGTGTCAGCGCCTTCCACGAAAAACGCGACGCCACCTTTAACGCCTGGTTGGACAAATAACCGTGAGCACGTTAGTCACCTACGCCTCCAACGAGCGCGTGGCCACCATCACCATCAACCGGGCAGACCGCATGAACGCCCTCAATGAAGAGGTGATTGTTGGCCTCCAACAAGCATGGCGCGACTTTGAAACCAGCGACGACCGCGTCGCCATTGTCCACGCTGCCGGAGACCGCGCATTCTCCGTAGGCGCCGATGTCAAAGACCCGCCGAAAGAGATGTGGCAGGGAGTGCCAAGCGTCGGTGCTGAGGTGACCAAGCCGATCATCGCCGCCGTACACGGCTGGTGTATAGGCGGCGCCTACTGCATTGTGCAAATGTGCGATCTGGTGGTGGCCGCTGACAACACACGCTTTAAGTACCCCGAGGCTCAGCTGGGCTTCACCGGCGGGCTTATCGCCAGCGCCGTAGCGCGCATACCGCACAAAGTTGCCATGGAATTTATGATGCTTGGTGAAGACTTCGATGCCGAGCGCGCAATGGCCTGCGGTATGGTTAACAAGGTCGTACCCGCCGGTGAAGAACTGACCGCCGCACAAGCGTGGGCGGCAACGCTGGCCAACTCCGCTCCGCTGGTGCTGGCCACTGTTAAGCAGTTTTCCATGGCCACCATGAACAAAAGCCCGGCAGAGGCTGGAGCCATCTCCAGGGACACGCTGTTAACCGTACGCAACAGCGAAGACGGCAAAGAAGGTGGGCGCGCCTTCGCCGAAAAACGCACGCCGGAGTTCAAGGGGCAGTAGGGTGCCTCTGAGCTTTTGAGACTTATTCAGAGACACTAGACGACCTATGCCGAGACTCGCACGTTGGTTAGCTGCCTTGTTGTTCCTGAGCGTACACAGCCCAGCACTGGCTGAAGGGCAATTCATCGACATCGCACCAAAGAACCAAGGTGAGGTAGAACTGGTGCTCGACACGCTAGATGCCTCCATTGCGAATGCCGACACCAAGCTACCCGCCATTGTGATGATGTTGCATGGCGATGAAGCTCATCGCTTCCTACGCAATAACTATACGGACAATAAGTCCATAGTCGATCAAGCCGCCAAACTCGCTGCCTACCAAGTGATTAAAGTACAGATATGCGCAACTTGGATGCGCATGAATGGCTACCAGCAAACCGATTTGTTTCCTTTCGTGGAGTCCGTTCCGCTTGGCGCCGCAGAGCTTGCCCGGCTAGCTGATGAGGAGGGTTACACCGAGTTTACGGTCGACTTGTAACCACGGCATGGAATATCAGTTTCGCCGCATTACCGATGCTGATCATGCAAACCTGACCAGTTTGTTTGAGCTGAGCTTTTGAGACTGATTCAGAGGCCCCCTAGATCACCAAACCATAATCTTTCACTCGGCGTGGAGAACTACAGGAAGTCACTAGCCCGGAAATCTCACCGCTAGAATAGAAATAGGCCTCTTTCTAGGGCATAAAGTAAGGGCGACCAAGCACTTACGAATGACCAGAAGAGAGGCC
>JANQKS010000039.1 GCA_028281005.1 Pseudomonadales bacterium
AATCCACGCGCCCGTGAAGGGCGCGACAAGACGCCTCGGGACGGTTCTATACCACAGGACATGTTTCAATCCACGCGCCCGTGAAGGGCGCGACGCACCATCTTCGATGCTACCCCGTGGGATGGGAAGTTTCAATCCACGCGCCCGTGAAGGGCGCGACAGAAACAGACCCCTTCAAACACGGGAGATGGCCTGTTTCAATCCACGCGCCCGTGAAGGGCGCGACAAGACGCCTCGGGACGGTTCTATACCACAGGACATGTTTCAATCCACGCGCCCGTGAAGGGCGCGACACCTGCTTGTGAGGCTGCAAACTCCCAAGCCTGGTTTCAATCCACGCGCCCGTGAAGGGCGCGACGGCAGGCGCAATACGATCTTGCAGGGGTTTAGTGTTTCAATCCACGCGCCCGTGAAGGGCGCGACTTGAAAACAAAGGCAATATCTTCATCACCACCGAAGTTTCAATCCACGCGCCCGTGAAGGGCGCGACTTCGGGACTGATGCGACTTACCCACCAGAAGCCATCGTTTCAATCCACGCGCCCGTGAAGGGCGCGACCGCACCAGTATAATATACTGATTTAGTTCGATAAATTCGTACTTCCGCGCTAACCCGGCCCCAAATGCTCATTGAAGGCGTTGGGCTCGAAAGCCATTCAAAATATATTGTTAAAGAACAAGAACTTATATTATCGCTAACCTTCCAGACTTTTTATGAGAACGGCAGTTTAGCGATTACAAAATCAGGTTATCCCGCAACGGGTCGGCCGTTGATTTTGCGCCAAGATGTTCTACTCGTTTTCTGCCATTCTTGCCCAGAAAATAAAACCGGAGACTGTCTTCTTCAGGATCATAGATCGCTTCCAGTTCAGCTTTGAAGGCGGTGAACTGCGCCGGGTCAACTTCACACTCGAATACAGAGTTTTGAACTCTAACGCCATAATCGAGGCATACCTTGGCAATACTTCTGAGTCGCCGCTGCCCGCCTTCGGCAATCACACTGACATCATAGGTAATCAGGACCAGCATTACTTGGCTAGAAATGGCGGATAGTATTGCGTATCACCACGAATATGTCTTGCCAGCAACATAGCTTGACAATGTGGCAATAAGCCAATGGGAACCGATTCCTTCAAATATGGGTGAATGATCTCCACCTGCTTTCTCTCCTGATAAGCGGCCAGAAACCGCTTTCTTGCGTCATCGGAGAGGTTAACCGCCCCGCTCGCTTCGGTCTCGAAATCCTTCAATGCCAACTGCTTTCGATTAATCAGAGTAAGTACAAAACGATCGGCCCAGGCCGCTCTGAATTCTTCCAGTAAATCCAGCGCCAGACTGGCGCGCCCCGGTCGGTCCTTGTGTAGGAAACCCACGTAAGGATCGAGCCCAACCCCCACCAGCGCCGAAACACATTCTTGTGTTATCAATGAATATGTAAAAGACAGCAAGGCATTGACAGGGTCGGTTGGTGGGCGGCGAAAACGACCACCAAAGGCAAATCCCGAACCACGCACCAACTCGTCGAACACACCGAAGTAAACCGATGCGGCCTCGCCCTCTATGCCTCTTGCTTGGTCGACACTCTTTGCCTGCTTTGCCCGGCGGCAACTGACGGAAAGGCTGTCTACCACTGCCGCCAATTTTGCATTGTCACCGTGATTGCGGATCTCCCGTTGCAACACGGATCGACTGTTGGCTACTTTTACGGCGACAATCAAGCGTGCAATGGCGTTACACTTTTCTTCATCGTCCGCCCAGCGATATTGCGCTCTTCGCAACAACACATTGCCAACCGGCTTTCCTTCGACACGCGCCAGATAACGCCCGTACTCCGTGTAGAAACTCAAGCCGATAGTCTTCTCGACACAGAAACCCATCAAGAACGGTGATACGGAGACCTGGCCGAAACAATGGATGTTGCCAATATTGATGGCAGGGAACTGGCCCAACTTTTCATCGCCCTGCTTGATGACGATGGTTTCCCGCTCTTTGTGCAGATAGCTCTCCTGCCGTGTGATGTAGAGTGTATTAAGCAGTTTTTTCATTCGTCTATTCGTTCTACATAACGCGCGGACCAGTCCTGTCGAAATATCCCCGGCTGACATAAATCAATCAGCGAGCAGGCACGGCAACGTTTCTTGTTATCGGTCGGTGGAGGCGTCTGCTCGTTGGCAAGAACCTCCCGAGCGCCCTCGATGGTTGCAACGGTCGTTCGCCGTAATGCGTCATCCAACATCACGGTTTCACGCCGGCGCACTTCCCAATACCAGATGGCCCCCTCCAATACCTCGGCGCTCTTCATTTCTTCGAGACACAGCGCCTGAGCGCAGAGCTGTATTCTGTCCCAGTCTTCAGTCTTGGGTTTGCCCCGCTTGTATTCAACGGGAAAATAGCGAACGGGATCACCGGATTCTATTTCCAGTAAATCCATTTTCCCCCGTAACCGATATCGCTGCGAGATAAGCTGTATGCCCCGCTCGTAACGCAAAGCGCCGCGCTGCTCTTTCTCACCCGAATCCACGCGTTCGTGCAGCAGACGTCCCTCGGCGGTAAAACGGTTTTCCGCCCACGCTTGCTCAACATGAATCAAGGCAAACTGGCGCGGGCAATAGGCGTAGTGTTGCAGCGCAGAAATGGCGATATAGTCATCCATGTCTACTCGCTCGAGAATTAACGGCCCTCGTCAGCCGAGGCAAGTAACTGCTTAGTTGCCATGACGATGAGAGCGCTTCGCGTCATGTGATGCGTCGCGGCGTAAAGCTCCAGAGCTTCCTGAACATTTTTCGGAATATCCCCATAATTATCGGCCGCAGAAAAACAGCCCGCAAAATCAGGCAGGGTTACTCCATGAGCATGCTGCTCATCACCTAAATGCACATACGCCAGATAAGTCATGTCACCACTCCCAACCTGCTTGACGATAAGCGTTGCGCAGAGTATCCGTGGGCAAGTCCTTACTCGAATGTGGCACGACGACATGACCTGGCTTATGAAACTGCATTAGTACCGTTCCTTTACTGGAGCATGGTAATAAGCTGAACACCCGCTGGCATATCGTTTTCGTCTACGGAAACTTGATAGTCCGCAAAAGCTCTGGGGGTTTCACCCCCGGATCTATGAATGTTGACACGATCAAAAAGGTCATGTGCTTGGGCATTACCCAACTTGCTATCATGCCTAAATACGTAAAGGCCACGGGCTGTCATCTCTCCACGGGCCGCCGAACGGTCATGGTCAAACATATTGATTAATGCCTGCCAGAATACCTCCAGATCCTTGTCATTAAACTCGGTTTGTGCCGCCAAGTGCGCCGAAATAAAACCATGGCAGCGATATAAACCGTAAGGCACTGTCGCCTTGCGCCCCATTGTGCGGTTATCTCCTGACTGAGCTTCAGCTTCCTTTTCTGTTGCAACAGCCATTCGCGTAATCGAATGTTCCTGAGCAAATATCGGGTCAATTGAGCGCGAGAAAGTTAGCTGAACCGGACCGCGAACTTGGCCTGCGTTGTCACCTGTACTCATGACTGCGCCAAATGTCCGAATGTCATAATACTTTTGACACATCCACCCCCTTGCTGCGGCAGTTTTTTCCCCCTTCTCTTTGCCCTTAACTGATTCCTGCTGATGCGCTTCAGCAATCAGGTTGTTGAGAACAGCCTTTTCTTTGATGAAAATATCGCAGCCCGAGGTGCCAGCTTGTGTCATCTCCACAAAGTTACGCACTTTGCGTTTTAAACAAACATCAGTCGTAAGGCCCTGCCCCGTTTCCGGGTCAATGCGGGGCATATTCCCAGCATCCGGATCTCCGTTAGGGTTGCCATCCTTTACGTCAAACAGGTAAACGAAATCGTAGCGGTTATTAATACTCATGATTGTGTCCTTGCTCTAGCAATAAATTTAGGAAGATGACTGATCGCCCGATTGCTTCTTGGGTATAAAGAAGTCCTGCCGTTGGTGGTAATAACCAATAGCGAAGCTGCTCTGCTCAGGCAGCGAAAACTGACTGGGTAATCGGGATGGTAGCTTGCCAACAATCTCCCCTAGTAATTTTTCTTTATTGACGCGGTGACTTTTTTCAAGCTTGGCTAAATGGTGGTTCTTCAGCCTGTCCAGAATACTAAAGACATTAACCGGGCTACTGCTGATTGCACCGTAATATCGATCTTTGATTGTTGCATTCAGGCCGGGGTGGGATTCCTCTTGTATTTTTTCGAGAGCGGCGAACCACCGGCCCAGCACATAAGAGGTATCCGTATTATTCAAATCAAGCGCCATAGTAAGCTCCGTTAACGATGATTGTGATTGACGAATTTGACGGTTCAGAAACGCCTTGATAATTGCAGCTCGGGGAAAACTGACCCTTTGCTCTGCCTTATTGCGACGCACCGCCGCTGCAAGCAGCGTGTAAGGATAGGGTTGATTGTCCATGATGCTGCGAGCAACCTCACCTGAAAGATTCGGGGGTAAATTACTCAGCTTGTACTCCAGGCACAGATGCGATAACAGGCGCGGAAGAGGAATCTCCGGAACTTCCTGTGGCGGATGGGCGATACAAATATCCTCGTAGTGCTGGCGGATATTATTCGAAATTTCTCTGATCGTGGAGACCTTCCAAAATCGCACAGATATTCGCGAAGCGTTTGGCGCCAGTCCCAAAACATAAAACCGTTGATTATCTTCTTCTGAAACCCGGCTACCCCTGCGGAATGCTTCCAATGCACTTTTAACCTTCCGCACATTCTTATTGGGGTCGTCTTTTTTGCTTGTTTTTTCCGGCAGTGACATCACCTGAGCAAAGGCATTTTCAATCTCCGTGTCACCTTTCTCGCTCCAGAAGACCGTCGATGTATCGCCAAGTTGAATGCGCTGTGGCGAACCTTTGCGCAACAGATAATTTAAGGACTCTGTATATCTAAATGCAGACTCGCTACCTATTGGGGAATTCTCCCCCTGCTTTTTTTTGAAAGATGTAAAAGCTTCTAGGTTGAATGAAACAATATTTGCACCGGAGCTTTGTGCTCCCCAGACGCCCTTAATTGGTGGATGCAGGCGTTCTGATACCATTTTCTGACCAGTAACTAGACACGTCTGCCGAGCATCGGAAGATCCAGACTCAGAAATCAACTTTATGGCTTCGCGAACAGGCTTTCGTTCACAAACAAGTTGTTTGTCTTTATTTATTTTGAAACTCACATTTGGATTTTTCTGAAAAAAATCAACATCAAAATCCGTACGTTTCCGCAACACCTGACAATCTAGCTTCCCCAAAAAAAGCTTTACTGCCTGTACTCCGATATCTTCCAAGTCAATTTGATTAATGCGATCAATAAACGCTTGGTGCTGTTTAGCGACACGTTCCGGCTTACCATCCTCACGCATCAGACCAAGAGCGTATTCCGCATTATCCCAAAGCAGGTTAGCCGCAACGCCAGATGTTTTCTTAATAGCCTTTGGCACAACATAAATGGTGCCTGTATTGTTATCGGTATTTGTGCGAATCTGATGGATCTCACCAGTCTCCGTCAATTCGATAATGACCGGGATTGCCTTGCGTTCAAATCCGAATTCAGCAAGTTCTCCCGGATGAGCATCCTGCATGCGCTCATAATATTCATTCAAAGCTTGTAATATCATCGCCTTACATCCTTGCTTTCCGGTGATGGCACATTTACCGTTCCCTGTTCTAGCTGGGCGTGGAAAAACATGGGTGTTGGATTTTCGGCATCTTCGAAGTTCATGTCGTACAGCATCCAACCTAAATCCCGATTTTCGCTAATGGCGGGTGCTTGCTCGGTTAACTGCTCAGGCTCGATGTAACGAAAACCCGCCGAAAATTCCCGTGTTCCCAGATAGGGCTGGTTAAAACACTGTCCTTTACGAGCACGGCGCTTAAACATTTCGGCAAATTTGGGATAAGTATCCTCAGGTGAGCTGCCCTGATTTCCATGTTGTAAATGAAACCGGGCATATAATCGATAAGCCACGTCGCGAAGAAGCAGTCCAGCCCGCTGCTGGCGCTCGTCTTCGATAAAAATATGTGGTTTGCGTTGACTGGCGATACCCGCCACTTCATTTCGGCGAATATTGATCCAGCGGATGGGCTTAAGCACCTCTATTTTTTCGATTTGCCACCTTATGGCAGGCTTCCACAGAATGGCTTCGAAGATTGCCCGTGCCGCCGAAGGCGTCATTACGTCGTAAGACACCCGCTCCACCTTCATTTCCGGTCGGGTAAAACAGGCAAAATCGCCGCAAACCTCAAGACAAAACAACTCTTGGCTGGGCATAGCTATCTCCCTAGCAATCAAACTATGAGATGCCATTCCCAGAGGACGGGCCTCTGAGAATGCACCAAAAGCAATATGAATGTTTCAATCCACAACAAAAAGGCTGCTTGACCTAATGCCGACGAAGTGAATATACTGCAGTTATCTTTCAAATGCAATTTGAATGAAATGATTGATTTTCCCGGCATGATTGACGCCCTATCTCGAATGCCTGAACGGCGCTTTTGGGGCGTAGTAATCAGCTTGACCACTATTGCGTTCGCCGATGCACTCATTTTATTCATTAAATAACGCTCGAGTTGCTCTTGCCACCAGGCACCAAAAAACCCAAGTGCTTGTCATACACCCCCGAGCCCGCGATCACGTAGTATCCCGATTCGGTTTCCTTGATTACACCGGCATGTAACAACTGTTCTTTTTGATAGTGGTACAGACTGATCGAATAAGGTTGTAGTTTGCGGATTAACCAGCGGGTCTCCTGCATGCCATCCAGCATCGATAACCAGCCCTTCACCTTTTCTTCTTCAGCTTTATCGTGACCATAATCAACAAGCAGCGTGAAACTACGATCTTCGATCATTTGAAACCGCAGTGCGGCCGTACGGAACTGGATGTTGATGTTATCGGCGTCATCCTGCAGTAAGGCCAGGACTTTTTGGGCGTCAAAATCACGCAACTCGGCTTGCAAATGTTCAAAGTAGCGATGGACGACATGCGGCGTTTCGATGTCCCCATCAAAGCCCTTTAATAGAGAAGCAGTAACCTGAAAAGCCTTTTCCAGCAAGCCCTTGGGAGGTTTCGTCGGTGGCACGAATACAAAAACTCTACCTTGCTCTGGCTGGCCTTTCGTGTTTCTGAGCTTGCCTTCGCGATTGCATCGTCCAGCCGCTTGAATAATCGAATCCAGCCCGGCAACAGCGCGAAACACGACCGGAAAATCAAAATCCACACCTGCCTCGACCAACTGGGTGCTGATTACCCGTGTCGGCTTACCACCCTTCAGACGTAGCTTGATATCATCAATTGCCCGTTGGCGATGCTTAGGGCACATCAATGCCGACAGATGAAAGAGCGTGCCATCCTGTTGTAAATGCTGGTAGAGCTCGCGCGCATCATCTCGCCGATTGACAATGGCAAGCACTGTCGGATGTTCCTGTAACCGCTCCGCTATGTCTTGCCAACTTTGTGGCTCATAAAAATCCGCTGGTAATTGATAGGTAACACGACTCAACTGTTGGTAATACCGCTCCGGGTCTTCTACGATTTCTCGGACTTCCAGGTCTTGCAGCAATACCTTTCCAAATGCATCATCAAGGCCGGTAGACGGTGTAGGCGTGGCCGTTGTCAGCAGGAACGTCACGTTATAGTGCTTAGCCAAAATCCGGATAACGTGGCGAATCGGGTTGAGACAGCCTGGCGGTAGTAACTGTGTTTCGTCCAGCACAACCACACTATTTGCCAGATTATGTAATTTGCGACAGCGTGATGGTTTGGCCGCATACAGCGATTCAA
Organism: Pseudomonadales bacterium; assembly: GCA_028281005.1. Classification (GTDB taxonomy): domain Bacteria; phylum Pseudomonadota; class Gammaproteobacteria; order Pseudomonadales; family Azotimanducaceae; genus UBA4421. The sequence goes on from JANQKS010000039.1 coordinate 7,801, forward strand.
ACAATTGTACGGTCGTTGTCACCACGATGGGAATATCCCAGTTTTCTGTAGCCAAACGCGTACTCGTGGTTTCTTTGCCGTCCTCCGGCTCCACATTGCTGTGGTGCTCTAACACCACGTCTCCGCAATCTGCGAACACCTCTTTAAAAGTACTTGCCGTTTGATCAATAATGCTCGTATAGGGAATGGCATAGATAATTCTTCTTTTATTGCGGGCCACCGCATGCTCCAATGCGAAAGCCAGGCTACTGAGTGTTTTACCTCCACCTGTAGGCACGGTCATTGTATAAATCCCGGACTCATCTTTACCCTTGGCTCTTGACTGGCATAGAACCTCGGCGCGTATTCTGTTGACATCACTGGCATCACTGCCAGAAGCCAATTGTTGCATGTGCTCGTCGAACCGACTCAGCAGCTTCTTCATCGTGGGATATTTGACTTCGCGTAACCTGGACTTACCCTCTTGCATGAAGGATTCAGTATCCAGAAAGTCAGCATCGACTAATGCCGAAAACACCATTCGCACCCATAAGTGCAGATCATCCCAACCATCTATGGGTAGCCGGGACTCCGGAACGCTTCCTTCCAATAGTTCTGGCGCAAGGTCTTCTGCAAGAGCCTCTTGCAAGAAATGCTTGTCACTCAAAGCATCATCGAGAGAGCGCCCCCTGGCTTCATCGCGGGTATAGTCCGGCAAGCCGGCATGGTGTCCAGCGATCATATAGGCCAGCGCCCTGCCAAACGCGGCCACCCCTTTCTTTTCCATATAATCCACGGCATACATAGCACCTGTGGATGCGTGATTTTTGCTGGGGTCGTGTTCACTGCTAATGCTGGCTTCGAGGTCATAGCCAGAAGCTTTTTTAATATGCTTTTGAAATGCGGGACGGGCTTTACCCAGGTCATGCCAGCGCCCAGCCAATTCACCCCACTTGACACTATTAAACGGCGTTGCAAAACAGCCTGCTCTACTTCCAGTGCCCAACGAATGGTCGAGGAGCGTATGAATTTCCCATTCACCACCCTCCCCTTGTCTGACATGTGCGATATATTTACAACTCATCGCGTAACCACTAGTCCCCAATATTCCTTCATACCCCTGCCGCTGCTTTTTTACCCTATCAGACGCCCCAGACAAATCCCGTCCTACATTCTAAATAAAGCCACACTCCTCTACAGAAACCCCAAACCCCGCCCCAACTGGCGTTCCAGCCCCTGCTGGAGTTTTATCTGTACGCGCTTGCGCAGCTTGACTGGTGCTTCGACATAGACTTCCGGCGCGTAGCGCAGGATATCCTGGATCAACTCGCGGTCGTCGGAATAAGGAAAACTCAGTAGGTACTCATCATCGTGCCACTCTCCCTGCTGCTCGGGGTGCCACTCCTGCGCCGCAATATCGCGGGCTGTCGCGCCGTAAAAACGCAGTTTTGCGGTGCTGTGGCCGCTCCCGGCGAAAATGCCGTAACTCTGCTGAAAGTGTTCGCCGAGCGCTTTTTTTTGTCGACCGACCTGGCTTTAGCGGCAAGCAAGTTCAAATGCAAAATACGAGGCACCGAAAAGGTACGCAGGGCATTGCGCAGATGGCACCAGGCATCGAGATACCAGTTGTCGCGGTAGTGCACCAGCGTTTGCGGACTGATCGTGCGCTGCGTTTCCTGCCCACGGTAACTGACATAGCGAACATCCAGCCGTTTGCGCCGGATCAGGGCATCGGCGATGGCCGTGAACTGATATGAAGATTGCTGGCGCTTTCCCATCGGCAACACGCGTATTCTCGATGCGACCACCTTGGGATCGATATTACGGGCAACCAGCAACGCATCGACGGTTTGTTCGATCGCACTCAATTCATCGTGCAGTACACCGTCACCGAGCGCATCGAGAATGGATGTCAACGCCGATAAAGAAAGCAGCTCGTCACCGGTAAGCCACAAACCGGGTAACTGGAAACGCTCACTTTCTGTATTGTCGTAGTACCAGCCTCTTTCCTGACTGGAATAAACCAGTGGCGCCTGGCAGACATCGCGCAGGGTATCGATCGTCCGCTTGACGGTTTTATCCGAGCACTCCATATACTCGCACAGCTTGCGTACGGGCACGGGCCTGCGGTGTGTCGTCAGAATCTGGTGAAGCTGTTGAACCCGATCGAATGGTTGCACAGAAATCAGACCTCGCATCCATTACCGTCTTTACATAACCACCCTGGTTCAATCGCAGGGCAGGATGTCTGCGCTGGCAATAACTAACATTAGGTCCAGTTGTACAACTTATCAAGCTTTGTAGAGCACACTAAATACCTGCTGTTGCCAAACACTGATTGCTTTCCTACGCAAAAGTGTCCTTGTAGCCAGCGGATCATGGCGCTGACCAACCTGCCAGTACCGGTCACTCCCATTCGATGGTAGCGGGCGGTTTGCTGGAGACGTCGTAAACAACGCGCGACACGGCTGCAACTTCGTTGATGATGCGGTTGGCCACCCTTTCAATAAACTCATACGGTAAGCGGGCCGAGCGAGCGGTCATAAAGTCGATGGTTTCCACTGCGCGCAGCGCAATCACATGTTCGTAACGGCGCGCATCGCCGACGACACCGACCGATTTAACCGGCAAATAGACCGCAAAAGCCTGACTCACTTGATCGTAGAGATCCGCGGTGCGCAGTTCGTCGATAAAAATGGCGTCTGCTTGACGCAGCACCTGGGCATACTCTGGCTGGATTTCGCCTAAGATCCGCACACCCAGACCCGGGCCTGGGAAAGGATGGCGAAACACCAGTGAGCGCGGCAAGCCTAAGTGCAGACCAATCTGTCGCACCTCATCCTTAAACAGTTCTCGTAAAGGTTCCACCAACCCCAACGCCATACGTTCGGGCAAGCCACCGACGTTGTGGTGGGACTTGATCACATGCGCCTTGCCAAACTTGGAGGCCGCAGACTCAATGACATCCGGGTAAATGGTGCCTTGGGCCAGCCACTTCACGCCATCAAGGGCACTCGCTTCCCGCTCAAACACGTCTATGAACGTGTTGCCAATGGCTTTGCGTTTGTCCTCCGGATCATCCAAACCCGCCAACTTGGACATAAATTCCGCTTCGGCATGTACGGTCTTAATCTTCAGTGGCAGGGCATTACCAATGCCACTTTCCGGACCGAAGGCAGCCTCCACCTCATCGCGTTCATTTAGGCGCAACAACCCATTGTCGACAAAGATACACGTCAGCTGATTACCAATGGCGCGGGCCAGCAAAGCCGCTACGACCGACGAATCCACGCCACCGGACAAACCCAATACCACATGATCATCCCCCACTTGGGCACGCACCCGCTCAATGGCGTCTTCGATGATATTGGCGGGTGTCCAGTCGCCCTCACAGGCACAGATGTCGCGGGCAAACGTCTTCAGCAACGCCTCGCCCGCCGCGGTGTGGGTCACTTCGGGGTGAAACTGCACACCATAGAGATGACGTTGGGGGTCTTCCATGGCGGCAATCGGCGCACCGGCAGTTGCAGCGGTGACTACAAATCCGGGAGGCAGCTGTGTCACTTTGTCGCCGTGACTCATCCATACGTCCGTGTCTTTGTCACCCACCGCGCCTAGCGCAGCAATCAGCGTGCTCGGCTCCGCGGCAAGAATAGATGCATGCCCAAACTCGCGTTGTTCCGAGCTTTGCACTTGCCCACCCAGCTGCTCCGCCAGGGTTTGCATGCCGTAACAGATGCCCAGCACCGGCACACCCAGTTCCAGCACCGCTTGTGGCAGCCGCGGAGTGCTGCCTTCAGTGACGGTTTCCGGACCGCCGGAGAGGATCACACCACGGGGCGCAAACTCGGTAATGAACCCCTCCGGGAGATCAAAAGGGTGAATTTCACAATAGACACCGCACTCGCGCACGCGGCGGGCAATGAGTTGAGTGTATTGCGAGCCAAAATCGATTATCAGCAGGCGCTGATCGTGGATGTTATGCACTACGGCGTCTGCTAGCTGATCGGATAATTAGGCGGTTCTTTGGTGATGGCGACGTCGTGCACGTGCGCTTCCACCATACCGGCGTTGCTGACCCGCACAAACTGCGGCTGCGAACGCATGGTGGCAATGTCAGCGCTACCCGTATAACCCATGGCGGCACGTAAACCACCCATCAACTGATGCACAATAGGGCCGACCGGACCGCGGTAGGCCACTCGGCCTTCAATCCCTTCCGGCACCAATTTGCCGCCGTCGCCATCCATTTCTTGAAAGTAGCGATCGCTGGAACCGTTGCTCTGCGCCATGGCACCTAACGAACCCATACCACGGTAAGATTTATACGTACGTCCCTGATAGAGCTCAATTTCGCCCGGGGACTCATCGGTACCGGCAAGCAGGCTGCCAACCATCACGACGCTGGCACCCGCCACAATGGCTTTGGCGATATCGCCGGAGTAGCGAATACCGCCATCCGCGATGACCGGCACATCTTCCTCTTGGGCTGCCTTAACAGCTTCGCCAACGGCGGTGATTTGCGGTACGCCAATACCCGTAACGATACGTGTCGTGCAGATGGACCCCGGTCCAATACCCACCTTCACGGCGTCTACACCCGCCTCAATTAAAGCCTTTGCACCTTCATAAGTGGCCACATTGCCACCAATGACCTCCAGGTCTGGATAAGTTTGTTTCATCCAGCGAACTCGATCCAAGACGCCTTCAGAGTGACCGTGTGCGGTATCCACTACCACAATGTCCACACCGGCTTCCACCAAGGCGGCTACTCTGTCATCGGTTTCTGCGCTGGTGCCGACACTGGCGCCGACCCGCAATTGACCGTATTTGTCTTTGCAGGCCTGGGGATAGGCTTGCGCCTTGGCAATGTCTTTCACCGTGACCATGCCTGTCAGCTCGAACGCTTCATTAACCAACAGCACCTTTTCAATGCGGTGCTCGTGCAGCATGTAGGTGATGTCTTCGATGCTGGTGCCTTCCAACGCGGTGACCAAACGCTCTTTGGGGGTCATGACATCGCGAATGAGTGCATCGGTGCGAGATTCAAAGCGCACATCACGGCTGGTTACAATGCCGATCAACTTATTCCCTTCCACCACCGGTACCCCGGAAATGCGGTGGTCCGAAGTTAACTGGTACAAGTCAGAGACAGTGGCATCCGGACCAATGGTAATAGGGTCGCGAATGATGCCGGATTCGTACTTCTTTACGCCACGAACTTCTTTAGCCTGCTGTTCGATGGTCATGTTCTTATGCACGATGCCCATCCCGCCTTCTTGCGCGAGGGCGATGGCCAGACGCGCCTCGGTCACCGTATCCATGGCTGATGACATCAACGGGATGTTTAAGTTGATTTTTTTCGTCAGCCGCGTTTGCAGGGAAACTTCGGAGGGCAGAACTTGGGAAAAGGCAGGCAGGAGAAGAACGTCGTCAAAAGTGAGTGCGTCGTTTGCAATACGCAGCATTTAGGACTCCGCAAAAGCGGCATTCTAGCGGCACACTTCTAAGATGTAAAACTATTCGACCAGGGTGGTCAAACGCCGGTCAAATTCCGGCGGCCGCCGTGGCACGCGCGCGCGATGCGCGGCTACTTTTTGCTGGATATCCGCCACCACCTCAGGGTGTTGCGCGGCGATATCAAAACGTTCGGACGGGTCATCACCCAAGTGGTACAACAAGGGCGGTGTGTGTTCGGTGCGCTGCGGACCAATCCCGTAGGAACCTTCGGTCACAAAGTGCATCTTCCAGGGTCCGACGCGGTAGGCGTATAACTGACCGGCGCGATAGTAGGCCAGCTCTTGCCTGGGACTCGACGCCCCTTCTAACAACACCGCGGACAAGTCCAATCCATCTACCGCCGGGCTAGCATCAGCGCCGCTTAGATTTGCCACTGTGGTGAAAATGTCCAGGGCGGAACCCATGCCGCTGACCACGCCAGGCACCACCGCTTGTGGCCACCAGAACACGGTGGGTATCCGCATACCGCCTTCGAAGGTGGTGCCTTTACCGTTGCGCAGCAATCCCGCGCGGCCGCCTTCGGTTTTCATGCTGAGCCATGGGCCGTTATCGCTGCTGAACACCAGCAAAGTGTTTTCCGCCAGACCCAATTCCAACAACGCCGCTCTGATCTGCCCTACGCTCCAGTCAATCTCTTCGATCACATCACCATAGCGGCCGCCCAGGCTGCGTCCGGCAAAAGCCGGGCTGCGAAACAACGGTGTGTGCGGCATCGCATAGGGCAGATAAACGAAAAACGGTGCATCTTTGGACTCACGTACAAAGCGAATGGCGGCTTCCGTGTAACGTTTGGTCAGCGTGGTCTGCTCCGCCGGACGCTCTATCTCAACGTCTTCGAAGCCGTTTGCGGTAACGCGACTGCTGAGCAGGGGTACGTTCCAGTATTCAATTTTCGGAGCGGCATATTTCGCCGGCCGGCTAGCCATCGCCGCGCTCAACGCTTCGAGCTTACCTTGCCGCCGCAACGTGATGAGCTCATCGATGGACAATTCATCCACCCAATCCATGTCGTTCGAATACAACAATCCCAACCACTCATCAAAACCATGGCGGGTAGGCCAAGCCGCCTTAGCGTCGCCTAAGTGCCACTTGCCGAACATACCGGTGCGGTAGCCGATGGCTTGCAGCGCTTCGGCCAAAGTCACCTCGCGTTGCGGCATGCCGCCTGGGTCATTGGGAAAGTAGACGCGTATCTGTTCGCCGTAGAGGCCGGTGCGGATCGGAAGTTGGCCGGTTAACAAGGCGGCACGGCTGGGTGAACACACCGGCGCGGCGACGTAGAAATCTGTCCAGCGTTGACCTTCCGCGGCGATGGTGTCGATATGCGGTGTGCGAATGTACGGGTGCCCGTAGCTACCGAGGTCGCCATAACCCAGATCATCGGCAAACAGAATCACGATGTTGGGTCGTGCGGCGCTCTGTGTCACGGCTGCTGCCGCCCACGCAACATTCGAAAGCAGGCAAACAGCCACTATCACGGCGGCGCTGAACGCATGCTTGTGCATTACTCTGTCTCTAGATCATCCTGCAGATATTTGCCAGCCACGTAGTAATGATACGCAGCCCAGATATTGACGAAGGAGAAAATCAGCAAGCTGTAGCGCAACGACTCTTGCCCGTAGGTGTCGCTTAATAAGTCACTCACAATTCCCACCGCCTGGGGTCCGGCACCTAAACCAATGATATTGAGAATAAACAGCAGTACTGCGGCCGCCACCGCGCGCATCCGCAAGCTCACCAAACCCTGGGTCTGCGAAAAAGTGGTGGCTTGGTAAAAGTTGCCCAGGGCCACCGGCAAAATCAGGAACAACAATGCCACCAAGGCGGACTCACCCAGATAAACCCCAACGGAAAACGGCACACCCGCCAGCAACGCCACACTGACCACCCAAAGGTACCAGCGCACGTCTTTGGCACCGAAACGATCTGCCACCCAGCCGCCCAGCGCGATACCAATACCCCCGGGGATGCCGAGGATGAGGCCCAGATAGGTACCCGCGTCACCGGTATCCAATCCATGACTGCGAATCAGATACGACGGCATCCATGTCACCACGCCGTAGCCGACAAAGGCGGTCAGCGCGCCGCCAAAGGCGAGATGTCGGAACGAACGTTTAGCCCACAGGTACCTAAAGGTCTCCCCGATGGTTGGCTGCACACCGGCATCCACCCGCCCTTCAGCCATACCCCGCGGCGGTTCGCGCAAACTGAAACGCACCACCAGGGCCAACAAAATGCCCGGGACACCGACAACAAAAAACGCCACCCGCCAGCCAAAAAACTCATTTAACCAACCTCCGGCAACAAACCCAAACAGGATGCCAAACGGTATGCCTAGGGAATAAATACCCAGCGCTGTGGCGCGTTTTTCCGCTGGGAAATAGTCCGAAATCATGGAATGGGCCGGCGGGCTACATCCCGCCTCCCCGACCCCGACGCCAATACGCGCCAGCAGCAGATGCCAGAAATTCTGCGCCAAACCGGACAATGCGGTCATGCCGCTCCAAATAGCCAGCGCCAACGCCACCAGATTGCGCCGGTTGCCTTTGTCCGCATAACGCGCAATAGGGATCCCCAAAGTGGCGTAGAACAAGGCAAACGCAAAGCCAGTCAGCAACCCCAGCTGGGTATCGGATAAACCTAAATCCTGTTTGATCGGTTCAAGCAGGATCGACAAGATCTGGCGATCGATAAAGTTGAAGGTGTACACCACCACCAGCACACTGAGCGCGTACTGACGTGCGGCTGGACTAAACACACTGGTGTCTGTAGCTGGACTGCTGTTTACCGGCTCGGCCAAAGTTCTCCCCTCACCTTGTTATTCTTCTTTGTGCCTGCCCATGCTAGCTGAATTCAACCGCAGATGCCTAGGGAAGCTCCGAGCGCGTGAGACTTATTCAGAGCCTGCACTCGGCGCCTTCCGCGTCACACAAAGGTTTTCATCGGAGACGCGAATGTGTAAAAAGCCAGCAGGCCAACAATCTTGGAGCGGAGATGTTATTGGAAGGGGTCACGGTACTGGATCTGACACGGGTAGTGGCAGGTCCAGCCTGCACAAGAACGCTGTGTGACTATGGCGCACAAGTGATCAAAGTAGAACCCCCTGAGGGAGATTTGCTGCGGCGCGGCGTGCCCCAAGCCAACGGTGTTGCACTGACCTTCGCCCAGCAAAACGCCGGCAAGCAACATCTGTGTATCGATTTAAGCACCGACGCCGGCCAGGCGCTGGTTTTGGAACTCGCCGCCCAAGCTGACGTGGTGGTGGAGAATTACCGCGCCGGTGTGGCTGACCGGCTGGGTGTTGGCTATCAAGATGTGTGCAAGGTGAATCCCAACGTCATCTACTGCTCCATCACGGGTTATGGCCAGACCGGGCCTGCTGCGCATCGCCGCGCCTACGCGCCGGTGATCCACGCTGAATTGGGTCTTATAGAACTAAACGCACGTGAGCGCGGCACCGACCCCATGCCTGAAGCGGTATCCCACGCGGATTTTGCAGTGGGTGCCCAGGCTGCCAACGCGATCCTCGCCGCACTTTTCTACCGGGAGCGCAGCGGTGAAGGGCAGCACATAGACGTCACCATGGCGGATACCATGCTTGCCACCAATGAATTTGCCGCAGTGGAAATCAACGGCGGTATCGGCGAAGCCATCAGCCCATTTCGCCCCGGCAAAGCCGCGTTGTTGGAATTAGCGGACGGCACCTGGGTGCAAGTACCCGGCAATCCCACCACCTGGATATTCGGCGTCGCCAAAGCTTTGGGTAAGGAGGTTGAGTTGGCTGAACTGGGCTGGCAGACACCCGCCGACACCCAAGGCCAGGATCATAAAATCCGCGAGGTGATGCAGGAGTGGGCATCGGCATATGCCGACGTCGCGGCATTCGAAAAAGCGCTGGACAGCGCCCGCATCCCCCTCGGCACGGTGAAGAAACTGGCGGACGCCGCGCGCGAAGACTGGGCGGAACATCGCCAAGCCCTGATTGAAGTTGACATCAACGGTGCGCAACGGCCCATTCCACGAGCGCCTGCACGGTTTTCCAAAGTTGAGGTGGGCCCGCGTCGAGGCGCTTATCTGCGCGGCGCAGACAATGCCTCCTTGTTGCAATCGTTGCTAAAGTTGGACGACGCACAGATCGCAGAGTTACAGCGCAGCGGGGTACTAAAAAGCGAGACGCCCGCCGAACAACAATGAGGACCTACCCCGGCTTTTAAGCAAATACCGGTAGCGGAGCAAATCCCCCTTCCACCACCTTGGCCGCATCCACCTGCAACCAACCTTGAATAGCAGTGGCGTATACCTGCCGGAAATCTGTGGTAAATGCCAAATTATCCCCATGCACCAGATCCGTGAGGCTGGGCGGCTCACCATAGTGTCCGCCCTTAACCGGCTCCCCAATCAGAAACATTACGTTAGCACTGCCATGATCGGTGCCGAGATTGGCGTTTTCCGGCACCCGCCGGCCAAACTCTGAGTAGACCATCACCACCACACGGTCAGCCTGCCCAATGCGCTGCAGGTCACGAACAAATCCATGTATGCCATCACAGGCGTAACTGAGTAGGCGGCGATGCAATGCGGGTTGCTGTACGTGGGTATCAAAAGCGTTGTTTCGAAAAGACACATGGTACAACTGTGTCGGCAATCCAGCCTCAATACACGCAGCCACTTTAGGCAAATCCATGGGCGCAATGCCGTAGTCCACCGGCGTCTGATATTCCCTCCAAGCCTGCCGAATCAGCTGGGAAGAGGCTTGCGCGCTGCGGTTTACGTCGCGCAAAAACGCGCGCGTCGGATTTTCGGAAGCCTCTGCCGCTTCTACGGATACGGTAGCACCAGAAGACATCCACCGATGACGTTGAAAGCGTTGCGGATCATCAAACACCACCGGTGTGTGTGTTGCACTGTTAACCGCCAACGATTGATTTGCGCCGATGTTGATGATCATGTTGTCGCGGCGCGTGTCTGCCATGGCGTCCGCGACGCGGCCCATCCAACCCAAGGCGTTACCTCCATGGGGCGCCCCGGTATGCCAATAAGCCATAGACGTGAAATGGGAAAAGGAAGGTTGTTCATAGCCACAGCCGTGTACCACGGCAACGTGCCCATCCTTCCAGAGCCGGTGAAGGCCGAGCATCCCCGGGTTGAAGCCATAGGCATCGTCCAGCTTCAGCAGCTCGGTTGCGGGGATACCAAGGGTCGGCCGTCGCTGGTAGTAGGCGTCGTTCGTATAAGGCACCACGGAGTTAAGGCCATCGTTGCCACCTGATAACTCCACAGCCACCAAGATCGGCGCACGCTGATTTACACCTGGGGCTGCGCTTAGTGTTACCGGCAACCAGCTTAATCCGGCTATGCCGGCCCCGCCTTTTAGTAACTGTTGTAGTAGCTGTCGTCTTTGCATGGCCAATCGACACCCAGGCTAACCCAGCTGATATTCCGGGAGACTTAACATGCTGTGCAACAAGCGCCGCAATGGTTCTTCAAGATAACTGGATGCTTGGCCGAGATCCGTACCACCCAGATCCAAGGCCAACTGCTCGGCAAACTGGAATTTCTGCTCATCCGGCAGAGCGACGCTGAAAAAAGCCTGGGCAAATAAGTCCACCACTTCCAACGGCGTGGTGCACTCCGCCTGGACGACCCAGCCGGTTAGATCAACCCGCGCAGTATGTCGAGGTATGGGTTTTACTCGCTCCAGCGCCATTTGCCAGCCGCGCATGCTGCCCAGTCGCGTGTTAAACGCCTCATCCCGGTCGGCCAGCAAATTGGATGCGGCCATGGTGTCTATGTCCGCATCGACGCCCGTGGGTTTGGTGGCTTGCGCGACGCTCAAACCTTGGCGCAGGCGATTCTGTACGTTGACTATTTCTGCCGTGTAGTAAGGATAGCGATCCGGAGGGACAAAGCCGATATCGGGAAACAGGATGTCCAACACAAAGTTAGAGCGTTCAAACATCAAACTCGGCGTTATCCAGCTGCGGCCTTCAGTCCACCCCGCCACTGTTGGCGGGTACATCAGACGTTGGCCTAAGGCGCCGCTGACCACGTTGAAATCCGGCACGCCGGGGACCGTTTGCAGACCCAAGCGTCGGTACGTGGAGACCATGAGTTCAACAGGTCCCTTGATACGGGTGCCGACGTTGTGCGCCGCGTAGAAGTCTTTGGATAAAAACAGCAGGCGTAGATAAGCGGCGATGTCATATTCAAGCTCCTGTAAAGCTTCGCCGAGTTGCGCCTCGTCCGCTTGCGTCAACTGTTCGTTGACAAAGTAACGGTACAGCTTGGCGGCGATAAACTCTGCGGTCACTGGTTCGGCAAGAATGATGTCAATCACCTCTACGCCGTCAAAATTGCCCTCCTGACCCAAAAACTGTTTGCTGCCGCGGTCGTGCTCAGCTTCGTTAAAGTGGAACTCAAGGCCTCGATAATTCCAGCCGGTAAAAGCACGCGCTGCTTCCTGTACATCTTTCTCGCTGTAGTGGCCTACCCCCATGGTGAACAGTTCCATAATCTCGCGGGCAAAGTTCTCATTGGGCGAGTCTTTGGTGTTAACACCGGCATCCAGGAACATCAACATGGCCGGATTTTGCGCGACAGCGATGAGCAGTTCGCGAAAGTTGCCGAGACCCGCGCTGTGGAACAGTTCTAGTTGCTGCAGCATCTTGCGGTAGTCGCGCACTTTGTCTTCATTGTTGGCAAAGTGGCCGTGCCAATACAAAGCCATCTTTTCCTGCAACGGGTGCCCGGAGCGCAACATCCGTTGCGCCCACCAGTATGCAACGCGGTCAGTCTCTAAACGACTGGCGCGCAGCCAATAGAAAAACTTGTTAACAATGGGTTGCAGCGGACGGTTGCCGCTTGGTTTCACCTGGATACCCAGCGCATGCCCCTGGCGTTTGGCCAATGCTGTGGTCGCCGGGCGGCTGGGTGGAAACGGGTCTAAGCCTTCGTCAAAGATACCCGAATGTTCAAACGCGGCCAGTTCCGGACTGCCCAAACCGTGCACAAAACGGTGTACCGCTTGTGCCGGAGACAGGCGCGCTAACGCTTCGAGTTCTTCTCCGTGGGCCCCAAAACCAGCACGGGAGGCCAGATGAGCTGCATGTTGCGGCGACCATTGCTCATTCGGCAGCGGCTCTAGCTCCAGCGCGTGCAGCGGCAGCAGACAAGACCAGCAAGCCACTATGGCAACGGCACTCTTTATCATGCGCCTACCCTACCACTAAAAGCGCGCATGGGTCTAAGTGCGTTGAACAACCACGTTTAGCAGGCGTAGAATGCAAACATCAATTCCGGCGGAGGCCACCATGTCCGAGAGTATCTTATCCAGCACCCGGCGTAAGTTTGTTCAATACGGCACTATGTTGGGGGTCGGCGCCAGCACTTTGATCAAGACGCGCGACGTACGCGCCGCCGCGTTTGAAGGCAAAGAGGCAGCGGGCTTAGGCGATCCTTGGCCGGAAATGCAGTACCGCACGTTAGGTCGTACTGGGCACAACTCCAGCCGCCTGGTGTTCGGCTGCGGGGCTACCCTCTCCCGCGAACGCCATGATGATTTGTTAGACGCGGCATTTGACGCCGGTGTTAACACTTTTGATGTGGGATTTAAGCACTATTACAACGACGCCGAAAAAAACCTGGCACCGTTCTTGAAGAAACGCCACGACGACATTTTCCTCATCTCCAAAGCCTACGTGCCGGCGGACATTGATTGGGACGAAGAGATCAGCGTGGCGCAAGCCAAAGAGGCTGCCAAAGGTTGGGCGTTCTCTTTGGACGAAAGCCTGAATGAAATGGGCATCGATCACGTCGACGCTTACTACCAAATGGCGGCCAACAATGTTTCCGTCGTTACCAACGAAGAACTGTACCGTGCGTTTGAAGACGCAAAAGCCGCCGGTAAAGTAGACCACCTAGGTATCTCAACCCACCAAAATGCCGCCAACGTTTTGCAGGCGGCGACAAAAACCGGTTGGTTCAGCTTGGCTATGATTGCCATCACCCCGGGCGGCTGGTACGACTGGGAAGACAAATCCATATTGGAAGGTACACCGACGATGAAGTCACTGCGCCCCATCCTGGATGACGCGCGTGACGCCGGCATTGGCCTGGTGGGCATGAAAGCGGGTCGCTTCCTCGCCGGGCGTGCCTGGTTGGGCTGGGGTAATCCCGACGCATTTGATGAGTACTACGACGAAAAACTGCTCAAGGCAAAACTGTCTGAGTTCCAGCGCAGCTATGCATTTGTGTTAGAACACGGCCTGGACGTGGTCAATGCAGACATGCAGACCATGATGCATTTGAAAGAAAACTTCGTTGCGGCTGCAACTTCCGCCGACTACTTCGACGTTGCCTGATACTTTAGCTGGCACTTTAAAGGCACTTTACTACCAACCAAGTTGCGGGCTGTCGGGTGATATGCACCTGGCGGCCCTGCTTGATTTGGGGGTTGAGGAACAGTGGCTGCGCGACGAGCTCGCCCGCCTTCCTGTCAGTGCTGAGTACACCCTCACCCTGACACCGGCAAAGAAGATGGGCATCTCCGGCACTCAGGCCAGAGTAACCACGGTGGATACCGAGGACCACCGTCACCACAGCACCATCGTTAAAATGATACAAACGGCTGGTTATGCCGACGGCGTCGAACGTCGCGCGTTGGACATCTTCCAAGCCATCGCCAATGCCGAAGGTAAAATCCACGATGTAGCGCCTGAAAAAGTACACTTTCACGAAGTTGGCGCGGTGGACTCCATTGTCGACATCGTCGCGGCGGCTTTGTGTATCGACTACTTCAACCCGGACATCATCTTAAGTAACCCGGTGGAAGTCGGCAGCGGCTTTGTCAATTGCGCACACGGTCGCTTTCCGGTGCCAGCCCCTGCCACCCAAGAGTTGCTTGCCGCAGCACCATGCACTTATGGTGGCGTGAGCGGAGAATCAACCACACCTACAGGTGCCGCAATATTGGCGGCCAACGTGGGTGAGTACCAACCTACCGGCGTGTTTACGCCGCACAAGGTGGGTTACGGCATCGGACATAAAGACTTTGAGGTCCCTAATGTGTTGCGCGTCGCGCTTGGAGACTACACCCCACAACAAAGCACACCACCCACAACTCAGCATTTTAAGCTGGAAGCCAACATCGACGACATGACACCGGAAGCATTCCAACCAGTGATGCAGGCGCTGTTTGACACGGGTGCAGTAGACGTCTATCTGACCCCCATCGTGATGAAGAAAAGCCGAGCCGCACATTGTTTGACGGCGCTGACGGATGCCGCAAACAAAGACGCCGTGGCTGCCGCCATGCTAAATGAATCGAGCACCATCGGACTGCGTATTTTGCCTTTTGAGAAGATTGTGCTGCCGCGCACCGAACAAATCATCAGCACTTCGTTAGGCGAGGTGCGGGTCAAACAAGTGACCCAACCGGACGGGCGCACCCGCTGGAAAACTGAACACGATGATGTTTTGCAATTGGCGGCTGCAGCAGGCGTTGACTACCTCACTGCAAAAAACCGCATCGACTTTGAAGTGGCCAGTCAGCTACAAGACAGCTAGGGCGCCTCTGCATAAGTCTCATGTGCTCAGCGTGTCATACGGCGTCTGTGGCAAGGCGCGTTCCGCCGGCAATGTAGATACCTTGCCAAGGGGCGCAACGAAGTCCACAGGCGCCGTATGGCGCGCCCGCTGGGAGGCACTGGCGCATGCAGCTTTCTTGCGCGGAGAACCGGCACATTTCTTCGCCGATGTCCATGTCCTCGAGGGGAACGTCGCCAAACGAACGCAATTCATCCTGGTGTTTCAGCTGCTCCATCACTATGCCGTCGTGCATAGGCCGAATCAGTACAAGCTGGCTTTTGCCGCGCACCGCGTAGTTGGCCAAGGCTACACGCCCGGTAGCTTGCAACGCTTCCCGCAGCAGGTGATAACGGCGTGCGGCGCTTTTATCAGGCCCCAGGTAATACACCTTGTCATCCCACGCGTTACTACTGCTTCGATGTGTTGCAGGTAGAACGTGTTGATCTGCGTCACACGAGTCTGTTGGCACGCAAACAAGTGCTGCGCTCTATTGTTCCCCGTGCCGGCAATATGACCTTCTCCGAACACATCGCCGATGCCCGCCGCCAGACATTTAAAACAGCGCAAACACTTGGTATCGAGGGTGTAGTGAGGAGACGCGCTGCCTCTACTTACCGCTCAGGTCGCGGCACCGACCCCGGTATGGATGTGTTGAGCGGTACACCGGACCTGGAACGCTGCTTAGCACACTTGGCTGAATTGCTTAAAGTGCTCTCATCAACCCGTAGTTTGCGCACTGGCGCGGCGCATAACTTCCACCGGTACACCGTTTAACGCCACGGTTGCACTCGGGCCATCAATGGCGCTGGCGGAGACCAAACGATTGTAGTTGGCGCCTTTGCTCTGACCAGGCAGGATGTCGGTGCTTTCGCTGAACCCATGGGGTAAACACACCACACCCGGCGCGACCGCCTCGGTCACCTTGGCAGGCACCGACACAGCCGCTACCGCCGAGCGCACTTCAACCTGTTCCCCGTCGCGAATCTCCAGGCGTTTTGCATCCGCCGGATGAATCTCCAGCACACAGACTTGGCGCACTTGGTTTAGCGCAGCCAGGTTGTGTAACCAACTGTTGTTGGTGTTTACGCTGCGACGTCCGACCAGCTGCAACCCCGGTGCTTCAGCATCATCTGCAAGCGCCTGTAACGCCTGCATGATCACTGAAGGAGCGAGATCTATACAACCGTCAGGCGTTTGTACTACTTCGGCTAAGCGGCCGCCTCGCACCTCACCCAAATCCACGCCATTAGGTGTGTCGATGAGGGTCTGCAGGGTCAGCCCCTCGCGCCTGCCGAAATGATCCCCCCACTTACCCGCGCGTACACCCAGATCCAACAGGCGCTCAACCCCTGCTTCGGGTTCAATCGCACCGAGGATTTCTTGCACGTCGCGACCAAACAACGGGTTTTGTTGATCCTGGCAATACGCCGAGACGGCACCGGCCACCACTTCGTCTTCATAAGCTCGTAGCTGGCGGTCATCCGGAACCTCACCGTGTTGATTGATAAACCCAAGCGTCAGGCCAATGTCCCACTCTCGCGGCTGGGTCGGGGCAAACACCGGCGGGCTGTAGCGCGCCACGTTACGCCATCCCATGGAACCGAGAAAACTATCGTAGTGGCTGTCTTCGAAGATGGAGGTGCCCGGCAGAATCACGTCTGCTAAGCCACTGGTTTCGTTGACGTAAATATCCACGCAAACCAACAAATCCAGCGTTTGCAGCGCACGTTGCAACCGATCACTGTCGGGGTTGCTGATGACAGGATTGCCGGCAATACACACCAGCGCCCGTACCTGGCCCTGCCCGGGTGTCTCAATTTCCTCAGCCAAGGCTGCAACCGGCAGCTGCCCCAGGACTTCTGGATAGCCTGAGACCCTGGATTGATAACGCGCATACTGGAGGCCACCCGACGGCCGTTGCGCCGCCGCATACGCTTGTTCGGGAAACAGCGCACCGCCTTGACGATCGAGACTGCCCGTGAGCAAGTTGACCACCTCAATCAAGAAACTGACCAAGGTGCCATGTTTCTGTACGGTGGTGCCGACGCGGCCATACAGTACCGGCGACGTGGCTCGATTAAGCGTACTCGCCAGCGCCTGCAATTGCGCCTCGGGAATGCCGGTTCTTGTACTGACTTGAGCCAGATCAATACCCTGCACCGTTTGTTTCAGTTCCGACCAGCCGCGGATTTGATAGCGGGCGGGCATCTCCCGTCCCAAGGCCAGCAGTTGCTTTATGAGGACCAGCAACAGGTAGACATCGGTACCGGGTTGAATAAACAGATGTTCATCGGCTAAGCGTGCGGTCTCCGTACGGCGCGGATCGATGACAACAAGGCGGCCACCTCGGGCGTGTAGTGCCCGCAGCTTGTCGCGGATTTTCGGCACCATCCACAAACTGCCGTTGGAGACGGCGGGATTGGCGCCGATCACGACCAAGCAGTCCGTGTGCTGGATATCCGGCACCGGGATGGCCATGTCGTTACCGAACATCAGCTCAGACGCCAGTTGCTTGGGCAATTGATCCACACTCCCGGCACTGTAAACATGCGTGGAGCCCATGTTGCGCACAAAGGCGCCTAACCCCATGGATAAACCGATGTTGTGTGCGGTGGGATTCCCTATGTAGGCGGCCACCGCTTGGGGGCCATGTGTCGCCCTCACCCACTGCAGGCGGTCGGCGATGAATGCAAAAGCTTCCTCCCAGCTGGCCGGACGCAACTCTCCACCGTCTCGAATGAGCGGCTGGCGTAAGCGATCGGGGTCTGCATCAAGCTGTTTTAGCGCAATCCCCTTGGCACACACATGCCCTTCGGAAAACACGTCGGCATCATTAGCGCGAATTGATACCACGCGCGCGTCAGCATCGGGCGTGGTCGCCAATTCTACTTCGAGCCCACACCCCGCCTCACAAATCGAGCAAATACGATGCACTCGCTGCGTCACTACCCCACCCTTGAAAGCCTTTTTCAGCGTTCAAACTTTAGCAGAGTTTAGTTACACAAACGCGCACCGGGTTGCGATGCGTCGAGCCGTTTCACAACGGAGATTAAGCTTGTCCGCTAGCGACGACTGCGTTGGCCTCGACTACGGCCGTTAAAGCCGCGCCAGCCACGCGGGTTTTCCAGCTTGGGTCGCTGTAGCACGGTTGCGTTGATACGATTTCGCTTAGGACGGTTGTTAAGGACACCTACGTCAGGCACGTCCATGCCGTTGGCGTGCTCGATACGCACTGCCTCACCACTGCCGGGCGGGGCAAATTGGGCATTGCCAAAATGGGTCACGCCGTTTTCATCGACCCATTTGACAACTTCGTTCGCGAGACTCAAGCTCGCAAAAAATGGCATACATAAAGCTATGCCAATCAATCGCTTGCGTAGCATAGTTCATCCCCCAACGAACTAAAATTTGTTTTTTATCTCTGTACGGGGACCTATGCTACGCGGGAATATTGTATAACGTGAAAGAACCTGCAAGAAGCTTGTAAGTTCTAGGCCACAGCTCCGCTGGCCTTGAGATCCGCAATTTCCTGTGCAGACAACCCAAGGGTCCCCAGAATGTCATCTGTCTGAGCCCCCGGCGCCACGGCCGCGTCCGGCAGCTCCGGTACCGTGCGCGAAAAGCGCGGTGCAGGTGCAGCTTGTTTAACCCCATCTTGTTCTATGAAGGTGTTGCGCGCCTGGTTGTGAGGATGGGTGACGGCCTCTTCAAAGCTCAACACCGGGGCATAACAAATGTCCGTGCCGAGCATAATCTCGTCCCATTCGTCACGGGTCTTTCCTGTAAATATGGCCGCCAACTTATCGTGCAGCATGGGCCAATCCTCGCGGCTCATTTGTTTGGGCAGATCCGCATCTTGATCTAACCCCGTCTTCTCCAGCAACAAGGCATAAAACTGCGGCTCGATAGAGCCTATGGAGACGTGTTTGCCATCAGCGGTGGCATAGGTGCCGTAGAAGTGAGCGCC
Organism: Pseudomonadales bacterium; assembly: GCA_028281005.1. Taxonomy (GTDB): domain Bacteria; phylum Pseudomonadota; class Gammaproteobacteria; order Pseudomonadales; family Azotimanducaceae; genus UBA4421. Next base: position 26,852 of record JANQKS010000039.1, read on the forward strand.
GCCGTCGAGCAGATTGGTACCCCGCTCCGGGGCCCAACGACCGCTGTTCATGATGCCAAATACCGCATTCATGAGTATCGCCGAGCCATCGGTCATCGCCGCATCAATCACTTGGCCTTGGCCGGATTGGGCTACCTCATACAGGGCTGCAGCGATGCCAAACGCCAACAACATGCCACCGCCACCAAAATCACCCACCAGGTTCAGCGGCGGCACCGGATTGCGGTCCTTCTCACCGATGGCGTGGAGCGCGCCGGACAGCGCTATATAGTTGATGTCATGCCCCGCTGCGTGAGCCATGGTGCCATGCTGCCCCCAGCCGGTCATGCGCCCGTACACCAGACGCGGGTTGCGCGCCAAACATTCCTCCGGGCCCAAACCCAAGCGTTCAGTCACACCCGGACGAAAACCTTCAATCAGCACATCTGCCTGTTCCACCAGCTTTAGCACGGTCTCTACCCCGTCGGGGTTTTTCAGGTCAACGCCAATGCTTTTGCGCCCGCGGGCGAGAAAATCAGTGGCACTGGCTGGGGTGCCGACGGCACCGGCACGGTCTATGCGAATAATTTCCGCACCCATATCTGCCAGCATCATGCCGCAGAACGGACCCGGACCAATTCCCTGAAGTTCAACAACTTTTACGCCGTTTAGTGGACCCATGGTGTACTCCCCGTATGTTCAAAGTGACCTGGCATCTTAGAAAAAACCGCACGCGAAAAACAGCCGGCACTGAACTCGCTTGCAAGATTAAGCACAACTCGTATGATCCTGGCCTCCTTTTGCAGGCTCCACCGGAGCAACGAGCGCACATCACATGGTTGATATCGAAGAGCTGAAGTCGCAATTCCTCAATCAGGACTTCGACAGCAAAGAATTTAAGTTGGACCCTGACCGCATCGTCACCGTGGCCAAGGCATCCGGCGAAACCCGGCCAGAATTTACCGATCCGCAGCATCCGGAGTTCCAGGCGCCACCCGCATTTCTATGCAGTCTGGCATCCGGCCGTCATCTACCCATCGACTTTCCATCCTTGGGCGGCATCCCCATGGACGGCGGTAAGGCGGTGACCATCCACAAGCCAATCCACGCTGGACAAACCGTGATTGGTCGCACCCACCTACACGACATCTACGACAAGAAAGGCCGTTCCGGACGTATGATCCTGGTGGTCGCCCGCATGGAGTTGTTCGACACCGACGACAATCATCTGGCCAGCGCGGATTCACGCATGGTGATTCGGGAGCGGGAGGCATCATGAGCGAAGCTGTGATCAACACCATCGCCGACGTTGAGTTCGGCGCGGAATTACCAACCTTCACCCCGGATACATCGTTAGACACCGTGCGCGAATTTGCCAACGCGGTGGGCTGGGGCGGCGGTGGCCGTTTCAGCGATCATGACAAGGCGCGCAAAGAGGGGTTACCCGGCGCCTTGGTGCCCGGCATCATGGGTATGGGTTTCCTGACCAGCACCATTCACCAGTGGTGCCCGGCCGCACAAGTGGTGCACATTGACACTGTATTCCGCGCGCCCATGTTGGCCGACGAACCTTGCTTCATCGGCGCGGTGGTTACCGACATCGACGAAGACGCAGGGTTGGTAGAGATTGATATGACGCTCAGAAACAGCGCGGATGAGACGCGCGTATTTGGAACCGCGCAGGTGCGCTTACCGGTCTAAGGCCTCAGGCTCGATTGTAGTGCTGACGGGCAGCAACTCCGGTGTGGCCGGCAACCTATCCAGCTCACCCGCGAGCCAGCTGGCGGTTTGATCGTCGTAGTGTGAACTCAAGAAATGTCCGGATTGCCCACCGGGGCTGATCACATAGGCTGCGGTATCGGCGTGTTCGGCTCCCTGCGTACTGCCCAGCTCTAAAACCAAGCGCACCGTAGCACCACCGGTTGCGGTAAAGGGGCGTTGATAGTTGTATCGCGCGCGCCCCACGGTCGGGTTGCCGCCCCCCCAGGGGTGTGGGCCACTGTCTAACAAGCTGCCCAACAGTGGAACCGCGGCGGACAATTCGTGCCGCAGGAAAACTGCGTGCCGCTCTTGCCAAGTATTAACCTCACCCACCTCAGCGAGTGCGGCCAGCAGCGCATCTGCCAGCGTTTGCCCGCGCTTTGCCTGCCACCACGGCGAATCGGGTTCTAACACCAGCAGGCGGTCTAGCGCATGGTTAAACACATAAGCTTCACCTAACAAGTCTGTGGTGAGATCACTGCCAAGAACCGGCTCAAACACGTGTAAACCAAGCTGTCTGTACCAAGCTGCAAACCACAGCGGCTCGCGCATCTGGCCTTGATTGAGCGGTGCGTCCAACCACGCCTCTAGACTGTCGAGCACCCCGAACGCCGCAGCACCCAAGCCCTCCCGGTTCACGTCTCGCAACATGTCAGGCAACACACGCGCAGCCTGCCCGTTATACCAATCGATTTGCAGCGCTTGCATATTCGCCGCCGTCAATTGCTGATCCGCTGCCAGCACTGTTTGTATTCGGGCGCTGCGGTAACCCGGCGCGTTGTCGGCTGAAATCAAAGGGGTGCCTGGGTTAACCCGAGCGTTAGCGGCGGCGATAAACCCCTCAGGCGGGTTCAACAACCGCGGCATCCGTTGTGCAGGCACGGTACCGCGCCACGCCGTATCCGCCGCACTGCCAACCTGTGGGATTAACCCCTGTCCGCGTCCGCGCAGCGGCAGGACGCCGGTTGTACGAAAGGCGATGCGACCATCGCGATCCGCATAGGTCGCATTGGCGCTGGGGGCCGCAAAATTGTCCATGGCGGCTTCAAAGGCCACATAACTGGTGGCGCGGTTTAATTGCAGGAGCGCGTCCAGGTTCGGTGTTGGCGCCTCCAATGCAGACCAACGCAGCGACATCGGCGGCTCGGTTGACCACAAGCGGCCGTTGCGCGTGTGCACAATCTGCAAACAATGCGGTGTTGCGCCAGCCACAGGTATCAGTTCTTCCTCTACACGCGCGGTATACCAACCGTCCCGACCTTTTATACGGTGCTCATGCTCCGGGTGCAGTTCTTCGACAAACAGATCTTGCGAGTCACCAATGTTGGTGAACCCCCAACCCATAAATTCATTGAAGCCATTGATGACCCCCAGTAGCCCAGGCACGGAAGTGCCGCGGATCTGCTCATCCCCGACAAACAAATGGATGTCGTAGGTTAAGTTCGGCATGGAAAAACCGTCGTGGGAATCAAACGCAAACAACGCCTTGCCGGTAGCACTCTTATGCGGAGCTACGACCCAGCCATTGCTGCCTAAACCCGGTGCGGCCAGCAGAGGTTGCAACAACGCATCAGTTAACGCGGCCTGCTTAAGCAGCGGCGCTGCGTCGGCATCAGGCACCACGTAAGGAAACTCCGGCAGATCCGCATCGATCGGGAACAGCACCGCCAGCCAACGTTGTTGTAGCGGCTCGGGTACCGTAGGCGTGGCCGCCGCAAAGTTTGCCTGCAAACGTTGCAGCAGTGCCAAGCGCAGAAGCTCTTTGGATAAATTGTTGCCGGACTGCCAGGCCATGAGACCACCCATGGCAAATACATCCGCGGACCGCCAAGGTTTTGGGCGAAATCTCACCAGACTAAATTCCGGTGGATAAGCGTTGCGCTGAGCTAGATGCGCGTTGACGCCTCGTACATACGCCGCCACGTAGTCTGTCACTTTGGCGGACGTATGCTGTTGAATACGTCGGCCGAGCTCAGGCACCCCCGCCTTGGTCAGCTCTATGTCAGTGGCCAACATACCCGCACCAAGCGCTTCCGCGAGCCGTCCGGTGGCAGCGCGACGCAACAGTTCCATTTGCCACAGGCGCTCATTCGCATGCAACCAGCCCTGGGCAAAAAAAGCATCTTCCCAGGTAGCGGCGCGTACAAAGGGGCGCCGCCGCTGATCGTAGGCTATGGTGATATTGTGTTGCACCGCTGCAGAAAACTGCTCGGGCGTATGCGGTAAAGACCGGCTAAACCAACCCCACAGGGCAAGCAGCGCAAGCAGCAACAACAACGCAAACGCGGCAACGCCGTAACCGAACCATTTTAGCATGCTTGAGCGATCGCAAACTCAAACGCATCCAACAACTGCGCTTCGTCCGCCGGGGTAACCGCGGTGGATAAAAACACGGTTGCGGTCGGCGCAATCAGCACCCCTTTGTCGAGCATGGCGCGATGAAACGCCGTGGTGGCAGCCACTTCTTCGGGCGTTTTGAAGTAAGAACGATAGTCGCTCACCGGCCGCTGATGGAAATACACGCTGAAAATTGACCCTGTGCCGCATACCTGCATGTTGGCACCAAGTTTGTTGATGATTTCGCCGCAGGCATTGCGCAAACGTTCACCCATACTGTCTAAGTCTGCAAACGCTGCGTGGTCGAGCGCTCGCATACTCGCCAATCCTGCCGCCATGGTGACGGGGTTAGCAGTAAACGTGCCGCTGGAGCTCACCGAACTGGCGGTGGCTTCCATGACCTCCGCACGCCCTGCCACTGCCCCCACCGGATAACCGCCGCCGATTATTTTGCCCAGCGCGGTGAGATCCGGGTCGCCGCCAAAACGCCCTTGGGCGCCACCGTAACCAAATCGAAACGCAATCACTTCGTCATAAATGAGCAGGCTGCCATGGGCGCGGGTGATGTCACGCAATGCCGTGACATAGTCAGGTTGCAGGGGTTGCATACCGGTTCGCGGCGGTACCGGATCCACCAGCACCGCAGCCACTTCGCCACCGTGCGCGGCCATGAGGCGCTGCAGCATGTCCACGTCATTGGCTTGTGTCACCAACACCGCATCCAGTACACCCGGGGGCGTACCCGGCAGCACGGCTACACTTTGTGGTTCGTTACCCCAATTATCCGGCGCCGAGTAGTTACTGATTTCAGCAAAATCGTAGTTGCCGTGATACACCCCTTCCAACTTAACAATTTTGTGGCGCCCGGTGTGCGCCCGCGCGGCTTTGATGGCCAACGCCACCGCCTCGGACCCGGTATTGATAAACCGCACTCGTTCAAAGGCTTCTACCCGCTCGCACAACAGTTCCGCCAGTTCAATTTCGCCTGGTGTGGGTAGAGCAAAACAGCTGCCCGCCGCAGCCTGATGTTGCACGGCTTGCACCACGTCCGGGTGCGCATGACCGTGTATCAGCACGCCGAGGTTGTTTGTCAGATCCAGAAAGTCGCGGCCATCCACGTCCTGCAAGCGACTCCCCGCGCCGCTTGCCGCGTAGAATGGATACGGCTCAAACCACACCGCCGAGCGTGTGCTGCCGTTGGGTAAAACCCGCAGTGCACGGGTGTGTAACGCATCACTTTTGTTCATCCGAGTTCCCTTTTCAGATCCCCGCGCCGTTATTCGGCGCGACGTCGCTTGCCGACCCCACTGTAACTCAGCACCGGCTCCTGCCTCTGATATAAGCAACCCTGCACAAACACCATGGCGCCGGTGCGCTGAGTTACGGTGCCTTCGCTGTGCAGCCATTGACCCACCTTCGCCGCCTGTAAAAACTCCACGTTGAGGCTAATGGTGACGATATGCAGGTCGGTGGTGTCATAACGCGCCTGTGCACACAGGGCAAAATCGGCCATGGTCATCAACACACCGCCATGCACCATGCCCATGTTATTGCCGTGGTGTGCCGCCGGTAAAAAGCCAGCGGCAAAAGCCACAGGGTCATGTCTTAGATAGAACGGACCAATATGGTCTTCCGCCGGATCGGTGCCGGTTTCAGGCAAAAATCCTTGAGGCACTTCGCGCATTTTTCGAAAACGTCTGCGTTTGATAGTCTAGCGGTACATATTGGTACCGCCGCAGATGGTAATCGCTTGGCCGGTCATATAGGCACTGGCATTCGAGGCTAGAAACACCGCAACACCTTTGAAATCATCTGCTTCCCCCAGACGCCGCAGCGGTGTGGCTTCGTTCACGCGTTGCACCGCCTCTTCGTTGTCCCACAGTGCCCGGGCAAACTCCGTACGAATGAGCCCCGGACAGATGGCGTTCACACGCACACCTCGTGGGCCCCACTCCAGCGCCAGATTGCGCACCAGCGCAATATCCGCCAATTTAGAGATGTTGTAAGTGCCTAACGTTTCAGAACCGGCAAAGGCGCCGGTGCTGGAAGTGATCATGATCGAGCCGCACCCTTTGGCGATCATGTCCGGCCCAACCATCTGACACAGCCAATGGTTAGACCGCACGTTACTGCCCATGATTTTGTCGAACGCCTCGTCGGGGATGTCGCTCATAGAGCCGTAAAAAGGATTTACCCCAGCGTTGGCGACTAAGGTGTCAATTGGGCCCAAACGCGCGTGGGTTTCGTCCACCAAGGCCTGCAGCTGGTCTTTGTAGCCAATGTTGCAGGCGATGGCGATGGCCCTCTGTTCACCACACGATGAATTGATGGCCTCTGCCGCCTCTTCACATTGGTCCAACTTACGGCTGGACACCACTACTTTGCTGCCATGTTCTGCCAACGCGGTGGCCATGGACAAACCCATCCCTTTAGAGGCGCCGGTGAGCAACGCCACCTGTCCGCTCAGATCAAATAACTGACTCATGTTTTGTGTTCCTCCCATAGGCCTGATCCGAAGGCCTGATCCGAAGACCTCATAAAAATACGCCGGTTATTGTTGCCAAACCTGGATGCCTTCGCCGGACAGCATGGCCGCCGCCGGCATAACCCGCACTCGCCACGGGTCTAGCCGCAACGCGCTGAACGCTGGCGACGCGGCGTTGTCCCACCCCGGAATCATGGCGGGGTCGTAACCCACCGGCTCAGGCCCATCGGCCAACTTATCCCATACCGCTTGTTTGCCGTCCGCATCTTCTACCCAAGTGGCGCGGCACTCGGCCAAACAAGTGTTGTGTTCGGGCGTCCAATAGTTGCACGACACAAACGGATGCGCGGCCAGATGGCTGTCTTTGATCGGTGTCCTGCCGGTAGCCACCCAGCCCACCAACTCATCCCCATCCCAATCCCAGATTGGGTGCAACACGCGCGACCAGGGTCGACCCTGATCATCGACGGTCGCCACGCTACACCAAACAATGTTATGTGCCATCTCCACAAAGGCCGGCGCTATGGTTTGTAGGTCTGTCATGTTTTTCTCCCTCGGATTTGTTATCGCTGACACTTAAAGACGCGTATCACGTATAGGCGTCTGATGAAGCTTTCATAAAGCGCAACTGCATACGCATGCTCGCCACCGCTACGTCGCCGTGCCAGGCGACCGTGTCGTACCACAAAAACTCCGTCTTCGGACTCTGGCCCACACTGACCACCTCACTGCGGATGACATAATCTCGATCAAGCAGAAAAGGCCCGTTAATTTGGGCAATTTCGATGGCGCCGAACAAACCCACGGCTTCTCCCACCAAGGGTCTTAAACCCGCCATTGGCGGGCCCCAGAGATACTGTATAAAAGTGCTGGGGCAAGCCACTACACCACCCCACTTTGAGGTTTCGCGAAACAGTGGCAATGGGTTACTCAGCAAACCCCGATCAAAACGCTCAAACTGTTTTTCCGCGGTGAGATGCAGCGGGTATTCACCAAGCGATGTGCCGGGGGTGGCGCGTTGCAGGATTTTTAACTCAGCGGCATCACCAGCGCGCAAATCGATGGTATGCAGGTAGGCTCGCGCCAAATTGTCCAGACCGGCAGTGCCCTGGCATACCAGCAGCCCATCTTCACGCTCCATCCAGACTTCCGCAAATTCCGCGTCAACTTGTTTAACAAACACGCGCACGGGTTCTAAATCAACCGTCGCGTTTTTGAAGTTTACTGATAAGTGGCCACGCTCAAACCAGGCGTCACCAAATACTTCCAAGAGGGTGGCAGGGAATTGGTTGAGGTGTACATCCCCCGGTACGGTACCGCCGCGGAAGCCCAAATTGTTGGCCGTGGCATCATCATGAATGCTGCCCGCACCCGCTTGCGCAGCCCAATTGCGCCCTTGCCACAACGGCCCTTGTACAACCGGCGTTTCAGCTGCTGCCATGCCCCATCTCCTGCCAAATCACCGAAGAATCTACCTCATTGATGTCGGTATGCCCACAAAAAGCCATGGTCAGGTCCGGTTCCTGAGCAATGATCTGCAAACAGCGTTCAACGCCTGCTTCTCCCATGGCGCCCAAACCATTGAAGAACGCTTTGCCAATAAATGTACCTTCTGCACCCAGAGCCATGGCACGAAAAACGTCCTGACCGGTACGAATACCGCCGTCCAGCTGGCGACCACCGTAATTCGACACAATGAGTGCATCTGCACCGCTATCCACAGCCCAGCGAGCATCCTCAGGATCCATGATGCCTTTGAGCACCAACTTACCACCCCACTGCTCTTTCACCCAGGCCACGTCCTCCCAGTTTAAGGTTGGGTCGAGCTGTTGAGCGGACCACTCACTTAAGGTGGTGAGATTGTCGACCCCTTGAGCGTGACCCACCACATTGCCGAAGGTGCGACGAGAGGTGCTGAGCATGTCCAGATACCAGCGCGGTTTAAACGCCATGTTGATCATGTTGGGTAAGGTCTGCGCATGGTACATTATCCAATAACACCCTTCCTGAGCTGGTATAGAGAACGCCAATGGCTAACAGACCGTTAGACGGCATCCGCGTCATAGAAGTAGGCCAACTATTGGCCGGACCATTTGCCGGTACAACGCTGGCTTATTTCGGTGCCGAAGTCATCAAGGTAGAACCCCCCGGAGAAGGTGATCCGATCCGCGGTTGGCGTCTGCTGGACGACAGCGGCACCGCCTACTGGTGGCGTTCCCTGGCACGCAACAAAAAGTCGGTTACCGCCAATTTGCGCACGGCGGCAGGTCGTGAAGTGGTGAAGAAACTCATGCAGACCGCGGACGTGGTGATCGAGAACTTCAAACCCGGCACCATGGAAAAGTGGGGATTGGGCCCGGAAGACATGGCCATCACCAATCCCGACCTGATCTTTGCGCGCATATCGGGCTATGGCCAAACTGGTCCTAATAGCAGCAAACCCGGATACGCATCGGTGACCGAAGCTTACAGCGGTTTTCGCTATGTAAACGGCTTCCCGGGAGATCCGCCGGTGCGTCCCAACCTAAGCATTGGCGATACTGTTGCCGGCATCCATGCCGTGTTGGGCGTTTTGTTGGCTCTGCTGGAACGTAAACAGGAGCGCGGCACCGGCGGCCAGGTGGTCGATGTCGCCTTGTACGAAGCCATGTTTAATCTGATGGAAGGGATGGTGCCGGAGTATTCCGGGGCCGGCGCCATACGCGAACCATCCGGCTCTACCATCACCGGCATCGTGCCCACCAATACCTACCTGTGCGGTGATGGTAAACACGTTGTTATCGGCGCCAATGGGGATTCTATCTTCATCCGCCTTATGCAGGCCATGGGACGCGATGACATCGCCACGGATCCCCGCTACGCCGACAATCCCGGCCGCGTTGAACATCAAGATTTCATCGACGGCACCATCGCCGTGTGGACCAAGGCACACAGCTCCCAAGAGGTGATCAACCTATTGGAAGCCGCCGACGTGCCGGTGGGCCCCATCTACAACGTCGCTGACATGATGCAAGACCCGCACTATCAAGCCCGGGGTTTGTTCGAAACCGTGCAAACCGATCAGGGTGAGCTGGCCATTCCAGCCATTCTCCCCAAGCTCAGCGCCAGCCCCGGCGCCACAGACTGGCCGGGCGGACCGGTTGGCACTCATACGGACGAGATCCTACAAGAAGTTGGATTGTCGCCTGACGAGATTGCCGGGTTGAAAGCAGCCGGAGACGTCTAGGGATTAATCGTCCAGGTTGCGGAAAAAGTCGATGTCACGATCCTCATTCTCCGGCACCGGCACCTCCACGATACGTTCGTCGACATTGTCGTACTCGAGTTTTAAGGCTCGGCACATGGTGGCGTGCAACTCATAGGTACAGGTGATGTAGGTCAACTCGATGATTTCCACTTCGCTTAAGAGGTTGCGCAAACGTTCAAAGGTACCGTCTGCTACACGCCCACCCTGTAACACCAGGTCATCGGTATACGCCAGCACCGCACGCTCCACCTCATCAAACAGGTTGCTCGACGCCCAACTGGGTATGGCTTCAATCTGCTCTTCTGAGAAACCGGCTGCACGCAGCGCTTTGCAATGCTGTGAGAACACAAACTGGCTACCCCGGGCGAAACCAGCGCGCGCTTGACCTAACTCTCGCAGCCGTGGCGAGAGCTGGCGTTTTTCATCCCGGTAAAATTGAAAACCCTGCACCATGTGGTGCAGCGCATCGGGCACTTGGGCAAATACCGTCCACCAGTCGCCGGGTGTGCCGGTCGCGGTACCGGGTTGTTCCACCGGATCCCGATCCGGTCCAAACAAGGCATCGTATAGAGGAATAACACTGGGGTCGGCATCGGCACGTTTCACTTCTTTTAGTCTGGGCATCTCCCCTCCTGTTGGGTATGTGGTTCTGCGGCCCGCAAGTATCCACATTTATACGGGTTGTCTCTATAGTGATGTCCAGGGCTGCTACTGTTTCTAGTGCTCAAAGAGCAAATTGTCACATGCCAAACTGGTCAAACTGGTCCGGCGCGCTTACCGCCAAACCGGAACACATACACTTCTTACGCAGCGAAGCCGACGCCGAAGCATTGGTGTCACAAGCGCGCGAACAGGGCCGCCGCATACGGGTAGCAGGCGCCTGCCATAGCCATGCGCCCTTGGTGCAACACAACGAGGTGCTTGTGGACGCTCAAGGGTTGTCGGGTGTCATCAGCACCGACACCGACAGTCAAAGTGCCTGGGTGGCGGCGGGTACGCGCATCTATGCCTTGGGCCACGCCCTGCAGGCAGTGGGGCTGGCGCTCGCCAACCAAGGTGATATTGACCAGCAAGCCATTTGCGGTGCAACCGCCACCGGCACCCACGGTACGGGAGTGACGCTACGTAACCTTTCCGCCGCGGTGATCGGCGCCAGAATAGTATTAGCCAACGGTGAATCGGTGGATTGCTCAGCCACCAACAACAGCGAATTGTGGCAAGCGAGCCGTTTACATCTGGGGGCGTTCGGTATTGTGACTCGCCTGCACTTGCAATTACGTGCCGCCTACCGGCTCAAAGAAACCACTTGGCAGACACACCTGGACGACGCGCTTGATCAATTTGCAGCACACGCCGGGGCCAATCGCCACCATGAGTTTTTCTGGTACCCACAGAGCAACCAAGCACAATGTAAGTCGATTAACGAAACCGATGAGCCGGCACAGTATCCGCTGGCTGCCGAAGGCCAACGTTGCGCCTGGAGCCACGAAGTTTTGCCAAATCACCGCCCACACAAACACACGGAAATGGAGTACAGCATTCCAGCTGAGCTTGCACCGGATTGCATGCGGGCTATTCGCGACCTGCTGAACAGCCGCTTTACGGAGATTGCGTGGCCGGTGGAATATCGCAGTTTAGCCGCGGATGACGTGTGGCTGTCCACCGCCTACGAACGCGACACCGTGACCATTTCCGTACATCAAGACATCCGTGAAGAAGACGAACCTTACTTCCGCGCTTGCGAAGAGATTTTCCTCGAATACCAGGGCCGTCCCCATTGGGGCAAGGTGAACTATCTCAACGGCTCGCAGTTAGCTGCGTGCCATCTGCGCTGGCAGGATTGGTGGCAGGTGCGCAACAAAGTAGATCCAAGCGGCACCTTCTTAAACGATTATCTAGAGAGCATCAGGTAGCATCATCATGAGCAATTCCCCTACATCCAAGTTTCCGGAACTCGGTTTTTACGGCCTGCCCGGACACACTCGCACACCGCGCGACGTGCTGCGCCAGGTACAGGACGCAGAATCGCTGGGCATCGGCAACGTGATGATTTCCGAACGCACAGACTATAAAGAGATTGCGTCCATCTGTGGGGCCTGTGCCGCAGTCACCGAAGAGCTCTTCATCGGCACTTCCGGTACCAACCTCAACACGCGCCACCCGGTCGTCACTGCCTCCATGGGATCAACGTTGCACAGTTTGTCGAACGGGCGCTTTGCGCTGGGTTTGGCCAAGGGGTTTAATTTGCGCTGGAAGGCCTGGGGTGTCCCCCATCCCACCTTTGCCCGCGAAGCTGAGTTTATCGAGATGATGCGCCGTATGTGGCGCGGCGAAACCATCCCCGCTCACGAAGGTACGTTGGGTAAATACGGACCTTTGAGCGTGGCGCCTTACATCGACGCCGACATACCGGTGCTTTACGTCGGCTTTGGCCCCAACAGCTTGCGCCACGCAGGACAGATCTATGACGGCGCCCACCTGCATACCTTCATGTCGGACCAAGCCTTAAGTAACGCGGTGGCGCAATTCCGTGAAGGTGAAGTGAGAGCGGGCAAACCGGTTGGCCGCGGTAAGTTATGGTCTGTGTTGGCCACTGCCTGTGACGTGGATGAGGAGACGTACCTCAAATTTATCATTGCGCGCCTTGCAACCTATCTACAGATTCCCGGTTATGGCGACATGCTGGTGGAGATTAATGGTTGGGACGCCGAGGTATTAAACACCTTCCGTACCCACAAAGCGGTCACCTCGGTTGGCGGCGCCATCGACAGTGTGGCAACTCCCGCACAAGTGGCGGAAGTAGCCAAACTCATACCGGAAGAGTGGAAACCCGCGGCGGTGGGGGATGCAAAAACCTGTGCGCAACGCTGGGTGGATCAATTTAACGCCGGTGCCGACGGCATCGTCATCCATGCCAGCACCCCGGAAGAATTTGCGCCAGTGTTGGCCGAATACGCGAAAATTCGCCCTAATCATCTGTTTACAGATCGCACCAATAGGCCTGCGTAGGTGACGTAATCTCAATGGTCCGGGAGAGCTAATGAAAAACACCGAGCACAGCCAAATCGGCGCAATATCATGAAAAAAGTACTTCTGGTTATTGCCATTAGCGTCGCCGTGGTTGCTGTAGGCAGCTACATCTTCCGCGCGCAGATTTTTATGGCACTCATGGGTTCACAAATTGCCCCGGAGCATAACTTCGCTGAGCAAGCACCACCCTCCGCACCGGACTACAACGACGCGGACAACTGGGCTGCGTTGCCCGAAGCGCAGGATCCAAGCGACCAACTGCCAATCGGCGTCGACCGCTCACCCACCGATGTGGCCGTGTTTTTTGTCCACCCCACTTCTTATTTCGGCAAAACCTGGAATCAACTGCTGGATCACCAGTCCGCCAATTGGGTGGTGGACGAACGTGTGCTGCGGCATCAAGCGACCGTATTCAACAGCTGTTGCCACATCTACGCACCACGGTACCGCCAAGCGACATTCTTCTCGTTTATGGATACCAGCGGCAATGGCGAACAAGCGTTAGAGCTGGCATACGGCGACGTAAAGGCCGCTTTTATGGCGTTTCTGGCTCGGCTTGAACCACAGCAACCTTTTATCGTCGCCGGCCACTCACAAGGCACCAGACACGCCACCCAATTGGTACGCGAAGAAATCACCGGCACCTCGTTGCAGCCGCGTCTGGTGGCCGCTTATTTGGTGGGTTTTTCCGTAAGCCATGACCACCTCGGCACTTTACCTGCCTGTGATGGTGCCCAACAGTTCGGTTGTGCCGTAGGCTGGAACGCCATGGATGGTGAAGGCAGCGGCGCCTTTGGCGGCACCGAGCGGCTGTTGTGTACCAATCCGTTGAACTGGCGTGACAATGGTGGCTACGCCGCACACGAGCTAAACACCGGCGCCATCGGTTTTCTCTCCTATGGGCAGGCGGAGGAAGGTGAAGATGTCACAGCCATGGACCTGGAAGTGGGTATCGCCGATGCGCAGTGTATGTCGGACGGCCAACTGGCGGTGCAAGAGTTACGCTCCAGCGCCTTTCCATCGCGTATGCTCGGTAACAGCATGCATGTATACGACTACAGCTTATTCCACATGAACATCCGTGAAAACGTGGCCACACGTATAGCCGCCTATTTAGGTGCATCGCAATAAAGTACAGAGACATCTGGGTGCATGGTGGTCAGGACATAGTCAGCGCAGGATGCCCGGTAGTTGCGCGTGGTGCTCCACGGTGACCTCAACACCAACGCTGTCAAACTCCTGACGATTGCCATAGCCGTATAACACACCCACAAAATCTAAACCGTTGTGCGCGGCGCCAATGGCATCGTGTTTGCGATCACCCACCATGGTGGCGTCGGAAGCTGGCACACCGCTATCAATCAATGCATGCGCCAACAGTTCCGATTTGTCCGTGCGGGTACCGTCCAATTCAGAGCCGTACACGGCAACAAAAAAGTCTGCCAGCGCGTAACGCTCAAGAATCCGCCGCACAAACACCAAGGGTTTGCTGGAAGCCACAAACAGTTGCGCGCCTGACGCCGCCAAATTGTCCAAAGTCTCGTGAATGGCCGGATACGGGTCGTTTTCAAACAAACCCACCTCGGCAAATCGCTCCCTATACCAATGCACCCCTTGCGCGGCACGCGCCTCACCCACCAATTGAACAAAAGTGTCTTGTAAAGGCGGCCCGATACACCACAACAACTCATCACTGTCGGGAATGGGCTCCCCCAGCTTCTGCAACGCGTATTGCAAACAGCGGGCAATACCTAACTTCGGATCAGTAAGGGTGCCGTCTAAATCAAAAAAAATGGCTGGCGTTTGCCTCACGCGCTCGCGGCCACCGAAGGATGGTCGTGTAGCGACTTGTCCAGCGCCGGCCCCATCAGATCGATGAAGTTGTCGCGGTAGAACTTGTGCAGCACCTGAGCGCTCACATCGGGCATATTCTCGGCAAAACGCTTTAACGGATGACGCCCACCTTCCACGTGCGGAAAGTCCGACGAAAACAAGATCATGTCTTCGCTGCTGTTTTCAATGATCCAACCGGTAGGTTCGTGACAATACGGCGTCACGCGAAACTGCCGCTTAGCAATTTCACTCGGTTTATCGGACAACTGCTGCAGCCGCTGCTCTCCTTTGCGAAAGGCGGTCCACGCGGAATCCATAAACTTAAGCCAACTGGGTAACCAGGCCGCGCCTAACTCGATAGCGCCAAAGCGCAAACGCGGATGACGATCTGTCACGCCATCAAAAACGATGGCCGCCATGGTTTGCCAGACCGCCAATGGGATCGACATAAAGCTCAAACCGGTAAAATTTTCATCACCGCCGTGGAAATCTTTAATCTTCGGCAAGCCATTGTTGAAGTAGCCCTGCGCCATCTTTTCTTCACCGCCCACATGAAACACAACCGGCACCCCCGCTTCTTCCGCAGTGGACCACAACGTTTCCAGCGCGGTGTGGCTGGGACTGTGTTGGGGTGGACACTTGGATGGGATCATCAAAGCTTTGCACCCGAGCTCTATGGCTTCCACAGCAATCTCCGCCGCTGCGTCCAAATCCACCAGCGGTACATAGCCGGTGGCCAACAGGCGCCGATCCACCACACAAAAATCGGCGTTCATACGGTTATGAGCGCGGGCCGCGGCAATCGCCAGAGGTGCGTTGTCACCGTCCTCAAGGCCGTAATTGCTTAACGCGGCGGTAGTGAACACCAACTGGCTGGTAAAACCCAGCGCATCGAGACAGGCCGGGCGGTCTTCACGCCTAAACGCGCCAAGAGCCGCATGGTTCTTCCGCAACATAACCTCTTGCTCTGCTTGCGCACGGAACTGGGCGTCGTCATGCAACGCTGCCGCCTGCAACATGTCGGGTGGCGTATGCAGGCGAGCACCGACGGAGTTTTTGAACTCCTCTACATACTTCGCCTCCATGTATTCCAGAATTTTTTCCGGCAATTCCATAACATGGGTGTCGGCATCGTGAATGGTCTGCTGTTCTACGTATGGCATTGCTTGGTCCCTGCGTGCATTCGGGTTCTACTGTCTATCTGCTAGCCGAAGCAGATTGCTCGCTACGCCTGTTGCCGAGCGGCCTTAAAATCCGGCTCACGTTTTTCCAGGAAAGCCGCAATGGCTTCTTTATGCTCCGGCGATTTATAAGCTTCATGCAGCGCCTGCAGTTCACGTTTCTGCACGGCACGCATGTCGGTTTCCGCCGCGTTGGCACTGATCAATGCCTTGATATGACGCAAAGCACTCTGGGGGTTTTCGCCCATGGCCCGTGCCACCTCGCACGCGCTGTCCAGCAACGCCTCCGGCGCCACCACCTTGTCCACCAGGCCGATGTCCAACGCTTCATCCGCGCTGATGGTTTTACCGGTAAGCATCAACTCGCTGGCTTGACCAAAGCTAACGCGGGCAAATAGATAATGAGAGCTGGCTAATTCCGGCGTAATACCCATCTTCACAAAACGCATAGACAATTTGGCGCCTGCAGCGGCGACCAAATAGTCCATGGGCAAAATCTGAGTTAAGCCGACGCCAATCGCCGGGCCATTCACAGCCGCGACGATGGGTTTAGCTTGCCGAACCAAGGTGATCCAATCTCCCGGTCCTTGGTTACCACCGTCACCACCAACGCCGCTGTCCGCGTCACCGTCAGCTTGGGCCTTAAACACCGCTTCTATGTCCGCGCCTGCACAGAAGCCACGTCCGGCACCGGTCATGACAATGGCATTGATGTCGTCATCGTCGTTGGCGTTTTCTATCGCAGCGCGCAATTCACCACCCATCTGTGGTGTCCAAGCATTCAGCCGCTCTGGCCGATGCATGGTGATGATAAGCACGCCATCTCGGTTTTCTGTTAGAACATTTTCATAACTCATTGATTTTATTACCTCTCATTTAGTTTACTTACGCCAAAATAAGCCTGGTCGACTCATCTCCACCTATCACCACTTAGGCTTTAGGTGGCGTCTCCGTATTCGTTCCAAGCCGCTTAAATTGAGGTGGCCGGCGTTCTATGAAGGCGCGAGCGCCTTCATCGGCATCGGCCGCGGTGACAAATTCATTCTGCACCTGCTCCGCCTCGCGGAGCGCCGCTGCATAGCCAACGCCTAGGTGGTTGTACACCAGGCGTTTGGTGGCGCCGATGGCCTTAGGCGCAGAATGTTCACTTAAACGCTGCACATATTGCCTCGCGTTGCCCAACAAATCGTCAGCCGGCACCACTCGATCCACCAAGCCTATCTGCAAGGCTTGCTGAGCGCCGATTTTGTCGCTCATCCAGAGTAGGTCCAAGGCGCGGCTCACACCTAACAGGCGTGGCAACAGCCAGCTGGAGCCGTGCTCGGCAATCAACCCACGTTTTAAGAACACCGTGGTGAAGGCAGCGCTATCGCTGGCGAATCGTAGGTCGCTCATCAACGCCAGAATCAATCCACCGCCCGCTGCAACACCGTTCACCGCGGCAATAATAGGCTTGGGCACTTCAAGTAAATAGCTGAAGATGCCCGGCAACTCATCCTCTTTGGTCGCTGGCGGCGGCGCATCGGCCGAGGTTGTGGCGGCCAACACGGTCATGTCTAAACCGGCGCTAAAGGCGCGTCCCGCGCCAGTGATGATGATACCCACCACCCGCGGATCGCTCGTTGCTGCCTGCACCGCTTTGCGAATTTCGCCCAAAGTCTGATACGTGAACGCGTTAAGCTGATCTGGACGGTTTATTGTGATCACCGCACAAGGGTCTTCCACAACGTAGGTGATGTCTTGATAGCTTGTCATACGAGATTGATACGCAGCCCACACAGATAAACTTGCTCGTCGCCGCTCTGTGCGCCTATAGCATCTGCGGCTGCAAGGATCGCCGCTTTATCCGTGGCCCTGACATCGACGCCGCCCAAACCTTCTGGACGGCCGTCCGTACACGGCACAAAACGCAAGGTGGCATTATCCAGCGCAATACTTTGTGCTGCACTAATAGGCAACTCTGCAATGTCAGCCCAGCGCCTGGCGACATCTGCTGGATCACCACACTGCAGCTCAGCGGCGACTATCCCGTTCACCCGGCTGGTGTCTTTGGCTTGCTGCCAGTCTGGCCCCGCTGGCTCCCATGGGCCATCCGCATCGTGGGCTCCCGCACCGCGCTGTTCGTCTATTTCGAAAAAAGACCCGCCGGTATCTTTCGGGTGCAGTTGCATGTTGCGGAAATCCTGGGTTTCGAACTGGTGGGCAACGCGCACCCCTAAGCTTTCAACTCTGGCCCGCCGTGGTGTGTGATCATCACACTGGGTAATCACCATATAGCCGCCATCGCCGCCCCGACGCTGCAGGTAGCGCCCACCGGCGGTGCCTTCTTGTATCGGGGCAACCACCTCCAACAGCTGATTGCCGATGGGAAACAGCGCGTTCTCCAAACCAAAGTGACCCACACCCGGGTCGCGGTAACACACCCGTACACCGAGCACATCGCAGATGGCTTGTTCAACCGGCGCGAGTTTTTCAGCCACCAAGGCAATTTGTCGTAGCCGCAGCCACATAAGCGTCCCCCTCTTGTAACCCAACGTTTAACTTGTCGCTTGTTCTATATTCGCTTTATTTGATTTCTCTACTTTCGAAATTCGCAAATCTAAGCGGATGAATTATTGTATGGAAATGACCGAATCACCAGCCGATCTTGCGGGTGTGTGGGATCATCCCAAGCCCTTCGTTATCCCCGTCCGCGTCACCGACGATGTCATCGACGAACTTGGGCACACGAATAACGTGCACTACCTTGAGTGGTTACATCAGTGCGCCTGGGCACATTCTGCTGCCGTCGGGTACCCGCCCGCTGAAATGCTGGCAACAGGTTGTGCCATGGCGGTCCGCGATGTGCGTATGTCCTACCTGCAGGCGACTTTCGCCGGAGACCAGCTGTGGGTGGCTGATTGGCTCACCCATAACGATGGTCGTCTACGGGCGACACGTACCTTTCAAATCCTGCGCCAACATGACCAAGCTTGTGTGATGCGCGCTACGATCGACTATATCTGCATCAACGTTGCGTCCGGTCGACCCCAGCGCATGCCGCCCGGCTTTGTCGAAGCGTATACGGTTATGTGAAGCGCATCACACAAAGCAACCGGACTGAGTCATAGAATCATAAGCTACGCATGGACTAGCAAAGGCGCAAAATGACTTTGAACGCCACTCTCGCCAAGAGATACGAAGGACGCTTGTTTGTCGATGACGGACGCTTACACATGATCGTGGAAGTAGACGTCGATAACAGCACTGCCTACGTCAGCAGTAACGACGGCAGTGGCCCCCAAGTTAATCCGTGGCCGGTCACCGAAGTGGGTAACCGGCTGTCCTCGGAAAATGGTTTGTTGCTGGACGGTCTGGCCCGCGCCGACGAGTCAGAACGTCTCACTGAAAAGGAAGAAGGTTGGTTTTTCACCAGCCGTGAAGGTTTACAAGGCCCCTTTAAAAACCATACCCAAGCCGGCAAAGCATTAAAGGACTACATCCTTACCACCCAGGGTACAACCAGCGCCCGGCATTAATCCCAGCTAACGAAGGCGCTCCCGCCTTCGCCGCTTCTACGACGCGGCACACCCCTTGCGCGAAGAGCGCCGCAACTCTCGACTTAGCGTGGTGCGAAACGTTGGCCGCCATCCACCCGTAAGGTGGAACCATTCATCATGGCGCATTCAAAAATGGCAATGGCCATGGTGGCATATTCATGAGGTTGACCCATCCGTCTGGGAAAAGCGGCATCTTTGGTCAGCTGCAATGCACCTTCGTCCGGAATCCCCGCGGTCAACCCGGTATCAAATAAACTAGGGGCAATGGTCATACAACGAATACCCAAGGTACCCAAATCCCGCGCCATGGTGAGTGTCATGCCGGCAATCCCGGCTTTTGCAGCGGTATAAGCCACCTGGCCAATCTGTCCTTCGAAGGCGGCAATGGAAGCGGTATTGATCATGACCCCACGCTCGCCGTCGGCATTTGGCTCGTTTTTCGACATGTGTTCCGCGGCGATGCCGTTAATGTTGAAGGAGGCAATCAGGTTCAAGTCGATGATGCGGCGGAAATCATCCAAAGAGTGACGGCTACCGTCTTTTTTCACTGTGCGCTGCGCCACTCCGCCACCCGCGGTGTTGACCAAAAATTGCAGGCCGCCGAGATCTGCCACGGCAGCGCCGATGACATCCACCATGCCGTCAAAGTCCATGACATTACAAGGATAAAATGTCCCGCCTAACTCTTCGGCCACTGCAGGGCCATTGGATTTCTCCAAATCCAGGATCGCAACCTGCCCGCCTTTTGCGTGAAATTGTGTTGCGGTAGCCCGGCACATGCCCGAGGCGCCACCGACAAAAATACCTTTGCTGCCTGCTATATCCATTTGAGTTCCTCCATTAGTGTGTTTGTTTTTAACTACCCAGCCATCTGGCTGGTAAAGGTCGCCATGTCGAAGTAATCGCGCCAGACTTTAATCTTGCCGTCCGCGATGACCATGGTGCCCATCACCGGCAGAGACAGTTCTTTGCCATCCGCCATGACAAAATTATCCACGCGTTCGGTCAGCACCACATCACCGTTCTCAGCGATGTTTAACACCTCCCAGTTCACCGCTTGAGGGTTCATGCTGCGCACAAAGGCGCCGGTTGCCGCTTTGCCTTCGATCGGTTCCATCGGAATGTTGTGATAAAACACGTCTTCAGCAAACGCGTTTTCCACCGTATCCCAATCCATATCGTTCCAGGCCTGTATAAAAGCCATGACGATGTCTGCATTGCTCATTAAATTCTCCCTGTGAGTTGCTTATTGCGGTTCGATGATTGGCACCCAATTGGCCATAAAGTTAGCGCCATCCACAACCAGATCAGCACCATTGATGTAACGTGCCGCCGGGGAGCACAGAAACGCGCACAACGCCGCGGTCTCATCTGCTTCGCCTAAGCGTTTGGCGGGGATCTGCGCCGTGGCTAAACCCTCATAATCGTCTTTATCCGACGCGGCAAACTCTTCTTCCCGCACGCCGTCGGTGCTGATGGTACCCGGCGCCACACTGTTGATGGTGACGTTGTGTCGCGCCCAGTGAAACGCCAGGCTTTTGGCCAGATTCACCACGCCTGCGCGAGCGGCACCGGAATGTGCAAAATCCGGCGCACCGCGGTTATACGAATAGATATGCACTATATTGACGATGGCCCCGAAGCGGTTCGCTACCATGTGCCGGCCAACGCGGTTGGTGACGTTCCACGTACCGTTCAAGTTCAAGTCCACCACCGCGCGCCAACCGTTATCGCTGATGTCCAGTGGATTGGCTGGGAATTGTCCGCCGGCGTTGTTAATCAAAAAGTCGATTTTGCCCATGCCTTCAACGGCGCCGTTCACCATGGCATCCACAGACTCAACATCCCGGATGTTACACGGCAGGGCCACGACCCGACGCCCGAGGGCCTCTATCTCCTGGGCGGTAGGTTGCAGGTTTTCCGGGTTGCGGCTGGCGATGACGCAGTCCGCGCCCAGGCGCGCAAACGCCAAGGCTATTTCGCGACCGATGCCCCGACCACCGCCGGTGACCAATACAGATTTGCCAGCAAACAGATCCGGCGCAAACACGTCAGTTGGCGTCATTTAACGTTCACCTGTCCCCACTTTCACAACAGGGCAAGCAAACTACAGGTTTCGTACGCAGATGCCAACAAGGCGCCGGGTAACACTGTAAGTAACACCAGACGGTGAGGTTTTAAGCCGTGGCAAAACCCTCGTAGCTGGCGGCGCGTATCTCGTCCAAGCGGGTGACGTAGTCCGGAAAACCAATATAGGGCATAAAGACGCGTGGTTTACCCGGCACATTTGCGCCGAGGTACCAGGAATTGCAACTGGGATAAAGGGTCGCCTGCGATCGCATGTTGACCACCTCAACCCACTCGTCTTCGGCGTCTTGCTGAGGTGTTATCTCGGTGATGCCCTGCTCAGCGGCCCAGGCCAGCATAGCGTCGATGTAATCCGCATGTTGCTCCACACCGGTAATCATGTTGGCCAGCACCGAGGGGCTACCTGGCCCGGTCATCATAAACAAATTCGGAAACCCCACTGTCATCAACCCAAGATAAGTGCGCGGCCCGGCAGACCACTTATCGGTTAAGCGTCGGCCGCCTTGGCCTTTGATGTCCATGGCCAGCAATGTGCCGGTCATGGCGTCAAAGCCGGTGGCAAACACAATGGCGTCAAACTTGTATTCGTTGCCATTGGTCACCAAACCACTCGGCGTGAGGCGCTCGATTGGATGCTCACTGACATCGACCAACGAAACATTATCGCGGTTGTACGTTTCGAAATAGCCGGTGTCGGCACACAGGCGTTTGCAGCCAATCACGGTTTTTGGACATAACAGCTCGGCGGTGGCGGGATCCTGCACGATGCCACGGATTTTGTTGCGCACAAATTCAGCAGCGTACTCGTTTGCTTCAGGATTAAGGCCTAAATCAGCAAATGCACCCATGAACATGAAGCCACCGTAGTTCCAGTGTTCCTCAAATCGCCGCTGCCGCTCTTCAGGTGTTGCCTCTAAAACGGAATCCATGTTGCGCGGATAGTCCGCACCAAACGCCGCTTGTTGCAGCTTGTTGCGCGCGCGAAAGTTGTCGTAGTTCGCCTTGATGTCTGCCACCATGGATTGGTCGATGGGGCGGTTTTGCGCCGGGATGGAATAGTTTGGTGTGCGCTGGAACACGGTCAACGAGGCGGCCTGTTGGGCAATCAGCGGGATGGACTGAATCGCCGATGAACCCGTGCCAATCACCGCCACCCGTTTACCACTAAAATCCACGCCGTCGTGTGGCCAGGCACCCGTGTGGTAAGTTGCACCGCTAAACTCGTTCACACCCTCAAAGTCCGGCATGTTGGCGGTAGAAAGACATCCTGTCGCCATGATGACAAAACGCGCGGTCACTTCATCACCCTGCTCGGTAGTCACCCGCCACCGGTGGTGTTCGTCCTCGTAGGCTGCGCCGCTTACTGCGGTGTTAAATTGGAACATGCTTTCAATATCGAAGCGTTGGGCAACATGTTCCGCGTAAGCCAAAATTTCCGGTTGTGCGGAGTAACGTTCGCTCCACTCCCAATCCTGCTGCAATTCCGGAGAAAACTGATAGGAGTATTCCATGCTTTCAACGTCGCACCGACAGCCCGGGTAGCGATTCCAGTACCAGGTGCCGCCGACCCCGCCGCCGCGCTCAAAACCCTGCACAGTTAAACGCCGGGCGCGCAGCAGGTGGGCCATGTACATGCCGCCAAACCCAGCGCCCACCACCACAGCGTCTACCTCGGGTGTAATGGATGTATGTTGATTGTTGCCAGCTTCAGACATTACAGGCACGGTACTCCGTTGAAATTGATGTCGATCTAAGGAGGATACTCGATGAGCACACTGACAGGCCAACACGCTTTTGTGACCGGCGGCGGCAGCGGGATCGGATTTGCCTGCGCCCAGGCATTGGCGGCTGATGGCGCGCTGGTCACCATCAGCGGCCGCACCGAAGCACGCTTGCAAAGCGCATGTGATCAACTCGGCGACGCAGCGCAATACATAGTCGCGGACACCTCGGACGAGGTTGCTATCGGCAGCGCGATCGAACAAGCCAATGAACGAGCCCCACTGAATATCGCCGTAGCCAACGCCGGCACCGGCGCGGCGGGACCTTTTTTGGACACCGATACGGCAGATTGGCGACGCGTGATGGACACCAATCTCAATGGTACTTTTTATGTGTTTAAGTCCGCCGGTACCGCATTGGCCGCCAACGGCGGTGGTGCCATGTGCGCCATCTCTTCCATAGCGGGCCTGCGCACCCACAAACTGATGTCCGCCTACTGCACCAGCAAAGCCGCCATCGATATGTTGGTGCGCAATACGGCCGACGAACTAGGCGCGCAAAACATCCGCGTAAACAGCGTTTGTCCCGGATTGGTGGAAACTGAGCTCTCCCAGGGCCTACACGAAACCACTGTCATGCGAGATGATTATTTGAGTTGTATGCCGATTTCACGTACCGGCCAACCCGTCGACATCGGTCAAGCAGTGCGGTTTTTATGTGGCCCCGAAGCGAGCTGGATCACCGGGGCGATACTGCCCGTCGACGGTGGGCACCATCTGCGTCGCGGGCCTAACTTGGAAGTGATGTTGGGTGGCGCCTAGTCCGGTTTAGCGTATCACCCCGTAAACACGTAGGGGCCTAAGCCGCAAGATCACACGTTGTTGCTGCTGCAGCCAGGCACCGAGGTCCTCGGGTTCTTGCCAACCTGCATCGGCAATGTTGGCAAACACCTTCTTGGTGTCGGCTTCCAGGTTCTCGCGTGTCGCCTGCGCCGCTGCCTCGATGGCAACAAAGTTGAACGGTTCGGCGTTGTTGATGACACACAAACTCACGCGCTCATCCGCTTCTATGCTGCGATGTTTGAAGGTGCCCCCCGGCGTGCTGATGACCAGCTCATCCCCGTCTCTGGCGTAGGCCACCACCGAGCTATTAGGTTGCCCGCCACGCCGCAGCGTGGTCAAAACCGCCCAGCGATGCTCGGAAATGAAAGTATCCCAGTCCGGATTATCACCGATCACAGCTGCATTACCTCTTCCTTCACCTCTTGCACTTGCTCCACCTCTTCCTCCACAGGAGTAAGCACACTTTGCCAAGAGAACTCGGGCACGTTACGCCCCTGTAGAAAGGCAGAGATCATGGCATTTACGGCTTCCGGTTGTTCCTGCTGGACCCAGTGGGATACCCGCGGCAGATAGCGAATGGTGAAATCCCGCACATAGTTTTCTGTACCGTAGGTAGTCTCCTTGGTCAGCGCCACGTCGTCTTCACCCCAGACCATCAAGGTTGGAGTTTCTATGGTGGGGAAACCCTGGTCACGTTGCCGTTTGGCCCCGCCGCCGCGTACCAGCGCGCGATAATAGTTGACCATGGCAGTAAGTGCGCCGGGCTGCATGGCGTTGCGCCAATACACTTCGCCTACTTCGTCGGGGAAACGATCTTTATCTACCGCCGAAGAGCGCATGATGTCCCGCATGGCTTTACCGTCTTCGCGGCTGAGCATCTTTTCCGCAAGCCCCGGGATTTGAAAGAAAAACACATACCAGGAGCGTTTCAACTGTTCAAAGCTGAAACCTTGTTGCATCGCTTGCGGATGGGGTACGTTACAAATCACCAGATGACTCAAGGGGCGAATCTGGCGAATGGCAAAATACCAGGCGATCACCGCGCCCCAATCATGCGCCAACAACACCGTTTCTTGATGACCTGACGCATCAATTAATTGCGCAACATCTTCCAACAGATATTCCAACGCGTAGGCCAAGACCCCTTCCGGCTTAGAAGAGTTGCCGTAGCCGCGCAGGTTGGGCGCCCATGCTTCGTACCCCAATTCCGCCAGCACCGGCAACTGATAACGCCAGGAAAAACTGTGTTCAGGAAAGCCATGTAGGCACAAGGCCAAGCGATCGCCTGCACCGCATTTATCAACTTCAAAACGCAGCCCATTGGCATCAACAAATTCGGTACGGATACGCGGGTCGCGCAATTTCTTCGGGACAATTTCTGGCACGTAGGACTCCTCGCGATGTCGGTGGCAAATAGTGATCTAGCGCTGATTCAGCGCTTGGCATTTAGTTAGCGCTTAGCCTTCAACAACTGTATACCGCGAAATCCTCGCACAGCCAACCACACATCCCACAGCACAAACCCGCCCAGCACCAGCAAGATCATACGCACCGTATTCTGCACCACCTGCTGCAAATGTTCCGCGGGCATAACCTCGATCACCAACAGAGGCCCATTCACCAACAACGCAAACACCATACCCAATAGCGCGACATTTGTTACCACTTCTGTCAGTAGGGTCGCGCGTTGCCATACACCACGCACCAATACATAAAAGTGCAGAACAAAAGCCACACCGATGGCGAGGTTGAGTGGCCAGAAAAACGTATCCCAAACAGGCGACAGAGACAGCTCGATAACCGCGTCCTCGGGCATCCAACGGCTAAAGGACAACACATCGTTCCACCAAAGCAGAAATACCCCCTCGGATATCAGATTGGTAATGACATCGCTTCGGCGAATCACGTTGAGCACGCCGGTGGACAGAGACTTGGGGTCCCAATCTTCATACCAACGCAACTTCTCGCCGGAGTTTTCAATGGCTAGGAAAACCAGAATGACCACCGCCACCACCCAGATGCTCAGTTCTATGAAGCGTCCAAGTAATTGAAACGGGCCAAGAGAATCGCCGCTGACGATATAGCCGATGACGGTCACCGCCATCCACAAAACAATGGCCAGGACGAACACAGTGCGCAGGGTTTGCCTAAAAGCAGGGTATAGCTCCGGTCCGATGAGGTACTTGGTGGGTTGGTATCGCGCTGCCACCTTAAACGGGTGGCCAAAACGGCCGATGACGTCACGCTGGTCCTGCTCGGTGAGCTCGCCGCCTCGCTCCTCAACCAACGCTTCCAACTCTCCCAACAGATCATCACGCACTTCGGTAACCAGCTCATCACGCCGACTTTCCGGTAGGAATCGTCCGATCTCACTCAAATAACTTTCGATTATGTCCATTCCACACTCCTCTTGGCTGGAAGCGGTCTACACCAGTTGTTGCAGGCTGGCATCAAGTTCCAGCCAGTCTTCCTGCAGTTGCCGCAAGACCTGCGCACCGGCATCGGATAGTTGATAAAAACGTTTTCTGCGGCGTGCTTCTTCACGCCATTCACTCGTCAATAAGCCTTGTTTTTCCAGGCGTCGAATCAGCGGGTACAACGTACCCTCCTCCACTTCCAGCCCCTTGTCCGCAAGTGCCTTGCGTAATGAGTAGCCGTAGTGTTCCTGCCGCAACTGGGCAAGTACCGCCAGCACCAACGCGCCCCGGCGTATTTCCGAGCGCAGCTTTTCTGTGATGTCGTCTATGTCAGCCTTGTCTGCCATAATTACCTGTGCGCTACATACTATGTATTACATACTGTGCATTACACAGTATGTGCCGACTAATTGCAACCACCCCTGTTAAAGGCGTTTTCTAGCGGGTAGAACGGGTTAAAGAGGAGTCAGACTAACGATCAGCAGCTCAGCGGACTAACGATCACGGATTGGGTCCGAACCATCCCACACCATCCCACCGGTCGGCGGCAGCAGCGATCTGCGTGAATCGCTCCACCACGGCGGGGTCATGGGTGACCACCTCAATATCGTGCGTCCATACACATGTGGTGAAACCCCATTTCTCCCTCGGCGACGCTATCGCGGTAGGTACATGTGGAGACCAAGGGTTGAATGAGCTCTATCTGCACCTTCCCCGCTTGCGCCAGGGCCACAATCATGTCGAACTATGCAGGTTTACCACGGTAGTGCATGAACTCAAAAGCATGCGTTTTGAAAGACGGCTCCATCGGTGGGTTTTTGCATGATTTTCTCGGATCCGCAGGCCTCGCGCTCAATATTTGACAACTTACCAGCAAATAGAGACACACGTCACATAGCGCCCGCGGCAAGCCTCGTAGTATTGAGTCTATCGGGTCAGACGTGAACGGCATCATGGAAGCAGAGCCGAAATTTAAAGGATTACAGAAAACAATGCCCACTGACCTGACGGTGGGTATGTACGTTGCGCAGCTGGACCGTGATTGGGAAGACACCAATTTCCCATTGCAAGGGTTCTACATACGCAACCAGAAGATGATCGAGAGGATCGGTGGAGACTGCGCCTACGTCTACGTCGATCCACGCCGATACGATTCCAAACTCGGCGAAGTGATCTTACGCGCCGTGGTCGATAACGACGCCTCGAACGGGCAACCGAAAAAACTCTCCGCGCGGGAAAGACTGGTGCCAAAGCAGCCCAAGGCTTACGCCGATACGGTCAGCATCAGTGATGAACTGCCCGCGGCGACCACTTCGTTGGAAGAGGCTGAAGAGATTCTCTCCACTTGCGTTCTTAAGCTGCAGAGTAACGGCGGCTTTGACATCAACGCCATCGAGAGTGCCATCACGCCGCTGGTACAAAGCGTGATGCGCAACAGCACCGCGATGGCGGCCCTGACGCGCATGCGACGCATGGACGATTATTTGTTTTCCCACGCCATCTCTTGTTCCGTGTGGGGCGCTGTGTTGGGCCGCGAACTTGGCCTTCCTCCTAACGACATTAATCAGCTTGCAATTGCGTGTTCGTTAATGGACATGGGTAAAACCACACTACCGATAGACTTATTGAATTCACCGGAAGAGCCCGACGAAGAACAATGGGTTTTGTTGCAGTCCCACGTTAAACGCGGCGTGGATTTGCTGACCGAAAATGGACTCAGCGACGAACGTGTCATCGACACCATCGAAAACCATCACGAGCGCCACGATGGCAGCGGTTACCCACAAGGGCTTGCTGGCAATAAAATCCCCGCTTTCGCGCGCATTGCCGGGATTGTCGACACCTACGACGCGATGATCTCTGAGCGGCCTTACGCCACCACGAAGTCTTCTTACCAAGCCATCCAAGAGCTGCAAAAACAAGCCGACACGCTCTTCCAGAAAGAGTTGGTGGACTACTTTATCAAAGCCATCGGTGTTTTCCCGGTCGGTGCCATTGTGGAACTAAATACCGGTGAGGTTGGGGTGGTTATATCCCAGACCATGGACAGCCGCCTCAAACCCAAGGTGATGCTCATCCTCGAAACGGACAAACAACCGCGCAGCCACCTGGTCATCATCGACCTGTCTAACCAACAATCTGACAGTAACCAACCGCTGAAGTGGTGGATCACAAAGGAGCTTCCGGCAAACGCTTACGGCATCGACCCACAAAAATATTTCCTGGACTAGCCGATGCACGGCAGTGGTGACGAACAGGTATTAACCAATACAACGGACGCCGTGTCCGACGCGGTTGCTCAATGCAACGGCAAATTTGCCGTCGGCATCATTGCCCTAACCAATCTTTCCATTCTGCAAGACGGGTTAAGCGAAGAAGACAAACACTTAGTGGGCGAAACATTCCGCTCGCGCCTTTCCGCCATGTTGAGGCCCGGGGATGATCTGGTGGTGCTGTCCGACGACATGCTGTGCCTGGTGTTGGACGATCTGATGGACAGCAACCATTTGCAGCTTGCGGCACTGAAGATACAGCGCTTGTTTGAGGAACCCATCGACATCTCCGGCCAGCGCTTAGAGTTTGGCGTGTGTTCTGGATTGGTCTACGCCGGGCGCCATACCCGCTCGACCAAGCCCGCCAATGAGTTATACCAAATGGCAGAGAATGCCTGCTCCAGTACTTTGCTCACCAGCAAACCGTTTACGGTGGTGGACGCTGATGAACAGCCGATGGACCGCGACTGGCAATTGAATCAGCGCATTCACGCGGCCATGGACAACCACCAAATCACCTTTGATTATCAACCCAAGGTCAACCTCGAAAGCGGTGAACTGGTAGGCGGCGAAGCCCTGATTCGCTGGCGGGAAAAGGGTGAAGTGATACCCCCGGACGAATACTTGTCAGCCCTAAGCGACGACACCTTGTGGCAACTGACCATCTACGGCTATCGACGCGCGCTACGGGAGATTCTAGAACATAACATCCTCGTGCCTGTCGCGTTTAACATCGACCCCACCTCCTTGGCACAGCCAGATTTCCTTGCGTTCATGACCCGCGAAACCAATCTTTGGGGCGTGCCTACCAGTCAGATCGTATTTGAGATCACCGAAAACAAGGAACTTTACGACCTCGAAGAATCCAAAACACTCCTGCAAGCCATCCGCGAGCAAGGTTTTAAAGTGTCGTTAGACGATTTCGGCGCGGGCCATTCCAATATGCACCGGATCCGTGAGTTACCCCTGGACGAAATCAAACTAGACCGCAGCTTGTGTAACCGTGTTTTCGAAGACGAAGATGCCGGTCATATTTGCCAAAGCATCGTTGCCTTAGCTCAAACCCTGGACATAACAGTTGTGGCCGAGGGCATTGAAGACGCCCAAACCATGCAGATGTTGCAGCACTTTGGCTGCGCCGTCGGACAAGGGTTCTATCTCGGCGCACCCATGTCCGTGACTGACTTTGTCAAACTAAACCACTAGTGCTCAAACCACTTGAACACTTAGGATCAGCGGGTCTGTGGGGTTATTGGGCTAGAGGAAAGTGGCATTGAACTCGATGGCGCGGCTAGCCACCAAGTCCA
Organism: Pseudomonadales bacterium; assembly: GCA_028281005.1. GTDB lineage: Bacteria > Pseudomonadota > Gammaproteobacteria > Pseudomonadales > Azotimanducaceae > UBA4421. The sequence continues at coordinate 56,893 of JANQKS010000039.1, forward strand.
CCAAAACGCCAGGAGCGCAACGGTCTCCATGATCACCCAACCTAGGGAGCCGTGACGGCCGTAGGCAGGTGTGACAAATAGCTGCACGACCATCAACACAAGCGCCAACACTATCCAGGCATAGATCCATTGATCCGGGACATTCACTGGGTGCGCTGCCAGGGCAACACAAAAGCATTGCCATTGTGATCACCCTGCAAGGCCTCAATTCGATACACACTACGCAAGTGTGCCTCGCTCAATACGGCAGAGGGAACCCCCTCTCCGACCACGCGGCCTTGATCAAGCAAGACCACAACATCACAGTAGCGCGCCGCCAACGCCAGATCGTGGAGTACCAATACCACACCCCGCCCTTCCCGCGCCTGGCTGACAAACAGATCCATAAACTCAAGCTGAAAGTATGGATCCAAACCACTCACCGGCTCATCCGCCAGCAAAATATCTGCCTGCACCGCGAGCATACGCGCGACCAAGGCACGCATGCGCTCGCCTCCAGACAGGGTGCTTAAGGTGCGGTCGCGATAGGGTGTCATGGCTGTATGCGATAGAGCTTGCTCCACCGCGGCGACGTCCACAGCAGCACTATTACCTGCCCCTCGTCGGTGTGGTAAGCGCCCGAGAGCGACTACGCTTTGCACGGTCAGCGGCCAGTGCACCGGGGCATTTTGAGGCAGGTAAGCGATACGACGAGCACGTGCCTGGGGGTCCAAAGAGGCCAGATTTTGGCCATCAAATTCTACCGCGCCGCGGTCGGCTGCCTGGATGCCGGCCAACACCGACAACAACGTCGTTTTACCCGCACCATTGGGCCCCAGCAAACCCAGCACCTGCCCGTGCTGCACGGATATATCTACGCCAGACAGCAGCGTGGTTTGGTCGCGCGCAAGGCTAATGTCTCGCGCATTCAAGCAGGTGTCCGCGCTCACACGACCTCCCTGCGTAGTTTGTGCACCAGATAAAGGAAGAACGGTGCACCCACCAAGGCGGTCACCACGCCCAACTTCAATTCTGTGTCGGTCGGCGTTAAACGCAACGCAATGTCAGCCGCCAGCACCAAGGCTGCACCCCCCAAGGCACTGACCATTAGGAGCCGGCCGGGTTGATAAGCCACTAAGGGACGTAACAAATGCGGCACCACTAAACCAACAAAACCAACCACCCCGCTGACCGCCACGCCGCTGCCTACTGCCAGCGCAGTACCGCCGATGACCAGCAGCTGATATTTGGGCAGGTGAAAACCGAGGCTGGCGGCGGTTTCTTCGCCTAGAGACAAAGCGTCCAACACCGGTGCCGAGCGCCATAACATCAGCCACCCCGCCGCCATCAGCGGCAAACATAGCCACACATATTCCATAGTGCGGTCTGCCAGCGAACCCATTTGCCAGAAGATGATTTCTAGGAACGCAAACGGGCTAGACGACAGATTTAACACCAGCGAGGTCAGCGCACCGGCAAAAGCGTTGATGGCGACACCGGCTAAGATCAAAGTGAGAATAGTCGAACGGCGCCCGGCTAAGAGGTATAACAAACCCACCGCCGCCAAAGCACCCACAACGCCACCCACCGGCAAAGCCATGGGAAACTGCGTCGACAAACCACTGTAAAACACCAGCACCGCTCCTAAGGCTGCGCAACCGGACACACCCACAATTCCGGGTTCTGCCAGCGGGTTACGCAACAACCCCTGCATGGCCGCACCCGCCATCCCCAAACTGGCGCCGACCAGAACGCCCAGCAACACACGCGGGACACGCAGTTCTGTGACGATGACCGCAGCCACCCCGTTGGTGGAAGCGTCCGCACCCTCCGCGGACCACATGCCCGCCAAAACATCCCACAGCTGCAGCGGCGCACGCCCGACGGACAGCGACCACAACGACAACAAACACACCAACGCCGCCAGCGTCAGCACCAAGAAGGAGTAAGGGATGTTAACCGGCTTGTTCATACCGGCTGATCAACGCTATAGCGGCATGCCGCAGAATCTCCACGGCACGGACATAGTTCGGCGTGCCACAGGACCAGGCTTGCGCCGGCACCACTACTTTGCGCGCGGCAACGAACGACCGTTGCAAGGCTGGATGGCGCATCACTTGCTGTGCGAGTGACGGCTTCTTTTCCAGGTAATCGTTCAGCACCAACAAGTCTGGCTGGTCGTAGAGCAAGGTCTCCAACGGCAAGCGAGCAAAATTGGGTAACTGGCGGATCTCGGCCAGATTGCGCAGACCCGCCTGCTCTAGCGCTGCATGCACCAACGTATCCGCCGTGGCGGTGAGGCCGTTGGGTTGAAACAACGCGGCGGTCAAGGGTGCAGCATCGTTAGGCAACCGCGGCACCGGCGGTAGCTGGGCTAGGCGTGCGCGCATCTGTGTTATCACCTGCTCACCTCGCTCACGTTGCCCCAGCGCCCGGGCCACTGTGCGAATTTGCTCCACAATGGTGGCATAGTTGGTGGCCATGGGCAGCTGCAGCAGCGGCACACCAAATTGCTTTAACAAGGCAACGGTAGCGGGCGCGGTAAACATACCGGTCAACACAAGATCGGGTTCAGCCAACAAGATTTCTTCAGCCAGACCTCGATTGGCGGGATAGGCTTTCGCCTCGGCTGCGAACCAAGACAGCATCGGGTCTTTCACCAACCAGGTCATCGAGTGGATTTGCTCTGGGTCAGCCAACAACAGCAACAACTCATCGGTACACAGGTTCAACGACACTACACGTTGCGGAACGACGGAGGCAGATTCTGATCCAGATGCAGGCAGGGCGATCACGCACAGCAACACGCCGCACACCGCAATTTCACACAAGCGTTTCAACATACATTGGCCTCCGCCATTCCCCGGGCGGGTTCAATTGTGGCAAGGCAGCCAGTCGGTCTACGGACTAAGGAGGTAGGGTTTTCCTAGGTGGTGTCACCTTCCCATGTAGTACGCTAAGCGCATCAACACAGTGGTTTGGCGATTGGTCGTACGTCGACAACCACCACTCCATCACCGTTGCGAGGTCAGTATCAGATTTACACTGATTTCCCGGACACTCACTACCATGAACAAAAATGCATCTTACACCCTTGCCAACCCCGCCGCAGAGGAAATATTAGCCGTGCAGCTGTGCACCCAAATATATGAAATCAAGCCTTTAAGTGCAGAAAAATTGAGGTTTTAATGGGCGCCTCATACCGACAGGAATCACCCATGGATTGGAATGACCTGCAGCACTTGTTTGCGTTAGCCAAACGCAACACCCTACCCGAAGCTGCGGAGAGCCTACATGTCAATCGCACCACCATCGCGCGGCGTATCGCCCGTTTGGAAGAAACCCTCGGCGCCAAGCTGGTGGAACGTATCGGCCGAGACTTAGTGCTGACCGATGCCGGACGTGAAGCAGCGGCCAGCGCCGAAATCATCGACGGTGAGTTTCAGAATTTGCAACGCCGCCTGTTTGGCCGTGACCAACAGCTGGCAGGTGCGATTCGCCTCACACTAACACCCGCCATCGGCAATCTGATTGCGCCGCAGTTGGCCGAGTTTTGCGCCATGCACCCCGAGTTGCTATTGGAAATCAGCTCCACCAACGCCACAGAAGACCTGGAGATGATGGAATCCGACGTTGCGCTGCGCCTGACCTCCAAACCCCCGGAAAACTTGGTGGGCCGTCGCCTCGCCACCCCAATGGTGGGCATTTATGCCAGTCATGCCACCGCGTCACGATTACCCGAGCAAGAAGTGGTGGAAGTGGTCTCGATGTTCACCGGCACCGGCAGCACTTTGTTTACCGGCGAAAGCATAGAAGCCTGGATACGCGAAAGTTTGGGCGCCCCCACAAAGGCGGCCATGCACAGCAATTCCACCGATCTGATCCGCGAATATGTCGCTGCGAGCCGCGGCGTTGCGGTGCTGCCTTGTTATGTCGGTGAGTGTGATGCGCGCCTAACTCGGATCGGCGATACACGCCAAGAGAGTTTTGCAGAACTATGGCTACTGTATCATCCGCGCTTGCGGCGTCTACATCGCTTCCGCGCCTTCACTGAATATTTGGTGACCGAGTTTGAACAGCTGCGTCCATTAATTGAAGGTGGAACTACCGAGGCTTGCGGCACCGCTTCAGATGCCTATAGCGCAAAGGTTTGAGAGCAAAACAAAATGAGCGACACAGATACTATCCCCTTTACCATGCCGTTTGCGAATTTGCTTGGTTTACAAGTTGAGCAGGCGGACGCTGACCAAATCACCGCCACCATGCAGGTGCGCGAAGAACTCTGCACCACCGGCGCGCGCTTGCACGGCGGCGCCATTATGGCGTTGGCCGACAATCTCGGCGCCATCGGCGCCTTCCTGAATATCCCGGAGGGTTCTCACGGCACCACCACCATCGAATCAAAAACCAACTTTTTGGGCGCCGCCAAACTGGGCAGCACCGTCACCGCAACGGCCACACCCCTTCACATCGGCCGCAGAACCTCCGTTTGGCAAACGCGTATTACCAGCGATGAAGGTAAGCCGGTGGCAATTGTGGTCCAGACCCAAATGGTGTTGTAGATGCGCAGCAGCTACGCCTGCAGCATGCTACTGCTTGCCTTGGTGACGACAGCACCTGCTGCCCAGGCCAACAACAGTTCCTACCCGACCTACAAACCCTCTTCACGCAGCCTTGCGGCAGTAGACATTCGCACCAGCGCCTACGGTGCTTCACGGGATGCTCCCGAGGCTGCCGATATCGGCGAAAGAATTGCCGATTTCTCCGTGCGACGCGCGGGTGGTGGCCTGCTGTCTTTGCGCGAAGCGCGACGCAACGGTCCGGTGGTGATTATTTTCTACCGTGGGCATTGGTGACCCGCGTGTAATGTGCAACTCGGTGAGTTGCAGCACCAATACCCGCGTTTTGTGCGCCGCGACGCCACCATTATGGCGTTATCGGTGGATCCTGCCGATGAATCATTGGGTATGATTGAGCGCTTAGGCCTGGCTTTCGCCGTTGGCAGTGACCCCAACCAACGCATCATCCAGCAGTTTCGGGTGCAGAACCCGGACACCCGCGAGCTTGCGCTGCATGCCGTCTATGTCCTCAATGAGCAAGCTGAAGTGATCTACCGCAAAGTGGGGTTGCGGCGGCCGCAATCCGCGGAACTGATCGACGCCATCGACGCTTACTATGGCAACTATCCCCAGCATGACAACGTGTCCAAAGTCGCTGACCGCATCGCTGTGGCCTACCCGCAGAACAACTTTCAAGCCTTGTTAGAGGTGGCGCGCGTCGAAGCACCGCCGTCATCGATAGATCAGGCGCTTCTCGCTGAAACCATGCGCTTGATCACCAATGGCCGTTCCGACGATGCGGTGTTTGCATTTCGCCGGCTTATCGCGGCCAGCCCAGAGGCGACAGACCTTGAGTTGTACGCAACCACAGCCTGGATGACACGACAACGCTTTTTCTCCACAAACCCCGATGCCATTACCACAGGCAAAGAGTTGCAGCGCCGTCTCGCGCGTCTCTCCGAACTGGAGGCTGCCGTGCGGGACAACCGCGACAAATCGCAAAGTACGTCGCTTTACACCGCCTTGGGGCAAGCCCGAGCGGGCCTCAGTGCAACCCGCGCCAAGGTGAGCCGCGAAGCCGCGGCATGGAACCTGCGTTATGCCAAGACCATGATACGTTCCTATCGGGAACTGGCGCGGGCCGCGCGCAGTCCAACACCTACCTAAACCAGTAGCACGTTGCACAAAATGGCCGGCCCACTTTCCCAGGAGTTTGAAACCCTCGCACACTTGCTACGACAAGCCATCAGCCTGCTGGAAGAGACCGACGAACATTTCTGGGTAAGCTACTTCAAACGCGGGCTCAGGCAGGTGGACGACCATCGCCTGTCTGGCGCCACTTTTATACTGGGTTGTTACGGCGGCGTGGATACCTTTTCTGATGTCGTGATTGCCAAACATTGGGAGGAGCAGGCGCCATTACGTTTCAAAAACGCCAACGCCCGCCTCACCAGCCTGCGCACAGACATTTTTGAGGCTGCCAGCGCCATCGCCAGCCGGCGACATTGGTAAACACTAGTGCTCAAACCACTTGAAAACTAGAGTCCTTCAATACAAGCATGGATGCTGAACAAGCGCTACAACGGGCGAACGAACTACTGCGGCAACATCAGCTGCCAGATTGGACAGTACGCCTCGACCACGCCCGCCAACGTTGTGGCGCTTGTCACTTCGGCCCCCGGGAAATTACCCTTTCGCGCTACTTTGTCCAGTTAAACGATCCGGCTGAGATCGACGCCACTATCCTTCACGAAATTGCCCACGCCCTCGCCGGCCTTCGTGCGGGTCATGGTCCGCGTTGGCTGCAAATAGCTGAGCGTATCGGCGCACCGCTACACACCACCAACCACAGCGCCGCCATGCCGGCGCCACCTTGGGGATTACGTTGCATCACTTGTGAGGCTATTGTGGCTAGACGTCACCGCCGCAGTTTGAATCTCGATCACGTGCGTTGTAAACACTGCGGGACAGAACAAGGTGTACTACGCTGGGAACGTCTTTAACCCCTGTCTATGACACCTATTTCTACGCAGAAATAAGAAGCAGTCTGCCTAACGACTGCTTATTTCACCACCCACGTACATCCAGCGTCGGCCTACGTATTGGAATTGACTCACCTCGTGCAGCCGATGGCCTTTGCCGGCAATTTTGTAGCGCGCCACAAACTCCACTAGCCCGGAAATCTCACCGCTAGAATAGAAATAGGCCTCTTTCTAGGGCATAAAGTAAGGGCGACCAAGCACTTACGAATGACCAGAAGAGAGGCC
>JANQKS010000046.1 GCA_028281005.1 Pseudomonadales bacterium
CTGTGGGGTCCTTGGGCGTTGTTGGCGCACCTTGATGGGGCCCAACCCCACCGGCGGTACGCCGTCTAGCCCAAAAACCCCACAGACCCGCTGATCCTATGTTTTCAAGTGGTTTGAGCACTAGTGCAAAACCACTTCAATCATTTACTTGCATATTACTTGATTAGTCACGTATTATGCACGAATGAATGACATTGAACTCATCGAATATCTGCTTGCCACCAGTGATGTGGTGGAACGCCGCTTGGATCGAGGGTTGTCCTTTTTACGTGGGGTGAGCTATCGCGAGTATCGCCTGCTGAAATGTATCCACGACAGCCCCCAACAAAAAATGACTCGGGTCGACCTTGCCGCAGCCGTGGGCCTCACTCCGTCAGCGGTGACGAGGGCATTAAAACCCCTGGAGAAAATGGGCTACGTCACCACCGAGAGAGGGGTGCGCGACGCCCGTCAAAATCTTGCGGTGCTTAGCGCCGGCGGTATTGAATTGCTGCAGGACACCGGCTCCGCCGTGGCCGACATGGTCGAACAGCTGCCGGTAAAACAATGGACAGCGGCGGAGAAAGACCGTTTGCTGAAACTGTTAACCAGCTTGCGTGACGCTGTATGAGCGCCGATCTCAACAGCGGCGTGCTGGCACCCGTGAGCGACGAGCAAACCTTTACAGATCTTGCGGTCAGCGGCGTTATACCCAGTGAGTTGCAAGGGACGCTGCTACGCAACGGGCCAAACCCTTTTAGCGGGCGCTTTCAAGGTGAAGGTGTCACTTCCTGGTGGCCGCAGGCCGCGATGTTACATGCGGTCGATCTGCGTGCCGGTCGTGCGAGCTACAAAAATCGTTGGGTGCGGACATCCGCATATTGCCGGTTTTTTGAGCAACCGGACCACCGGGCGATCGACAGCAACCCCAACGTCAACGTTATCCGCCACCGCGGTGACCTCTTAGCGCTGGCTGAAGGTGGGCCGCCGGTGCAAGTCAATCAGGGATTAGACACACTGGGTCAGGCCACCAATCCAAGGCTCCCCTGGCCCGGCGAAACCGCGCACCCAAAGGTCGACACCCGCACCGGCGAATACATGACGTTTCTTGGTAGTTGGGCCGCACCACACCTACGTTACGGTGTGCTCGATGCCGAGGGAAATGTGGCAGTAGACCTGGTGATTGACCAGCCGGTGGCGTCGATGATGCACGACATGGCCATCACCGAGCACTACAGTGTTTTGCTCGACCTCAACGTCGGCTACGACTTCAGCATGCTGGATCGAGGCCACAGTATGCCCATCCGTTGGCTGCCGGAAAAATCTTGCGATTTGATCATTGTTCCGCGCCGGGGTGGAGAAGTAGTGCGGGTGGCTATCGAATCCTGTTTTATTCAGCACGTAGTGAATGCTTACGAATCTGCGCAAGATCATCTCATTTTCGACGCCGTGCGTTATCCGCACTATTTCGTATTGGATGAGCACAGCGACCAGTACCAACCCGATCCTTTGGGCGCCCTGTGGCGTTACGAGATTGATCTCCAGCAAAAAGTCGCGCGCGAGAGCAAACGCCTGCAGGCTCACGTTGAGCTGCCGCGCATTAACGAAAGCTTCACCGGCTACCCCTATCGCTACGCTTATATGGTCGCGCAACCCACAGATAAAGAAATGCGTGGGCTGCTGCGTTACGACTTTCAGACCGGACAGACCAATATGCACAACATTGCCGCCGGGGACCAAAACAGTGAACCGGTGTTTGTGCCGCACCCAAACGCTTTGTCGGAAGACCACGGGTGGGTGCTGACCGTGGTTTATCGCGGTGCCGAAGACCGCTCAGATTTACTGATCCTCGACGCCGCAGACCTCACAGCTGCACCTGTGGCTACAGTACATCTACCGCGGCGTATCCCGGCGGGCTTTCACGGCGCCTGGTGTGCGGGGTGTCAGGAATGAACCGACGAAGCTGCCCGTGCCCGGCGATGGACTGGCGTTTAGTTGAGCACTAGTTCACGACGTTGTCGGCAAACAGTTGCACAAAGGCGTCATCATCCAAGCTGAGGATATCTTGCAGCACGTACTGGTTATGTTCCCCCAGCATGGGCGCTCGTTGTAACTCCAGCTCCGCACCCACCCAGCGGGCAGCTTCGCGGTCAATAGGAATATCAATTTCAGGTGCTACCGGTTGCCGGACCTGTTGATAGTGCCTTGGTAACTGCGGGTCAACTTCCAGCATGTCCTTCAGGTGTTCCACCGGCGCGGCGGCAATACCTGCATCCTGTAAGCTGTCTGCCAGGCGCCATTTATCCTGCGCGGCACTCCACTCGGCAATCAAACTATCAAGCTCGTCTTCATGCTGCTTACGCAGGGCGTGGCTTGTAAAACGGAGATCCTGGCTAAGCTCCGCCCGGCCCATCAAGCAACACAAGGCCTGCCATTGCTCATCGTCCGCCACCGCCAGCGCCACCCAGGCATCCATATCCGGGTCGCTCTCTACCAAAGTCGGATAAACGCCATGCGGACAGTAATTAGGGTTGCGGTTGGCATTTCGCGGTGGTTGCCGTCCGCTGGCTTTGTATTGCATCCATTCGCACCCCAACACCGACAACATGCCGGACAGTTGGGTGAGATGCAGCTGTTGGCCGCGACCGGTGGCGTGCCGCTGACGTATGGCCGCCAATATGGTGGCCACCAACAAATGTGGTGAGGTGAAATCTGGGTAAGCAATGCCAACGCCGCGCGGTCGCTCATCCGCAAAGCCGGTGAGCATATTAAAACCGGAGGCCGCCATCAGTATGTTGCCCATGCTAGGACGCTGCGCCCACGGCCCTTCCCGATGCGCACCCGGAAGGTTCAACAACACGATATCCGCTTTCAGACCCCGTAAAACATCGTAGCCCAGGCCCATCTTCTCCAGCGCCCCAGGGCGGAAGTTGTTTACCACCACGTCCGCGGTGGCAATGAGGTCTTTGACTATTTGCAAACCTTGCGGTTGCGTCAGATCAAGGGTTAGAGATTTTTTCCCGGCATTTACGGAATTAAACAAGCCACCCAAATCCACATGAGGTTTCCCATCCGGGCCCGCTTGACCCCGCGTGGAGTCCGGTTTGGTTGACGATTCAACACGGATCACTTCGGCGCCAAAACTGGCCAGCAAACGCGTGCCGATGGGCGCGGCCAACACCCAGCCAAAATCCACCACACGCAAGCCTGCTAGAGCTTGGTTAGGCGACACTGCGGTGAGATCGACGAAGTGGTTAGGAAGCGACGTCTCCAGGTCATCCAACAATTGCTGATGCTCGCCAAGCAGCGGCGCGCGCCGCAGCTCCACGCCGTCAGCCATGGCATTGACCGGAGAACGAACGTAACCTAAAGGAGCGCCTAGTACTTCGTGCTCAACTTGCTGGAATTCACTGTTCACCAGGTACTGTTGTGTTTGTTCGAGATCGGGAAAGTCGAGTACCGGCAAACACACAATGTCCGCTTCGAGCGCACCGTCGACAAACTCATCCCGGGTTAACGCATCGGCCAACGCCAGAGTTGTGGCAGTCACCGGATTACCCGCTCGCGGCGCATCCAGGCGTGCCCAACGCCAATCTTCAGACGTCATTCCATGCTCTATGCCGACCCGGTCTGCCCACGCCATAAACTGATCGAACCGCTCGGGACGTACAAGAAGGCTGACAAACTTTCCATCTTTACACGGCATGGCGGCCGACAAACCGGGGCGCCGCGGGATACGTTTAAACCACTGCCATTGCACCGGGCAACTGGTCTGCATAACCGCCAACGCAGTGGCTTCCTGCATCGACAGATCAATGTGGATACCTCTACCGACATCCGCACTAAAATCTCGCTGATGTAGGGCAATAGTAATGGCTGAAGCCGCGGCTAAGCCGGACATGGTGTAGGACGGATGCGCCCCGCCTTGGGTAGGCACGCCGCGGGGCGATCCTGACACTTGAATTAAGCCGCCGGCAGCCCCTGCCACCAAGTCGTTCGCCAGGCGATCTCTCCAGGGTGTGGTCAAACCAAACGGTGTAACCGAACATTGAATGAGATCCGGTTTGATCGCGCGCAGCTCAGCGTGACCCAGGCCACGTTTGTCCAACCAACCTGGCGCAGCACTGTCTACGAAGACATCAGCGGTTGCCAGCAATGCGAGGAATGTCTGCCGCTGTGCGGCGTCGTCCAGGTCGAGCACCACAGATTGTTTGTTGGTGTTCAGGTATAAATGCCCAAAGCCCCGCTCAACTTGGGCTGCGTCGTCAATTCCGTCCGTAGTTCCGCCCATAGTTCCGCCCATAGTTCCGCCCATAGTTCCGCCCATAAAGGGTGCTTCGTGACGGAGTGGTGACCCCTGCGGTGGCTCTACCAAGATGACCTGGGCGCCCAAGTCCGCCAGGATGCGCCCAGCCAACGCTGCCGAGCGATTACAAAACTCCAGCACCCGGATGCCGCTTAACGCAGTGCTCAAACCAGCGGCACCGTCACTTCACCCACCATAGCGGTAGCGCCCAATTCCAGGGTTGCTTCAATGTCAAACACCACACGGTCCGCCGTCGCCGCGCTGACAGACACACGTGGAAGTATCGTTAACCCTGCATAGACCGGCGCCTTCCAGCGCACGTCAAAGCTGGCGCCATGCAGCAGCGCGTGACGTCCAGCATGCTGCAGAATCAGCTCTAACACGAAAGCCAACACATGGGAGCCGCCTGCAATGGGTTTCTCCAAGCCGGCTTTTTTCGCAAGTTCGGGATCAGAATGGATTGGGTTGTCGGGTTTCTTAGTGTCCCGCGCCTCCATCAGATCAAGCCCAACCAACACCGGCTCGCCGCTGAATTCATCGCCTTTGCACAGCGCTTTCAACGTCTCCAGACACGGGTTTGCCCCAGCGGCTTGCCAATCCGGCTGCGGGGTTGGAATTTCGTCCGGAGCTTGGCCTTCCAAGGTGTCTGCCAACCCCTCTTCAACTTTATACGCCAACAGACCGGTGGTGACATTAGTGCCCACCAGTTCACCCGACGTGTTGAAGGTTTGACAGCGGTTGGTGCCGTAGCGGCGTCCCTTATGTACATGACGACCCACCGATTCACCTTTGACGATAAACGCTTCGCTACGCGTCAACGGGCGGTGAATAGTGAAGCGCTCACGCACCCAAACTCCACCAGCCACGCCACCCCCTCCACCGGGGATTTTCTGTTTACCCGGCTCGCGCTTCTGGCTGGACAACAAAAACAACGTCAGCCCAGTCATGATGTCTGGGGGCACCAAATCGTCTGCCACCAGCGCCTGTGTCTGCTCGCCCCACTGCCCCATACCTTCTGCCGCACCATCGAGTTTGTCCGCCCGAATTGGGCCACTTGCCGGTGTTAGCTGTTTCGGCCAAATCGCAGCCATTTCCCCTCCTCATTCGCCACCTTATCTGCACGCCATCCTACCGAACTTGTGGCACTTTGCGAGGCTGCTTCGGTTCTTGCGTATGGATAGCGCAAGATCTCCCCGTTACCGTCAAAGCAATGAACAATCCTAACCGTTCAGCACCGTGGCCATAATCAGCATACCGCACCCAAAACGATGTTGACCGTCATCGGTACACTGCTAGGCGGTCTAGGCTTGTTTCTGCTGGCCGTCGCCATGATCACCGACGGCCTCAAGCTGGCAGCAGGGGAGGCATTGCGTGACATCCTGGCACGGTCCACCAGCACTCGGTTGCGCGGCATCGCGTCCGGTATTTTGGTCACCGGCGCGGTGCAATCTTCAAGTGCGGTAACCGTCGCCACTATCGGTTTTGTCAACGCCGGCTTACTTAACATCCGCCAGGCGTTGGGTATTGTCTACGGTGCCAACATTGGCACCACCATGACCGGATGGTTGGTGGCGGCAATTGGTTTCAATTTCAAAATAGAAGCCGTGGCGCTGCCGCTGATTGGATTGGGTATGGCTGCCCGGCTACTGGGTCAAAACACTCGTATCGGCGCCTTAGGCGAAGCCTTGGCAGGGTTTGGTCTATTTTTTGTTGGCATCGATTTCCTCCGCGAGGCATTTGAAGGTGTCTCTGCTTCGCTAGAGGTTGCTGACTTATCAACAGGTTCTGGTTTTGGCATCTTGCTCTACGTGGTATTCGGATTTGTCGCCACCTTGGTGACACAAAGCTCAAGTGCGGCAATTGCGTTGACGTTAACGGCAGCCACAGGCGGTGTCCTTGCGCTCGACGCCGCCGCGGCCATGGTTATCGGCGCTAACGTAGGTACCACTTCCACCGCGGCGTTGTCCGTCATCGGTGCCACCGCAAACGCCAAGCGAGTGGCGGCAGCGCACGTGATGTTCAATCTATTAACCGGGATGTTAGCGCTCATCTTGCTGCCTGCACTCCTGGCGTTAGTGAGTGTTACCGGCAAAACCTTAGGGCTTGACGAAGCGCCGGCTGTCTCTTTGGCCTTATTCCACTCAGTATTCAACATCCTCGGGGTGGCGGCCATGTGGGTCATCACCAGTCGGCTGGCCAACTTTCTGGAGGGCTGCTTTGTGACAACAGCGGAATCCCTTAGCCGGCCGCAGTATTTGGACAAGACAGTCGCGATTACCCCCGCGCTGGCGATCGACGCTTTGTTGCTTGAGTTAACCCGCACGGCGCAAATGACACATGAGCTTGTCACACAGGCGCTGCACTCGGCTTCGCACAAAGCCGCTACTACCGTTGAGCCCACTTTTCAGGCGGTGCAGTCCCTCACCGATGCGGTAGAGAATTTTGTCAGCACCATGGAGCGGGAACGTATGGCTGCAAGCCTGTCCGAACAGTTGCCGCAGATATTGCGGATTAACTCCTACTTGGAGGAGGTGGCGAACCTAGCCCACGAAGTCCAACTGCATCGCAGCGACATTGACAACCTGTGTGTGGGGGAGGCTGCGGACAGCATCCATGAATTCATGCAACACATCACGCAGCTGCTCGCGCACATGGACCCAGCGTTGGACACTTTCGATGCCAAACAGCTGGATGTCCGCTATGACCGGCTGCGCGAAGAGTGGCACAGCCTCAAGACGCTGTTGCTCAACGCCGCCGCTCAACGCCAGTTACCTATCTCCTCCCTCAACGTTGGCGTGGATAGGCTACGCGCTTGTTTACGTATCGCAGAACAGCTGATCAAAGCCAGTTCGCGTATTCACAGACTGAGTGCTGCCAACCGGCCCCAACCAGCCGATACGCCACATACGCTTGAGAATCGTTAGTTCCCTAAAGGCAAGGTCAGCAGCGGAGAATCCGATTGGCCCTCAACAGCAACCAAGGAGAATAACTGCCCGATCAACATCAGCGTGGATTTGGAATGTAGATCGCTGTCCGCCACAAAGAACCATTGATCACGGTACTTAACCGATACCGCCGCCGCCGACGGCGGCTCGGCAGATACCTCAACTCGAAACAGATCTTGTGTGACTTGCTGCCAATCAAAAAGATCACCCCTCTCGTCGCGGGTGAGGGTCACCAAACCAGCATCTTGATCAGCCGCCGAAACTTGCACGGCCTGGGCAACAAAATTCAGCACCCCGGTCATGGAGCGCATTTGCACGTTAAAGTCACGGCACGGCGACTGCAACTCACAAGCGATTTCAAAGGTTCGCGCTTGAGCTTGTAAACCGAGAAGTTCAGCCAGTTCTTCGAACGTACTACTAGCCGCTCCTTCGGCTGTTACGTGAAGCAACGGCACCTTTCGGGCTGCATCAAAGCCGAACTCGATACCACGCGATTGCTGCAAGGTCCGCAGCAGACGCGCCACACGCAGGAAATCCTCGAATTCCGGTGCGGCGTCCGGTGTGGGCCCCGCGGCTGTCGGCGCGTTAACCACACCATTAATTCGATGCACAACCAGGCGTAGGATGCGTTCGATGCTCCACCCGGAGTTTGCCAGTAGGACAAGGTGTTCTGCGGGAATCGGACGCAGCATACGCTTTGCGAATTCTTCGCCCTGCAAGGGCACGTAACTCACTGTTGGTTGCGCTTCCAAGCCGACACTGCCGCTCACCAACAAATCCTGTTCTATCGCGGGTGAACCCAGCGCGCCGATTAGGCCCGCTTGCGGTGCAATACTGAATTGAGTAGCCAAGGAACTGGTTTCAAGGAAATAGGGTCGGTCGCGATAACGCAAACGCACCAAATTCAGCAACAATTGCTGATCCTCCGCACTTTGCATGGCAAGGTTGTACTGATACCTCTCGGTTGCCACCACGCGCGGCCCCAAAGAAGCACAACCCACGACAGCAGTCATACCAAACAAACAGACCAAGGCGCGAACTATTCCAGTTTTATTCACGACGATCCCAATCTCCAACCGACACACATCGAGTAATGTGGTCCAGGGGCGCCTCTTCTTCGCTCCTATACACATTGGCTAGCGAGCAAACTCATACAACAAATCCATAGATGAATTTACATCATTGGTCGCTTCTAAGCGCCACCGCTCGTTCAGATGATAGCGAATGATCAAAGCACTCACCGCAGAAAGGGCGTTGTAGCTGTAGCGCACATAGAGATCTTCGGTAATTCTTTTGCCGGCAACAATGGCGACGTCGTTCTGCTCCGCGGCGAGGGCCGAAAGCTCATCTAAGCCCAGCGCACCGCGCAGTTGCTCCACCACACCTTGGGTTTGGGACAGCCCCAGACTAATGGCAGCCGACAGTAACTGGTTACTGTCGGCGTCCGAAGCTTCGTTAAAGTCTCGCCCTAACACCAAAAAAGACAGCGCTCTGGTTTCGTTCATCACCGGTTGTGAATACACGCTTGTTTTAAGCGCGTCCGCGCGTCCGCTGATGCGAAGGCCAACTTGTAAAGGTGGTGTGTAGTCCTTGATGTCCCGCGTGGCGATTAAGTCCACGTACGGAAGATTGGGATCACCTGAGAAGAGAATACGGCCTTCTTTGACTTTAAGCGTCTGCCCGCTGGCGCTCAACGACCCATCAGCCACGGTTAACTCACCGTGCAAGGCCACCACCTCGGTGCCGGAAATTTGCGCTTCCACGGTGCCGGTTAAACGCACCGCTAAGGCAAGTAGATCCAACCGCACATCATCCCCCAACGACACCTGTAAGGTGCCTTGCACAGTGTTTGTCGATGCATTCGCCTCTGGCAGCGAACGCCCTCGGACACGCACGTCTGCCACTGGTTTGGGTAAGGAGGTGGGCAAGGTTTTCACCGTCACTGCCGCGGATGGAATATGCGCTTGACCGGTAAAGCGGGCCTGACCCTGTCGCGCGATAAGGTGTGCGGAAGGAATGGCGGTCACATCCCACATGTCCGATTGCAGGCGCAACCCTGTGCTGGCGACATCCGCTTGCATGTCGGCATCCAGTCTGTAGCCATCACCCTGCCCGCGGATGGACAGGGCGCCGCCTTGTTCGGATTGTGCCGTGCCTCGCACCTGCCAACCTTGTTCATCCGCTTGCCAAGCCAAATCAATCTCTGAGAGCTCCAGCGCCGGATCAGACCATTTAAACGCGCCTTGCTGCCAGGTTCCCTGGGCAGCGAGGCGCGGTTCACCGATTCTGCCGGAAAGCTCGGCGTCCGCGTGGATGGCGCCTTGTAGATGTTGTAAGGCCAAGGCGTCTTGATCCTGTAGCGGCAAAGTTTCCGCATCTAACTCAACCCGAAGGCTGCCTTGTATCTGGCTATCCCTCGACCACCCATCCGCTTCAAGGTTGGCCTGCCATTGCAAGCCTGGCTGCGCGGCGGATGCATCCAGCAAAACCGACGCAGATGAGAACCGCGTCTTAAGCGTTGCGTCGGGCAGCCAGTCAAAGCGGCGTCCCCCGGCGCTGAAATCGAGACCCTGGGTGCTCAACTCAGCTTCTCCACGCCAATCGTGGCCCTGCAGCTGCCAGCGCCACGATCCGTTGAGACGAGTGCCATCGGCAAAAGTGAGCTCGCTGGTACCGTTCAGGACAGCCAGAGGGAAATCGGACACGCGGCCCTGCATCGAAGCACTTGATTCCGACAAGGTGCTGGCCTCGATGCACACTTCGCCAAAACCGGTCCAGCAATGTGGCGTCACGTTCCACCACGCACCGCGGCGCTGCACCACAAAAGCAGCGGTATTCCGCAGGCGCAAATCCGCATAGGTGACCTGCGCACCGCTTTCAATAGCGATGCTGGTTTGCTCACTGAGCACTTCACGAAGAACCCCTTTAACCGTGCCTTCTCGCCATTGGGCGTCAAATACCAGCTCATTAATGGGCCCCTGAGCAGACACCTTGATGGTTTCAACAGCCATTTGATTGGTAGTCAGTCGCGTCGACTCGAGGGCCAGCTCAAGTTGATCGTTTTGCCAGTCCAATTGCAGCACAACATCTCCACCAACACCGATCTCTAGCGGGGCTACGTCGGTGCTGGTGATTCTGAAGCGGGCTTGCGGCTCCGGTTGCAGACTCACTTGTCCCGCCAGATTCAAAACTTTAGCCAACTTGGCATCGCCGACGGTCAGCAACATAGCCTCGCCCAAGTCCGCATCCACCTGGCCTTGCACTGCATAACCCAAGATGCGACCGTCCGTATCGATACGCCAGGATTCACCGCTCCCCACCACTGCGGTAGATAGACTTAATGCGGGATCGTTGCTGCTGTGCTGTAACTCAGCGTGAATGGTCGGCCAATCCCGCAACTCAAGAACCCCTTCGCTGAGCACAGGAGAATGCTCTAACAAGTGTAAACGGTGCGTCACGGTTAACCGCGTCAATGGTCCTTCTGCGGTCAAGCGGCCACGCGCTTCTTCGCGAAACCAGGTGAGGGCAAGGTCTATGTCCATAGGGGCTGCGGTGATGCTTCTTAAGGCCACGCGCCCATCCACTTGTATACCCGAGCTGGCCAGGCGCACGTCGCTTAACTCCAGCCCCGCATCGGTCCAAGCCCCGGTTAAGTGCAAATCGCTGAGCGTGGTGGCGTCATAGGTCACTTTTTTCAGGTGCGCTGAGTGCAGGTACACCGATAAAGGCAAAGTCGGCAGCGATAAGTCCGCCAAAACCAGCGCGGATGATGCCGCTGTAGTTGCCGAAGCATCTGCTGGAACGTTAGCCAAAGTATCAATTTGTAGTTCGCCGACTGCGAGGCTTGTGACCTGTAAGGCCTGTAAATCAAGCAGCGGCCAAAGCTCAACCTCAACCTTTACGTCGCGCAACACCACGCTCGGCTCCGCCGCGTACCGCACCCGTGTGATGTGCACGCCGTCAATAAGATTACCGCTCAGTTCGCCAAGCTCTAATCCAGGCACGCGTTTGACGACTTCACTGCCAAGCAACTGGGTACCGCGATCGGTGGCAAGCAGCCAGGTTGCCGCGGCCGCCAGCATCGCGCCCAACAACAGCACCAGCGCCAATAGCAGCCCAAACCAGCGCATCAAATGTCTGGGCCCAAGGAGATGTGTAACCTAACCAGTTGATCCGAATCTTGCATGGGGTGGGCAAGATCGACACGTATCGGGCCCAGCGGAGAAAACCAGCGTAGGCCCACGCCAAAACTCTGACTGAAGTTAGGCTTGTCTATGAAGGCGCTGCCTACATCTGTAAAGAGCGCCATCGACCAACGACCGTTTATCGGGGTGTCAAATTCCAGCGAACCGACCACCAGGCGGTCACCGCCGATCACACGACCGGTATCATCCTCTTCCCCCAGCGACTCCAGCGCGTAACCGCGCACCGAGCGATCGCCTCCGGCAAAGAAGCGCAGGGATGCCGGTAACTCGGCAAAACTGTCCTGCCAACTGTAGCCCGCCTCCGCCCGCAGCAACACGCGGCTACGGCCAATAAAGGGCAATATTTGCTTCGCGCTGATACGCAGCTGAATAACATCGTTGTCCGAGAGCAGTGACTCACTGCCGCCTCGGATGTCCACGCTGAAGCGTCTACCGCCGCGGGGACGCGGCGCATCTATGCTACTGGTGTAGCCGAAGTTACCGCCCAGTAGCAGCAGTTGCGAACGACCCTCTTGATCCGAGACGTCAAAATCTTCGACCCGATAATCCAGGTAGGTGGTCTGGGTCCAATGACGGCTGAGCCGAGACGTTCTACGCAGTCCCATGCCGAGGGTGTCGCTTTTAGCCGTATCGGTATCTTCGTAGGCATAACGCGCGTCCAGGGCATACCATTCGTGGTTCGGATTCCCGTAAGGCCAGCGGTATTCAGTTTTTATGTTTCCGGACACCGGTGACAGTAGCGACGATAATCTTAGTCGGTGGCCGTGTTTGTTGAGGTAGCGGGAATCCGCTTCGGCCCGCACTCTGGGGCCGGTATCGGTGGCAAATCCGGGTCCGGCGAGATACGACCACTGATTGGCGGGCGTGGCCGTGATGCTCACCGGCACCTTGCCGTTTGTGCGCCGGTCTAACGCCGGGGAGACACGCACCGAGCCGAAGTAATCGCTGCTGATGAGATTGTTGTAGGTTTGCAGCACTTGTTCGTTGACGAGGAAATCGCCTTCATCAAACTCAATAAACGCTTGCATGAGATCATCGCGCAGGACCGTTTGTTCGATTTTCAAAGGATCGATGACGTAGCGCGGGCCCGGCTTTACCAGCCAATTTACTGCGGCGCGATTGTCCGCCAAGTCGACGTCCACCTCGGCCTGCTCAAAAACGGCATCTATATATCCGGCATCAGTTAACGCAACTAGATAAGACTGTTTGATGGCATTGTACGCTTGGGGATCAAACGCGGTGGGCAATCCCGGCAACACTTGCTGCACCCGGGCGAGCGTAGGCTCGGCAACGCTACCGCTATATGCCAATTGCCATTCGGTCAGCTGCGCACGTTGGCCCAGTTGCACCAGCAAACTGCATCGCTCTGCCGTCGAGTCGGCAAACTGAATCTGGGCGGCAAAATAGCCGAGCGCATCCAGGGCTTCACGTGCCGTGTCCTGCACGTCGCGCTGATAGGCGGGCGTGGATGGGGCACACACCAGCTCGCGCTCCTCAAAATACGCTCTGATGATAGGCGTGACCGCGCGCGGGGTACCTTCGATTTTGATGGCAGCCATCGAGTCAGGCTGGGCAGTGGCGGTTGCGGCAAGCAGCACGCCCGTAACCAGCGCAAACCATCGAACTCCTCGCGCCGTTGCTCTTTTATTAGGCAAAACTAATTCCGTTGTCGCTAAGCCGAACGCAGCCGCTGCTATCTTATCGTGTTGCCTACATCAGTTCTTCGGAGTGTTTTAACAGATTGTGACAGTACTGATGACCTACGGTTCAAAACTCTGCCCCTTTACCAGCGATTAATTCGATTTGATGGCACACTAGCTGCCATGGAAAACATTTTGGTCTTTATAAACCAACCGCTGATTACCCTCGGCGACCAAACCATCACCATTGCACAACTATTGCTGGTGCCGGTTGTGCTGCTTGTCGGCTGGCTTGTTATCCGCTGGGGCGGCAAACTGATCAACAGCCGTTTGAGCAAAAACGAGGTCAATCCAGACGCGATCCAGCTCATCTCCAGGGCGTTTCACATCACTGCTATAGGCGTGTTGGCTTTGACCACACTGGAGTTGCTCAACGTACCGCTCACTGCGTTCGCCTTTGTCACCGGTGCCATCGCCATCGGTGTAGGTTTTGGTGCACAGAACATCATCAACAATTTCATCAGCGGCTGGATCTTGATGTGGGAACGGCCCATCAGGATCGGCGACTTTTTGGAAATTGGTGACACCCGCGGCACGGTGGAAACCATAAATACACGTTCTACCCGTATTCGCCGCATTGACGGCGTGCATTTGTTGGTACCCAACAGTCATCTGCTGGAGAATATCGTGGTTAACTGGACCTTGGTGGATCGCCTCGCAAGGTCAGTGGTGCGGGTGGGTGTGGCCTACGGTTCACCGGTTAAACGCGTGGCCGAACTCATAGAGCAAGCTGCCAGGGAAGAAACCGCGGTATTAGATGAGCCAAGCCCGCTGGTGATCTTTGAAGACTTTGGCGACAGCGCCTTAGTGTTCGACGTCTATTATTGGATTGAAGCCAACCGCGATAGGGATCTGCGCGTCATCCGCAGCAATCTGCGTTTCCGCATCGATGAGCTGTTCCGAGAAAACGACATCGTCATTGCCTTCCCCCAGCGCGATGTCCATATGGACGGCACCCTGCGCTTGGAACAACCCCTTGATGACGCATTAGAACCAGCGTTTGATCCAAAACAAAGCGACCACCGCTAAGCTAATCACGGCCATGATGCCGGACACAGCCCAAAATGAGAGCTCTTCTTCAGTACCCGGCAGACCCGCTACATTCATGCCAAACAAGCCGGTAATAAAGGTGATCGGCAAGAAGATGGCAGCCACCACAGACAGCACATACATGCGTGCGTTTTGTTCCTGAGCAATGCGATTAAGCAGTTCTTCCTGCACCACCAACGCGCGCTCTCGAACCAGATCCAAATCTTCCACGTAGCGCGTGATGCGATCTGCTTGTTCGCGCACCGCAAAGGCGTCTTCGTCGTTGAGGAGCCCTCGCGCGGACCGGTAGAGGTTTTCCAAGGCATCTCGCTGCGGCGCTAGATAACGTCGGACGACGGCTACCTGGCGGCGCAAGGCCGTGACCGCTTGACGCACTTCTGCGGCGCTGCCAACTTCGGCCTGGTCTTCAAACACCGCCATTTGCTCTTCTATCCCATCGACGACATCCGCAACGCGATCCGCCAAACGTTCGATGAGGGTCGCTACCAGGCTGGATACGTCTTTCGGCCCGCGGCCGTTTTGCAACGTTTGGCGCACGTCTTGCGCGGATAACAAACGTCTTTGCCGCACGGTGATGAGACGGTCCGGTTCGATCAACATACGCAGTGAAACCATGTCTTCCGGATCAGCGCCCGGATTGAGGTTGACCCCGCGCAACACGACGACGGCACAATCCCCCACTTTAAAGGCGCGCGGGCGGGTATCAGTGCGGACCAGGCTTTCCGCAAGCATATGCTCGACACCCCTGCCGATCAGCCAGCTTTCCGCGTCACCGATGGAATAGTCTAGATGTAACCAGTGCTGCGCTTCATCAACACCAGAAGGAGCTTCTGATATCTCAACGCCACCCCCTTCTCCGTCTAAACGCAGACCAAATACAAAACAATCATCAGACAAATACCAGCTCCAACCTGTCGCTATTTCCGAGTTTAGGGTGTTCTCCGTTATTGTCCACGCGCCGCGTTGAGACCTTGTCGACCTAGTGCATGCCGTCCGCGTTTACCAGGGCAAACGCTCACCCTGCGCTGTAAAAAAGCCACCGTGATGTGCGCTGTCAGCATGCTTCAATAGCTGATCCAGGTGTGCCGCCGTCTCGGCTGCTTGGCGCACCGGCGCCTTACGTTGACGCACGAAGGGCGCTGACAACTGCGACAACGTGGTGCCCGGATGCACGGCCATCACGACCGCATCGTTGCGCCAGCGGGCCGCTTCTATGGCAAATGTCTTGAGGCCCATGTTCAGCGCTGCCTTAGACATGCGATAGCTGTACCACCCACCTAAGTGATTGTCCGCAATACTGCCTACCTGAGCTGAGAGCACCATTACTTTGGGCTGGTGTGATTTCTTCAACAACGGTTCTAAGCCGGCCAGCACCGCCAACGGACCTGCAGCGTTAATCTGGAACAGGCGATGCATGTTGTGCTCGCGCAGCTGTTGCATGCGCTTTTCCGGTTTCAATTCGCCATCGTGCAACACACCGGCGGCACAAACGACAAAGTCGAGCGATGGCAAAGACGCACACCAACGCTCGGTGTTGCGCTGAATGTTGTCTGCACATTCAAGATCCAGCGTCCGCCATGAGACTTTCTTAGCCTCACCTTCGCTATACAGAGGAATGCGATGTGTGGCTTCAATATGCTCGATGCTCGCGTCCGTTGAGAATTGCGTCAGTAGCGCCCTGCCAATACCGCCATGTGCACCTAATAAAACACCGCTGCGGCTTTCTTTGTCCATCTAAAGTCTCAAAAAACATATATATGGTGTCTATTTAGCCATATTATTCAGATTTGTCCATATTTAATGTTGACATATAGTAACTATTGTCCAAGAATTACACCCGTTCTTACCCGAGGTTAAAGAAATGTCTAACTATCACGCGCAACCGCTTCCGCGCCCGCGCAACTCCGCAACACAGCCGCTTTGCTCACGTACCGCTGGTCACGCGGGCGGCATAAACCACCGTATTTGTAATTTCCTCAAACGATGTTAGACAATACTGCGACAACGAACGCACAGAGCCAGGCCATGCAACAACTCTCCATCGGGGCCGTCGCCCAACTCACCCAAATCCCCGCTCATACGCTACGCAAGTGGGAAAGCCGCCACGGCATCGCAATTCCCTTGCGCAGCGATACCGGCCGACGAATTTACACCCAGGAACACGTAGAGCAGTTGCAGCTGATCAAGGCTTTGGTGGGCCGCGGCCATGCACTTGCGCACCTCGCTGAGTTGAGCATCGAACAACTGCGCGAATTGGCGGGCCTGCACGAACAACCCCAATCTCAAGTGCAGATCAGTTCCCTGAGCCTAGTTGGCCCTAACGTCTGTTGGTTGCTTAGCGGCAACGCTGTGGTCCAGCATCGCTACCCCGGCGAGTTGAGCGGATGGCGCACCCACAGCGGCTACGCAGACGCGGAAGCACTGGTCATTGAAAGTGACACCCTACCCCCGGAATACATCGACGTGCTGCTCGAGCTGCACACTGATCTGAGTTTGTTGGTTGTGGTGTACAAATATGCCTCGCGGCGCACCGTCGCTAAATTGCAAGAACATGGTGTGGTCACCCTGACCGGGCCCGTTGAAGATCGCGACATCCTCGCGCACCTGCAACCACAGGAGGCACAAGCGTTTAAGGCTTCCCCACAACGCTTCAGCAGCGAAGAGTTGGGCCGCATCGCAGCCATGAGCCCGGGGTTACAATGTGAATGCCCCAACCATATTGCTAAGCTGCTTATGGACATCACCTCATTCGAACACTACAGCAACGAATGTGAGGACACCGACCCCGCGGAGCGCGCGCTGCATCAAAAGCTGGGCGAGATTTCCTCCCAAGCGCGGGCTTTGTTTGAAGATGCCCTGGTGGCGGTTGCGACAGCCGATGGTATCCAGCTCGCTCCTTCGCGCTAACTCGCGCTAAACCGAACCACCATGCCAACCAACGCCGCCGGGGTTTTTTTCTTGCCGGGTAACCACCTCTACCCCTTGGAAAATCTCGCGGCTTTCAAGAACTCTCATCTGGTCATGGTGGAAGACCCAGACCTCTGCACGCGCAGACCCTATCACCAGCAAAAACTGGCGCTTGTGCTCGGCGCCATGCGCGAACACGCGCAACAGCTGCAAGATGCCGGTTTTCATCTCAGCTACTTCCCTCTCGATTCGGGCCAGAGCATTGATTCGGCCTTGACTGCGGTGCTGCATGAAAGCGGCAGCAAACGCTTCGATAGCTTTGCCATCAGCGACCAAAAGCTGCAGCAGCGGCTCCAACGCTGGTGCCAAGCGCATAACGTGGTCTGGACAAAGGCGGGCGATCCCGGCTTTATCAGCAGCGTTGCATCGTTTCAGTCTTATGCCAAGGACAAACCGCGGTTGCGCATGGCCAACTTTTACAAGCGCCAACGCATAGATTTGGGTGTGCTCCTCAACGGCGACGGCACACCAACGGGCGGTCAATGGAGCTTTGATAGCGAAAACCGCAAAAAACTACCTGCCAAACAGAGTGTACCCATCATCGAAACGGTGGAACACAGCGCCTGCACCCATGCCGTCATCGATGAGGTGTGCAAACGTTTTGCCGATCATCCCGGTAACGCCAAGCAACTGTGGTTACCCACCACCCGCACCGGTGCGCGGCACTGGCTCGAACAATTTTTGGCACAACGACTGGTCGGCTTCGGCACCTATGAAGACGCCATTACCACCCGTTCCGCCATCCTGTTTCACAGCGCTTTGTCACCGTTGATTAACTTAGGCCTGCTGACCCCAATAGAGGTGATCAGCGGGATCCAAGAATATGCCCGCACCCATGATGTGCCGCTCAACGATTTAGAAGGCATCCTGCGCCAGCTGATTGGCTGGCGCGAGTTTGTACGCGGCGTCTACACCCTACACGGTGACTCCATGCGCGCGGCCAACACTAGAGGCAATCGGCGCCAACTCACTCGACACTGGCACGAAGGCACGACTGGCATTCCACCGCTGGACGCAGCGATACAACATCAGCAGACACTGGGTTGGAACCATCACATCAATCGCCTGATGGTTTTGGCTAACCTCATGAACCTCTGCGAGATCGAACCGACCACGGTCTATGAGTATTTCATGACTTACTACGTCGACGCCTACGATTGGGTGATGGTGCCAAATGTGTATGGCATGGGTTTAAACAGCGAAGGTGGTGTTTTCGCCACCAAACCCTACATTTGCGGCTCCAATTATCTGCTAAAAATGAGCGACTTTCGGCGCGGTGAATGGTGCGACGTGGTCGACGGGTTGTATTGGCGTTTTGTCGCCAAACACTTGGATGAGTTAAAACGTAACAAGCGTTTAGCCATGTTCGCGAGTGGCTTAAACCGCTTAGAGCCCAGTAAAAAGGAACGCATTTTCGCCGCGGCGGAAACCTTCCTAGACCGCTGCACACTCACGCTTGATCCCAGCTCATTCAGCGTTTCGTGACACAGGCGCTTGCGCCGACCTAGTGCTCAAACCTATTCCGTGGCGCCGCTACCCGATGGTGGGTTTCTAGTCACCGAAAAACTGTTTGGCTTAAGGCAAGTGGCCGCCGACGGCAGCGTGTCGGACCTCATCGAAGGGGCGCCCACCGGTTTTGGTGAAGCACTTGAACTGTACGGGCTTGATGCCGACGTTGGGCACATTATGGAGGTGGCACTGCATCCAGATTTTGCCAACAACGGCTGGGTGTATCTGCACTACGGACATCGCTGCGCGGACTGTAATGAAGCCGCACGGGAATCGCTGTTACCGATATCCATGAATCGCGTCATCCGCGGCCGTATAAAGGACCGTCGGTGGGTTGATGAAGAAGTGATATGGCAAGCGGATCCGGCGTTTTATTCGTCCATGGTGGATACTGCCGCAGGCAGGCGTTTGGCATTCGACGGCGACGGCTACTTGTTTTTTAGTGTCGGCTTAAAAGGGCTTAGCAACTTCGAAGGCCCGCAAGACCTAACTTCTCCCTACGGTAAGATCATGCGGCTGCACGATGACGGCCGTCTCCCCAGCGACAACCCCTTTGTCGGGCAAGCCGATGCGATGCCTGAAATTTGGACTTACGGCCACCGCTCTCCCCAAGGCCTGGAATACGACCGGCGCACTCACACCCTGTGGAGCACCGAACATGGTCCTCGCGGCGGTGACGAGGTAAATCTGCTGCGTCCTGGGCGCAATTATGGTTGGCCGCTCTATTCCAAAGGCATGGACTACAACCTTACCGAGGTGGAGTACGGCAAAAATCTACATCTAGAAATTGCGCTAGAAGACATCGAGCAACCCGCTTACGACCTCACGCCATCACCGGCGGTGTCAAATCTAATGATTTACCACGGTGACAAGTTTCCCGCGTGGCAAGAAAATCTATTTGTTGGCTCGCTGAAAGCATCCGATCTGTTCCGACTGGTGGTGGAAGACGGCCAAATTGTACATGCGGAAACCATCATCACCGGCTTGGCACGCATACGTGACGTGGAAATGGGCCCTGATGGCTTAGTTTACCTACTGTTGGAAAACGCAGCGGGCGGCAAACTGGTGCGCCTGGTTCCAGACGCAGCACCAGCCTTGAACACCCTGCGCTCAAGCAAAAGCGGGCGTACGTCGCTGACGGGCGCGTTGACGCCGCTTTTTTAACTCACGCCGTACTAAAACTTTGCTGCGGCGGAGGCCGCGAAACAATGCGCGGGGCAGACGGCGGCTGCGATCCACTACCAAAATTTCACCACCCGTGTTTAAAGTGGCTCGCACCACGCAAATCTTGTCACGCCCACCCTTAGAGCTGTTTTCATCACGTAGGCTTAAATGCAGACGGCTAACATTGTCGCCAACGCGGCCCATGGCACGTTGTACACGGCTGCGCAGGCTTTCCAGGGAATGGGGAGGAAGGTCAACGTCCTGTGTTTCGATCTGTAGATCCACGCTGCGGTCTCCTTGTTAGTGCAGTATTAATTTACTCAAACCGCCTTCCCTAACAAGTAGAATTAACCGCGCATCAGATTCGCTATTTTCTGCGCATAAGCGAGGTTCCTAGTGCCGCACCCACATGGCATCACTGACCAAACAAATCCCGCCAGAACGCGACAAAATGGGACGTACCCCATCGACAATTTGATCAATGATCTGGGGATCGTCACAGGCAATGATGAACACGCAGTTGGTGGACGTTCCGGTCGGTTCATCAGCCCGCCGCACCCCTCGGTCACCCATACCGCCGGCGTGGTCAATCACGGTGTAGCCGGGTGCTTCCAGTTCCACCAGGCGTTGCGCCAAACGCTGGGCCAAAGGTTGTTCGATGACTATCTCTAAGCGTTTACATGGTTTCATGATGGACCTCAGTGCTCACTTCGGCCTTAAGCCAGCCATTTCATGAGCTGATGGTAGAGAGGAATGCCAATAAGCAGATTAAACGGGAAAGTGATTGCCAGCGACATGGCCAAATAGACACTCGGATTCGCCTCCGGTAACGCCAACCGCATCGCGGCAGGTACCGCAATGTAGGACGCGCTGGCGCACAATACAATCAATAGGACCGCATCACCTTCCGACAGGCCCAGGGCAACCGACAATGCTGTGGCTAAAGCCGCATTGATCAGGGGGAAAGCGAGTCCCCAGGTGACCAG
Source organism: Pseudomonadales bacterium (assembly GCA_028281005.1). Classification (GTDB taxonomy): domain Bacteria; phylum Pseudomonadota; class Gammaproteobacteria; order Pseudomonadales; family Azotimanducaceae; genus UBA4421. Next base: position 20,812 of record JANQKS010000046.1, read on the forward strand.
ACCCATCGGACTTGCTCCTGCCGCCTTATTGCGCAGGTCCTGTAAACGGCGGGCGGCGACAATGCCCATGTCCAGCAGAAACAAACACAGCACGCCGATAAACAAGTCATCGATCATCGGGCTGACCTGTTGTGTACCCTCAGGACCGGCCAGCCAGCCGATAATTAGACTGCCGACGATCAGAAACACCGAGCCATTGAAAAACGAATCACGCAGCAAGTCGCCGCGTTTCATCAGTTCCGGTAGCTCGTTTTCTTCCCGACTACCGTAAAGGCGGTACAACAACAACCCGATCACTATCGCCGGAGATTCCATCAACGCCATGGCCGCCACCAGATGACCGCTCCAAGGCACGCCGTTGGCATCTAAGTAACTGGTTGCGGTGACAAAAGTAACCGCGCTAATAGAGCCATAGGTGGCCGCGGTGGCCGCCGCATCGGCGACTGAAAAACGCCGGCGCAATAGGAAAAACACATAAAACGGCACAATCGAGGCCATCACCAGCGCCGCCAGTAGGCTAATAAAGATGGAGGCACTGAGCGGGCTTTCCGCTAACGCAAGTCCGCCCTTCAAGCCAATCGCAAACAACAAGTACAGAGACAAAAATTTGGCGATCTGTTCCGGGATCTCCAGGTCACTGCGCACCAGGGTGGCGGCTATGCCGAGCAAAAAGAACAGCAGCGGCGGTGAAGTCAGATTTTCAAGAAACAAGCTTTCCAAGGAGAGGCTAACCTTCTGCTAGGGCGCGGGCTTTGGCTTCCACTGCCGCTTTCATGTCCGCCCTGAAGGCGCGGATCGCTTCGCGCACCGCTGGGTCACTGATACCTAACATCTGTGCGGCCAGCAAACCGGCGTTGCGGGCGTTATCGATGGCAACCGTGGCCACGGGTATGCCAGCCGGCATTTGCACAATGGATAACAGCGCATCTTGGCCTTCCAGCTTGGTGGCGCTGACCGGCACACCAATCACCGGCAAGGGCGTCAGCGAAGCCACCATACCCGGTAAATGTGCGGCCCCACCGGCGCCGGCGATAATCACTGAGATGCCGTTTTTTTCTGCGTCTTGAGCGTATTGGAACATACGCTCGGGGGTACGATGGGCACTGACAATGGCAACTTCGTTGTCTACACCGAGTTCGTTGAGGACCTGCTGCGCGGCGGACATGATGGGCAGATCAGAGTCGCTGCCCATGATGATGCTGACCCGTGCGCTCAAACTACTTTACCGGGCGGTTGGGTCAATGCCTGCAGCGTATCTTCTGCACGTCGTGCAGCGGTATTGAGATCTTCGCCTACACTTGTGATGTGTCCCATTTTACGAAACTGCTTGCCACCGGTTTTACCGTACCAGTGCACGTGGGTGTATTGGTCCCAGCGATTGGCGCCACAGGCAAGTTTTGGCATCTCTGCCCAGCCATCGCTGTAGAGCATATTACTCATTACCGCCGCCTTAAATTGCTGTTCTTCTCCCAGCGGCAGGCCTGCAACGGCGCGCACATGTTGCTCGTATTGACAGGTGACGTTGGCCTCCATAGAGAGGTGGCCTGTGTTGTGTACTCGCGGCGAAATCTCGTTGACCAACAATTGTCCATCCGCTGTGAGGAACATCTCCACGGCGAACAAGCCCACACCGGCCAGGCGCGCCACTATGGCTTGGCCAAGGTTAAGCGCCTGCTCGGCAATATCTGCCGGGATGGCCGCGGGTGAGTGCGCTTGCAGCAGCACGTTGCCTTCTGGCTCAAATAACATCTCCACCACAGGATAACGGCACACATCTCCGTCTGCTGAACGCGCCACCAACACGGCTATTTCGCGCTTATCGCCAATAAACTTCTCGGCCAACGCGCCAGCGCGCCACAACTCGTCCGCTTGTTCCGCAGAGCGGATGACCTGCACACCTTTGCCGTCATACCCACCTTGATGCGCTTTCTGCACAAACGGTAAGCCAAATTGATCAATGAGTGCTTGTAGCGATACTTCTTCACCACAATCTACAAACTCCGCGGTGGCAAACCCTTGTTCCTGCAGCCACTGCTTTTGACTGAGTTTGTCTTTTAGCAACCGCATCACATCGACGCTGGGAGCAACACGGATCTGACCCGCCGCTTCAAAGCGGCTGATTTCGTCCAGGATCGCATCGGGAACGGCTTCAACCTCAAAGGTCAGCACATCTGTGGTGGCCAACAGCGCGTGCAGCGCGTGCACATCCGCAGGTGGCGCCACGATGCAGCGGTCAGCGAAACCTTTCGCCATGCTGTCTTCGGTAAAGGCGAGCACTGAACTGCTTAAACCAAGGCGTGATGCGGCTTGGCACAAATAAGCGCCAAGCTGACCACCACCAAATATGCCGATACGTGAGGACATTAGCCCTCTTCACCACCGAGGAAGCCGAAGATGTGTAACAGGCTGGTGAATAAGTTGAACACCGATACGAACAGCGTCACCGTCGCCATGATGTAGTTGGTTTCTCCACCGCGCACAATGTTTTGCGTCTCCCACATGATGAGGCCGCTCATGAGCATGACAAACAGCCCGGAAACTGCCAGTGACAACATCGGTAGGGAAAAGAAAATCGCGGCAAGCCCCAAACAGAACGCCACCAATATGCCAATAAATAGAAACGGCCCGAAGCGCATCATGTCCGGCGCTGCACTTGAGCGCGCGTACAACGACAGGCCCACAAAGGCCACGGCGGTGGTGCCCATGGCTGTGGCGATCAAGGTGGCCCCGTTAGCCAGGCTCAGATAAGCGTTCAAAATCGGTCCGAGCGTGTAGCCCATAAAGCCGGTCAAGGCGAACACACTCACCAATCCCCAAGCGCTGTTGCGCAGATAGCTGGTGAGGAACAGCAAGCCGAAGTATCCGGCCAAGGTCAGCAGGATACCCGGATGCGGCAAATTGAGGGCGGCTGAGCTAACCGCAGTGACCGCACTGAATGCCAACGTCATCGACAACAGCCGATAGGTGTTGCGCAACACGCCATTTTGTTCCAGTGCGTTCAGCGACGCAGCATCAGGTGCCGCTGCAGCTACTGCCGCTTGAGGTTTTTCCATACGAGAATTGATACTCACGAGACGCTCCTTCTAAGAACAATATTCTACACGAGCGCACTCTATTTGATAGGAACAGAAGGTCCAGTCATTCTTTAAGAGGCTTTGTTTCGGTTTTCCCGAACCATCGCTAGTTCGATAATATCGAAGTATATTGTTCGTGGAATCGACTGTATCTTGGGTTTAAGTCTATGCAAACTTCTCCTCAGTAAAGCGTTAAGGCCAATACGTGAGACATCTAAACTACACCCACCTGCTGTATTTCTGGACGGTGGCGCGCGAGGGCAGCATTGCCCGCGCTTCCGAGGTACTGCACCTCACACCGCAAACCATTAGTGGGCAGCTTAAACTGCTTGAGCAAGCTGTGGGAGAGGCGCTGTTTGAGCGCGTCGGCCGTGGCTTAGCGCTCACCGACACGGGCCAGGTGGTCAATCAATATGCAGATGAAATTTTTATGCTGGGTGCGGAGCTCACCCAGCGCGTAAAAAGCAGCCAGGCGCTGATTCCAACCACCTTAAACGTCGGTATCGTCAACTCCATCCCAAAACTGATCGCGCTGCGCGTTATCGAGCCCGCCTTAAACATGGAGGACCCCGTCAAGGTCATCTGCCATGAAGGTGATCTAGACCACCTGCTGGGAGACCTGGCCGTGCATCGACTCGATCTGGTGATCTCCGATAGACCCATTCCAGCCGGCACCAACGTCAAGGCCTACAACCATACGCTGGGTGAAAGCCACATCAGTTTCTTTGCCCATCGCACCATCGCGCGCAAATACCAGAAGAAATTTCCAAACAGTTTAGACGGCGCGCCGATATTACTACCCATTCAAGGCAGCCCATTGCGGCGCGGTTTGGATGATTGGTTCGACAGCATCGACGTTTCCCCCTTAATCATGGCGGAATTTGACGACAGCGCCTTGCTGAAGGCATTTGGTGAGGCCGCGATTGGTGTTTATCCAGCGCCTAAGGCCATCGCCGAAGAAGTAGCCTCGATGTATCACTCGGTGGAGCTAGGAGCGGTGGAGACAATCCGCGAGAGTTTTTACGCAATCTCGCCGGAACGCAAGCTCAAACATCCCGCCGTGCTGCAAATCACCGAGCAAGCGCGCACCCGACTGCTTAACTAACCTGTTTACTGAACGCTTAGCCTAGCTGACCTGCAAGCCCAATTGCTTGTCGCGCACAATCTCGCGCCGCAGCCGCGCGGCAATGTCCGCGGCACACGCTTGTGGGTCTCTGTTGTTGACTTTCAGTACGTGTGAGCGTCCCGAGCGCAGCTTGGCTTCAAGCCGACAACTGTACAGAGAATGCACGCCTTGTTTACCCACCGAGCTGTTGTCGACATCAAACACCAAGACCAGGCGCTTGATCTGCCAATGCACGGAAGACAGCGTCAAGTCCAGCTGCCGTTCAATCTTGCTGCGCCACTCGGCTTCTAGTGCCGGTGGTAATACTAACTGCGTGACCATATGTGCTCCTTAATTCTGAGCACAATTCTGCGATTCCCGCTTGCGCAAACAAGCAGAGAAACTCAGAAGTCCGATTCGGTGAAGCCGAATCATTACGCTTCCGCACTGTTCGGTTATCTCTGCCAGGTGCGTAGAAACGAACTGATGGCGTGATGATGTGTCCTAACTGAAGATATTCGATGAGAAATTTTGGTGTCCTGTTTGGTTAATTCATTGAATTAACCAAACAGGACACTAGCTACATACATTTAGCGATATAGGTGATTAAGGAGCAACCATATGCCTATCGACAAACTACTCAAAAACCCCCAAGCAAGCACCGCACTGACTGGCGCCTTAAGCGGTGCAGCCGGAGGCGCGTTAGTCAGCGCTTTTACCAACAAGAAGTCCGCCAAAAAACTACTCAAGGGTGCGGGTTTGGTTGCCGTGGGAGGCATGGCTTGGAAAGCTTACCAAAGTTATCGAAGCAACAACGCCCCGGCACAACAAGAGGACCCAGCCATCACGCAGCGGGAGTTTGAAGCGGTGGTTGCGCCGGAAGCAACGGACACAGCGCCGTTGATTTTGCAGGCCATGATTGCAGCCGCCCACGCCGACGGGCACTTAACCGCCGAAGAACAGCAGCGCATTTGGCAGCAGGCGCTAGATCAGGGACTACCCACAGAGCAGCTGGAAACACTGCAACAGCAAATGCAAACCCCACCGTCACTCGAGCAGCTGGTTGCATCTTGCCCAGACTTGGCCACTAAAATAGAAGTGTATACCGCATCGCTGCTGGCGCTTGATGAGCACTGCGCTGCCGGTCAAGCCTACCTGGCGACGCTGGCGGATGGGTTAGGTTTACCCGCCCCCCTGGTTAACACGTTACACCAACAGTGTGGTCACAGCGGGGAACCCCAGCTGTCCGAAACGGCCTGACACCCTCACGCTGATATCGCAGCGTCTGACATCCAGTCAGCATACAACTTTTGCCGCGCGTCTTTGCCGTGCACAGCGGGCGCGGCCCTCACGACGTGACAAATCCCGCACGTGCGTCCTTAGAGATGGGGAGAAATGGGGAAGAAAGTTGGGATGGTGTGGCGCGATCAGTTTCTACTTGTTCACGCGCTGAAGATTTGTCGTTCATCAGCCTACCCCGATAGGTGCCTTTCGCACACTATCGGGTAAGCTCAAATGTTTACCTAGGGAGCCTCTGCATAAGTCTCAAAAGCTCAGAGGCTCCCTAACTGTTTATCGCCAAGTATTTATTCGGAAATTCCGTAGTTTAGTTTACCGCTGCTCCCATGGCCCAAATGCCGGACAGCACCAGGGTGGAGGCTACCGCAGGGATCACAATACCCACTACCACAGAGGCGGAAGGATCATCAATCCAGCGGGACAGACGCTGACCAAAGGTTAATTCTTCAGTGACAACGGGTGCTTCATGTACTTCTTGGTTGGTGTCGCTCATTAGGTCAGCCTTACTTTCGTGTTTGTGTATTTTGTGCGAACAATACGTTTGTGCGCTTGTTATTGACGAACAGCTACCGCCGCCGCCGCGAGCATTCTATGGCGCAAAGGCTGCAGCACAACTCGGCTGAACCGCTAATATTTTTCGGCTGAGCCGAACTATGGAAAAAGTGGGGTACAGGTCACATTTCGTCTGCCGTGGAGGCACCCTTTCATGCAAAATTGCAGGCTCAAGCCGCTGCAAGCGTCGTCTGCTGACACGACGAGCTTACAAAATCAGAGCAAAAAGAAAAGCGACAGCAAACCACAGCAAGGAATAGGGGAGGCCATGTTTTCAGAGACAATGTCGCAACACCCGCCGGCGCACGCAACCGGCCGCGTGATTACCTCTTTTATCTTCATCCTGTGCAGCATCTGCCTAGCCCCTTGGGGATACGCAACCCATAGCGAAGGTCATCCGCCTAACATCGTTTTCATCCTGACCGACGATCAGCGTTACGACGAAGTAGGTTTTCTTAATCCGGTATTGGAAACGCCCAACATGGATGCGTTAGCCGCTGAGGGCGTGCATTTCAAAAACGCCTTTGTCACAACCGCGCTGTGTTCCCCCAGCCGCGCCAGCATCCTCACCGGGCAAATGATGCACAACCATGGGGTGATCGATAACAACCGACCGTTGCCAACCGGTCTCGAACTATTTCCCGAGCGAATGCAGGCGGCGGGCTATCAAACAGCATTTGTCGGCAAATGGCACATGGGCGGGGCAATAGCCGACCCGCGACCTGAGTTTGACTATTGGGTGAGTTTTGCAGGCCAAGGCAACTACTATCCCTTAAACGCCTTTGGCGCGCGCAGTATGCTGAACGTCAACGGTGAAAATGTTCCGCAGCAAGGATACATCACCGATGAGTTGACCGATTACGCACTGCAGTTCCTCACCCAACGCGATCCCGAAAAACCTTTCTTTCTATATCTTTCTCACAAAGCGGTGCACGCGAATTTAGACCCGGCCGAGCGCCACAAAGATCAATATGCTGACGCGGACATCAAAATCGGTGAGCCGCCTGCCGAAGACGCTGATGTGCCGATGTGGGTACACAACCAACGCAACAGCTGGCATGGCGTGGACTTCCCCTACCACAGCGACCTGCCGCTGAAAGAGTTTAAACGCCAGTACCATCGTGCACTGAGCGCTGTAGACGACAGCCTCGGTCGCTTGCAGCAGTGGTTGGAGACACAGGGTTTGCACAAAAATACCGTGGTGATTCTCATGGGAGACAACGGCTTTCTATTTGGCGAGCACGGTCTGATCGATAAAAGAAACGCTTATGAGGAATCCATGCGGGTGCCGCTGCTCATGTCCGGCCCAGGGCATTTCCCGGCAGGGTCTGTGGTATATGAAATGGTGGCCAACATCGACATCGCCCCGTCGCTGCTGACCTTGGCTGGCGCAGAGATCCCAACCCACTATGACGGCGCCAGCTTCATCGGTTTAGCAAAAGCCGACGCCGCAACAAAACCCACCTGGCGCGACACGCTGACTTACGAGTACTACTGGGAATTTAACTACCCACACACCCCCACGGTGTTCGCCCTACGCACGGATCGCTTCAAGTACATTCAATACCACGGTGTGTGGGATACCGAAGAGTTGTTTGACCTGCATGCCGATCCGCAGGAAGCCAACAATCTGATTGAGGATCCGGCGCTGCTCGCCACCAAGCTAAAAATGCGCGAACAGCTGTACGCCTCTCTCGCTGACCAAGAGGGTCAACACAACATCCCGTTTTCGCGAAAATTTAATCAAGGCGCTGTGTTCCGGCATACAGATCGCAGCCAAGCGGCGGAATATCCGGACAAATGGCTGCGCCGAGGTGATGCTCCGGACCGTTGGGAGCACATCCTGCCGGACAGTGAGCAGAAGACGGAGCAGCTAAAGACAGTGAATGAAGTGCTGAACCAACGCGAACTCTGATCCTAAGTTTTCAAGTGGTTTGAGCACTAGATCCGCTTTATGAAACCCCACTGATAACCCATACCGTCGTCGACGGTGAGCATACGCACGCCAAATTCGCGGTCCACCGGAGCGTCGCACGCCACCCCTGCGGCACACACACGTTCATACACCGCATCCACATCTGCGACCCATACGCCCATCCAGGTGGGTCGAGTATCTTGTTCTGAACGTTTGCCGGAGCCATCCAACCACAACTCCGTGTCACCGACACGCATCTCCGCGTTCTGAACCTGACCTGCCTGATCCTCCCATCGCCCAATCTCTGTGAATCCAAACACACGGGTGTACCACTCCATGGCCGCCTCGACATCGTCGTAATACAGATAGGGCACAATGCCCCGATAACTGTCTGTCATACGGTCTGTCAAACGTTCCGTCATGCTGTTCCCCTTCCGGTACCTGTGCGGTGCAACACTAAGCGCTGCACAGTGTTGTCGGCTATGATACCCGACGTGCACATCGTCAGATCAATTCATGGCTGCTGCTGTTTGCTGCTGGCCCTCCCTTTGGTCACTACAGATGCAGCCAACGCAGTGGCCGGCGTCCGCGCCAACGATTGCGACACCGACATGCCCTATGGCGGCCCGGCGCAGGCCGGACCCTTGTTCTACCGAACTTTGTTGTCTTCGGCTTGTCCTACCGAGCTTTATCCGACTAGACAGGGTAATGATATATCGTAACAATATCCTCCTGAAGCGCTGTGTCGCGGTACCTCAATTGAATTGTGCTTAGCACTGTCAGAAGCGAACCGCTGTTGTGGAGAGCACTGTTGTTGACGCGCGTGGTGGCATCCAAAGCACCATCGCACAGCAACTGAGCATTGGCGTTTTTCAAAGCTGCGACCACGTCGCCGCGAAAACTATAAGTCAGGAAAAACTATGGAAATCAGAAGCTTGCTCTTATTGAGCATGAGTTTTGTGGGGGTCACCACCGCGGCAATGGCCGACGACACGCCTGAAATTGTGGAGGAGGTGGTTGTTATTGCCCACCCCCTCGCTGCTGACGGCCTGTCCCAGGCGTCCTCGGTGTTAACCGGTCAACAGTTACATAGAAACGCATCAAACGGAATCGGGGATACGCTCGGCCGGCAACCCGGCATCCAGTCTGCACAATTCGGATCTGCCGTCAGCCGGCCCGTTATCCGCGGTCTAGCCGGACCCAGAGTGCGTATCATGGAAGATCGTATTGACGCGCTCGACGTATCGGTTACCAGTGCTGACCACGCAGTGACGATCGAACCGTTTCTCGCTGAGCGCATTGAGGTGCTCAAAGGCTCCAGCACCTTACTGTATGGCTCCGGCGCCATCGGCGGGGTTGTAGACATCGATACCGGGCGCATTCCAAGCAGTGTGCCAGATGCCCCCATCACCGGTGGAGTCGAAACGCGTTATGACGATGCGTCAGACGGCAACAACACCATCATCAAATTAAACGGCGGTATTGGCGAACATTTCGCCTGGCACCTGGATGGCAACTGGAAAGACGGCGACGACTATGAAATTCCGGGCTTTGCGGAATCACGCCGCCTGCGCGCTCTAGAGGAAGAAGAGCACGAAGAAGGTGAGGAGGAACACGAAGAGGAAGAGGAAGCACGTGGAGAACTGCCCGGCAGCGCTTTTGATTTCGAATCTTATGCGGGTGGTGTTTCCTACGTCGACGACTGGGGTTTCTTCGGCGTCGCCGTAAGCCGCATCGAAGCCGACTACGGCCTGCCCGGAGGTCACGAGCATGAGCACGAAGGCGAAGAAGGTGGCGAAGAAGAAGAGGAAGAAGAAGAAGGCAATCCGATCCTCGATATGGAGCAGACCAGAATCGACCTTGAGTTAGACGTGCGAGACCCTTTTGGTCCGTTTAACGCCCTCAACCTGCGCTTGGGCATCAATGATTATGAGCACACGGAAATTGAAGGCAATGGCGAAGCAGCCATCGACTACAGCAACGAAGCCTGGGAATTACGCGGCGAGTTAACCTATGAAGAAGGTAACTGGCTCGGGGTTGTAGGTTTTCAGCACAATGACCGAGAGTTCTCCGCCATCGGCTTTGAAGAGGAAGCCTTTACACCCCCGGTCGATTCCACCGACACCGGTATATTCTGGTTGGGTGAACGTTCCTTCGACAATTGGGATTTGGAAACCGGCGTACGTGTAGGACGGGTAGAACACGATCCCGAAGCCAATTCCAGCGAAAGTTTTACCACCTATGCGTTCTCAATCGGCGCGGTAGTACCGCTTAGCGACAGTTTGCGGTTAGGGCTGCTGCTTGACCAATCTTCACGAGCGCCGATCAGCGAAGAGCTGTATTCCAACGGGCCGCACATTGCTACCAACGCATTTGAAATTGGGGATCCCAATCTCGACAACGAGGTAGCGACCGGGCTGTCGGCCACATTGAACTTCACAGGAGGCGTGTGGGAAGGCGAGGCAACGGTGTACTACAACCGCTTCAGCGACTTTATCTACGAGCAAGCCAACGGTGAGGTCGAAGATGGGCTACCGGTATATGAGTGGCTGCAAGACGATGCCGACTTCATGGGTGTGGACCTTGAGGCCAGCGTTCGTGTGGCGCAGTGGGAAGGCGGCGAAGCCCGCGTACGGGGCATGTTTGACTACGTGAGCGCAGAAGTCGACATCAGTGGTGACGACGATCTACCGCGCATCCCACCATTACGTTATGGCGGTGGAGTATCTCTGCAGTTCGGCCCGGTATTGGCTGCTGTCGACTACCTCAGAGTTCAGGAGCAACGGGACACAGCGGAGTTTGAGTTGCGCACCGACAGCTATAATGACCTGCGCGTCTACATCGGCGCCGACATTCCGGTGGGTGAAACCACCGTCGGGGTGTTTTTGCACGGCAAAAATCTGACCGACGATGAGCAGCGCAATCACGCTTCATTCATCAAAGACGTTGCACCCGCACCTGGGCGCACCGTTGAAGCAGGGGTACGGATACAGTTCTAAGCTGTATCACGTGAACGATAGACAGCGCTAATTGCAGTAATAGATATAATTCATTATATATATTGTCTTGGATCCTTATGATGACCAGTGTCAATCATTAAGGAGCCCAAGACAATGCAATTTGCTGCTACCAACCACGTCCCCCACGCAGTCTTCAAAACCCGCGTACGCGACGAATCCATTGGCGGTGACAACCCGTTTCGCTGGCAGGACGTAAGCTCAGAAGAGATCTTCAACAACCGCCGCGTGGTGGTATTCGCGTTACCTGGCGCGTTTACGCCGACCTGTTCTTCTACCCACTTGCCGCGGTTCGAAGAACTGTACGACAAATTCAACGCCCACGGCGTCGATGACATTTATTGCCTCTCGGTTAACGACGCGTTTGTGATGTTCCAGTGGTCCAAACACATCGGCGCAGACCGCGTGAAGATGTTACCCGACGGCAACGGCGAATTTACGCGCAAGATGGGTATGTTAGTGAACAAAGAAAACCTCGGTTTTGGTCCACGCTCATGGCGCTACGCCATGGTGGTGAACAATGGTGAAATTGAGCAGATCTTTGTGGAGCCCGGCCTTGAAGATGACTGCCCCACGGATCCGTTTGAGGTATCCGACGCAGATACGGTTCTGGCGTGGATAAAAGGTGAAACCGCTCCGGCTGAGAAACCAGCGCGCGCTGCCTTTGTCGGCTAGGGAGCCTGCCAAGGACAATGTTCCCGCGCCATTAAGCGTGCCTTATACGCCTGCAGGTGCTCAAAACCGTCCAGCAAGTGGCGTTCTTCTCCCCAATGCAAAACATATCCGACGTAGATATCCGTCACTGAGAATCGATTGTCCACCAGGTAGTCTGTTTGCCCCAGCGCCTCGTTCAGCGCAGCGGCCGCCTTTCTATAAAACATATCGTTCTGGGCAAGAATGTCCGGCACATGTTGGCTAGGCGGTATGATGAAATCGATGCTGTTCACCTCACTGCTCTGCACAAACGCTTCCATTTCGGACTGCGCAAAACTGACCCACTGCTCGTGCAGATAGCGCGACCAGCTACCAGGTGTTGCGATCAGCTTTTTGTCCGGCACCAAGTCCGCTACCGCCGCTAAGATCGCGGCCGATTCAAACAAAGGCCGGCCATCAATCACCGCCGCCGGTAGTTTGCCCAGCGGGTGCACCTCACGCAGAGCCGCTGAGCCGATGATACTGACGTCGTTACCCACCGACTCATACGGCAGTTCCGCCTCCAACAAGGCCCATCGCACGCGCGATGAGCGTGTCGGTGCTAGCTCAAACAGTTTGATGTCCGGGGCATGCAAGACTCTATCCCAAAACCATAAACCCGGTCCATGTTAGCACGCCGCCGGACACCGCCACGGACGAGCCTACGCGACTGCGCAGATCTCAATCTCTCCGTCACCCAAGAAACAAGCTGTGTCAAACAGCTTCAAATCCAACGGATTTGGTAAGCGTACATCCGACAATCCAGGTAACTTATGCGCGGCGAGTTCAAACTCTCGCTCAACCTGAGCGATAAACACCATGATCAACCCACGCCGTTGCGCAAACTGCCGCAGTTGACTCACTTGTTGTTGTAACGGGGGATGGATGCGTTTCAGATCAAGCTGCTGCAGATAGTCGATGACCACCAGAGAATTGCTCTGCGCTTGCACGAGCGTTTGAGTGATATAAGCGGCACAAATATCTTCCGAGCATTCCGCGTTAAAAAGCTGAGCCATATTTTGCAGCGCTTCACCTTGGTTCTGCACTACCTCCGAGACCAGATGCATAGCTTGGTCGTTGGTGTATTCCAGGGTGTAGAAGTGAGCCTGATGACCCACGCGCATGGCTTGAACCGCCAGCTCCAGACCCAACATCGTTTTGCCTTGGCCGGGTCTGGCCGCCAGCAGCAGAAGATCACCCGGATGCAACTGGGCGTACAAACGCGCTGCGGGTGGGGAGCGATGGTGTTGCGCCGACAACAGACTCCATTGCGCCAAACCCTCGCGGCGCGCGATGGCATCTAGAGCTTCATGGAGCGGAATGTTCTGGGCGCGGGCGAGCCGTTTAGCGTGGCGCTTCAGCCGATAAAGTGGTGCGGATAATTTCATGCTTAAACCTCCTAAACCGAGTGGGTTTGGCGATCCCTCCTAACGTATGCCACTCAATTAGACAGATTTAAATGAGAATTCACCCGGCGCGTAGCGCGCTTTCCCAGTGGAGGGGGGGTAGGGGTGCTCTACCTTGCGCACAGTATCACCGCGAACTGCCAAGCTGTCAGCTGTTTTTTTTCGCCGCAGCATCCAACCGGGTCGACGCAACAGCGTCTCAACGTAACCGGCCACTAGTGCTCATAGATCATGAGCGCGGATACGTTGACTGCAGCCATGGCCCCAAATTACACGCCAGCATAATTTCATGCTGCTCCCCTCAAGACGTGAGGGTCAAAATCCTACACGCACCGCGCAGCAATAGCGCACGATTTTCTAAAAGCCCCTAGTGCTCAAACCACTTGAAAACTTAGGATCAGAGTTCGCCAGCTTTGGGCTGGCAAGGAAGCGTGAGGAGTCATATCCGGATATTGCGACGAGCAATGACGCAGTTAGCGTAAAGCTGGCGATCTCCCACAGGGCGGGTCTGTGGGGTCCTTGGGCGTTGTTGGCG
>JANQKS010000103.1 GCA_028281005.1 Pseudomonadales bacterium
TTGGCGCTCTTGAAAAGGTGCCTACATTTCCTGCGAGCGCTGCCTTGCCAGCCCACGCGCCAGTGCCTCTGAGCTTTTGAGACTTATGCAGAGGCTCCCCAGTTCAGCCTGATGCCGAGGTAGGCAGCAGCGACTTTATTTCGTGGCGGAAGGTGGTAGAGTCCGCGCCCACCTTCGGATCGGATCCCAGTGACCTAAGAATGAAAAATCAAATCGCAATGGTGCTGCTGTTGGCGCTGAGTTTTGGATGCAGCGAAAACACGTCGGTACAACCTGAAGAAACCGCCAGAGAGATTGCTGCTGCCGTTGATGTTGAGCCTCCGGCACTCGTCACACGCCACACCTTTTTCGACAATCCCGTGCGCACCCAAGGTCGCATCAGCCCAGACGGGAATTGGCTGTCATGGTTAGCGCCCCACGAAGGGGTCATGAACCTTTGGGTTGCACCCACAAGCGACCCAGACGCGGCGCGCGTTGTGACCCGTGAAACCGAGCGCGGCATACCTGTACATTATTGGGCGCACAACAACGAGTTTTTGCTCTACAGCCAGGACCAGGGTGGCAACGAGAACTATCACATCCATGCAGTTAATTTGAAGACCGGCGACATCTCTGATCTGACGCCAGTGGGTGATGACGTGCGCGCGACCCTAATGGCGCGCAGCAAGCATCATCCGGACCACATTGCGGTGGGTTTAAACGACCGCAATCCTCAGTTGTTCGACGCCTACCTTATCAACGTGCGGACCGGGGAGCGTAGCTTAATTGCAGAGAACCCGGGATATCCGGCCTGGGCGGTGGACCATAACCTTGAAGTGCGGATAGCTTGGGAGCAGCTGCCTGGTGGTGCGCGAAACTTGTTGCGGCTGACCGATGGCGACCCTGAAGTGCTGGCGGAATTTGGCGTGCAGGATGTCATGAACAGTTTTGCCCTCACCTTTGATGCCGACAACACGCACATCTATTTGGTGGATAGCCGCAACCGCAATACCGCAGCCTTGGTAAAACTAAATTTGGATACCGGTGAGTTCACAACACTCGCCGAAGATCCGCGCGCTGATATTTCCAAAGTGCTCTACAACCTCGCCACCGGGGAGATAGATGCATACGCTTCGGAGTACTTGCGACTGCAATGGCGTGGTCTGAATGACAGCTACGCAGCGATCCTCGCTGACATGCAGCAGCAAATGCAGGGCGACCTCTACTTTGTGTCTCGATCTAACGATGGCAACAAGCTGGTCATCGCGACAGATGCACCGGAAGATCCGGGCGTTTACTACCTGTATGACATTGAACAGCAAACCGCGACGGAAATATTTTCCACCCGGCCGGCGCTGGCGGAGGTATCCCTGCAGCCAATGCAGCCGCTTGAGCTGAAGTCTCGGGATGGGCTCACGCTAACGGCTTATTTAACGCTGCCGGAAGGCTCTGATGCGGATGGCGATGGCATACCGGAAACGCCGCAACCCATGGTGTTAATGGTGCATGGCGGTCCGTGGGCGCGGGACAGTTATGGTTACAACAGCTCGCATCAGTGGCTGTCCGACCGTGGCTACGCGGTGCTATCGGTGAACTATCGCGGCTCGACCGGTTTCGGCAAGGACTTTTTGAACGCTGCCAAGAAAGAGTTTGCCGGCAAGATGCATGACGATCTGATCGATGCGGTTGAATGGGCGCAGGAAAACAAGATTGCCAACGAAGTGGCCATCATGGGCGGCTCATACGGCGGATACGCAACGCTGGTGGGTGTCACCTTTACGCCGGATACCTTCGCTTGTGGTGTTGATATAGTCGGGCCTTCCAATCTGATTACGTTGATCGAGTCCTTCCCTGATTACTGGCGCCCGAGCTTAGAGGCAAATTGGTTTGCCTTCGTCGGTGATCCCAGCAACGAAGCCGACCGGGCAGACATGTATAACCGCTCTCCCATTGCACGTGTGGCGGACATCAAAGTGCCTCTGTTGATTGGGCAGGGTGAAAACGATCCACGGGTAACCAAGGCCGAGTCGGATCAGATTGTGGCAGCCATGGATGAGCGTGGCCTGCCGGTCACCTATTTGAACTACCCCGACGAAGGGCACGGGTTTGCCCGGCCGGAAAACCGTATGTCGTTTTTTGCCACTACCGAAGCGTTCTTGAGTAGCTGCCTGGGTGGCCGCTTTGAACCGATAGGCGACGACTTTGCCGGTTCTTCCGTGCAAGTGCTGCACGGCGCGGAGTATGTTCCCGGCTTAAACGAACAGCTTGTAACGCCGAGCACAGGTGCTGAGTGAAGACGGAGGTTCGGTAGCGGGTCTGAGGGGCGAAATGCAGTGTATTGCAGCAGCACCCTAAGCGCTGCGATTTATCATCGCATGCTGAGCAGAAGGGTATGCAGTGAGATTTAGCTCATCCTGCACCTGCCTCGCCATCTCGGACTCCAGGTTGTCATAGGGGATACCGATGGGATCAGCAATGCGCACCATACGCTGGAAGTTGGCCGCCACCCCGGCAGCGTCAACCAGTACGGCTGGACCCGCGGCATCCAGTAATGCCTGCCGCGCAGTAGGCAGCGTTTCCTGATCGCGCTTCGCCACCGCTTCGGCAAACTGCATCAGCTGAGCACCAAACTCAATGCCTTGATCTGCACTGTCTAAGTCTCCGCCAATACCCTGAATGTTGACTGCGGTGTTGGTTCTCTGTGCGCTCGCACGGAGCATCGATGCATGTGCGTTGGTTCAGTAAAAACACTCATTAACCGCGGAGACTCTACCGGCCACCAATTCCATCTGTAACCGGTTAATCGCGCGGCTGTCGTCCTTGAAGTAATCGCGCATCTTCTCAAGCGCCAGATATTGCACCGCTGCAATTTCTCGCCACTCACGTAAAGCGTTAGGCACCAGGGTCAGCGCCCGTACTACATTCGCTGCAAAACCTGCTGGCCATAGGTCCGCTTCGTTACCCGCCGCGCCTGCGGGTGGCACCGTCGGCACAAAACCAATGTCTTCGCTGAGATTGGCGGGAGTGTATTGGCTGGTTTCACCCGGCTGCGGTTCAGGCAGCGTTTCCACCTCTATACCCAGCGCACGGTTAAACTCATCGATGCTGAACACAGCCACCACAACACCAACCAATTCTACGTAGGCGGCTTTACTCAAGCCGTTGGTATCATTGTCATTGATGTATGTCTGCGTGATGCGGTTCTGATCGGTGACAACCCGGTGCACCGCATCCACGACAAGCTCCGGTAGGTTGCCGCTGTGGGTATGCTGGCCCGCAAAGGTATACGGTGAAAGCGCAAGTTTACGTGCCGCACAAAACTCACAGGTGAGCGCGTTACGCGTTTCCTGCGCAATGGCGATACGTTCCGCGCCGGTCCACCAAGTACCCGGAGCGGCTAATTTTGCCCAGTACGCGCGATACGCTTCACCTATGTCCTCCCTGACGGGATAGGGGGCGTCTTGATAGCCAAAATACTTCATTTGTGCCCCCCGGATGGCGTTCAGCGCTGCGTGGCTACAAACCGCCGATTTGCGCGTCTACCTCGTTCCACACTGCTCGCTCCGGACCAAATGGATCACTTTTTACCTGCAGTGGATCTCCAAACAAGGCGGTGGAGCGCGTCGCTTCTGCATAAGTTTGCCAGTCGCTGAGCGCCTCGGTGCGTGGATCGCCCGTACTGGCAAACGCCAACCACGCATCCTGCACGTGTTGCGCCAACGTGTCCGCTGCGGGCCCATGTCCGAAAAATTCACTGCTGCCTTCGCTGAACTCGTGTGTCCCGAAAACAAAGCCAATGTCGATGGCGTGGGGTGAACCCAAATTGCCGTCACCCCAGGGAGAATCCCAGGCAAACAGGTACTGGTATGCGTTCTGCCCTCTTGCGGCATAGGTTTCCGCCAGGCGAATGGCGGGGATGCGGAATATGCGATCAGTTTCTATGGCGGCAAACAGGTCGTTGGGTTCCGCAGCCTGGCCGCGCGCGATGCGTGCATCTCGGTAGGCGCTTATGACTTTTGCAGGATCTTCCATACGCATAGACAACGCGCCTTCGAGCATCGCGTCGTCGAAATTGACTTCAAATCCCCGCATCGAGGTGAACAGCCGCCACTCGTCCCTGGTAGCGCCGACCATGATGGGTATGCCGTCCGCAGAGCCGTTGGCGACATTGTTAATAGGCAGGCCCGATAGCTGTGTGCCGTCAACGCAGGGTTGGAAAACCATCGCCCCACCCAGTTTAGCGCTGGCCGCTTGCCCCGCGTTGATGAGCGCTTCCGGATCCAGTGCCAGAAACTCCTCCACACCGGCGTTGGTCGA
Organism: Pseudomonadales bacterium; assembly: GCA_028281005.1. Lineage (GTDB taxonomy): Bacteria > Pseudomonadota > Gammaproteobacteria > Pseudomonadales > Azotimanducaceae > UBA4421. The sequence goes on from JANQKS010000103.1 coordinate 4,297, forward strand.
AATGCCAACACTGTCCAGAACTGCTTCTGCGACTTCCGCGGCTTTTGCTGTGGTCTGTGCGGTACTGCAGGCGCCACTTTGTGGGATGGCTCTGTGGAATAGACCCTGTGCGGGATCAAAAGCCAGTAGGGCGCCAACACTCATACCTCCTGCGGACTCACCGAAGATGGTGACGCGGTTTGCATCTCCGCCAAAGCGTTCGATGTTGTCCCGCACCCAGACCAGTGCTTGCACCTGGTCGAGCAAGCCTTCATTGCCTGTGGCAGGGATGCGACCGCCGGTGACTTCGTTGAGGTTTAGGAATCCCAGTGCACCCAAGCGGTAATTGATGGTCACTATCACTGCATCTCCGCGCTGGGCCAGTGTGGTCCCGTCATACATGGGGGTGCCACCGGTACCGCCGGAGAAACCACCACCGTGGATCCACACGAGGACCGGCCGCTTGCGGTCATCTAGCCCGGGCGTCCATACGTTTAGATACAGACAATCTTCGTTGCGGTTGGCAGCAGCACCCGCGTTGAACGCAAAATCCAGCGGGCCCATGCCTTCCATGATGGGCTGCCATGATTGGCCGCTCCAATCATTTACCTCTAAAACACCAGTCCACGGCTCTGGTGCCTCGGGCGCTGCCCAACGACGCTCCGCGACAGGTGGTGCCGCAAATGGAATACCCAGAAAGGTGTGCAGACCATTTATTTCGGTGCCGTTCACGCGGCCATACTGTGTTTCTACGATTGCCATTTTTCCCCCTCGAATCAGTGCGCCGGTAGCTAAGACTTGCGATCCAAATTGTCGCTGTCATAGCGCCTTTAGCGCCACACTATAGCGGTAGTTAGATGGCGTCCACACGGTTCCAGTCGGTGGGATTGGCCGATGGGGTTGAAATAGTTTCCTATTTATGAAATTATTTCTTATATGCTAAATCAATTAACTGCCCTTGACAGCGAACTTGATGCGCTGGCCGACCCAACACGGCGCGCGATTGTGGAGCTGCTTGTCCAGGCCCCGCATCGTGCCAGTGACTTGGCCGACGCTATCGGTGTGACCCGATCACGCATGAGCAAACACTTGCGCATCCTGCTCGACGCGGGTATTGCGCGAGACGAACGCCCCGCCGCCGACGCACGCGCACGGATCTTCCATCTGCAACCCGATGCCATGAGCGAAATGCGTCGTTGGTTGGAGACACTGCAGCAGCAATGGGATGCCCAACTACAGTCGTTTAAACAACATGTGGAACGGCAAGTACCAAAACCCGACGGTAAAAAGCCCTAGATGCAAACGTATGTGAGAAACAAGAGTCGAGAATCGAGGAACGAGGAACAAGGAACGAGGAAAAGAAACGATGAGCGAGCAACCGAACACCCAACGCAAACCCAACTCCATTTCATCCTCCGTCGAGGTTGCCGCCGACCCCGCTACCACGTTCAAAGTGTTCACCGAAGAGGTGAACTGTTGGTGGTTGCAAGGGCCGATCAACTTTCACGACTCCACACGTGCTTATGAGATGCGTATTGAGCCAGGGCTGGGCGGACGCGTGTTAGAGGTGTATGACCTGGATACCGGCGAAGGGCATGAGCTTGCAACCATTACCCATTGGGAGCCCGGTGCGCGTTTGGCCTGGAAAAGTTTGATCGACGACGTCGACACCGAAGTGACTTTTGAAGCCATTGCCTCCGGCACCCTGGTTACCGTAGTTGCAACGATCAAAGGGGAAGACCGCGGCGGCAGCGCTTGGGTGGGTATGACTCCGACGTGGCTGGCGCGATGGTTTGAGCGGCGCGAGCATGAAGCGCACACACCTTTGCAGATGGCGAAACTTGCCCTGGTTGTGCACTACGCGGATCCAATCGCTGCCGCACACTGGTTGCAGGACGTATTTGGCTTTTCCGCTGCCTCACCCATACCCGAAGCATTCACCGACCACACTTGGATAGAGTTTCACGTCGGCAACGTCTCTCTTATTTTGTTTGCCGGAACGGCAGGGCACGAGGGTGTGACGCACACACCCTGGGTGTTTGTCGACGATTTAGACGCTCAGTATGGCCATGTCACTGTGCGTGGGGCTGAAATTGTTGAAGAACCCACACATCACGGCGCACGCTGGTTCACGGCAAAAGACCTTGGCGGCCACCAGTGGACGTTTGCCCAGGCGAGCCCGCGTATGTAGTTCTGATGCAAAAGTGTTGTTCAGTCTAGGTAGCTGAACTCTCGCTCAAGCAGCGCTTGCGCAGGAAGCTCAAGCGGCTCGCCATGGCAGAAGAGGACGCGCTGGGGTTGCCATCCCCTGATCGTGTTTAAGGCGGCTCGCGCCGCAGCTTTATCGTTGGTGAACCATCGGTAGAGGCGGGGGATGCCGCCGTTGGGGTAGGTTACCCCTTCAAATTTCAGAAACATCCTCGGAAGGAAGCTCACACCGTCTGCTTTCAAGTTAACCATCAGATCAGTAAAGATCAGGCTGCGGCTGGCTCTGTGAAAAAACACGGCCTCCTGAAACATGCGATTCCCACCAAAGATGACCTGGTCAATGTCGTTTGCGTACAGGCTAGCAGCTTGGTTGCTAAGGAGTTCTGCGGTAGATAAGGAGGGAATTTTCTTCCTAAGTTCTTCCTCCGCGAACACTACAGCGTCTGGAAACGCCTCTCGCCAAGGCTCGATAAACAGATGGTGAAACTTGTTTGGCCCGACGAGCGCCGCGACATCACCTCCAAGATCATTCAGGAAGGCCCGCGTCTGCGCATTTAACTCGATTGGTGAATGTACCCAAAGACATCCATCTTGGAGGCGCACCACGGTCATTCGAGTGTTCATGGAAGCGCCCGCGAACACTAGGTCGGGGCCATCCATCGTCCAGATATCGTTGCTGATCTCTACTACCATGAGGCTAGGCTACAGATCGGATTGAAGGACGGAAAGTTTATTAGCCAGACTTGGCCTTTTTATTCCGCAAAATCAAAAATGAACCTATCCCGCACAGCCTGTGACCTACGCTCTAACTATCACAGGAGAGCGTTGTGGCAGAGAACTTCACTTCTCAGAATCCCCTCATTGAGAACTTGCGTGCGCTGATCGAACAGCAGCCGGACAACATTGCGTTGCGTCTGCAGCTGGCGCAGCTGCATCAGCAAGATTCGCAACATAAGGAGGCGTTGGCGCTCTGCCAGGCTATCCTTACCCAGGAACCCACAAACGTAGACGCCATGGCTTGTGCCGCCAAAGCGGCAACGGGTTTAGGTGACACCGCTACCGCTGAAGGGTATGCCCGCTTACTTGCCGCGCTTGCACCCGAAGCGCCGCCACCTGTTGAAAGTGTCAAACCAGCTGCGGCCACACCAACGCCGATTGATCAAGATGCCGCGCCCCAGCCTGTACTGGTACACGAGGCCAGTGACGATGCGGCAGATGACCATCCCGGGGATAACGTGGTTGCCTTGCATGCCGTTGCTGATGCGAGTGATGCAAACGCTAAGTCTGGGATCACTCTTGCGGATGTTGCTGGCTTGGAGGAGGTCAAACGGCGCATAGAAATCAGCTTTCTAGCACCCATGCGCGACCCCAAGCTGCGCCGCATGTACAAAAAATCGCTAAACGGTGGTCTGTTGCTGTATGGCCCACCAGGGTGTGGCAAAACGTTTGTCGCCCGCGCCATTGCCGGGGAACTGGGTGCCTCGTTCATTCACGTTGCCCTTGATGATGTCCTCGACATGTGGATGGGTGAAAGCGAACGTAAATTACACGCGCTGTTTGAACAGGCGCGGTCCTCAGCGCCGTGTGTGATCTTCTTTGACGAAATAGAAGCACTGGGGCGTAAGCGCGGCTTGATGCGAGGTTCGGCGCATTACTCGAATATTGTCAATCAGCTCCTGACCGAGATGGATGGGGTGGATGCAAAAAACGAAGGTGTCTTTGTCCTTGGTGCCACCAACCAGCCTTGGGACGTGGATTCTGCGCTGCGCCGTCCGGGGCGATTTGACCGCACGCTGTTGGTACTGCCACCGGATGTGGCGGCCCGTCATCACATCCTCTCTCAGGCGATGGCAGAACGGCCCGCCGATGAAATCGATTTCGACTGGGTGGTGAAGCGTACGCAAGATTACTCCGGTGCTGATCTCGTGCACCTATGCGACAGCGCCACGGAGCTTGCGCTGGAAGACGCCATTACAAGCGGCAATGTTCGCGGTGTAACCCAGCGGGACTTTCGCCGCGCCATTAAAGACGTCAAATCAAGTATCGGCCCGTGGTTGGAGTCGGCGCGGAACTTTGCAATGTACAGCAACGATGAGGCTTACAAAGACCTCAACACGTTCCTACGCAGCCGCCGGTTGATCTGAGCGTAGCCGCATGAGCAGCGAAGAGCTAACACACCTTGTCACCCGCGCGGAGGCGCTGATGCAGCTGGAGCGATGGCAGGAAGCGAGTTTTATGCTTGGGCAGGCGCTTGCCATCGCACCGGACGAGCCGGCCGTCTTGGCTACGTTGGCGCGGGTCCTGCACGTGCTGGACGAGGTGCAAGAAGCCATGCGCTTGGCGAAACAGTTGGTGCATGTGGCGCCGGAGAATACGGAAGGTCACGCCATCATCGCGGAACTGGCGCTGCAAAGTGGAGATCTCGAGCAGGCCCAGAGAAGCGCCGACGCTTGGTTGCAGCTGACCCCGGACAGCTATGCGGCGCAAGAAACCGCGTGTCGGATCACCTCCCGACGCGGCCATCGCCGCCAGGCGCTGCGCAGGGCAGATGACATTCGCCGCCACTTTGCGCATAAGGCGGACGCCCACCTGCTCCACGCCTATATGGCGCAGCGCATGATGCGCATCCGCCTGCTGCGTGAGAGTGCAGAACGAGCGCTTGAGCTTGAGCCGCAGAATAGCGAAGCCATTCTGTTAACCGGGCGCGCGTGGGCCTACAAAACAAAGACCGAACTCAAGGCGGTGGAATTGCTGGCCAATGGCTGCGCGCTTTATCCGGACAATGAAGAGATGCGCGAAGAACTGGATAGCGCCATTAAGTTTTACGTAGGGTCTGCCACGGTGCTTGCCTTTGTTGCGCTGATTTTTCCGCCCTCGCTGTTCTACATCATTTGGGACATCACTCTCGGCAGACAACTGCGCATCCGCAAGCTAACCCCTGGCGTTAAAGCGTTAGTGCGCAAACGGATGCGCGAAAAAAACGCGCTGGCTTTTCGAGAAATGGGCATCGGCTTTGGCTTGATCACTCTGATCGTGACCGGCTTCCAACTCCATCGGGGCGATTACACCTTCGATACCTCGTCTATTGTCATCAATAGCGTGGCGCTGTTGGGTTTGTGTGCGGGTCTTTGGGGTTATCGGCTGGCGCACAAGCGCGCCAATTTTTAGACAGGATTTGATGATGGACAACACTTCTGCACAGGATGCTCCGCTACGTAAGTTTTTTGCGCTGCTTGGCATAGGCGTGGCGATACTCTGGCGGCTGACGGTATATGGCGTCCTCGCTTTCATCTTCGTCTGGGTTACGGAGGCGTTTGTTTCCCTTAAAGATCCGGAAGACGCGATCGACGTCGTATTTGAGCCCAGCTTTACGCTGGTGGATAGTGAAATCTGGGCGGGCAAGATGTTTGTCGCCGAGGTTGAACAGTGTGTACGCCCTGTCGTGGTGTCTGCCAAGCACCTATTTGGGCCTTCCGGTGGCTACGCGCGCGAGCTGAGTAGCACTGAGTGGGTGAGTACACCATGAAGCCCGCGTTTGGGGCCTGGAGAAGGGGCGTTTCTACTATGATTTTGTTGACCCAGATTATGTCATCAACGCCACCAGCGGTGCGCCGGTGGTCAACAGCCTGGGGCAGGTGGTGGTTATCAACCTAGGGGGTGGTAACAACGATGATGGTTCTGTGTACGGCGTGGGTAACCCGGTGTCGACTTGGAAGCCTCTATTGCGGCAGGCATGTGAAGGCCTCGGGGGTTAACGTCAAATTCAAATCAATTGGGAGGGCCCCGTAGAGCGCTGATTGAATTGTCGCAAAACCTTAGCGGTCTTGGCCCAGTTGTGTTAAACCTTCGCCTCTTTAATCCATGAACTAAGGAAACAGCTGTGCTTTCAGAAGAGAATTTTGTTGTACGTCCGCTACCGACAATTGTTTTTAATCGGGGCGCCAGCCAACAATTGAGTAACCACATCCAGGCGCTTGGCTTGACCTCGGCGCTCATCGTCACGGACAAAAACCTGGCTGCCAGCGGTGTGCTCGACCCGGTTCTAGATGCGCTGAAAGCCTCCAATCTGAAGGTTGAGGTATTTGACGGTGTGGAGCCGAACCCAACGGACCAGAACGTGGAAGACGGTGCTGAGAAGCTGCGTGCGCTCGACAATGCCTGCGTTATCCCGATTGGTGGTGGCTCTTCGATGGATTGCGGTAAGTCTGTAGCCCTGTTGGCTGCCAATGGGGGTAGCGTGGAAGACCTGCAGGCGAATACGGAACCGGCCAATGCCCAAGCGCCCGTTATTGCTGTACCCACAACGGCGGGTACCGGATCGGAAACCAACAGCGCTTGTGTGATTACCAATACCAAGCTCGGCCGCAAGACGTATGTGATACATCCCAGCATCACACCGGCGTTTGCGGTGCTTGATCCCGACCTGACCGTGGGATTACCCACCTATCCAACCGCCACCTGCGGCTACGATGTCCTGACCCACGCCATCGAAGCGTTTGTTTCGGTGGGGGCAAGCAACTACTCGGACACCATCGCCTTGGAGGCCATAGCGAAGGTGGCAGGTAACCTACGCAGAGCTGTGGAAGACGGCAGCGACATTGAAGCTCGCTCACAGATGCTGTTGGCCTCTGCTCAGGCGGCCATCGCCTTTAACGTGTCCGGTTTGGGCTCCGTGCACGGCACCGGGCACGCCATTTCGGCGAGGCTCAACGCCGCGCACGGTCAGACGTTGGCCACCATGTTGCCCCACGTGATGGAGTACAACATGCCGGAGCGCGAGGAGAAATACGCCGAGGTTGCACGGGTGCTGGCGCCTTCAGGACCGGCCACCGGTGCGGCTGCGATTGACGCAGTCCTCGAGATTCGCAGTGACATTGGCATCGACCGCTCTATCTCGGATTTGGGTGGGGAAGATGACTTGTTGCCGGTGTTGGTTGAAGATGCCACGGCTGATCCGGTGAATTTCACCAACCCCCGTCCTGTGGACCCCGCGGCTTTAGAGGCGCTGTATCGCGCAGCCTGGTAAATCCCTCTAGGAACAGCTAAACAGCCAAGTAGCCAAAAACCTTGGCGTGCGTAAGCGCGCTAGGGTTTTTTCGTTTTAGAGCGGCGCTAGACGTAATCGTGATATTGACATATTTGCACAAATACGCAAATATCCGCGTATGGATCACGATGAAAGACAGGAGTTAGCCCGTCTGCTTAAGGCCCTGGGAGAGTACAACCGCTTATCGCTGGTCTATGAATTGTGTGGCTGTAAAGCGCCAGAAAACGCCATGTGCTTATGCGCCTGTTGCAGTGTGGACGCATCGGTCGTTTCGCGGCATTTAAAGGCACTTGCACAGGAAGATGTTGTGCAAATCGAATCTCGTGGCCGTGAGCGACTGTACTCTCTGAATCGTGGCGGGGTTGCGGAGCGCTTACGCAGGTTGGCTGATCAAATCGACGGCAGGGTTACCGCCTTAGGTGAAGACCACGCGGAGCCGCAATTTCAGTTGGAAAATGAACGGAGTGGAACATGAAAGACGAAAAATGTAAGTGTGACTGTAAGTCCAAAGACGCAGAGTGCTGCAAGAAGCGCACCTGCGAATGTTGTAAGTCACACTGCTGCTGCTGAGCGCGCGCCTCGACGACACTCAGCAGCTTGTCCTCGTTGACTGCGTGTGAACCTTAAACGGTGACCGCATTGCCGCGGAAAATACGCGACAAATAGCGACTTTCCGCAGGGCTCGGGGCAGGCACGGCGCACTGCAGTACCGCGTAGACCAGGCGCTCCATTTCTTCAGCGAGTTCTTGTTCAGTGCCCGGTTCTTCCGTTCTCGCTCGACGCGTCAATTGCACCTGATTCACGGCGGGGACCGTGGGCAGGCGTTCTCCTTCGACACCCAGCGTCACGGTAAAGGCATGCATGGTGGTTTTGATAAACATGGCAAGGCCAAATTCCTCACGGGTGGAAGCGCGCGAGGTGTCGGGGGTCAACAGTACAATTTGACACCTGGGGTATAAGGCAGCCTGGCGCGCAACTCGAAAGTGCTGCGTCAAATGGTCTTGTACCAGATCGGCAAACGCCTCGTGGGACAGCACCCTTTCCCAATCTTCGTCTGTATCAGCGGCCAGGGGGTTCAAAGGCAGTCGGGTACAGGGTGTGCTAACGACAACATCTAGCCGTCCGCAGGCTTCCAACATTTGCGCCATACCTTCTTCGATGTTATCGCCCACGGGCAGCGCACGCACGGTCACCGAGTCGGGCACATCGATGCTGTGTTCCACTGCGGTGGCCGCTTCCTGAGTTTGGGTTAACACGTTAATGCTGGCGACCTGGTAGCGGCCGAAGCCCTGTGCTATCTGGCTCATTTCGTCGCGCATGGCATCGCCGATGATCAGCACATGTTTGTCGCTGAGGCTACGCAGATCTTCGTCACCCGGGCGTAACATCAACTCACCTTCTGTTACGGAGCGATCAAATTTTAAGCCGCCGGAGGGGTGGAAAGTTTCACCGCTCACGCTGTCATCCGCCAAAGAGAACACGGTGGACAAACTGACCTGTTCATCCGTCGGCATTTTGTGCAGATGCAGTCGGGCGAGGATCCCCGATTCGATTTTCTCGGACTCTTTTTCCACCGATGCTTCGTCGAAGAACGGGGTTGGAGGTTGTACAAAACCTTCTAGAAAAAGCTCAGCCTGCTCTTTGGAGAATTGCCCGCCGCCGACCAAGCGATCCACCAGTTTTTGCGCCAAACCCGCGTTCAATAAATAGAAAGACGCGTTGGCTTCGCGCGGGCCTTCGGAGACCTGCGCAAACAGTTTGCGCAGCGCATCCGGGGTTTCCACGCCGCGATCCAATCCGCCCACTTCGTTGCTCGCCAGACGCGTAATTTCGGCAACGTCCGCACCGTCCTCGAGGGCTGCCAAGCAGGCTGCGTGGACGCGGTTGAGCCGGATGTTTTCCAAGATCAATCTACCCCGGCGGGTGAACAACCCTGGTGCGTCGGTTTGACCACGCAGGCGCACACCGTCCACCGGTCCCGGCGCCATGGCGTTGATTTGGATCTCCGGCCCCAAATGGCGTGACAAAATTTCTGCCAACGCGCGCTGACCCGCTTTAGAGACCGCGTAATCGGCGCGGTTGGGGTAGGCCACAGAGACATATTTTTCTCCGCCGAAGTAGCTGGAGACATTCAGAATGACCCCTTTGCCGCGCGCTTTCATTTGCGGGGCAAACTTGCGTATCAGCGAGTAGTTGCTGATGAGATTGGCTTGTAGCGTGACGTTCCAGCTCTCCACACTCATGTCCACCACCATTTCCTCGGCGCCGGCGATACCCGCATTGTTGATTAAATAATCGAGGTGGCCGAACAGATTGTTGGTGTGATTAAACAGGCGTTGCAATGCCGCCTCATCACCAACATCTATGTCCGCGCAGATATGTACGCGGCCTTCGGGATCGCCGTAACCGACCTGTTTGAGTTCTTCGACCATGGCGTCTCTGGCGGCCTGCAGTTTGGACTCGCTGCGTGCGGCGAGTAGCACCCGTGCCCCCGCCATGGCCAGGTAACGGCCGAGCTGCATGCCAATACCCAAACTGCCGCCGGTGATTAATGCGGTTCTTCCATGATGCAAGCCAGGCAGTACGCGTTGTATGGACAACGGCATGGATGATTTGGCTGTGGCCCGTTTGATAAATTCCGGCACGCTGAGATTGATGGCGTCCATCTTGCGCGCGCCGTTGTTGAGCGTTGCGGTCCAGTCTGCGGAGAAGGTCAAGTTGTCGGGCTCGCTGTTGTGGAAGCGTACAATTTGATTGGGCACGCCGTCCCAGCCCCATTCACCGCGACCGATCAGCTGTTGCTCCTCATGCCGCCATACGCGAATGAGTTCTTCCACCGCGGCGCGGCGTATGTCGTTGAGGCGATTACCTTGGCCGTCGTCCGGGTTGGTGATAAAGGTCACCGGCGGCGCTTCACCCGCGATACCCCATTCTTTGAGATTACGGATCATCGCGGATGCCAAAGCCACCGGCGCCACCACTTCGGTTTCAACAAAGCGTGCTACGTCTTCATCATCTGCGGTGGTCAGAGAGTAGCCGTGTTCACCATTCGGGGTTTCCGGCATGACAATAACGCCGTCTAGGCGACCAAACTGGCTTTGCAGATATTGAAAGGCACGGCTGACCGATTCAGGCCGTAGGGGATCAAGCTGTTGTACGTGCACACCGCGTGCACCCAAACGCTGGATCTGTGTGGTAGCTTCACCTACCAGATCCAAGGTGCGAAAACCCATCATGATCTTTGCGCCGCGACCCATGTTGCGTTCGGCAAATACCAGGGCTTCGTTGACATCGCGGCCACCCAGGATGAGCACCACGCGCCCAGCCAGGTCGACTAGGCGGTCATCCGGCCAGGAGACCAGCTCAGCCTGACTTTGCACCGGGACCTTCATGCCGTTGGTCACCTCAAATCGTTGCCCGGTGAAGGCGGCCGACCCCGGTGATGCCAACCACAGGACTGTTGAGGCGACGTCATCCGGCGTGGGATAGCGGAAGTCTAAATTGCCATCCGCATCCACCCGCCGCGTGGTCATAATGTCGAGGAATTCTTGCGAGGTGGTGCCGACCGGTTTGCCCTGCAGCTCGTCCATGGCTTTGAAAGCGCCGTCTATGCGTTCCGATTCAATCGGTCCGGGGAAGATGGTATTGACGCGGATGCCGCGATCACCGCCGAGCTCTCGGGCCATACCCGCGCTGAGCGCGTTGAGACCGGATTTCGGTACCACGTACGCGGTGCGACCAAAGTAACTGGTTCGGGAGAAAATTGTAGAGACGTTGATGATGGCGCCACCCGCAGACATGTGCGGCACTGCTGCACGCGCCATGTGCCAGGGGCCGCCCAGCAGATTCATAGCGGCTTCGAACACTGTTTCGTTTTCACCCATGGCTTTTTTATCGGTGGAAGTGAACGGCAGATCGCGCAAGCTGCGCTTAGGTCCAGCGGTACCGGCGTTGTTAACCAGTACGTCGATGCCGTCGAAATTGTCCACCGCGGCCGCCACCATGCGACGGCAGGCGTCGGGATCGCCGCAATCGCCGTTTACCGTGACCATATCGTCGCGGTTGAAGCCTTCAGCTTCGAGTTCGGCTACAAATGCGTCCAGTTTTTCCGGATTACGCCCGGTCATGACCAGACGGGCGCCTGCACCGAGCAGTTGCCGGCTGATTCGTCCACCGATGTTGCCGGCGGCGCCAGTTAGAATAATGCGTTGGCCCTGTAGTCGTTGTGTCGTGTCCTGTGTCATCGCAATGTCCCTGCTGATCCCGTGTCGATGGTTGTGATTGATTCGCCGCGTGCTTCGGCGTCTCGAATGGCCCAAGCTCGATACAGCTCGTCCTTGGTTTTTAGTCCGCTACGCGGCAGTGCATGCACCGCCACATAGGTGGCGCCGGCGTGCCGGTTCTCCCACATGGCTTGATGCGCCTGGGGTAAATCTGTGAGCTCCACCGCCACCGGCGGCACCACATCGATCATCCCGGCGGCAACACGCTCCTGCATTTCCGCAAACTCTCTGGCGGTGTTGAGGTGGGTTCCGCGAATTTCAGCGGTTGGCATCAGGATGCGGCGTTGGCGCATCCACACCTGCGGCGCGTAAAAACTGAAACGCCGGTTGGCCATGTCTTCTGCGTACACCACCGTGCCGGTGTTGGGTTTAACTAAGGCAGTGGATAACCCCAGGCTGTCGCGCGCGCTGCGCTCAAACACCACATCGGGTAAACCGCGGCGATCCAGATTGCTGCGCAATAGCGGAGCGATCGCGGAACCTACGGGTTTCAGGGTTTGGTCGGAGAAGCGGCGCACGGCTTCTTTGAACTGTGCAGATTCTTTGAAGGCATCCGGCAGCGGTGCGAAAGGTCCGGGCGGCACAAACTCTTCCCCCATGCGCCGTTGGATTTCTTCGACGCTGACCACGCCGCGAAACTGAGTGCCGAACCCTAGCGAGGTGACAAATTCACGTTGCGGAATGGTGTCGGTGAGCACCGCCACGCGTGCATTCATGGCGCAGCCAATTTCAATGGCTTCGATGGCAACCGGATCGACAATGCCGTCGGCCGCGCCGGGACCATAGATCACCAAAAGGGCAGAGCCGCCTTGCAGGCGTGCCTGTTGGAACATCTGCGCAGTGCTGCAGCTGCCGGGTTTACCCATAAAAGAAAAACGGTAACCGGAAGAAGCACCAAAAAATGTCAGCACCCCACCTTCTCCCAACAGCTGGAAAGATCGGCCAAACGCCTGTTCACCGGCGTGGGAGACCACATAGTCCATGGCGCCGTTGGCACTGTCGTGGACGGCGCTGACAAATGTTTCGCCGGCCGTTTCCCAAGCTGACCATGCGGCGGGATCGTCCGGTACAGGCGAAAAGATGTCCGACCATTTGGGGTCTTTGCGATTCACCGGGATACCGCCGAAGTGCGCCACGCGCTCGGCGCGGTCGTCCGACGATACCATGCCAACCACGTCCAGACCCGCTTGGCGAGCGCTGCGTAAACACTCTAGCCCGGTACCGGTGGAGGCACCTTCGACAAACAGTTTGCGGCCATGTTGAATGTCCAAGGTGTTGAACAATGCCCGGTGGATAGTGCCGAGGGTCAACCCGTAGGAACCGGACTCTTCGATGGTTAAACCCGCCAACTTCGGATGCAGTTGGGGGCCTTGCACGGCCAGAAACTGTGCATGGCTGCCGTCGTTGATTTCATAACCTTGGATGTGAAAGTCGGCAGCCATCGGGTCGAGGCCCTGGTCCGGAGAAACCAGTTCGCTTTGACCGGAGTAGATGGTGACCAGTTGCCCCACCGCCAGGCGACCTTCTCGTGCCAATTCACTGCCAAGTTGCACCACCAGCGCAACCCCGCCGGATCCTGTAACCTGTACATCATCATCGCGGGCGTCAAATGGTGATACCGGTATACCCGTCAGTGCCCAGATGTCATTAAAGTTCACCTCAGAGGCGAGCACGTAAACCAGCGCTTCATTGGGCCCCGGCTTTGGCGTTGGGAACACCAACAAGCGCTCGGACTCTTCAGGGTCTGCATGGCGGGGCAAGCCGGTAGCCGGGTCTTTATCCACACCCATGCCGTATTGGAAATCGGGAATAGGGGTGACGCCGGGAAAGAAGCTGGCCTGTAACGGCAACAAGCGGCCGCTGGCTTCCAATGCTGCCCGCATCTCTGCGCTGGCGTCCGCTGCAACTTCTGTTGTTTTGATGGGTAGCGGGGCGCTGCGCTTTTCCAAAAATGCGCTGATGCCCTTTGGCCCGCAGGTTGGATCACACACCGCCTCGGCAAACAGTTTGGCTTCGTTTGCCAATCCGGCCGCCTGCCCTTGGCTAGCGCCGTGCGTAATCGCGTTGACAATACGCTCAACACAAGGGCCGCGGCCGCTGCTGCGTAGTTGTGTAATGGCCTGGGCAATAGAGCCGCTGTCGAGCATTGATTGCGTAAACGGCAAAGGCTGCTCACGTGTGTCCAACTCCTTGCGACGCTGCGCCATGGCCTCAATGAGCGGGCCGCTGTCATTAAGAAACTCGCGGACCACTGCCACGGCACGTTCGACCACGCCGGTGCCGTCTATGGGAACCAACTCATCTACCAGACCAATGTCGAGCGCGTCCTGCGCATCGATATTGCGGCCGTCTAAGATCATGCGCACCGCTTGCTGCAGTCCAGCCTCTGCCCGCCGTGTAAATAGGCGGCGGGGTAAACGTTGGGTACCGCCGTACCCGGGCAACAGGTGGAGGTTAATTTCCGGTTGGCCAAATAGAGCCTGCGGGTCAGCAATCACATAGCCGCAAGCCAACACCAATTCGTTTCCGCCACCCAGCGCGGCACCGTTAACGGCAGCAATGACTGGCTTGTCCAGGTTCTCCAAGGCAGAAAAGGCGGTATGGGCAGCGTTTGGCGGGGTTTGTGCGCTGGCGATGTCGCCGGCTTCGCCAACTTCTAACAGCTCTTTAACGTCGGCGCCGGCGACAAAAGCACTTCCCGCACCGGTTACGACAACGGCCTTGATGGCGTCGTCTTGGGCGATGTGACCTAGGACCGTGTGCAACTCGTCCAGCGTACGTTCGCTGAGCGAGTTGACCGGTGGGTGGTCGATGATCACCAAGGCCACCTGAGCGCCGGGCGCAAGGGTGTGGTTTTCCACACGCAGGTAGCGATAAGTTTGTACGATCTGGCGGGCTTCACCGAGGCGTCCAAACGCTTTCCACTCTTCGACGGTGGAGCGAATTTCGTCGACCACTTCGGGATTACGTAAGGTTGAGAGATCCCCCAAGGGTTCGTCCAGCAGCAGCGCGCGTAGTGTTCGGCGCATGTACTTACCCGAGCGTGTCTCGGGAAATGCCGTCACGATGAGAAAGTCGGAGGGCACCGCGGTGGAACCCTTTTCGGTGCGTACCAAACCGGCTAGGCGGTTGAGATCTTCATCACCCAGGCGAGAGCCGGGTGCGGGGATGACAAATGCTACCGGTGTTTCCCCTTTCTCTTCATGCGGTGCACCAACCACAACAACGTTTCCTAGTGGTGAGTCTTTGCGTAGGGTTTTGTCGCGCAGAATAGCGCCTTCAATTTCTTCAGTGCCGATGCGGTGGCCAGAGGCGTTTATTACATCATCGGAGCGGCCGTGCAGGGTAAACGCTCCTTCGTCGTGCAGCCGTGCATAGTCGCCCTGGGTGTAGGCGAAGCCGTCAGCCCAACGGTCGAAGTACACTTCGGTGTAACGCTCAATATCTCCGCGCCAGGCATCTGATCCGAGATGCTCGGCATCCCCCCAGATGGTTCGCGCCAGGTAAGGGTAGGGGTGTGCAATCACCAACTCGCCCTTTTCCCCTTGTTGCGCGTGACGCCATTGGGTGGCGCGTCCGGCCTCATCTACTGCTTCCGCAATACGTACTTCGGCTGCAATCCAAGGCAGTGCCCAGGTTTTGGCATCAGCCGCGAGGTCTTTGAAACCGCCCCACGGACAGGAAAACACAATGCCGCCATGCTCCGTGGCCCAGTACGAGTTGATGTAGTGTGAACACACCTGATCCATGGCAAATTCCTGCACTGCCGGCGAAACAGGTTCAGCGCAGAAGGTTGCGGCTTTTAAAGCCGTCATGTTGTGGGCCGACATGTCCGAGGTGCTGGCTGGGTCGGTCATCACCGCCTTTAAGAAGGTGGAGCCGGCCTTAAACAAAGTTGCCCCGTGCCGCTCGATGATGGAAGAAAAACGCCCGGCATGGGGAAACAGTGGCGAACCCTCAGCCACGATGGAGGTGATACCAACGCTTAAGGGTGCTGCAATCATGTAGGCCTGCCCGGTGATCCAACCCGGGTCTGCGATGACATACAAGCGGTCGTTGTTGCGTACGTCAAACACCATCCGCATGGTATGGCTGATGCCGGCGAGCCAGCCGCCGTGAACGTGTACCACTCCCTTGGGTTTACCGGTCGAGCCGGAGGTGTAGATGATAAATAGCGGCCAATCTGCTGGAACTGCTACCGGCGCTTGGCTGGCGCACAGGGCTCGCCATAGGGTTGAGGCGTCCAAACTCTGTAGCGAATCGATATCTGCGACGTCAAAGCCGGCATCCCGGGCGTTGGTCAAAACCTGCTCTGTGGCTTGCGTCACCAGGTCGTGGGACCATAAGTCGCGAGACTGCCTGACGATGTCCTGGCCGCAATAGCGGGCGACAATAACGTGCTCCACGATATGGGTTTCGTCTGCCAAGCGACGCGCCACTGCCGTACGGATTTCCGCGCTCTGTTCGGCGCCGAGGGCGGTTTCTTGTACCAACGCGCGACCTAATTCGCGCATGACATCCCCACGCTCAACGGTGATTTCACCGGTCAAAGCGTTGCGCACCGCATCTGCCAGACGCTGCGCTAAATTGTCTTGATCAAACTGTGTGAGCACTTGTTCCAGCGCATCCAAGGCAGTGGGTAAGGGCAGATAGTTGTCTAGCGCCTGATCGCAGAAAGTCTCCTTATAGGCGACCACCTCAGCGTTGCGGTAGCCGCCGTCCGCGGTGACCACCACTTTGGCACCGGCATCAAAGATGCGATCTGACAATGTTTTTGCAGAGAAACCGCCAAATACGGGGGTATAGATTAAGCCCAGACGTTTGGCGGCTTCGGTATAAAACAATTGTTCAGGGATATTGGGCAGGTTGAATGCCACCCGGTCACCCTTTTTCAGGCCCAGCGAACTCAGTACATGGGCGCGTAGTACGGTTTCAATCAACAGTTGCCGATAGGAGACATTGATTTCAAACACCGGTCCACCGCGGCCCTCGTTTTTTGAAGGGTCCCAGCGGTCGCCCTCAAAAACAAAGGCCGGGGTATCACCGTTACCTGCCAATACGTGACGATCCACCTCGTTGAAACAGGCATTGGTTAATGCGCCGTCGAACCATCGATAAAAAGGCGCCTGTGAATCGTCGAAAGCGGTGTGCCACGGGCGCCAATCATTGGCAAAAGGCGCGTCGTGGAGTAGTGTGCCCTCCGCCGAGGCGTAGCCGGACCAGGCGTTTGCCTCAGGATCAAAATTTATCCAGGCGCCACTGTCCGGTTCGTACCAATGCAGCTCGGCGGCGGCGATGTCGCCGTGGTAAATGCCTGGTTCTTGCAGCGCTAAGTGACGTTCCTGTTGTTCTTGGGTGTTGTCTTGAAGACGCCCAAAACTGTGCTGTGTGGCCTGTTTGGTCACATGCTCCTCCCTTCCGCTTGCTGCCGCCCGTTTAAGTTTGGCTTTGGTCTAGTGTCGCGTTTATTCGACACCAAACGCGCAACCGAAACAAACGGGATGTGAATATTGCGTGAAATTGCCCCCCTTTCATTGACGGTTAGATTTCGTTTACCCTTGCCGATTGCTTTGAAAAAGCCATTGAGTTGGTTGTGCTGGGGGAGCTGTGACCGAATCACTGAACAACGATACAGGCGACCGTTTGTTTCTGATCGCCGAAAGCCTTGCTACCGATTTCTCGCTATTTGCAGATCACGAAACCACGTCGATAGAAGACCACGTGCAAGGCCTGATGTCCGCGGAGGCCATCGAAAGCGTTTTGGACGAGTTGGCGCACCTGGACACAGACAGCTATTGCGAGCGGTGTGTGGCGCCGGCGGAAGATCCCGGCCGCACCAGCGCTAAAGAAGTGGTGCAGAAGCTTGGCGGCAAGATCGAACGGGAAGACGAGTTTGGACCGTTGTATTGCGCGGAACTGTTGTTGCCGTTCCCCAGCGGCGAACGCAAAGTGGGTTTCATTGTGCAAGACCGTTCCGTCCGCAACGGCGTATGGGGACCGGAGCACCATCTGGAAGCGTCTCGTCGAGCGGAGTTGTGGTGCCGATCCAATACACCCATCGTCACGTTTATGGACACCCCAGGAGCGGATGCGGAAGAAGAAGCCAACCGCAACAATCAGGCGCACAGCATTTCACGGTTGATCGCGATGATGGCCAACCTGGACGTACCGACGGTGGGTATAGTCATGGGTTTGGGTTACTCCGGAGGCGCCATTCCGCTGGCCACCTGTAACCTGGTGTTGTCGGTCAAAGACGGTGTGTTTAACACCATCCAGCCGAAGGGGCTGGCGAACATTGCGCGTAAGTACGACCTGTCCTGGCAAGAGTGCGCCAAGCTGGTGGGCGTCTCCTGTTATGAGCTGTATCGGCAGGGCAACATCGATGGCATCGTGGATTACGCGCCGTCGGATACCGACGACAAAATCAGCAACTTAACCCAGGCGATCATTACCGGCATAGACAATATTGAAGAAAGCACACGTGCTTTTGTGGCGGCCAATCCGTATTTGCTTGAGCACTACGGGCGCAGTTTGGAACGATTCTTGGCGCCTTCCGAGCAGCTGGCGAAACTCCAGGAAATAGCGGATTTATCCTTCACGCGACGTAATTCCACGGAGTTTGTAACGGTATTTGGCATTACCTATCGGTATCTGCGTTATTTAGCGATGCGCAAACGCATCAAATCCACCACCATTGCCCAGTACGGGCGCTTGGCCGAGGTTGAGGTGCCCCGCGGCGAGATGGGTGAGAGAGCGGATCAAGAGCGCCGCTACGCCTTCTTGTCGTGGTTGCAGGACCCGGAAAAGATTCTTTATGAAGAGCGTCTGATCAAAGCCTGGCGGGCGTTTAACGACAAACGGCGTGCGGTGGATGACGAGCGCGGCCCTATCTCTCAGTTCATTTTTGGTGAGCCCAGGCAGGAGTTTGAGACGGCTAAGGCAACGCTAATCGTTGCGGTCGTGACGTATCTTTACAATCGTTGGAAACAGGACGCGGAAGGCAACTTTAGCGCGCTGATTGAACACCTCGGCGAGCCCGAAGCCACACGTTTGTTGCTGCGCAGCCCTGACATCAACCAACCGCGTGAACTGTTGCGCCAGCTGCGTGACGACGATGATGTGTGGGTGCAACGTTTGCGCAACAACCTGTCCACTACGGCACGTAAGCTCATGTCTCAAAGCATGTCCGATGAATGGACGGACGGCTATTTGCGCAAACATTTAACCGCTGAATTGAACGCTGTGCTTATGGATGCGGACCTTGCAGCCACCCTGGATGACTCTTCGGCTCAAGGATCTAATGTTGCTACCTTGCGCGCCGCACGCTTAGCGTTGAGTAGTCACTTCCCTCAGTATGTTGCGAGCCCAGACGCCCAGGCGCCGAGGGATGTTAATGAAGCAACCGTGCTGGATGTCCTGCTCGAAGCTGAGCTACAGGATGATTTCTCCCAAGCGTGTGCCCAGCTGCTTATTTTTAATGATCTTTACGATCAGCTGGTCGGAAGCCTGGACCTCGTCGCGGCGGAAGCCAACGCCACCCAACAAATCTCTTTTGATTCGATGGGCAATTTGTTGGAAACCTGTCTCACCAAAACCGCCCAGTCCTTAGCCCGCTCGTTAGGTCTAGATGATGAGCAGGAGTCGGCGCAAAAGGCCCAGGTGCTGCGCGGCAAATTGTTGGGCTGGCTGCAGCAACTCAACAAGTTTGGCGAAACCCGAGAGTTTCTGAAGACCGTAGAAGAATGGAAAAAGGCGGCCATCCCGCATACGTCGGATACATTGTTTGTTGTGGCCACCGAGCTCATCGAACGCGTGATCCCATCTTATGCGGAAGCGCTGGAAGACTCGCGCCGTTTCGATGGTCAGTTGCAACCGAAAAATATTGGGCGCCGCAAAGACTTCTGGAACCGACTCACCATCGCCTACCAGGATTTGCAGATACAACGCGTCTTAGACGACGTGAAACAAAGCCGTGCAATGAGCGCCCAGGCGTTCATAGACCGCTACCTGGAAGACTTTCGCGAGATGAACGCTGATCTGATCAGCGCCGATCCGGTGGCCTTTCCGGGCTTTCGGGTGTCTATCGAGCAGGCCTTGGCGCGCGAGGTGACCCCGTGTGGTGTCATCGCGGGAGAAGCCAAATTCCGCACCCGAGACCAATTGTTCCGCTGCGGGGTGGTGGTGTCGAATGTGGACTTCCAAGCTGGCGCGTTCGATATGGCCAGTGCGGAAAAATTCTGTCACCTGCTGGTGCATTGTGCTGAGCAGAAGTTGCCCGTGGTGTGTTTTGTTTCGTCTGGGGGTATGCAAACCAAGGAAGGTGCCGGGGCACTATTTTCCATGGCGGTGGTGAACGATCGCATCACTCGCTTTGTGCGCGACCTCAGCCTACCCATCGTGGTGTTTGGTTATGGCGACTGTACCGGTGGCGCTCAGGCCAGTTTTGTCACACACCCGATGGTACAGACGTATTACCTGAGCGGTACCAATATGCCGTTTGCAGGGCAGATTGTGGTTCCGGCAAACTTGTCCAGCCGGGCTACCCTGTCCAATTACTTACGCGCGGTTCCGGGATCCATGGCGGGGTTGGTCAAGAACCCCTTCCGCGCGGATTTGGACGATACGCTTAACGCAATTGATCCGAGTATGCCGCGTGCCCACGAGGACATCGAAGAGGTGGTTTCGCGCTTGTTTAACGGTGTCATCGCCGAGTCGAGCACCGCACCTGCGGCGCTGCGCACGGCGCCCGCGCCGGAGACCCTAATTCGTCCGGTACGGCGCACGCTGATCCACGCCCGTGGTTGCACAGCCGCCAAGCTGGTGCGCGTGGCGCATGAGTTGGATATCGACATTGTGCTGGTGCAGTCAGACCCAGATATGGATTCTGCTGTGGTGGATATGCTTGATCGCAATGACCGCGTGGTCTGCATCGGCGGCAATACCTCGGATGAAAGCTACCTAAACGGGCTCTCTGTGGTGCGCGTGGCGGAAAATGAAAGGGTGGACTCGCTGCACCCGGGCATTGGATTTCTATCTGAAACCAGCCAGTTCGCCGAGCTGTGCAGAGTGCATGGCATCAACTTTATTGGCCCGCCGGTAGAGTCCATGGAGGCGATGGGTAACAAATCCAATGCCATCAGCACCGCACGGCGGCTGGGCGTCCCGGTGGTCCCGGGCAGCCACGGCATCCTCACCGACATCGACCGCGCGGCGGAGGTGGCGGACGAAATTGGCTACCCGGTGTTGATCAAGGCGGTTCACGGTGGGGGTGGCAAAGGTATTCAGGTGGTTGAACACGCCGATGAGTTCCACGCCTTGTTTCGCCATGTCACAGTGGAAGCCAGGAGTGCGTTTGGCAACGGAGATGTGTACCTGGAGAAGTTTGTCACCTCTCTGCGTCACATCGAAGCGCAACTGCTGCGGGATACACACGGCAACACCAAGGTGCTGGGTTTACGCGACTGCTCGGTGCAGCGCAACAAACAAAAGATTGTCGAAGAGTCGAGTTCCACCATGTTGCCTGCGCAATTAGAACAGCAAGTGTATGAGCATACCGCGGCGATTGCCGAAGACGTTGCTTATGTGGGCGCCGGCACCGTGGAGTACATTTACGATGTCGCCAACAGCGCGGTGTACTTTATGGAGATGAACACCCGCCTGCAGGTTGAACACCCGGTGACGGAAAAGGTCAGCGGCGTCAATATTGTGGCGGAGCAGTTTCGGATTGCCGGCGGCAAATCGATTGCAAACCTGCACATTGCCAACGACGGCTACTCCATTGAAGTCAGAGTGAATGCGGAAAAGCTCACCGTGGCAGGTGACGGTACGGTTTCGGTCCGGCCGGACCCTGGGTTGGTCACTTTTTGTGAATTTCCCGCACACGACAATATCGACGTCATCACCACCATCGCCACCGGTAAGGAGATATCGCCGTTTTACGACTCCCTGGTGGCGCAAATTATCATCCACGCAGAGAGCCGCGAAGCAGCCGCCAGGCAGCTCGCTGACTATCTTGAACAGGTGCAGATCGAAGGGGTCAGCACCAACCTGGCCTTGCTGAAGCGCATTCTGCAAGACGAGGTATTCTTAGCAGGCGAGTACGACACCAGCTTCTTAGAAGGATTTTTCGAACGGATCGACGTGCCTGCGCTAATTGAGGAAGTGCAGGCCAACGCCAACTCAGAATCTCGGGCCTTGGACGCTGCAGCGGTACAGATTCAAGGCAGCGACGAACTTAAAGTGTTGTCACCGACCTCGGGTATTTTTTATCTCACACCGTCACCTTCAGAGCCGGAGTACGTATCCGTTGGTGAAGATGTCACAGCGGATCAAACTTTGTGTCAGCTGGAAGCGATGAAGCTGTTTACGCCGCTGCGGTTGTCGAGTTTTAACGGCGAAGCAGATCTTTACCCTGCAGATCAGACCTACGAAATCATGCGCATCAATATTTCCAACGGCCAACAGGTGAACAGTGGGGATTTGCTGTTTGTGATCAAACCCAAACCCGTTTCTAGCCAGGAGGCTGCCGCGTAAGGCGAGTTGTCGTTCATTACGGACGTTCAATGCGGCTGTTCAATCGAGCGGGTCTGATAGGGGTTTCGTAAAATCCGACTGCTCGCCGCTGCCGATTTTGTTTAGGCTCCACGCTGTTTAGCTCGTGGAGTAACACAAATGTATGCAACCGCTTTGATGGAAGTGCATTCCCTAAACGTGGAAGGGATTGCTTGGATCGTATACCCCCAGGGAGATGCAATTTTTGATCACAGTGAGATGCTGGCCGCCAATGATGCCGCGCAAAAAGATGCCGCGCAAAGTGGTGCGGCGGAGTGCCCGGAGATAGTCGTAGATGAAGCGGCGCTCGAGCGTGCCTACGAAAATGTGTACCTGCCGCCGCGCTAGGTGTTGAATTCTATCCAGTTGAAAATCGCCGTCGACGCCGTCTGCGAGGATAAAACCCATCTCCCCGCACCTTGAGTCGCACTCGCGTAAACCCTTCTAGGGACCAGTCTTGGCGGTTGCTGCGCAACGGGGCAAAGCCGCCACCATTAGTGTTCAGATAGCCGCTATACCTTAGTTGTTGGTCTTCAATGACATATTCGCTTTGAGACCTGCCGCCCATCACTGTGTCGTTGACGACCTGCCATTCCACGGCGTTTTGCCCGGGTAGGAACGCCGTAACGCGATAGGGCTCTGCCGCGTCTGCGGGGGTGACGGCCAGCGCCGCCATAACTGCCTGCAAGGGTTCGAGTTTTCACAGTCCATTTTGAGCGAAGAGCGGGTCAACCCTGAGTGAAGAACGCTCCTGGCTTTGAAGCGCTCTGTAAGCTTGATGCGTTATTTAGCCAGGCAGTAGTCGATCCAGCGGGATGTCAGTTTTTCCTGAGCCGCGTTCTGGTTGAGCCGCGTGTGCAAAGATAGGAAATCTACATGGTCTAACTCTTGGTCCTGATTGAAGCAGGAGAATACGATGGTTTCTTCGCCGGTCTGCGGATTGCGGTGTTTCTGCAGGCACTGGGCGCAGATTTCTTTCATCATGCATTGCATGGGTGAATTGATGGAACCAATCGCCAGGTGACCAGACTTGAGATGGCGTGCCAGTTTGCCATGGCGGGCAGTGGCTAGGGCACCCATCATACGATCGGAACCGATGGCAATGATGCGGTCGACATCGCGGGTGTCGATGCGGTCGTCTGCCGGCCCGATCGAGCCGGTGCCGTACGCCGCAATGGCGTCGACGATGTTGCCGACAAAGGCGGCATCTTGCGGGCGATGTGGCTCAAAACCAGGGTCTTTGTCGCAGCACCAAACGATCTGATCCGCCGCGCGCTCGATGTTTTCTACATGGTAGCGGTCACCGGCATCTTTGTAGCCGGCGAAATACAACACCCGGGAGCCGGCGGCGCGCATGGCCTGCCCGATGGAAAACAGCACCGCATTACCAAGCCCACCCCCGACCAACATCACTGTTTCGTCGCCGACAATCTCTGTAGGGGTACCGGTAGGTCCCATCAGCACTACGGGTTCGCCCGGTTGTAACAGCTGGCAGAGATTACTTGAGCCGCCCATCTCCAACACGATAGAGGAAATTAAACCGGCTTGTTCATCGACCCAGGCACCGGTGAGCGCCAATCCTTCCATGGCCAGCACGCTACCGTGTTTGCGGGGCGCGTAAGCTTCGTAGTTTTGCAGGCGGTAAAACTGACCCGGCCGAAACGCCCTGGCTTGCAGCGGTGCGCGGACAATCACCTCAACGATATTCGAAGTGAGACGGATGACCTCATGCACCGTAGGACGAATGGCGTCACTTAGCTGCGTTAGCCATGATGAGGTGTCCGATTCCGCCGGTTCAGGTAGGTGCGACATGGCTTCGGTCACCAGCGGATACCCTTGTTTGGCGCCACCCATGGCCTTCACCACATTGCCGGCGTACGAGGGGTGTAGGTCTCCCCAAAAACTCATCGCCTGTCCTTCGGTAAACCAGGACATGAATATCTGTGGTTGTTCGGGTTTGGCGATGGGTTCCGGTTCTACGGCTTCGCCGTCGAGATCAAACGCCTGGAAAAATTTGCCGCGCAGCGGCGGTAGATTGGTATCGTCTTC
Organism: Pseudomonadales bacterium; assembly: GCA_028281005.1. Classification (GTDB taxonomy): domain Bacteria; phylum Pseudomonadota; class Gammaproteobacteria; order Pseudomonadales; family Azotimanducaceae; genus UBA4421. The sequence continues at coordinate 28,414 of JANQKS010000103.1, forward strand.
GCGCGCCAGCACGGTATTGGGTTGGGTCCCGGCCGCGACCAGCACGGTGCGTGCGGACAGATGATGTGCTTCACCTGTGGCGCTGAGCTTACCCTCTTCGTCCAATGCGGTGCGAGCAAAACTGACGTCACATACGGTGCCATATTCATCCACGCGGATCGCTTCTGGCGCCAACAGCTCAGCAAAACGCACCTGTTCTTCTAGTGCCTTGGCCAATTCTTCGTGGTTGCCGGTATAGGCGGGTGAATCGATCATACGTCGCCGATACGCCACCGTGACACCACCCCACTCACTCAACAGACGTGCGATATCGGCGGGTCGGCCTTGTTCTTCGGCGTTGCTACGTTCTGCTCTGATGGCGCGTGCGTGGTTGATAAACTCATCTGCCGTGGCCGATTCTTCCGGCGTCCACCGCTCGCGCACCGCAGCTTCACCATCCACCGCAACCAGCGCTTCAAAGCGTGTTAAAAACTTCTCTACCTGCACCGGATAGTAGGCGAGGGATTCTGTGGCCGCGTCGATGGCGGTTAGGCCGCCGCCGATGACCAATACAGGCAGCCGAATTTGTAGATTCGCCACGCTGTCGGCGCGGGCGGCACCGGTGAGCTGTAAAGCCATCAGGAAATCTGATGCCATACGTACACCTTTGGCGAGGGAGTTCGGCACGGTAATGAGATTAGGCCGGCCGGCGCCGGCACACATGGCGATGTGATCAAACCCTAGTTGCCAGGCTTCATCGATACCCAAGGTGCCGCCGAAGCGTACGCCGCCATGCAAGGCGAACCGGGCGCGGCGTTCCAGCAGCAGGCGGATGATCTTGAGGAAGTTTTTATCCCATCGTACGGTAATGCCGTATTCCGCGACGCCACCAAATCCTGCCAACACGCGTTCGCCTAAAGGTTCGTGTAGGGCGTCAACACGCTCGATGGGATCAAATGCCACACGCTCACCCGTCGCGGTAACACCGCTGATGTGGTCGGGTAACGGTTCAATTTTTAGTCCGTCTACCGCCACCACGGTATGTCCGTCATTTAGCAAATGATGCGCCAAGTTGAACCCTGCAGGCCCTAGCCCAACGATCAGCACCCGGCGCCCAGTGGCAGGGCGGGGCAGCCAACGTTCGAAGTTAAGTGGTGACCAACGCGTCAGCAAACTGTAGATTTCGAAGCCGTAGGGTAATTCCAAGACGTCTTTGAGGATGCGCGTTTCCACCTGGGGAATGTCTACCGGTTCCTGCTTTTGATAGATACAGGATTTCATACAGTCGTTGCAGATACGGTGGCCGGTGGCTGCGCACAACGGGTTGTCCACCGTGATGAGGGCAAGCGCAGCCAAGCTGAAGCCTTCGGCTTTGGCCCAGTTCATTTCTGAAATTTTTTCTTCCAACGGACAGCCGGTGAGATCGACGTTGAAAGCATTTTGCTTAAAGGCGCCGCTTTTCCGATCGACTAAACCTTTGGAGCAGGAGTCTTTGTCCTGGCTGTGGCACCAGATGCAGTAATTTGCTTGATCTAAAGCGTGGGTTAAATCCATGCCCGCATCGGTTAAGGCAAAACCGTCGCGAAAGCGGAAGTGTTCCGCAGGGCCGGCCAAAGTGGGGACCCCCTCGTGGGTTACTTCAACCGTTTCGACCAACTCAAAGGGCTGGGTTTTGCGCGGTACACGAAACAGGATGCCTTGCGCCCAGCGCGCGTGACCGGCAGGGGTGAGGGTGGCCCAAGCGGCGTAACGTAACGCCAGATCGAGCCGCTCTTCGTCTTCGTTGTCCAGCCACTGCATGGCATGGGCCGCAAACGCTGCCTCAGAAAGCGGCTCACCCATACGCTCAACCAATTCCGCCTCGAGAGCTGAGCCATCAAGCTCGATAGCGTCCGCCAGCTTGTATCTACGCACCGCTTGTCGCTGTACCAACAAACGTTTGCAGGCGTAAATGGGTTTAATACGCGCGTGTTGGGCGCGCAGGTGCTCTGCGGCGTCGGTGATGCCAAACAGCTGCACCAGAAAACGCTCAACCAAGGGTGCCAGATCCACCAGCAGTTGCGAGTGCTCTACAGCAGGCAGCGGTGTGTTGTTATCACGCGCTGCCAGCAAACGGCCATGCAATTCTTCGTCTACTTCAGCCACGGAGTCTACGAACAGCCCATCGATCCGGGTAATCCCAGCATCGTCGTAGAGTGCTTCGAAGTCGACTTCAAAGTTGAGCTTCAACGTCTGCTACCTCTTGTTTTCTTATGTGTGCTTGTGGGTACTTATGGTTTTTTGTTGAGGGTCCTTTGCGCTTGACCCTAACAGATTGTGTTGGCGCTGGCGATGTAGTGCATTAGCCGGAAAGCATTGGGAAGACCGCCGCTAGTGCCCAGGCAAACGCCAACGCATTGGCTAAGGCGCCAATCGCCGGATGACCGGTAGCACGGTATACCCAAGTGCTAAACAAACCGTACACCAGGAAATACAACAGAATCAGCGCACCAATAATTAGCAGAAAAAATAGGTCTTCGAACGACAACGCCACGGCAATACCCAAGGACATTAAAAAGCAAGCTCGGGTAAAAACGTGGGCACCTTGAGGCGTGTCTGCGCCACGTGTGATCCACTCATCAGCCAGGAAGTAGGCCAATGTGCCGGCCAGCATAAAAAACACCAAGGGCAGGCGTATGGGGGTGATGGTAAATGCGGTGACATGGCGATCGAGCACCATGGCCACCACAACGGCCGCATAACCTGAGGCGAGGACAGCGGCGATTACCGCGCTGGGTAGATGCAGCGCGCCGCGGACCGCCGATGTGGATGTTCGTTTATATCGCTGCCACCACCACAGCGCGCCCGCGCTGAGTACACCATAGACAAAAAAGTGCATGGCCAAATATCCGCCGACCAATACGCCCAAAAAATCCGCTGGAAACCACCACAACAGCAGGGGTGTGCCCACGCCGGGAATGAGGGCGACAGGCAGCAAACCTCGCCAATCCAGTGCAGCGCCTGTGGCAGGCGCGCTGACCTTAGGGAGGAGTTTCGACAATGGCCAGGCACCTAGGCAGACGCCAAGAATGAGGAGTATGATGCTGACGCCGCGCTGGTCAATGTAACCTGGGTTATCTGGTGTCGATGCTGTAGTTTTTGAGAAGGTGGCATCTAACCACGCGAGGCTTTCCCGCATGCTGTCACGGCTATACAACACGCCAACATGTTCAACGTTGTTTGCAATGGCGGCACGACGCGCGGTCCCGTCACTGAATGTGCCGTAGGTCACACCCGCGCGCGGCGCAACCTCGCTCAAGCCCAGCACGCGCAGCGCTTCTGTTTGCAGCATGCCTTCAAGCTCACCCACCACCATCAGTAAGTTGCGTGGGGATTGTGCAGTGACCGCCGGGGAAAACATGGAAACGGCCACGGTGGATGCGACCCGGGGATCGGATTGCGCGTAGCGCACAATAATGTCGCTGGCCATGGAATGGCCGAGTACCGCCAGTTCGCCAGATGCCGCGGGTAGCGCCAGCGCATGGTTTACAACATTTGCCAACTGCTGCAGAAGGAATTGCGTAGCACCTTTGACCTGTGTGACGTCACCGGCCAACGCGCGAGCGCTGCGGCCATGGCCGTAAAAGTCGAAGGTCACCGCCAGGTAGCCGTTACGCGCCAAAGTCACGGCAAAAGATGTCATCAATTGTTGTGAACCTGCAAATCCGTGGGCGATGACCACCACCGGTAGAGACGTGGAATCTTCTGCGGGGCCGTAAACAGTGATGGGTGTATCGCCAAGCCACGCAGGTGTTTTGCTGACACCTGCATTGAGGCGGTGGAGGTCAAGCAGGGCAAATACAACCACCGAAGCCGCCGCTAACCCGACGGCCGGCGGGGCCAAAGAGCGGCCCGACAGCATTTACAGGCGCTTCAGCGGTGTCCGCAACATAGCTAGCCGGTGGCGGTGCGGGCTTTGGGCGCCTCTTCTTGTTCCGCCTCTTGGGTGCGACCAATCCCGAATAGGTGGCCGAGATCGCGGAAGAAAATTTTGACGTGCGCTTTGGGACGCGCCTTTACCAGTTCCTTGTTCATATACGCCTGCCACGTCAAATACTGCACGTCCGGGTCCGCACACATGGTCACAAAACGCTCGCGGCGTTTGTCCGTGGTGTACCAAAAACGTTGCATGATGCCGAGGATCCAGAACACCCGGCCATGCTCACGCATGAAGTTACGCCGTGCTTGGCGCAGCGCCTTGGGATTGGCGGTAGCGAGAAACTCCTGCACCGCAGCGGCGGCAAACTGCCCGCCTACCATGGCGTAATAGATGCCTTCGCCCGAGGCTGGAGCCACCACACCGGAGGCGTCACCGGCGAGTACCACATTGCGGCCATCGTCCCAGCGGGGTAATGGCTTCAGCGGGATGGGCGCTCCTTCGCGACGTACTGTCTCGCCGTTAAGACCCGTGAGCTCGCGTAAGTCGGTCACGGTTTTACGAATAGAAAATCCTTTTTTTGCGGTCCCCGTGCCTATGCTCAGTACATCGCCATGGGGGAATATCCAACTGTAAAAGTCCGGGGATAGATCGCCTCGGTAGTAGATATCGCAGCGGCCGCCGTCATAACTTGGGTCGTTGGTGGGTGCTTTCACAATCTCGTGGTAGGCGGCGACAAACACACCTTTGTCAGAACCGCGTACGCGTTGTTTAGCGACCGCGGAGTTAGCACCGTCGGCGCCGATCACAGCGCGGGCGCGGATGCACTCGGTAGTGCCGCTGGCGCCTTGGTGGGGGCGGTAGTAAACCAACACGTCATCGCCGCACTGCTCTAGCCGGTCGAAGCTGCCGTCGGCGCGGTCCGCGCCCTTTTTGACCGCGCGCTCTCTTAACCACTCATCAAATTCCTCGCGGTCGACCATACCGACATAACCACCTTCGATGGGCATGTCGACCTCCGCCGCGCTGGGCGCCACGATCCGGGCGGCGTTGGCGCGCGCCACAATCAGGTGCTCCGGAATGGCGAAATCACGGATGAGACGCGGTGGAATGGCGCCGCCGCAGGGTTTGATACGCCCCGGCTTATCGAGCAGCCACACGCGGTAACCCGCTTGGGTCAGCTCCGTCGCTGCGGTAGCACCCGCCGGGCCGCCACCGATAACCGCGACGTCATACTGTTCAAGCTCTCTTGCTGCGGTGTTCATATCAATTCCTATAGCGCTTCATGAAAGTTAAAGGCCCGCGACGTTGCGCAAGCCAAATGCGGCAATCATCATGCCGACGACGTAGAGGGTAATGCCGGTACCGTTGTACCAGGGCGCACGGCCGCGAGGATCGGCCAGCAAACGTGGCATACAAGCAAACTGAGCGACCAATACCGCTGCTACGCCTAGGGCGTGCCATTGCAATTGCCAGCTCAGCAGCGCGCCGATCACAACCAATTGCGGTAAAGCCATCACCCAGCAGGCGAGTCGAGCCGCGCGGTCTGGCCCCAGCTGTACCGGTATGGTGCGAATGTTCAGCTGGCGGTCACCTTCGATGGCCTTAAAGTCATTGAGGGTCATGATGCCGTGGGCCCCAAGCCCATACAGCAGTGCCACACAGAAGATGCGCCAATCCGGCATACCCGCGGTCATCACTGCCGCACCGGTAATCCACGGCAGGCTCTCGTAGCAGAATCCACAGGCGGCATTGCCGTACCAGCCATTTAGTTTCAGCCGTGCTGGGGGTGCGCTATACGCCCAAGCCAATATCAGGCCGACGATGGCCGCCACAAACACGATGGGTCCTAAGGCAGCGGCGACCAGTAGTGATACGCCAGTCCACATAATGGCCAGGTAAAGACCCCAGCGGCCTGGAATGCGGCCGGATGGAATGGGGCGCTGGGGTTCGTTGATGGCATCGACGTCGCGGTCATACCAGTCGTTGGCGATTTGGCTGGTACCGCAGACTAATGGCCCCGCCAGCATGACACCCGCGGCGATTGCGGGCCAGCTACCGGCGGCTGATGCGCCTGCGGAAATGACCCCGCAGGCGTATGCCCACATGGGCGGGAACCAGGTAATGGGTTTAAGCAACTCAAGAAAAGATCGCAGTGGCCCCGCACGGTCTGTGAAAGTGGTGGTCTGCATCCGGTGTTCTTGCCGCCCCCTAGCGTTACACTCTGATGTGTAAGCTAAACTTGACAGATGCAAGTGTCAACTTTACTTGGCGCTTTCTTTTTGGGTGGGCTTTAGGCAAACACCGCTTTTGCGCCCAGGTCTTCCCGCAATGTGCGTGAGGCCAGGTAATAGTGAAGGGCGGACCACAGGTTGCCACCCACTGCGAGAATCAATAGAGAATAACGTATGGATTCTTCGCCATAGCTTGGCCGCAAGCCGTCGCTGAGCATCCCGGCGAAAACCGGACCCAGACCGAGGCCGATGAGGTTCAGCACAAACAACAAAATGGCCGACGCGGTGGCGCGCATGGCGGGGGTCACTAAGGTTTGGGTCATGCCAAAGGTTGGGCCGAGGTACATTGGTCCTAGAATGGCCCCGGGGACGGCCAAGAACAGCGCCAGGATTGGATCGCCGGTGGTGTAAAACAACACCGCAAACGGCACTGACGCCAGGGTGGCGATACCCGGGATACCCATGTACCAACGTTTGTCTCTGTCGGCAAACTTGTCACCGAGGTAGCCGCCAAAAAAAGTGCCGATCATGCCGGTAAGGCCAATGAGAAAGAGGTAGGTGGATGTTTCCGCCAAGCCGAAGCCATGCACGCGGATAAAAAACGAGGGCAAAAACAAGGCCACGCCGTAGCCGACAAAGGCGTGCAGCGCGCCGGCGAAGGACAGGTGTCTAAACGAACGTAGCGACCACATAAACTTCAGGGTATCCATCAACGGTACGCTGTCGGCGCTGATCGGCTTTTTCTCTGTGGCACCCCGCGGAGGTTCTTTGATGGTGAAATAGAAGATCAGCGCAACAACAATTCCTGGCAGTCCCACAACGTAAAACGCCGTCCGCCAGCCGAAGTACTCCCCGATCCAGCCTCCCGCCAAGGTGCCGATAGCGCCGCCGATGGGGATACCCAGGGAATAGATAGACAACGCTGTTGCGCGCCGTTCTTCGGGGAAGTAATCCGAGATGAGAGAGTGTATGGGCGGGGAGCACCCCGCTTCACCAATCCCGACACCGATACGTGCAACCAGCAGCATGGCAAAACTTTTTGCCGTACCGGTGAACATGGTCATGGCGCTCCAGATGAGGATAGCCATAGAGACGATGTTCTTGCGTACGCCGACATCAGCCCAGCGCGCAATAGGGATCCCGGCGAAGGTGTAGAACAATGCAAACGCAATACCCCCCAACAGGCCCAGTTGGGTATCGCTTAATTCAATTTCGGCACGGATCGGTTCGATGAGAATGGAAAAAATTTGTCGGTCGACGAAGTTAATGACGTAGACCAGGACAAACATCGCCAGCGCATAATTGAGATAGCCGGGCGTTGTATTGAAGCTACCGGATTCGGTGGCTTCGCGTTCAAGCGGTTCGCTCATGTTCCCCCCCGTGACAGAGCTACCTGCTTATATCACAAGGGGGCGCACAAGCTTAGCGATTTTTCATGGTCAACTGATCGCGGGGTAGAGGTTTTCGTAACCGTCATCTGCCGCGTTCAGCATGTTGTCAGCGTCGTCATACTGCTCAAACAGAGCGTCGCTGCCGTAGGCAATTTCAAGGACGTCAGTCGGGTCGGTGTAGTCAAGTTCGTAAGGCATGGTCAGTTTTCCGTTTTTATGATCTGTTAAAAGGTTAGCCGTAGGGGCTTAGTCACGGAGTTTGCAATCGCTATGCCAACTTTTTGCGGCGCTTTTCCTGAGTGTTTCGTGTGTGCGTGCACGCAAATTGTGCAGTGCGCAAGCGGCGTTGTTTATCCTGGTGCAAACGTTCGTTGCATGAGTCGTTGCTGGTTGTTGCATTGGGGGGCGTGGTTGTGTTGGCGAAGCTCCGCTGGAAGAATGTTTTGTGGCAAGGCGAAATAGCGGGGGACACATGCCATATCTCACCACCAAAGACGGCGCGAAGATCCATTACAAAATACAAGGTAAACAAAGCGGCCGCTCGCTGACGCTGCTGTTTATCCACGGTTGGTGTTCCAATCTTGAACACTGGGCGCCTCAGGCGAAGTATTTTGGCCGTTCCCACCGTGTCCTGCGTGTGGATCGCCGCGGGCTGGGTAAATCAACAACCCCAGGTAGCGGGCACACAGCCCAACAACATGCGGATGACATTGCCGCGGTAGCAAAAGCCGCAGGTTGTTCGCGGGTGGTGGCCATTGGACACGCCGGCGGCGCCCCCGCCACCTTGGAACTGGCGCGGCGGCACCCGCGCCTGGTTAAGGCCGTTGTCATTGTAGATGCCGGCATGTACCCACAACCGAAGATTGGTGATCCTAAAAGCTCCTTTGGCATGGTGTTGGGGCCGATGATAGATGCCATGCAGGGTGCCCACGGTAAAGCCGCCTTTAAGCAAATGTATCAAGGCTTCTTTGGGCCGAAGTGTGACAAAAAGGTCGCTCGGCAGGCTGTGGCGGACGCGATGCGCACGCCATTACCGTTGGCCATAGAAGAACTGAAGGTGATGAACGTCAGTACGCAACGTATTGCCGAAGATGTGGACCAGCCGGTGCTGTGGCTGACTGCGAGTGGGGTAGACCAGGCTTACATCAGCAAACATCTCAAACAGGTGCAGTTTGCACAGGTTGTGGGGTCCGGGCACTTTCCCCAGCTGGAAGTGCCCGAGCAAACCAATGCCGCCATAGCGACATTTGTCACTCAATTGTAGTAGCCACGGTGGGCCGGCGTCAGGTCGGCTTTTGTGCCGCTATGAGTTAGCTAACGGTTCCGTTCCGGTGGGACCGCCAAGTTTTGGCAGATCATCTTCCACCACGCTCCACGCGGCTTTGGAGTCATAGAACACGTGCATATCAGGCGCGCGGTCGATGGGTTGGTGTAGAGACGCCAGGGTGATGTCGATCATATCCGGGTCAGTTGCGTCTTCGTGTTCATGCCAGCAAAACAGTTGTGTGCCGCAAACGTTACAAAACTGCCGCCGCCCGAGCGTAGAACTGGCGAACGTCTTAAGGTGCTCCTGACCGGCGGTGATACGAAATTGCTGTGGCGGTACCGCCGTCCAGGTCACAAAAGCCGCGCCGTGGGGGCGGCGACACATTGAACAGTGGCAATGGGCGCAAAACAGTGTGGGCAGCTCAATTTCAAATTGCACGGCGCCACAAAAGCAGCCACCCGGTACTATTTTGCGTTCAACTGCTTCAACCATGCCTATTCCCAGTTCCCTGGTCCCCTAATTTTTGGCGTATCCGCGCGCCACATTGTCAGCGAGTGTAGCGCTTGACTGTGGGAAGCAAAACACGCTTACATGAGATGACAAACGCGAGAGGGGTTTTTATGGATCACGATTTAGTTATTCGCGGTGGCACGATAGTTGATGGCACCGGTGCCGCAAAATTCTCCGGCGATGTTGCCATCAGCGGCGAGCGCATCACCGCAGTGGGTAAAGAGGGTGAAGTGGCCGGCAACGCCAAACGTGAAATCGACGCCCAGGGTAAGCTTGTCACGCCTGGATTTGTCGACATACACACCCATTTAGATGCCCAGATTGCTTGGGATCCCATCGCGTCTTCTTCCTGTTACCACGGTATCACGTCGGCGGTACTGGGAAACTGCGGCGTCACCTTTGCGCCCTGCAAACCCGAAGACCGCGACTACCTGGCCAACTTGATGGAGTCGGTAGAAGACATCCCGGCTGACAGTATCCGTGAGGGGGTGCCGTTTAACTGGGAGACCTATGGTGAATACTTGAGCGCCATCGATGCAATGCCTAAGGGGATTAACTTCGGCGGTATGGTGGGACATTGCGCGGTGCGCTATCACGCCATGGGTGAACGTTCATTAGATGAAACACCCGCCGGAGATGAGGACATTGCCAAAATGACGGCCTTGGTCGACGAAGCCATCGCGGCTGGTGCGTTGGGGTTCTCGACCTCGAGGACGTATATGCACAAAGTGCCAGACGGCCGCTGTGTACCCGGCACATATGCGGATCCTGAGGAACTGTTGGCCATCGGCCGCGTGCTGGGTAAACACGGTAAAGGTGTGTTTGAAGCCGCGGCGCGCCTGGGAGAAGGTGATAAAGAAGAACACCTGCCGAAAACCAGAGCCGAGGTGGCATGGATGGGGCAAATCTCTCGGGAAAATGGCTTAAACGTGACCTTTGGGTTGTCTCACAGTTTCCGCCGTCCCGACTTGTATAGGCGTGTCATAGAGTTCGCCGAGGAAGAGAACGCCAAAGGCGCAAATCTTCGGCCGCAAACGTCCGCCCGCGGTATAGGTGGATTGTTTGGCATGGACCATCGCACCCCATTCCGCAATCAGCCTGCGTGGCGAGAACTTGAAACGCTGCCGTTTGAGCAACGTGTACAAGCCCTTGAAGATGAGGCCATGCGTGCGCGTCTCGCCCACCTCACCGAACCGATGCTGTTTGACATGCAGCTGGCGTTTATCCTCACTCCGGACAACGTCGATTACAGTCACAACCCCGACAATACCCTGGCGGCCCATGCCCAACGGTTAAACGTGACGCCGGTAGAAGCGTATATACAGCTGAATCGCGAACACAAGGGACGTGCGGTAGTTTGGTATCCCGGTTTAAACCAGAGCATTGATGCGGTGGGTGAAATGTTGAAAAGCCCCACCGTGGCCATGGGGCTGGCCGATTCCGGTGCGCACGTGGGGCAGATCATGGACGCCAGCTCGCCAACTTGGCTGCTTAGCCACTGGGTGCGGGACACCGGGCAGATCGCCTTGGAAGAGGCTGTGCGCGGCTGGACATCGGATACCGCAAACCTGTTTGGCATCGTCGACCGCGGCGTGCTACGCGCGGGTGCGTTTGCCGACGTTAACGTCATTGACCTGGAAAACCTCGGCGCCGACCTGCCGGTCTATCAACATGATTTCCCCGGCGGTGCGGGCCGTTATGTGCAAACCGGCACCGGCTACGAACATGTCATTGTGAATGGTCAGTCGTTTATGCAAGCGGGTGAGCACACTGGCGCTTTGGCGGGTGTGACGCTGCGCAGCTAAGCGAGTCAAGCCCATAGGGGTTGAACGTTATGGGTACGATCGAGGTGGGCTGCACTTGAGCGCGGCCCACCTTGCTGCTAAACCACGCCTTTTACTCGGCGCGTCTAGTCATCATTATCATCTTCATGGTCGTCGTCTTCCCATGACCGCTTACCCGTCTTCCACGGTTTGCCTTTGCCGTACTTCGGCCGCTGCATGCAGTTTGCATAAAACGTGGTTGTGGCGGGCCAATCAGAAAACAGACCAATAATGCCTACTTTGCGATAAAGCGCATCGATGGTAGTCAAGATGTCGCCATCGTTTTGCAGCACGTCGCTGGTGGTTGAGTAGTAGAAACCACCGCCGCCGGGATTGAGCTGGCCGGAGCGCTCTGTTGTCCAAGAAATGATTTTTAGACCGGCGCGTTTGGCCGCCTTGGCGTATTCAGAAGGAACGATACGGCCGCGCTGATTGGTTTGCAGAAGCATAAACATCGGCGGAGCCACCACGTTGACGCCATCGGCTGCAATGTCATACATATTGGGACTAAGGGCTTCCACCGCTTCTGATGAGCTGACGTCGGTGCTGTAGCGATTGTCCAGGAAGACCGCTTGTTTGCCGTAGCGAGGGTTGTTGTTTACCCAGTAGCGTACATCGTCATAGTTAAATGACTGCGCCCACACGCGGCGTGGATGGATGCCCGCGGCTTTGTATTCGTCGATCATCTGTTGCGCATAGTCTTCCTGGGTGTAGTCACCCTCATAAGGCATTTCGACAGCAGGGGACTTCAATTCCGGGGTCATGCCGACGCCCAGGCGGTCAAACAGCTCAATGCTCTCTGCGTGGGTCAACAATGTGCCGCGTGCACCACCGCTGTACAAATCGGTACGAAAGCCAGCGGTGCCGTCAAGGTAACCTTCGATCGTATCCGCGCTTGTGTTGGCGGCGTCCATCTTGCCTTCAAGGGTTTTGAACTCAGCCAAGGTAATGTCGCTTGTACAACAGCGAATGTCCGCGCCGTTGATGAGCTTTCCGTCGACGTCGAACGCTGGCGGTACGCTACATTTGGCGGCCAAATCGGTGGCAACAATGTTGGTTGTCGTGTGCAGGTCACATTGCGCGTGACGGCAAACAAGCTCCCGGTCTTGGGTAAAGGTAACGTCACACTCAAGGATACCTGCGCCCATACGAGCGGCGGCCAAGTAGGATTCGCGGGTGTGCTCGGGGAACTGCAATGGTGCCCCGCGGTGGCCGATGGAAAAATCGCTGGGTTTGAATTTTTCTTTGCTGTTGGCGCAGTGCTGCAGTCTATATTTAAGTGGCGAAGGCGCCATTTGGTCGACGAGATAGTAAGGTCGCGGACCCAGTTGTACGGGATTGGCAACGGCGTTCGCCGCGACCGCAAACAAAACGAAACAAGTGAGCAACATAGCTCGCATAAAACTCTCCCTGTTTGGCAGACTTGGTTGGTGAAAGCGGCTTAACACCGCAAGGCAAAAACTAAAGTGCGTGTATGTCAGTTAGGTTCTGCTTGTGTGGCGATTGAATGAACTTTTCTTAATGTATTGATTACAGTGCGACAAAGCAGAAAGATACTTGGCAGGATGAAGGGACGTGTTATGCGGAGGGTATGACTGAAGCAGCGGAAAAAGGCCCGGCCTTGGCCCGTGTCATGGCTGAGATTCAACGCTTAGGTTTGCAGCAGCATTTGCTTGAACTGGAAACCCAGGGTTTTACGGTGCTGAAGTCGGTCCTGTCTGAGCATCAACTTGAGCGCGGTCGTGCGGCTATACTCGCTCGTTATCAGCAAAACACCGGCTGTCAGATCGATATATCAAATGAAGATGGCAGCGGCATGCCAACAACGAGCGGCTGCACGTTTTGCTGGGCGTGAAGCAACCTTACGGCTGGCGCGCGGAAGGACCGGATTATTCGATCATGGCGCGTAATCCGCGAGGCCTCTAAGACTAAACACCACGTACTCTCCACGGGTTGTATAACTCTTTGATCTTGATAGGGTTGCGCCTGTCAAAGAACGGAGTTCGCACGTGCGCATAGCTATTTTCGGTGGAGACGGGTTTGTCGGCTGGCCTACGGCCCTGCATTTGTCTAACGCAGGACACGATGTCGCCATCATAGACAACTTGAGTCGCCGCCGTATCGATACGGAGCTTGGTGTGCAGTCACTAACACCAATGGATTCCATCCAAGAGCGTTTGCGCATTTGGAAGCAAGAGACCGACAAAGAAGTTGTTTTTGAACTGCTGGATATCGCCGAAGAATACGAACGCCTGAAGGGGTGGCTAGGTGTTTGGCGACCGGACGCGGTGGTGCATCTGGCGCAGCAACGGGCCGCGCCTTACTCCATGAAAAGCGACCGGCACAAAGTGTACACGGTAAACAACAACGTCAACGCGACGCATAATTTGCTTACCGCGCTGGTTGAGTTGGGCTCCGATGCGCACGTAGTGCACATGGGGACGATGGGTGTGTACGGCTACTCAACTATTGGTGCCACCATTCCCGAAGGTTATCTCGGGGTAGACGTCACTAAGGACGATGGGGAAAAAGTCGAGCAAGAAATCCTCTATCCGGCTAATCCGGGCAGTGTCTACCACATGACCAAGTGCCTGGATCAGCTGATCTTTCAGTACTACGCCAAGAACGATGAGCTACGCATCACCGATCTGCATCAAGGCATCGTGTGGGGTACCCACACCGCGGAAACTCGTGTGCATGAACAGCTGATCAACCGCTTTGATTACGACGGCGACTACGGCACGGTGTTAAACCGCTTTCTCATTCAGGCGGCCATTGGTTATCCACTGACGGTGCATGGCACCGGTGGCCAGACCCGCGCCTTTATTCACATCCAGGACTCGGTGCGCTGTATTGAGCTGGCGTTGACCAATCCTCCGCAGCGCGGTGAACGCACACGCATCTACAATCAGATGACGGAAACCCACCGGGTTAGAGATCTGGCTGAGCTGGTGGCACGTTTGGTGGGCGGTGAAATTGCCTACCTGCCCAACCCACGCAAAGAAGCCGCGGAAAACGACTTAAAAGTCAGCAACGCCGGCCTGTTGGGTCTAGGACTTGATCCAATCACCTTGGAAAACGGGCTGTTGTCCGAGCTGGTGGATGTGGCGCGCAAGTACAAACACCGCATCGACAGCACGCGCATTCCGTGTACGTCGGCGTGGACCAAGGAGATTGCTAAAGACGTCAAAGAGGTGATTGAACTCGATCAGCATCGGCGCACGGCGGGCTGATTACGTCTAACGTGTTTGCCTATGCCACGCTAGTCACTAATGCAGACTATGCGCTTGGGGCACTGGCGCTGGCGCGCTCCTTGCGTCAGGTGGACGCCGGCCCCCCCCTTGTTGTGTTGGCGACCGCCACGGCAACGGATCTTGAAGCGCTGGAAGCGGAAGGATGTATTATCAAACCGGTGGCGCAGTTACCGGTATCCGAAGCTTTTCGAGCGCGTCACAGCCGCACAGCGGTACACGAACGTGCACCCTTCACCAAGGGAGAGAAGCCTGCGTTTCACGACCCGTTGGACAATTTCAGCAAGCTGCGCTTGTGGGAGCTGACCGAATATCAACGCGTGGTGTTTCTCGATGCAGATGCCATAGTAGTGCGCAACATCGATAAGTTGTTCGGCTATCCGCAATTCAGCGGTGCGCCGAATCTTTATGAAAGCTTGGACGACATGCATCGACTAAACTCCGGGGTGTTTGTTGCAGAGCCGAGCGCAGCCACGTTTGCGCATATGTTACAAACCTTAGACGCGGAGAACGCGGTATGGCGCCGTACGGATCAGACGTTTTTAGAAACCTATTTTCCGGATTGGCATGGTCTGCCGTATATCTTTAATACGTTGCAGTACGTGTATTTCAATTTGCCGCAATTATGGTCATGGCCTTCGATCCATGTGGTGCACTATCAATATGAAAAACCTTGGGCCAGCGACCATCCCAAGCGTGCGCAGTTGCAGCCGTTGATTGATCTTTGGCACGACGTGTTGGCAGGCAAGGGTATACCCGACGCGCTGCCGGTCTCGACGGTGGATTCGTGAAGATTGCAGTCACTGGCGCGACGGGCATTGTCGGCCGGTTTGTTACTGATTACCTGGCTGCCCACGGCCACAGCATTGTGGCTTTAGCCCGGTCAACCTCCCAGCGCTCTGGTTTTGTCACTACGCCACTTTGGATCGAAGGAGACATTGAAGATGAGCAGGCCCTGGTGCTGCTGCTGCAAGACGCGGATGCGCTGGTGCATTGTGCGTTCAGCCATATCCCCGGACGCTACCGCGGTGGTGAAGGTGACGATGTAGCGGGCTTTTGGCGCGCAAACTTCGGTGCCTCAGCGCGTCTGCTGCGCTTAGCTCGGCAGGCTTCGTTGCAAAGAGTAGTGTTGCTGTCGAGTCGCGCGGTATTTGCGCGGCGTGGCCCGGGTGAAGACCCGACAACGCCTGTTACTGATACCTATCCCACGCGCCCCGACACCCACTACGGCATGCTCAAAATGGCGGAAGAGCAACTGGCCTCAGCCGCCATCGATTTGTGTGTCTGTGCCCTGCGGCCAACTGGTGTTTACGGTGTCACCTACCCAGAAACTGACAGCAAGTGGTTTGATCTGGTGCAAACGGTGCTTGCGGGTGAACCGGTCACAGCTTCGCGCACCAGCACCGAAGTGCACGGTGAGGATGTTGCCCAGGCGGTGGAACTGTTGTTGCACGCGGAGCCAGCCGCCGTGCGTGGACGGGCGTTTAACTGTTCTGATGTCACAGTGTCGACGCGCCAAATCGTGGCGCGGGTGGCGGAGCTGGGCAGAGTTGATGCCGATTTACCGCCCGCTTCCGAGGCTGTCGTCAACCCCATGGCCTGCCCGGGTTTATTGGCCATGGGGTGGCGCCCCGGAGGTGAGGCTAAACTCGACGCCACATTGCAGCGCGTGATTAGTTTTGCGACGGACTAATGATGTCCACGATATCCCCCAGCTCAGCAATATAGAAATCTGCACCGGGCAGCCAGGGTGGACTTAAATCAGCGGTGAGCAAGGCAGTCTGCATTCCCAGGCGCCGGGCGCCTAACACGTCGTTGGTGTGGGAATCGCCAACAAACAAAACCTGCTCGGGTACGCATTTGACCTGCGCCAGTGCCTGTTGAAAGATGTTTGCATGTGGTTTGCAAGAGCGTGCCCGCTCTGAGCTGATCCAAAATGCCAGCCGGCGCTCTAAATCCCATCGCGCCAGTAACGGCTCGATATAGTCGTCATCGATATTGGAGACGATGGCGGCGGTAATACCGTGTTCTGCAAGCGTGCCCAAAGTAGGCAGGGTATCGGAGCGAAGTTGCAGCTGGGTGGTCACACTATGGCGCTGGGCATCGCAGAACTCAGTGGCAGCAGCAGAACCGTGCAGCTCTAAATCACGTAAGGTACGTCGTACAGCACTGGCCACCACGCGTCGATGGATAAAAAAGGCTTGATACAACCCCTCTGCTTCCGCCTCACGGCGGTGTCGGCGATACAGTTGGACTGCGGTTGTTTCATCCAGGCTCTGCTCTGCTGCGCCCGTTGGCTGAGGCGCACAGCGGTTCAGCGTCTGCATGAGGTTCTGCGTGGTGTGGGTGTCTGGTAGATGATGAAACAGCGTACCGCCCAAGTCGAAAAACACAGCTTCAATAGGCTGTCGCGGCAAACTGGTTATCAGTGAATTTGCAGTGGATCTATCTGTCAAAACTAAAGCAGCTGTCAAAAAGAAAGCAGGTGGATCAGCAACGGATCTGCGGTAACTACGTATTGGATTCATAGTAACCGGCCCCACATTGCATTACAGGGCTAAAAACTTGAACCGCGCATGGTGCGTGACGTGAAGCCTAGTGAAACAAGTAAGACAGGTTAAAAAGGAATAAAGAGGAGCACAACGGTGAAAGACGATTTAGAAGATAAATTTGAAGAATGGATGGAAGAGCTGGCGCAGGAGCGCGATGAACTGCGTGTGCAGTTGCATCTGCTGAAAGCAGAAGCACGCGATGAGTGGGAAGAGTTGGAACAGAAATGGCAACACATTGAAGCCACCATGGACCGCGTCGGTGAAAGTGCTAAGGAGTCGGCGGGAGAAATTGGTGCCGCTGCGGAACAATTGGGTGAGGAGCTGGCAGAAGCTTACCGGCGGCTGAAAAGTGCGCTTAAGTCTTAGCGGAGGCACACTTGTTCTGCTGTGGTTGTTCCTCAGCGGGTGTGCTGCGACACCCGCTCAGCAGCAACGCGAAGCAGACAAATCCCAGGCCATAGAGGCCATTCTCACGGAAGCATCTGAGTTCAGCGAAACTGAACGCTGTTTGGGTCCCAATGAATTCCGTGATGTGCGCATATTGGATGATCAGCACATTCTCTTTACAGGCCGTCGGGGAAAGATGTGGTTGAACACGCTACCCATGCGCTGCCCGGACCTGCGCCGCAACAGCGTGTTGCGGGTGGAGCGGCTGAGCGTGTTGAGCAGCTTGTGTCACCTTGACAGTTTTGAAGTGCACGACTGGTTTGATTCGCCTTGGTACCGGCGTTGGCCCTGGGCTACCGGAGCCCGTTGTTCCTTAGGCGCGTTCCAACCGGTGAACGAAGTCCAGGTGCAGGCGTTACAAGACGCCATAAAAGCAGGTCGCGGGGGTTAGGCGCGTTCGGTGTCAGCGGTTTATACTACGCGCCCGCAAAACACGGTGATCTGTCACACCTATGTCCGAAGCAACCAAGCCCGAAGCAAGCAAGTCCGAAATGGGGCCTGTCGAAACGGTCAGCCGGGAAATTAATCCGGAGCACAGCGAGAAAACCTATATCACGGCAGACGAGTTGCTGCGGGATTCGTTTCATTTAGGGTTAAAAGTCATCGAAAGCGGCTTTAAGCCTGACTTTATTGTGGCAGTTTGGCGTGGTGGTACCCCGGTGGGTATTGCTGTGCAAGAGCTCATGAAGTATGCCGGTATGGATACCGACCACATCGCCATCCGCACTTCGTACTATCACGGCATCGACACGACCGAGAGCCAAGTGCAAGTGCACAACCTCGGCTACCTCCTGGAAAACCTCAACTACGATGATTCAGTGCTAATTATCGATGACGTGTTTGACCGCGGCCGCAGCATCGAAGCCATCATTGCTGAACTGACTCGCCTTACCCGCCGCAACCTACCGAAGGACATTCGCATCGCCACGGTGTGGTTTAAGCCGGAAAAAAACGTCACCGATCTCACGCCACACTACTATGTCAACGAAACCAATCGCTGGCTGGTGTTTCCTCATGAGCTGGATGGTCTGAATGCAGACGAAGTGAATGCCGGTAAGCCGGTGATTGCCGACCTGGTGGCGCGTGCGTTGGCGGCGTCGAGCTAACCCCGATGCCGTCAGATGTAACCCTGCTGCTTAATCGTTATCGTGAAGGTGATAAAGGCGCGTTTGATGAGCTGGCCCAGCTGATCTATCCGGAACTGAAAGCCATGGCTTCGCGTCGGACCCGTGGCAGCGATGGCTTAGGTGCCACCACGCTGGTCAACGAAACATTTTTAAAGCTGTTATCCGGCGGTGACCTCAAGCCGGAAGACCGCCAGCAGTTTTTCGGTTTGGCCGCGTCGATTATGCGTCAGGTCATTGTTGACGAGGTGCGATACGTCACTGCGCAGAAACGCAGCGGCGATGAACACACCTACTCAGACACCAAGGTAGCGGATGAATCCCGCGAGCAAGCCGAGTTCCTGTTGGAAGTGGATCGTATGCTGGAGCTGTTGGACAAAGAGGATCCAAAGCTTGCCCGGGTTTTCGAATGTCGCTACTTCGCCGGTTTCACCACCGCTGAAACAGCGGAGGCGTTAGAGGTGTCTACTCGCTCGGTAGAGCGTTTGTGGTCGGATGCACGTTCGCGCATTGCCGAGTTGATGAGCGACACCACCCGGTAGACATGGTAGCGCGCCTTGGTTTTGGCGCTGCCGGTGTCTTTGCGGTGGACTTGTTCGTAGAGCACCTGGCCGCCGTTGGGTTGTAACAGCCGCATCTTCTCCAAGAGGGGATCGGGGTGCTTATCCGAGGGTTTGCGCTGTCCGTGTTGCTTCACAGCATCCTTCACAGTGTAATCTCCCAAGTCAGGCTAATTTGGTCGCGTTGCTCAAACTGTCCAAACGGTCCGCGTGCATCACCTTTGAAATCTTCCACCGCCAGTTTGAGGTGCATGTTGTCGTTGAGCTCGTAACCCACCGCGGCGCGTAACAGACGGTCGTGGTGTTCAAGCGATTGATAGAAGCGTAGTTCCACATCGAGTGCATCGTAGGCAAAGGAGCGGCGCAAAAACGCGGTAAAGATCCGTTCTTTGCGGTCCCGCACCAATTCCGCAGGAGGGCGTTCCACTTCGTCGTGCAAAAACTGCACGTTAAGAAAAAGGTCAAAGGGCGCGTTGATGTCGAGGCCTACCGCGCCACGCCATTGGTCGAGTTCAACCGCGCCGAGCGTATCAGCCGGGTTTAAAGCGGCGGGGTTCAAAGTGTTGAACCAGCGTTTGGGGGAAAACGACAGCTCGCTGCGCAAGGCAAACGCGCTAAACGAGGTTTCCGCGCTGATGCCGTATATCTGGCGCTGTTCATGGTAGGTGGTCAGCAGTGGGGTGCCATTGCGCGTTCCAAGCCGGCCCAGCGGTTCAAAGTCCAGGCCGCTGATGGCAATCAGCTGCACATCCACACCGCCCACATAACGCGAGATGCGTAAACCGGCACTGGGGTTGTCTTTTTCCGGCTCATCACGGTCGACAATAAAGGCCTCACCGCTGCTACTGAGACCGTAGCGATAGCGCGGCGCGGTGAACGCCATCCACGCTCCCGGTTCAGGGATGTAGTGGGTTGTGGTGTCCGGTATCAGCGCCAATTCTGTGCGCCAGGCACCCAAGGTAAGGTCGAGATAGGCGCTCCACAAACCGATGCGAGAATCTTCAAAGTCTTCAAGAATAAAACGCTCAAAACTTTGTGGGTTGAGGGCGTCGAGGACTTTAATACCGTCTAGTGCACCCCACACGATCTGCTGTTTACCCAGCCGCAGCTGTCCTTTGTCCAGATTGATATCGACGTAAGCATCGCGCAGCTCAGCCAGCCAATAGCGGTTAAACGTGTGCGGGCGCGTGCCTTTCGAGTAGCTGCTGAGATCCGGTTCTTCGGGTAACCAGAGGTCACGCTCTTCACCGCGGATGCGTAGGGACAGGCGTCCGTTGTTATGGGTGCCAGCGTTAAAATCGATACTGGGTGAAAGCTCAATTTCGCTGGTAAGCGGCTTTTCGTCAAAGGTGGCGTAGCCGTAGGTAAATGCAGCCACCAGTTCGGCGTGATCAAGCCATTGTTCAGCAGCCGCGGGTTTGCCAGCCAGCCACACGCTGAGCATGCAACATAGGGTAGCGCCGAGCTGTGGGTATTTGTTTGAAAACATGAGGGTTACCACGCTTTTGGCAGACCGCGGGTGAGCGCGGGCGGGTTGAACAGAGTGTCGGGTAAGTCGTCGCTGTGGCGGATCTCGGCGTAGTCGAAGCGGGTGTGGTGCCCGGTGCGGTGGTGTTGCGCCTCAATCCGTTGCGGCGTCCAGATACCATCCACCTGATGTAGCCCAGACACTTCAATGGTTTTTAAAGGCGCCTGTTTGAGATCAAAAAACTCAATTTTGGTGGGGAACCAGGTGGCGGCGTCGATTTCGGCGCGAAAGCCGCCATATCCCAGTTCTTTGGCAACCTTCTTGCTAACCGGCTGCCCGCTAATGACGTAAGTCGGTGACTCACTGGTGCCGCTGCTGTCTTCCAGGGTGAAGTGGTAGTCCTCGACGTCAAACTTCAAGTCGGATTGCATGTCCTCAAACGTGAAATCGGTACCGAGAAAGTAGTCACCGCGGTCTGACGCGGGAATACGGCGAACTTTGCGCGCTGCGGGTATGTACAGCCAGCGTTCGTCGCTGCGTGTGTGATCGCGAAAATCCCGGCTTAAAAAGGTCAGTTCACGGACCGCCTTGGGCGCCATGTAGGTGATGCGGGTGTGTTTTAGGGCATCTTCGTTTTGCCGGAAGACCAAGGCT
This sequence comes from Pseudomonadales bacterium, assembly GCA_028281005.1. Classification (GTDB taxonomy): domain Bacteria; phylum Pseudomonadota; class Gammaproteobacteria; order Pseudomonadales; family Azotimanducaceae; genus UBA4421. The sequence goes on from JANQKS010000103.1 coordinate 49,590, forward strand.
TCCCGTTGACGTACGCGACCGCGTTTGTCGGTCAACGTCATCTTGATGCTGCGCGTGACCGCGGGCGACTCGGCGCGCTCTGCTACCGCGCGCGCTATCTGTAAGCCATCCGCGGGGGCTGTTGGGGTTGCGGCTACCACTAAAGCGGCACTTGCCCTGGCTTCGGGGGCAGCACAAATCAATGCCACAGCAAGCGGCAGCATGAGCTGGGCGGGTTTGCTGACCACCGGTCGTGCCGCACGGCTGCGTTCCATCAGTGCATAACAAGCCGGCACAATAACGAGCGCGGCTAAGAAACTGGCCAGAGCCGCCACGGTGACTAAACCGCCGAAACGTTGCAGCATGGGCAAGTCAGAGACCATGAGCACTGAAAATCCAACCCCCAGCGCGGCCGCGTTGAAGAAGCACGCGCGTGCGGTACCGGGTACCACGGTGGAGACAATTTGCAGGATCTGATTGCCGGTCGTGCGTTTCTCCATTTGCAGGCGATCAACCAAGTGGATGGCAAAGTCCACACCAACACCCACAGAGATGGCGGCAAACATGCTGGTGGCGGGTTCCAGATAGACACCTAAGCTACCCATCACGCCGTAGATACATAGGACTGTAAAAGACACCGGTACCACGGCAATGATGCCCACCACCGGCGATCGGAATACCAACATGGACATGATCAGGATCAACAACAGAGATAGGCCCACGCCGGTGAAATGGGATTCCTGTAGGGCGGTCATCCAGTGATAGGCGACGTTAACGTCACCGGCGATGGTGCCGGTTAAGCCGGGTTCGTTGAAGGTGTTTTGCAGATAGGTGTCTAGCGCTTCCACAACCTGGCGTGAGTCGCTGAAATAGTGTGAGTTCAGCACGCCGCGGATTAACGCCGCTTGATAATCCGGCGTGATCTCTTCGTCCAAGTCGGATGGGTCACCGGATGCTTCGTACACCATCAGGTATTGGGCGATGGCGTCATCGCTGTCCGGCAGAGGCCGCTGCGGATCAGCCGGCCGATCTTCGATAGCGGTATGCAACAAGCTTAAGTAGTCAACGATGCTGGCGGTTTTATTGACGTGTTCCTGGGCTTCCAGGAAAGCCTGCAATTCGCCAATTTTTTGCATGCGATGAGCGGTCAGTACACCTTCATCTGTGTCGCTGGTGATGATCACGTCTAAAAACGCGGTGCCGGCAAACTCGCTGTGGATACGTTCGTCGGCGATACGTATGGGTTCATCCGCGGCAAAGTTGTCGACCTGTGAGCGGTCGATGCGCAGGTCAGATGCGCCCAGCAGAGCCAAGGCGACGACAGCCACAAATATGCTGAGTACCTTGGCGGGATGTTGGGCGGCGGCTTTGCTGATGCCACCTAATAAGCCCGCGATTGGGTCGGGTCTGGCCATACCCCAGGCAGCAAACAGGGGGCTTGGCTTGGGTTGTACCAGCACCAGCACCGCGGGTAGCACAATCAAGGAGAAGAACCAGGCCAAGAACACCCCAAGCATGGCATACCAGGCGAAGTAGGCGATCGGCGGCATAATGGAAACCACCGCGATGCCGAAGAAACCCGCCATGGTAGTGATGGTGGTCAGCGTGATGGGCCGCGCCATGGTTACCATGGAGTCAATCACCAACTCGCGCACCGGGCTGTCGGGGAAACGCGCGCGACGTTCAAAGTAGGCCGAGAGGATGTGTATGGCGTCCGCCACGGAGATGGCCACGAGAATCACCGGCAGCGCATTGGTGATGGCATAGTAAGGAACACCTTGCCAGGCCATGATGCCCATGGCACCCCCGGCGGAACCCAGCAACACAACAATGGGGCCGAGCAGCGCGGAGGCGCGCATAAACGCGAAGTACAAAAACAGCATCACGATGAGGAACACCACCGGTTGCAACACTCGCGCATCCGCATCGATGTATTCGGACAAATAACCGCTTACCGCCGCAGGTCCGGCGACCAAGATATCCACCTCATCGCTGACATATTCCCCCACCAACGCTTGCACCTGCGCATAGGTGGTGGCGGCGGCTCTGCTGTCGATCAGCTCGGCCATGATGACAGCGCCGGTCTCATCCGCGCTGACCAACGTGTTGACGTGCGGCGGCATGTCGCGCCAACGACGTGCACTGTCGGTGAGGCCGGCAGCGGACAGATCATCTGTATCGATATAGTTTTCAACGTCAATAAAACCGTCGATGCCGCGGATGGAGGATTCGCTGGCGATGCTGGCCACGCGGTCTGTGCGAATGTTGTCCAATTCGCCAAGCGCGGTGGCGATGTCGTGCACAACCTGCACCGAGGTTGGGGCAAACACACTGCTGTCGTCTGCACTAAACACGGCAACGGCAATGGGTTCGGAGAGACCAAACAACTCGGTAGTTTGTTCGTTGGCCAGCAAAGATGGGTGCCCTTCGGGCACAAAGGCATCCACTGAAGTATCTTTAACTAGGCGGGCCAGCCCGCTGGCGGTTACGGCGATCATGATGAATCCCAGCAACACCACCAACCGCGGTTTGGCGGTCAGCGCGGTAAACGTTTGCTGTAGAAAGTTGTAAAGGGTCATCGCGCGGCTCCTGCCATGGTGTCGTTCTCTTTGTTTTGTTGGCTGTCGTCTTTGTCTTCATCTTTGTCTTCGTCGCCAAATTCACACGCCTGCTGAAACACTTCTTCATCCAGGCTGAGCCAGTTTTCCAGATAGGCAGGTGGGGTGAGATTGGTGGCATGGGGCGCCACGGCGGAGACTATGTCGGTGGTATGTACCCAATCGCCGGCGTTGCGTAACGCTGCGCGGCTGATACCGATGGCCACCCGGCGTCCATGGGCGTCTATAAAGGCGTGTTCGAAGAAAAACCACCGTTCGTCCCAGTGCATTAGCTGGGTGCGCACCTGGTATTTCTGCATCAGTTTGAGCGAGCGGCGATAGCGGGTGAGGCCACCGCCCAGTACCGCGGACCATTTGTGGTCCCACATGGTGCTCAAGACGCCGGTGCGGGCCATCCATTCAGTGCGAGCGACATCCATGATCTGCAAATAACGTCCGTTGTTCATATGCCCAAAGGCGTCCAAATCATGGGGCCACACACGGAAAGTTTTGTAGCTGGGGGCGTCGTAGTTCAGCCGCGGTCCCCTAAAACCGCTCAGCAGCGCCAAAACCAGGCGTAAATACAGATTCATCGGGCTCTCCTTTTTATTTTTCACTCCTTGCTCATAGACATAGATCGGAATCTGCAGACAAACCCCGCCAAATTAGCGCGAAAAAGTTTCAGTTTTTTTGTGGGGCTCTGTTAGACCCGTGAAAATGCCAAATTGAGGCCTTCCCACAGCATCGCCACCACCGCACCGGTGGCGACGGGGAAATTAGTCAGCATCAACAGATAGTCGGGGAGAGAAATATGCAGAAGTTCGGCCAACCAAGCGTTTTGGGTAAGCAGCAGGGCGGTCAAGGTGGACACCGCCAACATGGTCATAGACTCTCTAGCGTCCAGCATGGTTTTAGCTTGGTGTATGGCTTGGTGTTCCAGTTCGCCGCCACCGATGGTGCCCACGCTGGTGGTGGCGCTCACCATCATCAAAGCGCCCGCTTCCCGTGGCGTTGAATCACGCACATCCGCGACGCTGATGAGCACCACCGGGTGTTGTGGTACGAGTAAACGTTTGGCTGTGCTTAACACCTTGCGGGTTTGAGCACTAGACCTCACCACGCCGATAAGCTTGTTCACCCAGGATATAGGTGCTGCGCACGCTGCGGTCGTCGCCTAAGATCATATACGCAAACAGCGTTTCTTCGAGGGTGTTGGTGATTTGGATGCGGCGTTTCAAGAGCGGCGTGGCGGTGTTATCCAGCACCACAAAGTCTGCTTCTTTACCGGGTTCAAAACTGCCCACTTTGTCTTTGATACCTAGTGTTTTAGCGGCCCCCAATGTTGCCAGATACAGCGCTTCTGGGCTGCTTAACGATTGCTGTTGCAACTGCAGCACCTTGTAAGCTTCGTTCATCGTTTGCAGCATGCTGAAGCTGGTGCCACTACCCACGTCGGTGGCCAAACCCACACGTATTTCCTGTTGTTTGGCGCGTGCTAAATCAAACAGACCGCTACCGAGAAATAAGTTGGAAGTGGGGCAAAACGCGATACCGGCACCGCTGCTGGCCATGCTCTCGTAGTCGGGTTGCTGAAGATGCAGACAATGGGCAAAAACCGCTCGCTCGCGTAGCAAACCTGCGCGCTGATAGACGTCCAAATAACTGCGGGCTTGAGGGAATAGCTCAGAGACCCATTGCACTTCATCCGGATTTTCCGCCAGATGGGTGTGGATAAGGGTATCCGGAAATTCAGCCGCCAATTGACCGGCGAGGATAAGTTGTTCGTCTGAGCTGGTGACGGCAAAGCGGGGTGTAATGGCATACAGCAGCCGGTCTTGGCCATGCCAACGCTCCAGCAGTTCACGGCTTTCGGCATAGCCGCTGCGAGCCGTATCCCGCAGATTGTCAGGGCAGTGGCGGTCCATGAGCACCTTACCGGCAGCGATGCGCATACGTCGCTGATGCGCGGCGGCAAACAAAGCTTCGGTGGACACTTTGTGCACACTGGCAAGCACCAGCGCGCTGGTGGTGCCGTTTTTCAGCAACTCCTCTAAGAAAAACTCCGCGTTAGCTGCGGCATGATTGGCATCCGCGAAGGCGACTTCTGCCGGAAAGGTGTAATTCTGCAACCAGTCCAGCAGTTGGGTGCCGTATGAGGCGATGACGTCGGTTTGGGGATAGTGGATGTGGCAGTCAATAAAGCCGGGTACCAGGACGGCGTTGCTGTGCTCGGTGATGGGGATGTCCGCAGACAAGTTCGCCATGCTCTCCTGCGCGGGTCCAATGGACACCACGTGACCGTCTTCGATCAATAGCAAGCCGTCTTCGAAACTCTCGAAGCCCTGGCTGTGACTTGAAGGGTCAGCCAGGCAGTGGGCCAAGCTGCCGCGGTGGGCGCAAATCACCGGCTAACTTCCCCGGTAGGTGCTGTACGACCAAGGCGATAACAGCCAAGGGACATGATAGTGGCTATCGCTGGCGATGGTGAAACGCAAGGTAACCTGGTCGAGAAAAGGCGGTTGCGGAGCTTCAGCATGGTATTGCGCAAAATAATCAGCCGCCTCAAACACCAGTTCATAGGTGCCTTGGGCAAAATGTGTGGTAAGGGTTGTTTCGGATGGCTTGTTGTTCGTCAGTAAAGGTTGGTCGGTGCGTCCGTCCTGGTTGGTGACACGTTCGCAGACCAGTTCACGGCTTTCACCTGCGCCTTGTGCAACGCGGTACAGACGCAGCTTGATGTCGCGCCCGGGGATACCCAAGGCGGTATCCAATACGTGTGTGCTGAGCCCACCTTGGGGTGCTGTCATGTGCAAGGCCTGATATGTATCGTGTGGTGACCAGTGTTACGACAGTTACCGGTCAGATTCAAGCTGCTGTGGGGTGCCTCAAAGCTTTGCCACAGCTTGCCTGTTGTGGGCACCGCTAAAGCCACGGCGTCCACCATGGCACTCATGGCACTTGAGCTGGACCCTCGCTTTGATCTGAGCAAAGCTTATTGGTTGGTGGCCGGGATTGACCCACGCGACGCTTCCATCGGCTCTGCCGCTTGGTCCGCCTATCTGGTGGATGGTGATCTTGGGCATGAAATAGACGTGCGCGAGATTCCCGAAGATTGGCCGTTCGGTGACTTTGCCCGGCGCACCCAATTCCCGTTTGATCCGAACAAGCCAGAGCAAACCAATGGCGAGGTGTACTTGATCAACACTGGGCTGCGGGACTGGGCGTTTGATCTCACCAAAGACCTGAAGTTGCCGGGCTTGGCGGAGACCCGTGTGGCGTATACGCAACATCCCAATGCGCGCAAGCCACCCTTTGTTCTGAAAGGTGGCCACATTGCGGCGTTAACCTTTTGGCATGCCGCCACCGGGTGTCAGCGCGGTGGAAAACTTGCTGCGCGAAAACGAAGGATATGCCGGTATGGAAGCAGCCTTGGAGTCACTTTATCTGGTGGGTTCGGTGGTGATTGATGAAATCCTCGGCAACTGGGCCTACTATGCCAACAACGTACCGGGGGAGAAGGCGCGTTGAGTAGTGCCAGCAATTCATTTATCGCACAGCTTCCGAAAGCGGAGTTGCATGTGCATTTGGAAGGGACCCTAGAGCCGGACTTGTTGTTTGAGCTGGCCGAACGTAACGGTATTGAACTGCCGTACAACACACCGGCGGACGTGGTGGCGGCTTATGACTTTTACGACTTGCCTTCGTTTTTGGCCATTTACTACAAGGCGATGCAAGTGCTGTGCACCGAGCAGGACTTTTATGATCTGGCGTTTGCGTATTTCAGCAAGGCGGCGGCGCAGAACGTGGTCTACGTGGAACCCTTCTTTGATCCCCAAGCCCATACCAGCCGTGGCGTTGAGTTCGGCACGGTCATTGATGGGATTCATCGCGCTCAGGTGGATGCGCAAGCGCAGTTGGGCGTTACCTCTAATTTGATCATGTGTTTTTTGCGCGACATGAGTGCGGAATCCGCACAGTTGCATCTACAAGTGGCTGAACCTTATCTCGATTGGATCATTGGTGTTGGCCTGGACAGCGACGAAAAAGATAACCCGCCGGCCAAGTTTGCCGCGGTGTTCAAAGATGCCCGCGCCATGGGGCTGAAACTCACCATGCATTGCGATGTGAATCAGCAAGACATCGTGGACCACATGTGGGAGTGTCTTGAGTTGATTGACGTCGACCGTATTGACCACGGTATCAATGCGCTCGACGACCCACGTCTGTTAAAAATGATTAAGGAACGTGGTCTGGGTTTGACCATTTGCCCCATCTCCAACCGCTTTGTGGTGCAAAATCTCACGGGTGAAGAAATCCGCCAGTTTTTACAGGTGGGTATAAAAGCCACCGTTAATTCCGACGACCCGGCGTATTTTCGCGGCTACATGAACGAAAATCTGCAGGCGCTGGCTCAGGATGCGGGCTTTACCAACGCGGAGTTAGGTACACTGACCCGCAATGCGTTTGAGATCTGCTGGGCGGATAACAAAACCAAAAACGCGCTGCTTGCGCAGTTAGACGAGTACCTTGCCGCCGCCTAGAGAACCAGCGGTGCATACTGCGCGCACCTTGCCGGTTTTGAGCGTCGGGTAGCCGCCAGGTTGATAAGTCAATATGAGCGCGCGGCGGGCTTGCTCGGATGTATTGGGCTGGGATCCATGCACCGTGTGGGCATGAAAAAAGATCAGTGTGCCCGCTGCCACTTCCATCGGTACGTCGTCTTGCAGGCTAAAACACCGGGGGTTGGTATAAAAACCACCAAGCTGACTGCCATCGGCCGTGCCAGGCAACACACCCTGTTTGTGGCTGCCGCGGATAATGCGGAAACAGCCGTTGTCCGTGCATTGTGGGTCTAGCGCCAGCATAACGTTAGGCAACTGCTCTACATGAGGGCAGTCGTGCATCCAGTACGGTGAGTCCTGGTGCCAGCCGAAACCCGACCCGGCGGCGCTTTTCAGGTTTAGCTTGGTCGTCCACAGCGCCAATGTGTCGCAGCGGACTAAACTCTGCATCGGCAGCGTAAGGCGTACATCGTCCACCAAGGCGTCGACCCGCGCATCAAACAGGTGGACTGGCTCCAATACCCTAACGGTTTCCGAACCGGGGTTGTGCTCGAACTGCACGGTAGCCTGATCAACGTCGACAAAACGTTTCCGGTCAAGGAAATAGGTCCGACTATGCGCAGCCCGGGTAGCCGCTGCGGCCCGTTGAGCCGCTTGTTCGACCGCGTCCCGGAGGGCTGCCAATTCAGCTTCATCAAACTGTGCTGCGCGGGTGAAAAAGCCGTGCTCTCGCCATTGTTGACGCTCGTCGTCGCTTAGGCATAACTGCTGCATCGATACACTCATGTTGGCGGGCACGTTAGGTTATATTGCGTGTGGCATACGCGTGGAATAAAAGGATGACGTACACTAAATGAGTCCACAGAGCATAACAATTGACGGCGCGGTTAATCTGCGTGACCTGGGCGGTTACAGAACGGCTGACGGTGCCACCGTGAAGCACAGGCTGCTGTTGCGCTCCGGCTCTCTAGCCCATCTCACGACCAGTGGGCAGCGCGAGTTTGCCGAACTAGGCGTGCACCTTATCTGCGATTTGCGCCGCGGTGAAGAACGTGAAGAGGAACCCACCGCCTTACCCCAGGATGCCCCGCAGCGGTTAGAAATTCCCATCGATCCCGGCAGTGCGGTGGCGCTACGTGAGCGCATCGGCAATGTGACCATGGATTTCGAAGAGCGGGTGGCTTTTATGACGGCGGTCACCGCCGAGCTGATACGCGATCATGCCGACGACTACGCACGTATGTTTCAAGGCTTGTTGGACATACCGCGGGGGGCTTTTCTGGTGCATTGCTCCGCCGGCAAAGACCGCACCGGTGTGGCCTGCGCGTTGATTTTGCATGTGTTGGGGGTCCCGGAAGGGACCGTGTTTGCAGACTATCTGCTGACCAACAAAACCATGGACTTTGAGGGTTACATCCTGCCGCGTTTGGCGGCGCGGTGGGAGGGCAGTGAGCTACCCTCGCGTGAATCCATCATGGCGCTGGCCGGGGTACGCGAAGAATACCTACGCGCAGCTTATGATGAGATACACGCCAGTTTTGATGACGTAGAACATTACATCGAGGCCGCCATCGGCTTAGATGCGGATGTGCGTCGGGAATTAAGGCAGCGTTATCTCGATTCCCCAAGCGCCTGATCCTCTGCGCACGTTAGACGCTGTCTAACAGTTGCTCCAAATTGGCGTTGGCTTTTGCCGCCAGCTCTGCCCGTGGCGCCATTTGGGCGAGCACGTCGGGGTCACTGAGGTCCGGGGGTGCGTCGCCGCTGCTAAATCCATCCAAACGCGCCTGATACAACCATTGTTGCAATTGCGCGTCTTGCGCCCAGCGCATGGCGTTACGCGCATTGGCGAGGCTGGTGCGCAGAAAATCGATGTCCGAGTCCGGGTGCGGCACCGGCGTACACAGTTCGTTTTTCAGCGTTTCGTCCGTATGTGTGGCTTCAATGTGGCCAATAAAGGCGGCGCTGAATACCTGTTGGCAAGTGCGTACCGATTGTAGGGTGATGTGCGATCCGGCGAACACCGGTTCGACCGGGCGGCGCTCCAAGCCGTCTGCGGTACAGTCGACGTGCATGGTATTGAGACTGGTGGGTTCGGTGCCCTGTTTCAGCGTAATGGTTTGGGCACTGATGTGGCTGACCCGCCCTTTGCGAACGATGTTTGGAATACTCCGCAGGGCTTGTAACTCACTTTGTGTCACCGTGGCGCACCGATACATGGTGGGTTTGATGTTGGTATCGAAGCGCAGCAGCTGACCGGCTGCCTCCACGCGGGCAAATAAGTCATCGATAGATGTAGCGGCCGCCATGGCTTCGTTTTGGCGCGCAAAGCCGCGACCAATGGAAGACGCAAACAGTTTACCCGGTTGGATATTGGCTCGGTCGAGTAACCACGAGTCGCGCGGCATCACCCAACGAATGCGCTCAGCGGGTAAGCCGTTTTTGAGCAGAAATAGACAAGCGTCCATGCCGGTTTTGCCTGCACCGACGACCACAAAATCGTTGTACTCGGCGCTGACCTCGGGCAACGCGTTGGGGGCTTCGCAATGCACCCCGGGGTCCACCGCATAGGGTGGTTCACGCATCGCGGGTACCGTGACGTGCATATAGGTTGCGTCGACAATTTTACCGGCGTCCACCGTGTGTTCCTCGCCACTGATGCGCGATTTGAAACGCCCTTCGCCCAAGTACTCGCTCATTGGAAAGTACCGTACCCGGCCGCTGGGTAAAAACTGTTGCTGCATCACCTGGTCAAAATAGGCGCACACCTCGCTGTTGGTGGCGAGTTCGTAGAGGCCTTCGTTCCAGCCGCTGCTGTCGATCACGTCGCTGCCCAGCGTTTTTGAATTCACGCCATAAAACGCGGAAGGTTGGTGTAGGCGCACGTAAGGATAGGCAATGTTCCAGTGGCCACCGGGTTGGTGGTACTTGTCCACCATGATGATGTTGGCGTTGCTTTCGCTAAGTAACACATCGGTGAACGCCATCCCCATCGCACCGGCGCCGATGACCATGTAATCTGCTGTTAGCTTATCCGCCATAGATGTTCACCTCGTTGTCTGCGCTCGTTGTCAGAAAAGGGCCGATTGTAGCGGATAACGCGCCCGCTGGGAGGCACTGGCGCGTGCGCTGGGCTGCGTTGGCGCTCTTGAAAAGGTGCCTACATTTCCTGCGAGCGCCGCCTTGCCAGCCCACGCG
>JANQKS010000008.1 GCA_028281005.1 Pseudomonadales bacterium
TCCCACAGGGCGGGTCTGTGGGGTCCTTGGGCGTTGTTGGCGCACCTTGATGGGCCCCAACCCCACCGGCGGTACGCCGTCTAGCCCAAAAACCCCACAGGCCAGTTGATCCTAAGTTATCAAGGGGTTTGAGCACTAGTCTGGCGGTAACTGACTTTTCGCTTGCGCAACGTAGCCGCGATTCCAAGTGGGGCTGATGGTCAGTTCGTTGATACACACGTGACTGGGTAATTCTGCCAAGAAGCGGATCACCTCGCCGCAGTCTTGCGGCTGCACCATCTTGGCTTTGTCCGCGTCGCTCACCGGAATGGGGCGATTGTCGAGAATGGGTGTAGCCACCTCACCCGGACAGATGGCGCATGCACGCACACCGTGCAAGCCAGCTTCCATATTTAGGCTTTCGTTCATGGCATTCATGGCGTGTTTAGCCGCGGTATAAGCGGGCCCCGTCACCACACTTACATGTTTCCCCGCCCAGGACGAGATATTGATGATGAGGCCGTCACCATGGGCTTTCATGGTGGGTAAAACTGCTTTGCAGCAGTAGAACGCGCCGTCAAGATCAATACGGATCACCGCATCCCAATCTTCCAACGTCACGTTGTGCCAATTACGGTTCTTGACGTTGATGCCGGCGCTGGCCACCAGCACGTCAAGCTGACCAAACTCCGCCAGGATGCGCTCGGCGACCGCGTTAACCGCGTCTTTGTCCGCGACATCCAGAGGTTCGATGCGGGTGACGCCTGCACATTGCGCAGCTACTGCTTCGAGCTTGTCCCGCCGTCGACCGGATAGCACCACTTGCATCCCCGCAGCCGACAATGCGATGGCGCCGGCCTCACCAATACCAGTGCCCGCACCGGTCACCCAGGCCACTTTGCCGGACAAATCTCTCACCTTCGCTCGCTCCATTGCTCCACCAAACTTGGCCTACTAAGCCATAGACCGGATTCATGAGCAATCATCGGGCCGCGACGAGTATGTTTTCGGCGCCGCCGCTTGGGGATCCCACAACGCCACCCGCCGCAATTGACGACGCTCGGACGCAGCCAGCCACGCCAACCAGGAGCGCTGTAGGCGCGACCGGAGGTGCCAAAGATGGGCTCCCGACTCTGCTGAACAGTTCGCTGGTACTTGTCTCATCTTGCGCTCCTTGTAAGCTTTGGCAGGTTGGGCGAGGGGTATGGCCAATGGTGACATCATAATTGCCACCTGCTGACAACGTAGTGTCAGTACCTCGCACAAACCGCCTGAAATACCTCATGTCTACTGACAACGTTGTGTCAGTAGAAGGCCAATTTTTTGGCGTCCCAGGCTCGCCTCGCCAGTTTTCACTGTTACTATCTGTGCATGCGTCCTGCGGACAGACTTTTTCAGATTGTGTTGCAACTTGGCCGGGGCCGGGTGCTCACCGCGGCGGATCTGGCCAGCAAACTTGAGGTCAGTGAGCGCACCATTTATCGGGATATCCAGGATCTGATGGCCTCCGGTGTGCCCATCGACGGTGAAGCCGGCGTCGGTTACCGCCTGCACCGGGGTTACCAGGTGCCTCCCATGATGTTTGACCAAGACGAGATACAAGCGCTGATCTTCGGCGCTCAGGTCGCCAAACGCTGGGGAGACCACGACCTAGCGGACGCCGCAGAACGCATCTTGGACAAGGTAGACGCCGTGCTGCCTGAGAATTTACGTCCGGCGTTGGCGTCACAGACGATGGTCGTACCGGAGATTGCCGGTCGTCAGAGCGAAGCCACCGTGCAGGCGTTAGGATTGGTACGTGAGGCCATCAACGGCAGGCGCCGCCTGTATTTGTCTTATCAGGACGCCTCCAATACAGCCACGGAACGTATCGTGTGGCCGTTGTCTCTGCTGTACTGGGGGAATTCTTGGATGGTGGGAGCGTGGTGTGAACTGCGCCAAGCGTTTCGCAGCTTTCGCGTCGACCGCATCAGTGAGGCCAAAGCCTTAAGTACCCAGTTCCCGGATGAACCCGGTAAACGCTTAGAAGATTATTTCAGCCAAGCGGGTGGGCAGTGTTAAATCGTCCTTCCGCTCTTCTTTACAGCTGATAGCTCACCGCTTCATCAGTGATACGCGCTGCCGCCGCCATGCGCAACACTTCCGAGCCGACCATGCGATGCTGGGTTGCGGCATGAATATCACGGAAGTGTTTCTGTAACGAACAGTGGCCTTGCAACGCTGTACCGCCGGCCGCGTTATACAACTTATCAACCGCCTGTGCGCACAATAGGGTCGCGGAAGATGCCGCCAGTCGCAGTTGACGCCGATCTTCCAGGCTCGGACGTTGCTGTTGCATGAGCTTTTCCCACACACCTTCGACCGCACCGTACAAATAAGTATGCGCGGCTTGCACCATGGCTTCGGCCTGGCCAAACTCCAGCTGCACGATAGAGGATTGATTAATTGTCGAGGTAGTTGCCGCCGGTACTTTCCCGCGGCTTAAGTCATCAAAGTCATCCACCGCACGCCGGGCAATCCCCAACGGCACGCAAGCAACGGCGGCGGCGAAATAACCAAAAAACGGAAAGCGGTACAGCGGCTCATCGATCTGCCGCTTGGACTGGCCCAACACCGTCCAGCGGCCATCGGGCACAAATTGTTCGTCGACTTCAAAATCCACACTGCCGGTACCACGCAGGCCGGAGGGATCCCAGTTATCCTGCAGCGCCACCTGTTCACGCTCAAAAAACATGACATGAACCTTGGGTTCACCGTTGTCAAAACGGCGTATGTCATCCCCTTCTTCCACCGTTGCGCCGCCGCAAATCCAATCACAATGGTGGGTGCCGGATCCCCAGGCCCAGCGGCCGGACACAACTACACCACCCTCCACCACGCGGCCTTTGCCCGAAGGGGCAGCAGCGCCGGCGGTGAGCGGACTGCGAGTTTGTCCGTCTGAGCCGCAGATAGACCCATACACCGCCGAACCCCATGGCTCCTCCAAAAAAGAGCCTAGCACCGCGGTGGTGGAGTAGATCATGCTGCACCAGCCGACCGCGCTGTCGGCATAAGCGAGCTCCTCAAGCACCTGCAAACTCTCCGGCGCCGGGGCCTGAGCACCGCCGTATGCCGTGGGAATGTTCATGGCGAACAGACCCGCCGCATTCAACTGATCAATCACGCCTGCATCCACCCTTCGCTGGGTTTCGGCTGTGGCTGCACCCAGTTCGATGGCGCCGCGTAGCGCACGCGCTTTGCTCAATAATGAATCACTCACTGATCTGTCTCTTCCTGTGCTGGCGGGTTAAGGCGGCTTGGCGCCGCTGCGCGGACGGGTTTGTCTTGCGCAGCTTGGTTGTCGCCCCCTTCACCCGCGTATTCATGCATGCGCGGTAACATCTGGTCTTGCCAGCGTATATTCAGAAATTGTGGTTCAAACTCGGGTGCCGCCGGGACCTGGGTTAGGGTGGTCGCAACCCCTATAAAAATACTGGCTACCGCAATCAACCAATACGCCTGTTCATGAGGATCGTTTTCTTTTTGCCGCTTCTGCGCCTTGGTGTCTGCCCATTTGTCTTCAAAACGCGGCTTGTCTTTTACATCGTCAATCAAGGTGTCACCCACTCTCACCACTAATCGTTCACGTTGGGGAGGCGTCCACTGTGCGCCTGTGTTTGGGAGGCGCAGCAAAGCACCCGGCTGCGCCGCTGGGACCTTTTGCAAACCCGCTGTACGCTTTTCCACATTGCGCACATCGCGCTGCCAGCCATCTGGATCCCGATAAGCCGACGCCGCCAATCGCAAACCCGGCAGTTCCCATTGTTCAATGAAATGAGTAGCCAGCTTAGCCACCCAAGGCAACGGCCAATACAACACCCGCACCAGCGCGCCAAACATCATCCAGCGCCAAGCACTTTGCTGTATCTGTGCAAGCTGGCCCAATAACATGACATCTTGTAAACCCGTGGGCCAATTGACCGCTGCCGCGGGCAACACGACATGACACGACTGGCCCGTTAACAACGGGCCCACATGCCAGGCCTGTTCCGCGCCACCGGCGCGGATAGCAATGGCAGCGTTAAGATTCAGTCGCTGCTGCCAATGCCGCGCGCGCGCCTCAATCGCATCGTCTACCAAGGGCGTGGCTTGAGCGGTTTGTAGTGTTTTTCTGGTGTCCGCCAGCAGACGGCTTAGATGGTAGACAACACCCACGAACCATATCGCCAAGACACTCAGCGCTATGGTGCCAGGCCAATGGGTTTGCAATTGCACCAGTTCTTGCACCGGTACCGGGACCCGTATATCGAGCACAAACACCAGCACAGGCACCAGTACCAGCGATAACAAGGCGCCTTTGCAGTACAGCACATTCAGTGTGGCTCCCGGCTCTTTGGGCAAAACGCGCAAGAAACCGTACAAGGCAAAACTGAGCAGCACTGCGAGCAACATCATCCGCCCGGCCACGGGCAGCGTGTCTAAGCCCATGGCCACTGCAACAAAGGGAGACCCATACATGCCTTATGCCGCCATCACTTCATACAGGCCGCGGAATGCCAGGTCTAAACCAACAGCTGCCACAACGTAGAGAGCCATCACGCCCGCGCCAAACCACAACGGGCGCTTAAGACCCCACGCTATAACACTGCTGGCACCGTACAGCGCAACAGCGCTCACAACGTAGGCAATGCCGTCTACTAACTCAGGGTCTGCATTGCGATAAGACACACCAGCCCCCACCACGGTTAGCAATACGTCCGCAATAAGACTGATGAGCACCAACACCAACATCATGCGCGCCAGTCGAAAACGCGCAATCTTGGCGGTGAGTACAACCATCATCAACATGAACATGGTCATCTCTGCAAACACCCGCAGGATGACAAACACAACATGGTCGTTAAACAACACTGCCTGCACCGCAGCGCTGGCCACCACCGCCAGCAGCAAAGAGACGATGAACAGTCGACGGGTGTAATAAATGCGCTCGGGCGAACCGCGCAAAAACACGATGCGCCCTACGCTACTGACCAAGCCGAACAGAAACCCCATCGACGCTGTCGTGTGACGTTAGCCTTTCATGCTGGAAAGGAATTCCAGGGTACGCTCGTAGGCGCCGTCTTCGGTGGCCATGATGGCTGCGTTGAAATCCGTCACGCCCATGTCCTCGAACCGTTTGATTTCGCCGCGCAAGGTGTTTTCGTCACCAACAATGGCAATATCCGCCGGCCCCGCCACACCTTCGCGATCTAGCATGGCGCGATAGCTGGGCAACTGACCGTAGATGGTGAGGTCTTGGGCAATCTTCTCCCTGGCGGCATCCACGTTGGTGGTCAGCACTATCGGCAACCCCGCGACCACGGTTGGATCTGCACTACCAGCGGCATGCAGCGAAGCCAAGATGTGGTTCTCCATAGTTTGTGGTCCCACCATCCAGGTATTGGTGCCATCGGCCAGCTGTGCCGCCAGCTTCAACATCACCGGGCCGAGACCCGCAATCACAACAGGCAGGCGTTCCGCCCCCGGGATATCCAGGGCAACCCCGCGCACGCGATAGTGTTCACCTTCATAGTTAGCTTGTTCACCCCGCGCCAAAGGCATCAGTACGCTGAGATATTCACGCATGTGGTTGGCCGGCTTGTCGTACGACATTCCTAACATGTCTTCAATCACCAGCTTGTGGGACAAGCCGATACCGAGCGTGAAGCGGTTGTTGGTGGCCGCCGCGGTGGTTAAGGCCTGTTGCGCAATCGCCGTAGGGTGGCGTGGGTAGGTTGGAGTGACCGCGGTACCCAGCCCGATACGTTGGGTTTCACGGCCAATAAGCGCCAACGTGGTAATGGCGTCGAAACTGAAGATGTTGGCCAGCCACACGTTGTCTAACCCATGCGCTTCCGCATTTTTCGCCACCGCAATGACGTCGTCCAAAGTGTTATTGGTGCCATCTGCACCGATCATGACTCCCATTCGCATTGTTCTTCTCCCTATTTACTCCGCGTCGCGGTGGTATTTATTGACTCGGACTGGCAAGGCTCGCCCAGCGCAGCTTTTAATTCAAGGCGCAAAAACGGCATAATCCCGCGCCTTCAATTTCTTATAAAGCGGAATCAACTATGTCAGACAAAGAAACCATTGCGATCTTGGGAGGCACCGGCGACCTCGGTACCGGTCTCGCCATACGCTGGTCCAAAGCCGGCCACAAGATTGTGATTGGCTCGCGCACGCTGGAAAAAGCACAAAACGCCGTCGCTGCGCTGCAAGAAATCAGCCCGGAAACACCAGCGGATGCGATGGAAAATCTGGACGCAGCCGCCGCCGGCGACATCGTGGTGCTGACTGTGCCCGCGGAACATCAGATCTCAACGCTGGATTATGTTAAGGACAATCTGCAGGGCAAAATTCTCATCGATGTGACGGTACCCTTGGTGCCGCCGAAGGTAGGCACCGTGCAACTGCCGCCGGAAGGCAGCGCCGGCAAACGTGCCCAGGACTTTCTCGGTGAACAGGTCATGGTGGTGACGGCGTATCAGAACATCGCCGCGCATCTGCTGCAGCAAGACGTTGAGATTGAGTGTGACGTGTTGGTCTGCGGCAACAAAAAGGCCGCGCGCGAAAAGGTGATCGAACTGTCCAAAGAAGCGGGTATGACCGCGTGGCACGCTGGCCCCATTGCCAACTCCGCCGCTGCTGAGGCGCTCACCTCGATTCTTATACAAATCAACCGCAGCGGCATCGTTTCGCACTCCGGTATCAAAATCATCGGCCAAGAACACTAACGATGACGCGTAGTTTCTCCGTTGTCCCGGTGCCGGGCTTACCCATGGTCCGGCCAGGCGATGACCTGAGCGCCTTGATATTGGCCGCGCTTGCACACAGCGAAATCACCCTCGTTGATGGTGACATCGTCTGCCTGGCGCAGAAGATTGTGTCCAAGGCTGAAGGCCAGCTGGTGGCGTTGGCCGACGTCACCCCCTCCCAGCAAGCGGTGGAGCTGGCGGCGGAAACGGATAAAGACCCCCGCCTGGTGGAACTGATCCTGCAGGAATCCACCGAAGTGTTGCGCAAGAAAATGGGTGTGCTGATCATGCGTCACAAACTGGGAATCGTCGGCGCCCATGCCGGTATCGACCAATCCAACGTCGACCACGCCGACGGTGAACAAGCGCTATTGTTGCCTAAGGACCCGGACGCCAGCGCAGCAGCGCTACGCTCAAGCCTGCTTGGAAAAAGTGGCGCAAGTGTCGGGGTCATCATCACCGACAGTCAAAATCGGCCTTGGCGAATGGGTACCACCGGCTGTGCAATAGGTGCCGCCGGTATCACGGTGCTGGATGATCACCGCGGCGGTACCGATGTGTACGGCCGGGAACTGAAAGTGACACTCATCAATCGCGCGGACGCGCTGGCTGGGGCGGCCACCCTGGTCATGGGTGAAACCACAGAGAAAATACCGTTGGCGGTTATCCGCGGCTTACCGGCAGAAACCGACGCCGCCACTGAGGAGCAGACCGCAGCCATCATCAACCGGCCCTTGGAAGAGGATCTATTCCGCTGATGCCGCGTATTCTGGCCATCACCGGCGGTGTGGGCGGCGCCAAATTGGCTTTGGGATTAAGCAAAATCCTCAGTGCTGACGAGGTCTTGTTTGCGGTGAATACCGGTGATGACTTCACCCACTTCGGCCTGCACATCTCCCCGGATATCGACAGCCTCACTTACGCATTGGCGGAACAAAACAATACCGAGCTCGGCTGGGGCCGCGCGGGAGAGACGTGGCAATTTATTGAGGCCATGCAACAGCTGGGCGGAGATACCTGGTTTCGCCTAGGTGACAAGGACTTAGCCTTACACATGCGCCGCACAGAACTGCTGCAAGCAGGCGCCAACCTGACCGCCGCGACGGCACAGATCACCACGGCCTTGGGTATCCAACATCGCGTGGCTCCGATGAGCGACGATGCTGTGCGGACATTGGTGCACACCGACCTGGGCACCTTGGCGTTCCAGCACTATTTTGTGCGTGAGCAATGCCAACCCGCGGTTTCCGGTTTCGAGTTTAGCGGCATGCAGGACGCTCAGCTCAACCCGGTGATTGCGGAATTTCTCAACACCTGTGACGGCGTGGTGATTTGCCCGAGCAACCCTTACGTCTCCGTCGACCCGCTGCTGGGTTTACCCGGTATGCGCCAGGCACTGACGCGGCTGCCGCTGATCGCTGTGTCCCCAATTGTCGGTGGGATCGCCCTTAAGGGTCCCGCGGCAAAAATGATGCGGGAACTGAATGTACCAGCCACAGCCAGCGCCGTGGCCGCCCACTATGATGGCTTGCTGAGCGGATTTGTGTTGGACAACACCGACGCAGCGCATGCCGACCAATTTAATGTGCCGGTGCTGGTGACCAATACCATTATGGATTCACTGCAGAGCAAAATAGCGCTGGCGCAAGCGTGCGTGAGTTTTTTGCAAGAGTTGGATTAGCCTGGACCAGTCGCCCGGCCAGCTATCACCTTGAATTTGGGGCAAAAATCCCCAACTTTCCGACAAAATTGCATCTATCACTGGCCTTAGGGTCGTGATACCGTTGGCGGCATTGAGGGTCCTGGTGGTTTAGACCGCCAGGCGTTTGGGACAACTCAGTCGCGTATTTAGAGTAAAAGGACGCGAATAGGGGTTCCGAGCGGATCATTAACAAATCCGGGAGAAGCCGATGTGGGCCATTGTTCCCATAAAGACGTTTGATCGAGCGAAACAACGTCTAGCAAACGTCTTAAGCGAGGAAGAACGACGCTCACTGATGCTCGCCATGGCACGCGACGTGCTGACCTGCCTTGCCAAGTGCACTCACCTTTCCGGCATTCTGATTGTATCTCGCACACCCGAAGCAGATGCGTTGGCACAGACCTTCGCCACGGAGCGATATGCGGAAAGTCCAGATGCCAACCTGGCAGAGGCGTTGGAACAAGCCACCAAACACCTCATTACTAATTTCTCCGCCCAAGGAGTAATGGTGGTACCCGCCGACGTACCCGGAATCGATGCGAACGAGCTAGACCAAATTCTTGCTGATCACGAACAAGTCACCGTGCTGCCGGACAACGAAAACATCGGCACCAACGGCCTCATCTGTTCACCCCCGCTGTGTATGCCTTACATCTTTGACGGCAAAAGTTTCAAACCCCACTTGGACGCCGCTTTTGCCTCAGGTTTTACGCCGAAGATTGTACCCGGCAGCGCATTCTCGCTAGACGTGGATCTACCGGCCGATCTGATCGCTGTCAGCCAGCAGGCACCTAACAGTCAAACCGCCATTTACCTGGAGAAATCCGGCATCATGGCGCGCCTCGACGCCCTCACCAACTCCCAATCTGGATAACCCCATGCATAAACAAGCTACGCACCCGAGCGAGGTGCAGGATATTCTCGATGCTGCGTTAAACGGTGTGCTGCCGAGTGAGGAGCAAGCATTGCGCCTGGCCAACTTTGCAGACACCAAGGCGCTGGCCGATGTTGCACAGGAATTGCGCGACCGTGGCTTTCACAACGTGGTGACCTACTCCAGAAAGGTGTTTATTCCCCTCACGCATTTGTGTCGTGATGTTTGTCACTACTGCACCTTCGCGCAAGTTCCGCGCAAGCTAAAGGCGCCGTATATGACCATCGAGGAGGTATTGGAAACCGCCCGGCATGGACAACGTATGGGGTGCAAAGAAGCGCTGTTTACGCTCGGCGAAAAGCCAGAACTGCGCTACAAGGCAGCGCGTGAAGCGCTGGCTGAGATGGGTTATGCCAGTACCACGGAATATCTCATGGCCGCAGCCGAGGCAGTGTTTAAAGAAACCGGCCTGTTGCCGCACTTAAACCCCGGCAATCTGAGCCCACAAGAACTGGCTGAGCTGCGCGCCGTGTCTCCGTCCATGGGTATCATGCTGGAGTCCGCTTCGGAACGCCTGTGTGAAAAGGGTATGCCCCACTACGGCTCCCCGGACAAAGTACCGGCGGTGCGCCTCGAGACCCTGAGTAACGCCGGCATTGCCAAGGTGCCGTTTACCACCGGTATTCTGATCGGCATCGGCGAAACACGCCTCGAGCGTATCGAAAGTCTGCTGGCGATCCGTGCCATTCATCAACAGCACGGCCACATCCAAGAGATCATCGTGCAAAACTTCCGCGCCAAGGCAGAAACCAAAATGGTTAACGCGCCGGAACCGGATTTAAACGAACTGCTGTGGACCATTGCCGTGGCACGCATTCTGTTTGGCGCTGACATGAGCATTCAGGCGCCACCCAATCTTAGCCCGGGCGTGTTGCCGCAGATTGTGCATGCAGGTATCAACGACTGGGGTGGTGTATCGCCGGTCACCCCGGATTTTGTAAACCCCGAAGCACCCTGGCCACACCTTGAGGACCTGCGGCGGGAAACCGCCGCCGCGGGTAAATACCTGACCGAACGTCTAACGGTGTACCCGGCATACGCCCAAGACCCACAGCAGTGGGTACATGAAGACTTGCATGAGCGCGTGCTGGAGATGATTGACGCGGAAGGGTTTCCGCGCACCCACGACTGGTGTCCGGGTGATGACCAAATAGCGCCGCCGGCAGACGTCTTGACTGCAATTATGGATGCGCCCAAACAAGTGTCCGCGGAAGTGCAGGAGATTCTCACTAAGGCAGAAGCGCAAGAAGAGCTCACGGAAGCCGAGGTGGTGCGCCTGTTTCAGGCGCGCGGTGACGATTTCACCGCCGTCACACAAGCAGCAGATCGGCTACGCCGCCGCGTCAACGGCGACACGGTTAGCTTCGTCGTCAACCGCAACATCAACTACACCAATATCTGTTATTTCAAATGCCAATTTTGTGCTTTCTCCAAAGGTAAGCTGGCGGAAAACCTGCGCGGACGGCCTTACGATCTGTCCGACGACGAGATTGCCCGGCGCACCACAGAAGCCTGGGAGCGAGGCGCGACCGAAGTCTGTATGCAAGGCGGGATTCATCCCGAGTACACCGGCGATACTTACGTGAACATTTTGCGCACGGTCAAACAAGCCGTGCCAAAAATGCACATCCACGCTTTTTCGCCGTTGGAGGTATGGCAAGGCGCCGCCACATTGGACATGGAGTTGGTGCCCTATCTGCAAATGTTAAAGGAAGCGGGTTTAGGCACCCTACCCGGCACCGCCGCGGAAATTTTAGATGACGAAGTCCGCGCCATTATTTGCCCGGACAAAATCAACACCGGGCAGTGGCTCGAGGTGATGGAGGCCGCGCACAGCGTCGGTTTCAACACCACCGCCACCATCATGTACGGGCATGTGGAAAAACCTTATCACTGGGCGCGGCATTTATTGCGGGTGCTGAACCTGCAGAAGCGTACGGGCGGTTTCACCGAATTTGTGCCGCTGCCCTTTGTGCACATGGAAGCACCCATGTACCTGAAAGGTAAAGCCCGTAAAGGGCCCACCTTCCGCGAAGCCATCCTGATGCATTCTGTAGCACGGCTGGTCTTCCACGGACACATAGACAACATCCAGACCAGCTGGGTGAAGATGGGCCACGAAGGGGTCAAAGGTTGCCTGAATGCGGGCTGCAATGATCTGGGCGGCACACTGATGAACGAGTCCATCAGCCGCGCGGCGGGGACCTTACATGGCCAAGAAACGTCTTCTGAAGAAATGCGACGCATCATCCGCACGCTGAACCGCAATCCCCGCCAACGCTCCACAGTATATGGCTCGGTGAGCGAAGAGCGCGAACGCGCCGGCATCAACGCGGAGGAACTGACCGAGATCATCAACACACCAGCGAAGAAGTACGAGCGCAAACGCCCGTCCGCCAGCCTGGTGAAAAACGATCTGATTGAGGCAGTCCAGCTGAGTCGCTAACTGGTCTTTGTCCCAAAAAGGTCGTCCTGACCTTTTTGCTCCGACGGTTTGCGTTGCAAACCTCCCAAAATCCTACGGATTTTGCCTCGGACTCCTGTCCTCGCCTAGTGCGGTCTCCAAATACTCCGTATTTGGGACAAGCACCAGTTAATCGTTTACTGGAATCCAAACTTCCAACCCGCCGGAACCAGTCATCGGATTGAACCGATCACCGTACCGCTCGAACCAAGGAGCTTCTACAACCGCTTTGTCAGAGGAAGGTAGCCAATCGGACCAGATGGCATCGCAAGTCTCCCTTAGAGTTGCGACGTGTCCGGCATGCCAGAAGACGGCGTAAGCCTGAGCAGGAACTATCAATGAAACCATACCCTTCGGGGCTTGGTTTCCTGCGGGAAGTTCTACACCACTCAAATAGTCAAAACTCTCATCCCCGCCGTTATAGATGACCCCATAAGTTGCAGGTGCGCCGCTGCTCACTACCTGCGGGATCATAGGGGCGAACGATTGCCATTGATCCGGTATCTCTCCCACTTTCTCGAAAGGGTAGTAACGAGACACCCCAACGATGTTTAGGTCACGAAGTTTTTCAAATCGCGGGGGTTCCAGAGTTGTTGAGTTGTTTTGTTCCATCGAAATCGCCTCTGTTAAATCCAAGTCGTTTGTATGTCCTTGTGCTCGGACTTGTTCTGGCGTGGTCAAGAAGTGGTCTCTGAAAGCTCTTGTGAAAGCCTCATGAGACCCATAACCAATAGATAGAGCAAGGTCGAGAATATCGGATTCTCCAGCAGCCAGCGCGATTGCAGCTGTTGAGAGTCTTCTAAGGCGGATATAGCGGCTGATGGGTTGACCAACTGCGTAACAAAACATACGACTAAGGTGATACCGAGAAACACCCGCAACCTCTGCTAAGGCGTCAAGTGAAACATGATCCCGGTAGTGATTTTCGATGTACCAAATCGCCTTGTTTATCGCCTTCATTTCACTCTTACTCAGACCAGAACGCACTCAATACTAGAGATGCATCCTCTGTGCGGCTTGATAGTATTTGCGGTTTTTTACGCTTCGGCGAGTGTCTGTTGTGGGTCCAGGCTGTGTGTGGTCCACGCCGTGGGTGTTTCGCTTTTACTTGCTTTTACTTGCTTTTACTTGCTTGACCTCCCAAGCGATCTCCGCAAGTTCGGGAAGTGAGGGAACACCATCGACTGTAAGGTATCCGCCAGGTCCTAGTCATCATACGTGTTGGGGGTTGGGTCTCGTGGTTTTCTCCCGATTCTGTCCGCGGTACCAACGAGCAGTTTCGGAAGTCACCTATACCCTAGTAAAGGAGTTCCACCTAATCTTCGTTACCTTATGATGTACCAACTGTTCATGCTTCAGCTAAGGCGGTCAGTGTTCGCGATGAATACGTTGCGTGAAGGCTCGCCGCTCAGGATGGTGTTTCGCCTCGCGCTACTCCATTGCTGACGATACCCCTCAAAAGATGAACGCTCTCAGTATTGAGTATTTCCTTATAGCGCTTAGGTCAGCGACAAACATTTACCAAGCGACCGCTAAATGAACAACGTTGAGTGGTACTTCCTAGCTTTAGCGACCATTTGGGTGCTGTTGGTGGGAGCACATTACGCTCGGCGAAACTCACAAGCGTTGTCGAAGCTTTTTCTACCAGGCTCGATCATAGCTGGGTTCGTTGCGCTTATTGCGGGTCCAGACGTGATCGGACGCATATTCGGAGCGTTCGAAGCCACAGAAGTTGTGCTGTCGCAAGGGCTGATTCCTGCAGAAGTCTTCGCGATTTGGCATGCATTGCCGGGCTTGCTGATTAACGTAGTTTTTGCATCGCTTTTTCTCGGAAAAACAATCCCTCGTCCGCGTACAATTTGGCGTCGAGCCGCTCCCGTTGTGACGTATGGTCAAACCATTGCGTGGGGACAGTACGTTATCGGATTCCTGCTCGTGATTTTCCTGCTGGAACCAATCTTTGACGTGAATCCCATGGCAGCGGCGTTGATTGAAATTGGATTCGAAGGTGGTCATGGCACCGCTGCAGGGCTAATTCCAGTTTTTGAAGAACTGGATTTCATGGAAGGTGCTGACTTGGCTTTGGGTCTTGCCACCGTGGGCCTATTGTCCGCCATTGTCACCGGCACAATCATGATTAACTGGGCTGCGCGAACAAATAGGCTAGACGCTCGCGTGAAACCGCTGGATGTAGAAGCAGTTCCCGAAGAGATGGCAGGTCTTCTAGGCAAAAACAGCAGCAATGGGCAATCAGCCGGTGAGGATCAACCCATCGACCCCTTATCGCTTCACCTTGGATTCATTGGTGTTGCCGTGCTTGTTGGCTGGTTGTGTTTGGAAACGCTTGTCATGCTTGAGCGATACACATGGGGACGGTTCACAGATGTGGTAATCCTCACGCATGTTCCGCTTTTCCCATTTGCGATGATCGGGGGTGTAGTCGTGCAGATCTTCCTCGCTCGAAAGTGGGGCCGTCACATAGTCGACCGACAGCTCGTAAATCGCATTGCGGGCACCGCGCTGGATATCATCATCGTAGCTGCACTTGCGACTCTTTCTCTCACGACAATAACAGCGAACATGATCCCGTTTGTGCTCTTAGCGGTTGCAGGCGTCGCATGGAACGTTCTTGGTTTCTTGTGGCTCGCACCAAGGCTCATACCGAGCCACTGGTTCGAAAACGGGATCCCTAACTTTGGGCAATCAATGGGTATGACGGTAACCGGAATATTGCTATTCCGCATGACCGATCCGGAGAATCGCTCCCACGGGCTCGAAAACTTCGGGTACAAGCAATTATTGTTTGAGCCCATCGTGGGTGGTGGTCTCTTTACTGCGGCTGCGCTGCCGCTTATCTTTCAGTTTGGCGCGCCGGCCATGCTATTTGTCACGGCTACCCTAATGATCGCGTGGTTGTCGTATGGGTTGTTGGTTTTGGCACCGGCGTCCGATAAATCCTAATGCGGATACAACTCTCCTCAGAGTCAGTTAAGCGGCTCCGCACGTTGTCTAAACTTAACGTGCCAAGTATCCGTCCACATTCATCAGGTCTGCAAGTTACCTCGATTTGATAGCTCGGAGATATCTGACTGACAAAAGGGGGGGTCTTGGGTAGCTTCTTGACGCAGAGCGTGTTTCGCTTTCTCGTGCTTGACCTTCCAAGCGATCTCAGCATGATCGCTTCTCCACAGCCGTCTTTAGTGGACCCCGATCTGAGACACTGGAGACGGCTCCTTTTAAACAGCGTCTAGTGTCCTGTTTGGTTAATTTGTTGAACTATGATGAGCCCAGAATCGTCAAGAACAAGGCGGGTTCCGCAGCTCATGTTGTAACATTAGCAAGGGAC
>JANQKS010000069.1 GCA_028281005.1 Pseudomonadales bacterium
TCTTCAGCTACGCAACACGGTGGTGCGCCGGATTTTGAGTGGCTCTTTGCATCCAGGCGAAGCCGTACCATCGGTACGCCAAGTGGCGGCTGCGGAAAAGATCAATCCGCTCACCATATCCAAGGCTTATCAGATGTTGGTGGAAGAAGGATTGTTGGAAAAGCGACGCGGTCTGGGTATGTATGTTTGTGACGGTGCCCAAGCACTCGCGCTGGAGCAGGAGCGTAAGGTGTTTTTGCGTGAGGAATGGCCGCGCGTGCGGCAGCGCATAGACGACTTGGGATTGGATGTAGAGGAATTGTTGTAAGGAGAATGGCTGCAATGCCAGTGATTGAGGCGCGCGGTTTGCGCAAAGCGTTCAAAGACGTACATGCGTTAGATGGCTTCGACATGACGGTGGAACGCGGCCGCATTGTCGGTCTAATAGGACCAAACGGATCCGGCAAAACCACCGCGTTGAAAGCGATGTTAGGGCTTTCTCGCCTGGACGCGGGTGAGTTGCATGTGTTGGATCGCACGCCAGCGGATGAGCGCGCGGCGCTGATGCAGCAGGTGGCCTACATCCCCGATACCGGTATTTTGCCCAGATGGATGCGGGTGCGCGATTTACTGAACTACGCCGAGGCCGTGCATCCGCGGTTTGATCGCGAGGTGGCCGAGCGTCAGTTGCAGCGCACAGACGTCAATTTGAATAAGAAGGTGCGGGTGCTATCGAAGGGAATGCATGTGCAACTGCATTTGGCCGTGGTACTGGCCATTGGTGCGGACTTACTGGTGCTGGACGAACCTACCCTCGGTCTCGACATCCTTTACCGCCAACAGTTCTACGACGCGATCTTAAACGACTATTTCACAGCTGAGCGCAGCATCGTGGTGACCACCCACGAGGTGCGTGAAATTGAACACATACTGACCGATGTGGTGTTTATTCATCGCGGTAAAGCCTGTCTGTCGATCAGCATGGATCAGCTGGCTGATGAGTATGTAAAAGTGATCAGTGCCGAGCACACTGAACTGCCCGGTACGCCCCTCTATCGGCATCGCACCATCGCCGGGCAAGAATCCATTTACCAGGGTGTGACGCCGCAACAGTTTGAGGGTTTGGGTGAGGTCACCACACCAAATCTCGCGGAGCTATTTGTTGCGGTGGTCGAAGGTAACGCCGGGAGGCAAACATGAAACAGTTTGCTGGTTTGTTAAAACGCGAATGGCTTGAACACGGCGGCGCCTTTACTTGGAGCCCCGGCGTGGTGTTGCTGGTGGTGCTGTTAGCGGGGCTTGTGACATTGCTGGCCAACCAAGAAGCTGACGTTTCCCTGACCATCCAAGAACGTCAACAACTCAGCGAATACACCCCACCTGCCCAAGCGCGCTCGGATACAGAAACGGCTGGAACAGCCGAGCAGAATGGGATGGGTGACGTGAGCGACATGGGTGCCATGGAGATCTTGGCAGCCATGGTGCTGGATGTGGCGGGCAGTACGGATGCTGAGCTTAAGCAGAAGATGTCACTGCTGCAGATGGGTGTGGCGCAGCTGTTCCACTTGGTGTTCATCGTGATCGCAACTTTTGCACTTTTGGCTAGCCTCTATGATGAGCGCAAAGACGCATCGGTGTTGTTCTGGAAGTCAATGCCGGTGGGCGACGTCAGCACGGTAATGAGCAAGCTGGTATTTGTTCTCTGGGTGGCACCTGTGGTGACCATTGTGGCTATTCTGATTGCACAGTTTTTGGGTCTGGCCTTAGTGTCGGTGTTTGTAGAAGAGGGTATGGGTGGCCGGGTCTGGGCGGCCAGCGGATTCTGGTGGCAACCATTCGCCTTGGTGGTCGGCTATGTTCAGTTTGGCTTATGGATGTTGCCGTTTGCGGCGTGGGTCATGTTGGTCTCTGCGGCCGCGCCGAAGCTGCCGGCGTTGTGGGCGTTTGGTGTACCTTGGGTGCTGGTACTGTTGGAGCAGATTTTTTTCAGCAGTGAGGTGTTGGCTGAGGTTATTACCCATCAATTTAAAAGCTGGAGCTTTTTGCGCGGCGCCGGCGCGGCAACGGCAGATTCTTTAAACCCGTTTGGCATGCAGCTATGGGGCGGTATGGTCATAGCGGCGTTATTTCTGGCCGGTGCGGTCTACTTTCGACGCCGCAACAATGAAATCTAGGAGTCTGCGCGTTAGTACCGCGCAGATTCCTGGGGAGATTCTAAGCAAGCTGATGTTGCGCGGTTATGCCAGGCGGATGGATTAAGCGCGTAAACGCTGTAGCAAGTCACTCAGGTGATCCTGCTCCAGCCCTGGCGCGGCGAAGCCCGTGCGGGATATGAGCCCGTCAAAACGGGCTTTCATGGTGTCGACCACTTGCTCCGGCGAGCCGACGATACCTATGGTGTTGACCATATCGTCGCTGATCAGCGCCGCCATGTCTGCTTTACGATGTTGCCGGTTGAGCTGGATCAATTCATCTTGTAAATCCCCCCAGCCGTGGATGTCCAACACTGGTTTGTAGGCGACCGTACATCCATAAAACGCAATACGATCACGTAGCACCGTAACCGCTTTCGCCAGCTGTTCTTCAGTAGTGCCCGTGGCGATCATGGGTGCGTAATCCAAAACAAATTGATCAAGCGTGCGCTTGCTTGTTTTCAGGCCGGTTTCGATAGCGGGTATGGTGACTTCACGCATGTACTTCTCCGAGGAGAAGGGATGCATGATCATGCCATCTGCCAGTTCCGCTGCTACCTTGGTCATAAGCGGACCGGTGGCGGACAAGATGATGCGAGGGCGGGGTGCATCCACGACGTTGTCTGGGATAAATGTGGCTGGCATTAGCGTGTGTTGGTAATACTGGCCGGTAAACTCCAGACGTTTACCGTCGTACCAGCAGTCAAAAATAGCCTGCATCGCCCCTATGAACTCACGCATCTGCGCGGCGGCTTTGTGCCAGGGCATGCTGAAACGCCGCTCAATGTGTGGTTTGACTTGTGAGCCCAATCCCAGCACCAGCCGGCCGCCGGCAAATGTATTGAGATCATGGGCGAGCACGGCCATGGACATGGGGTTGCGCGAAAATGCCACCGCCACCGACGTGACCAGCTCGATACCAGTGCTCAAACCACTTGATAACTTTGGATCAGCGGGCCTGTGGGGTTC
The DNA here is from genome assembly GCA_028281005.1 of Pseudomonadales bacterium. Taxonomy (GTDB): domain Bacteria; phylum Pseudomonadota; class Gammaproteobacteria; order Pseudomonadales; family Azotimanducaceae; genus UBA4421. The sequence goes on from JANQKS010000069.1 coordinate 3,141, forward strand.
TTGGGCTAGGCGGCGCGGCGCCGGTGGGGTTGGGCCCCATCAAGGTGCGCCAACAACGACCAAGGACCCCACAGGCCCGCCCGGTGGGAGATCGCCAGCTTCGCTTTGTCCGTGTCATCCCTCGTCGCAATATCCAGATATTACTCCTCACTCTTCCTTGCCAAACCAAAGCTGGCGAACTCTGATCCTAAGTTATCAAGTGGTTTGAGCACTAGTGTGTTCCGCGGCGATGGTCAGCGGTAGGAACGGGTCGTGGTTGGTTTCCGCCAGGCGTAAACCGTCGTAACCGAGTTTTTCTAAACGTTTTGCGTTGATGGCCACGGAGCTGAGGTCCGCGGCGATTGGAGCATCAATCTGCATAGATTTTTCCAGCGTGCTTATTCCAGCCATACCCGACCGAGCAGGATACGTTGGCCGGCGTATGGCCGGGTAGTGTAAAGCATCAAGTGCGTAATCGCGGCAGGTGTGCCATCCCGTTGGTTTGCCAGCCTGGTCAACTCAACCTGCAAACGGTTGTGGCCGGGTTGCATGTTCATCGGAAAGTAACGTGCGGTGCCTTCGAAACCCCGATGCCGAACACCGACGGTTAAGGGTTGGGCGGAAGATTCAGCGTTGAACACTTCCACCCGGAGCCGCTGATACGAATGCCAATGGCTCACTGGCTCGGCGATGTGAATACCGGGCCAACGGGTGTTGCCCCAGGTCACGGCCAGCACCGGTTGTCCGGCATAGGCTGACCAATTGTGCTCGCGCGTGTAGCTGTGACTGGCATCGGCGCCTGCCTCTATGGACGTCAAAACGCGCGTCGCTCGCACATCCGCGCTAAACAGCGTTGGGAAGTGTAGATGTTGGGTGGCATAAGCGGCCAAAAACACACTGGGTAGAGACAGCGTTGCCACTGCGGTGACGAGTATCGCCGCCAACCAGCGCGGCCGTGCTGGCTTAAGCAGATTAACAGCGATGGTTATACCCACCGCGTCCAAAAGCAAGTCTGCAACACTTGCCTGGCGGCTGGAAAAAAGCTGCAGTGCCTCGGACAGTAACGCCAGGCCACCAACAATTAACAAAGTGAGCCACAACGGCTGTTGTGGCCGCAGCCACATGACCGCTGTAGTGATCACCACAAACATCGGCACATGCATGAAGTTGGACAAGCTTCTGGTAAAGGCGTTATGCACAGGGAACTGGGCAAACTGTTGCAGCAAAAAAGCCAGCACCACGACCACGGCCACGACAGCCGCCCGAACGGACCAAGCCCGTGTCAAAATGTCATTCCAATGCTTGCAGCAGTAAAGCCATGGCGGCTTCGGTAAAGGCCCACATGTTCTGTTCGCGATCGCTACTGCCGGTGTTGACCGTGGTGCTTAAGCGTTGTGGGCCAACAACTGCAAGCACACTGATACCCGGCGGGTGACCGTAACGCGCGCCGGTGGGTCCGGCCACGCCAAGTTCTGCAACCGCCCAGGTAGTGTCCAGCTGTTGGCGCGCAACGTCGGCAAACTTCAACACCATCGCCTCTGTTAGTGGCTCAAGCCCCTCCACATCCGCACGGCGAATCCCGAGTAACTCGCGACGCGACTCTAGCGTGTAAACCACAGAGCCACCTTTGAAGTAGGCCGAAGCGCCCGGTACCGCCAATAACGACGCGCTAATCAAACCGGCTGTAGAGGATTCCGTCACAGCAAGGCTGTGTTTGGCGGCGGTTAAGCGCTCAGCCACGGCGTTGACGGTGGGAGTGGCCAGCGTTGGTGTCATGCTGGGGAATCTTCGGTTGGCTGTGGGTGGGGTGTGGCCAGTAACCGTCTGGGTGAACGTTGGGTGTCGGCGAATGTGTTGATGTCAGCCAAAATCACCTCGCGGCTGTCTGGTTCACTGAAAAAACGTTCGCGCAGGTCTTCTAACGTGGCAAAACCGCACAGTGCAAAACCGTCGAACGGCCTACCGCTGAGCGTGTGGACTACGCTCAGCTGCACGTAGTGGGTCATATAAGCGTGGTGCGTGAGCGCCAGCGGGGCGTGGGTGTCGCGCCAGTGGTCATCCGCTTGCTTGTGGTTCAGCTGCGGGTGCGCCAGCATGGGTGAGAGACCGTAAATCTTTGCGCTGCCAGCCTTGATGGTGCGCGCGCAGACGATATACAGCCCTACGTCCGCAGCGTCTTTTAGGAGATCCAGGTTGTCGGTGACGCCGGTGACCAGCGCCGCAAACGGTAGCTTGCTGGTATCGGCTCGATGATCAGCATAGACAGTGCCGCCGAGCGATTGGTTTAACGTTTCCGCGCGGCTGACGCTGGAACAGGCCGCCGCCCATAGCAGAGGGGTTGAGTCGGTCATAGGCTGTCTCCTTGTTCATTCAGATGTTGGCACCCGTCCCCCTGAAGCAGCGCCAGTAGCGCGTCCGTTTGAGCTGCGCTGGTACGTCGGTTCGAGACAAACTCGACGTGGGTGTTGGGGCTTGCAGTGGTATCCACTTGGATACCCCACAACGGATCTATTTGGTTCGGTACCGCCGAATAGCGTACGTCAACGATGAAACCGCTGCTGTTCATACTGGCGAGAAAGTCATTGGAGAACCAACGGAAACGTTCCACGTCGCGGGCTTGTTGGGAGTCCGCAGCTAATGCCGGTAGGTGTTTGTCGTAGTCAAAAATTTCGATGTGCTGGCCGGGACAAAACTGTCGATCTATGCCCACGCGCATGGCATCAATGTAATAGTGGCCGTCATATTCATAGATGGATTTCCACAACAGCAGGTTGGCAAAGCCGGGTTTGACCGCCAAGCGGTCCGGCGTGTGTCCCTTGGCCGTGGCCATCGCTTGGGCGGTGGCCATGGCACGGTCGTGCTGCACCACGCCGAGCAATAGGTAACTGAGTAGCCAGGCGACCCCGGCCATCGCATAGATGCGACTGCGCTGATATACCGACAGGATGACCAATGCCAACAGCGGGAGAGTGACAAGCGGGTCAATGACGGACACATTGTTCCATGCGATGCGCACGTCAGACATCGGCCAAAACAATTGTGTGCCGTAGGATGTACAAGCGTCGAGCAGGCCGTGGGTGGCATAACCCAGCAAACTGGCCAGATAAGCTTGACGAAAGTTAAGCGGATGCCGCAGCACGGGATACAACACCGCACAAACGATCAGCGCGCCTACGGGTATAAATGCTAACGAATGTGTAAAGTGGCGATGATATTCAAGAAACAGCAATGAATCTGTGGAGGACTGGATGAAGACATCCAGGTCTGGCGCAAGGCCAGCCAACCCGCCAAACATCGCGTAAGCGCGAACACGCTCTGGTTTGGCGCTAGATTGAGCAAATGCCGCCGCCGCTGCGCCTTGGCTGATTGGGTCCATTGGCTAACTTCTACTGCTTTACGGATTCAGTGTTGAGACGTTACTTCGCCCAGCCTTCTTGGTAGTCCGCGCTCATGCCGGGACCCTTCACCCGCAGATGTTTGATTTTCCACTCACCCTCTATTTTTACGTAGTCTTCGTGATAACGAGCTGCCTGCCATTTGGCTTGGTTCCCTTCCACAAACGTAAATGGACCTAAAAAATACCAGGTGCCGTTGGCGCGGTCACCGTTGATGGAGATACGAGGGTTCATAACCATGTGCTGTGAATAGCTGATGGTGTCACGGAAACCGCTGAACAACCGTTTGATGGCGGCATGTCCCTCGGCTTTGCCGATACCGCGGCCCTCCCAAACAGCGTCTTCGGTGAAGACATCGACGATGCGTTCGGGGTCGTGGCCGTCGTCACAAATTTGACAGTACAACGCCTTGAGTTGTTTGATGGCTTCGAGATCTTCGATATGCGTGATGCGGTCCGTTAACGCAAGCAGCGTCTTTTCGAGGCTGGATTCTGTACTCATTGGTTGCAACCTTGTTGGTGGTTATCTCCATCTTTGTCTTTTCACAGCGCTTTGTCGATCTGTTTACTCAGGCATTCGACACAAAACCGTTCACAATCAAGCATTTGGCTAAAGGTGTACAAACTGCGACAATCGCCGGCCAAATTTGGAATGGATAAGCACCAGCCGTGGAAAAGTACGATGTAGTCATAGTGGGTGCCGGTATCTCCGGCATCGGATCCGCTTACCACTTAATGGACAAATGTCCGGGTAAAACTTACACCATCTTAGAAGGTCGGCATGCCTTAGGCGGCACCTGGGATCTGTTTCGATATCCGGGTATTCGCTCGGACAGCGACATGCACACCCTTGGCTTCAATTTCAAACCCTGGAAGGAAGCCAAATCCATCGCGGATGGGCCCGCGATCCTTAAATACCTCAATGAAACCGCCGCAGAAAACGACATCGTCTCACGCATTCGCTTTAACCATTGGGTAAAAGGCGCAGATTGGTCGAGCACAGATCAGCAGTGGACGGTGGTGGCTGAAAGCGGCGGCGAAGAAGTGCAATTTGTCTGCAACTTTCTCATGATGTGCAGTGGTTACTACAACTACGAGCAGGGTTATACGCCGGAGTTTGCCGGACTGCAGGATTTCCAGGGGACGCTCATCCACCCCCAACACTGGCCCGAAGATCTTGACTATAGCGGCAAGCAAGTTGTGGTAATCGGCAGCGGTGCCACTGCCATGACCTTGGTCCCGGCGATGTCGGAAAAGGCCGCGAAAGTCACCATGTTGCAGCGCTCACCCACCTATGTGGCGTCGCGGCCCGATCAAGACAAAATTGCCAATCTGTTGCGCAAGCTGTTACCGGAGCGATGGGCCTACGCGATCACCCGCTGGAAAAACACCAGAATGCAGGATGTGATCTACAAGCGTACGCGTACCCAGCCGGAAAAAGTGAAACGCCATTTGCTTGGGCTAGTGCGCAAAGCGCTCGGCCCTGATTACGATGTCGAGAAACACTTTACGCCGCGGTACAACCCCTGGGACCAGCGGCTGTGCTTAATTCCCAATGATGATTTGTTTGACGCCATCAAATCCGGCAAAACTGAAGTAGTAACTGAAGAGATTGATCGCGTTACCGCGGAGGGGGTCTTGTTAAAAACCGGTGAGGTATTGCCCGCGGATATCCTCATTACCGCCACGGGATTAAACCTGTTGTTGCTGGGTGGCGCGCAGTTTTCCGTGGACGGCGCCGCGATTCATTTTCCGGATCACGTCACCTACAAAGGCATGATGTATAACGACATGCCTAACTTTATCCAGACGTTTGGTTACATCAACGCATCGTGGACCCTGCGTGCGGACCTTACCTCGGAATATGCTTGTCGGGTGATCAATCGCATGGATGAATTGGGTGTGAAACAAGCCACGCCACGTTTGCGCGCGGAAGATCAAAATATGCAGTTGGGTCCGTGGATTGACGACTTCTCGGCAGGGTATATGCAGCGTGTGATGCACTTGTTCCCCAAACAAGGTGACCGAGATCCGTGGCGCAATACCCAGGACTTTCACCTGGACAAAAAGCTGATACGCAATGCTCCGCTTGAAGATGGCGCATTGCAGTTTGGCGCCCCTGCGGAAGGTGCTGCGGCAGACGCGAGCGAAACACGGGAGTCATTGCAGACGCGTAGCGCGGCATAGTCTGGAGTCACCGCCCGCATGCAAATCTGGGTAGACGCGGATGCCTGCCCCAAGGTGGTTAAAGAGGTGTTGTACCGTTGTGCGGATCGCACCAAAACCCATGTCACCTTAGTGGCCAATCAGTATCTAGCCACACCGCGCTCCAAGTTTGTTGACGCGCTGCAGGTGCCTGCCGGGTTTGACGTAGCCGACAATGAGATTGTGGCGCGTCTGCAGCCTGGCGATCTGGTCATCACAGCGGACGTACCCTTGGCTGACGAGGTATTGGCTAAGCAGGGTGCTGCAATCAACCCCCGCGGTAGAGAATACACGCCGGAGAATATTAAAGATCACCTGCAACGGCGTGATATGTGGGAAGAACTGCGCGCCAGTGGCTTGGTGAGCGGTGGGCCGGATGCCTACGACAAAAAGGATCTGCAAAATTTTTCCAACGCGCTTGATCGGTACATTACGGCGCAGCGCAAAGCTTAGTTTAAGCAACGGGGAGTAACACCTTGGAACAGAACATCGCGCTGGCACAGCGGGCTTTACACTTGGTTGGCCGTGGTCTGCTGGGCTTGTACTTTATTGTACCCGGTATCACCAAAGTTACCGGTTGGACAGCGACCACCGAATATATGGCGGCTCATGGTGTACCGTTGATCCCTGTGTTACTGGGGTTGACCATCATCATCCAGATTGGCGGCGGTGCTTGCCTGTTGGCTGGATATCGGGCTCAAGCCATGGCTTTTCTATTGGCCGGTCTGACCATTGTCATCAATCTGTTTATGCACGACTTCTGGAACCTTGAGGAAGGTTTGCAGCAAGCCCACGAAACCCAGAACTTCATCAAAAACTTGGCCATTGTCGCCGGCTTGTTATACGTGGCTGGTGTACCGCCAGGGGTGCGCCAAACAGGTGAGGCTGCGGCCGCTGGCCGCTAGAGAAATTTAGCCCAATTTTCCAGCGGCTCTCTGTCTGACACCAGCGAGTTAACGGGTTTGTCCGGGTCGCGGTAACCCAAGGCCATCCCGCAAAACATCATCAAGTCAGCGTCGGCTTCCACAAAGGCGCTGACCGTATTGGCACGCATGGCCCACGCTTCCTGCGCGCAGGTGTCGAGGCCCGACTCCTGGGCCAGCAGCATAAATGTCTGCAGGAACATACCCAGATCTGACCACTGCGGCGGTCCCATCTGCCGGTCGACAAAGCAGAACAACCCAACCGGCGCGTCGAAAAAAAGGTAGTTGCGGGCGAGGTGGGCAAATCGCGCCGCTTTGTCTTCGCGTGGAATCCCGAGCAGGGCGTACATGTCTTCGCCAACTTTGAAGCGGGTGTCGCGGTAGGGTGACTTCAAATCTTTTGGATAAACGTCGTACGCCGGGGTCTCTGGGATCTCTGAGGTTTCTAGGAACTCTAAAAACCGGGGCATGGTTTCAGCGGTGATGACAAACAGTCGCCAAGGTTGCAGATTACCCCCGGATGGCGCGCGGGCGGCCTTGGTCAGCAGTTCCTCAACTAACTCGCGGCTGACCGGCTTATCTAGAAAAGCGCGAATGGAGTGCCGTGCGGCTACGGCGGTAGAGACGTTCATGTGTAGATTAATCCTTGTCGGTGTTGCCGGGTTTAAGCGGCGATTGTAGTTCGTGTGCGGGAGGTGGCACCACATCCGCTAAACCTTGCATACGTTTCCACTCCGGTTGTGGTGTCTCTACGCCGTCGCGAGGAATATGCTCAGCCGGTTGTAGATATTGCATTGGTTGAACGTAACGCGGGCAGTTCACCCACATGTTAGAGACCTTAACCTGCACCGCCAAGGCGGTTTCCGGCCACTGCGCCAAGACGCTTGAGTCTCGAGAGAGTTGGGCCGTACCTTCGATGCGGATGCGATGGGGCTGCTCAAAGTCGATAAACAGCAGGCCCACTTGCGGATGGGTGTCGATGTTGCCCATGGAGTAATACATGCCGTTACCGTCGTAACAAGGAAACTCCAGCGTATTGGCGGAGGTGACCTTCACAAAGCCGGCGTCACCGCCCTTGTGTGACACGGTGGGAAAGCCGTTTGCGTTGACGCTGGATAAAAAGAAAAACCGTGCCTGACCGATAAATGCTCGGCTCGCTTCGTCGAAGGTATCGCGCACGATCATCTGTTCCAGGCGGTCGGCCAAACCGGTGCTGGCAAACTCCCGTTGTAAGGCGCGCTGGCTGTCACTGTAAAACTCGCTCATGTTGATGCAATCCTGTCGCAAACGTCTGTACCGGCGGCCGACAAGGCTGGCACATTTTGCAGTTTGGGTCGATGGCTGTGGCTTGTGCTATGCTGCGCCGCTTGCTTATTCCAACTTTTTCGGAGATTTCTCATGCGCGAAGCTGTCTTCGTGTCTACCGCCCGTACGCCCATTGGTAAAGCTTGTCGGGTGCATTTAATGCCACCGGCAGCCAGGCGCTAGTGCTCAAACCACTTGAAAACTTAGGATCAGCGGGTTTGTGGGGTTTTTGGGCTAGACGGCGTACCGCCGGTGGGGTTGGGCCCCATCAAGGTGCG
>JANQKS010000122.1 GCA_028281005.1 Pseudomonadales bacterium
CTTGATGGGGCCCAACCCCACCGGCGGTACGCCGTCTAGCCCAAAAACCCCACAAACCCGCTGATCCTAAGTTATAAAGTGGTTTGAGCACTAGTGCATCGCGCGGCTTGGTTTGCATCCAACGGCCGACAATTTCTTCGGTCAACCCAGCGTATTTGGGGTCCGGCGGCACCGGATAGTTTTCCGCCGTGTCATAAAAGTCGATGCCGGCATCAAATGACCGGTCCAAAATTTCGAATGCGGTTTTCTCATCCGCCGAGGAGCCAAACGTCATGGTCCCCATGCAAATGTCCGAAACGACAATACCGCTGCGCCCGAGTCGGTTACGTTGCATACACCCTCCTGCCTTAGTTGTCTGGTATGCTGCCAGATCTCGAAAAGCGCAACAAACAAGTCGTTGCATTACAAGGCGCGGAGAACATCGCCCAGCAACACGTCTTTTCGAGTTCACACACACAGGGGTAGGGGAATCTATTGAGTCTGCGAGATAACATGGCGGCCAAGCCATGGTACAACTGGTATGTGGTCGGTGTATTAACCGCCACTTACGCCTCCAGCCACGTCGACCGGCAAATCATGGCCATCCTGCTGGAGCCGATCAAATTGGAGCTCGGCGCCACCGACACCCAGATGGGTTTCCTGGTGGGGCTGACCTTCGCATTGTTTTACGCCACCCTGGGTATGCCCATCGCCATGCTCGCGGACCGCACCAATCGCCGCAACATCATTACCGCCGCGGTCACCATATGGAGCTTCATGACAGTGTTGTGCGGCTATGTGGCCAACTTTCTGCAACTCACCCTTGCGCGCATAGGTGTAGGTATCGGTGAGGCCGGCTCCACACCCCCGTCTCACTCCATGATTGCGGACCTGTTTCCACCAGAACGCCGCGGCACCGCCATGGGTGTGTACGCGCTGGGGGTTAATTTTGGCCTGCTGATCGCTTATCTTGCCGGTGGTTGGTTGAGTGAAAACTACGGATGGCGCACCACCTTCGTTGTCGTCGGGTTACCTGGCTTGTTAATCGCCTTAGTCCTTTATCTGACCGTAAAAGAGCCGCGCCGCGGCGGCGCCGAGGCGAAGGCCAGTCCTGCGCCCCCTCAACCTGAACCACCGCCTCAGGTTCAAACCCAGTCAGCTCCAGCCGCACAAACGGATGCCGTAGCCGGGGAAGACAAAGCTCCAAGCTTTGGCACAGTGGCGAAACATATGATGGCAGTGCGCTCCATACGACACTTGTGTATCGGTTCAGCCATTGCTGGTTTCATTGGTTACGGCTTTGTGCTGTGGATGCCTTCTTTTTTGGTCCGCTCACACGGCCTCTCACCCACTGAAGTGGGTCTGACATTGGCTTTGATGAGCGGCGTGATCGGTGCCTTTGGGACGTTTACCGCAGGTAAACTGGCCGACGTACTGGCCCGGCGGGATGTGCGTTGGCGCAGCTGGATCGTAGCGCTCGGTAAAGGCGGTTATGTGCCGTTCTTAGCTGCTGTGTTTATCGTGGATGAGTTGTGGCTGGCGTTATTGCTGTATGTCATCCCGGCGTTTTTTGGCGGTTTCTATTTAGCGCCCACCGCCGCCCTGGTGCAAAGCCTGGTTTCCCTGCGTATGCGCGCATTGGCGTCGAGCATTTTGTTATTTGTGCTGAACATCATCGGCATGGGCCTCGGCCCGCAGCTGGTGGGCATCATGAGCGACTGGTTTGCTCCGGAATACGGCCAGGAATCATTACGCATGGCGCTGTTGGTGCTGAGCTTTCTAAACCTCTGGTGCGCCTACCACTATTTTACCGCCGGACGAACCTTGCAGGCGGATCTAGCGGCGCAACAACCAGCAAGCTAACTTTGAGACACAACTATGGCAACGTTTAACCCGGCCACCGAGCAACTGCAAGTCACGCTGCAAGACCGCGTGGCGACCCTCACTTTAAACCGACCCGAAGCACGCAATGCCCTGGCGCCGGATCTGACCGCCGCACTGCAGCACGCTTTGCTCTGGGTTAGAGACGACGATGCGGTTGGGGCTTTGTTACTGACAGGCGCCGGCAAAGCATTCTGTTCGGGCGGCGATGTTAAGGCCATGGGTGCGCGCGCACCGGCAGACCAACCCAAACCCAGCGTCGAGCAGCAGTTCCAGGAATTGCGCAGCCGCCACCACGGTATTGCCGGAGTGCTGCAGGCGTTACGCAAACCAACCGTGGCCGCCTTGCCCGGGCCCGCTGCAGGCGCCGGCATGGCCATTGCCCTAGCGTGCGATATGCGTATCGCCGCTGACAACGCATTTCTAAGCACCGGCTATGCACGCATTGGTTTGAGCGGCGACTATGGTATCGCTTGGCTGCTGAGCCGCATCGTCACCCCCGCGCTGGCGCGCCAACTGTTGCTCACCAGCGAACGCGTGGACGCGGAGCGGGCGTACAACATGGGCCTAGTCAACGAGGTGGTACCTGCGGAAGAGTTGACGAGAGTTGCATTCGAATTCACCCGTACCTTGGCGCACGGCCCCCAGGTGGCATACGCCTACTTAAAAGACAATCTGGATGAAGCCCTGGAGATCAGCCACGCCACGGCGATTGACCGGGAAGCCGATCGCTTGCTCAAGGCCCGCACCACACAAGATCATCGTGAAGCAGTTCGCGCGTTTGCGGAGAAAAGGGAGCCGGAGTTTAAGGGGCGCTGATTTACGGAGCACCCTCAAGTTATAATCGGCTAATGAAGCTTGACCGACGCTCGCCGCACATCACCCATCTAAAATGCTGACGGTCTACCACCAATGTTGGCAACTGCTCACTGCTAAAGAACGTCGCCGGCTAGTCGGCTTGATTGTGTTGATGATACTGTCTGGAGTCCTCGAAGTCACTGGCGTGGCCTCAGTTTTGCCATTTCTCAGTGCCTTAACCCAATCCGGCACGAACACCATGGCTCAAACACTGATGTTCGACTTCAACATGACCGAAAGGGAGCTGCAAATCCTGCTGGGTATCGCCGTGATCTTCTTCATGCTTATGGCACTGGCAAGTAAGGCCGTTACCCAGTGGCTAACAGCACGGTTCGTTTGGGGTCGCAATCACAGCATAGGTCTGCGGCTTCTACGTAACTACTTATACTTGCCGTACGAAAACCTGTTAACGCGTCACAGCGCAGATTTTTCCAAATCCCTGCTGTCCGAAGTGCAGCTAGTTATCTCACAGGTACTGATGCCGGCCCTGCAGTTGCTAGCAAATTCAGTGGTTGTCGTAGCATTGTTGTTGCTGATCTTAGTCGTCGACCCAGTGATCGCTATCGTAGCCAGTGCCATCCTCGGCAGTCTATATGCTTTGGTCTACGTTGGTTTTCGGCGCTACCTCACACGCATTGGCCAGCAACGAGTCAGCGCAAACGAAGCTCGATTTACCCAAGTACAGGAGGCCCTGGGCGGCATCAAAGAATTGAAAACCATGGACCTAGCGGCACTGTACCTCGGACGGTATGCACCCCCTTCGCAGGAGTTCGCAAAGTATCAAGCGGACAACACGATTATCAGTGAACTCCCGTCCTACGTCTTACAAGCACTGATCTTTGGAAGTGTAGTCGCGTTCGTTCTGTACCTACTCGTCGTCGAGGGTAACCAACTCGAAGCTGTTTTACCCACCTTGGCGTTGTTCGGATTCGCGGGTTACCGATTAATGCCCGCACTCCAACGCATGTATCGTGCATCCGCTCAAATCCGTTTTGGTAGCCCATCGCTAACGCGCCTGGTCGAAGAAATTGAAGCGACAGAATTGAGCGCATCCCCACAAGCAAACGATCAGCCACATCCGCTGCGCCTCGAACACTCGCTGGAGTTTCATGAGATCACGTTTAAATATCCATCAACTGACAAACCGACATTTCAACAGTTATCCCTGCATATACCTGCAAACAGTTTTAACGTGATTATCGGACCTAGTGGTGCGGGAAAGACCACTCTTATTGACATCACGTTGGGTTTACTCGTCCCACAACAAGGAAGTGTAAGCGTCGATGGCAAGACACTAAGCTCAGCCAACATCAGACCCTGGTTAGCCGCCATTGGTTACGTTCCGCAACAACCATTTCTCATAGACGACACAATCAAGGCCAACATCACTCTAGGCGACAGCGCCTTTGACCCCCACTTGTTTGACAGTGTCTGCTCAATCACTGGCGTGAGCAGTTTTGCCAGCGCTGACCTGGCCCTAGGGTATGAGCCTAGAATCGGCGAGCGAGGAAATCTGCTTTCTGGGGGTCAACGCCAGCGGATCGCGCTAGCCCGCGCTCTTTATCGGAAACCTTCCCTGCTGGTGTTGGACGAAGCTACCAACGCCTTGGACCCCGAAGCGGAAATAGAAGTCCTGAACAACCTGAGACAGCTAGGTGAAAACCTCACAGTGATCATGATCACCCATCGAACTCGCTGCTTGGCGCCGGAAGACCGTATATTGCAGATGTCTGATGGCAAGCTGACAACCGCAAGGTATGACCTAGTTATGGGAGGCGAAGATCCAAAGGATTCTAGCGCATCGTGACACATCACGTTCTGCTGCTAGTTAATTCCTATGTAACCGCCGAAGACCCGCGCCGAGGAGCTATATTTCGACTGCACATCGACACCTACCTCGACGCGGGTTGGCAAGTCGGCTTGTTGGCAATCGCCCAGCACGGTGGTAGGGCATCGGCGACAACCCCTTTGATCGAGGTGGAGAATTACCGCGACGCGGTGATTGTGAGAGATCACACTCAAGCGAATTGGTTCTCTCATGTCCGAGTGCCTTTGCACTGGAGCGCGCTTTTTGCGGCACGTGGTTTCAGCCACTACCTTTCCGCTGCGGGTAGACCCGACATCATTCATGCCCACGGCCTGTACTGGGCTGGATTTACAGCCCAACGTATTTGGCAGCGCCATGGCGTGCCGTATGTCCTCACGGAGCACATGTCCAACTTTCTAGAACCACAAACAGATCGCCCACTACGAAGGGAGCTTTGCAGCATTCTTAGACATGCCCGTGCGCGCTTACCGGTTTCGGAATCTCTCGGTTTGTCACTGGAACAAGAATTTGGCGCTGCCGCAACGCCATGGCAGGCGATCCCTAACATGATCGATCCACTTTTCCTGCAGTCAACCTCCACTCCTTCAGATACGTTCAACTTCGTAACACTTGGACGTTTGGCTCCAGTCAAAGGTTACGACATCCTACTACAAGCCTTTGCCAGTCGCTTTCGCGATCAAAAGACAAAGCTGATCATTGGTGGGGACGGTCCACTGCGTGAACAACTTGAGCAACTCGCACAAACGCTGGGTATCGGAGAGCAGGTAGTTTTCAAAGGATGGCTCTCCAGAGCAGACGCGGCTAACTTGTTAACTGAATGCTCAGCCTATGTCTTGTCGAGCCACCATGAGACTTTCGGCATACCGATCCTAGAAGCGTTCGCTAGCGGCATACCAGTTGTCGTTACAGACTGCGGGGGACCGTCGGGCCTAGTAAACGAGTCCAACGGTTTAATTGTACCACCCGGCGATTTGGAAGCCCTTGCAGAAGGTATGTGGGAAATGTTCACTTCTGCGGATCGCTATGATGGCAACATTATTCGCGAACAATGTCGCACTAGATTTGCACCTGAGAGTGTCATGACGAATTTTGCTGCTGTTTATGAAGCTGCTCTTACCGGCGAGGGTTAGCTGTAAGTGCCAAGTCACCGTCAGTTACGAGTCCTCTTCCCGTTCCACGGCAATTCAGTCGGTGGCAGTCATATATCGACGTTGACACTAATTCGACAGTTGTCGCAACAGGGCATTCAACCAGTCGTGGCTGTACACGAGCATGGGTTGCTCACACACCTACTAGAGAGCGAAGGGGTGCCCTGGGTGTCGATACCGCAGGTGTCCCTCGCCGGAGAAGGAAGCATCTTAGGTCAACTCCGTCAGTCACTTCATGCGGCTTCAACGCTCTCCCACTTCCTTGCTCAACACAACATCGACCTGGTCCATACCAATGATGATGTGATGCATTTAACCTGGATGGCCGCTGCACACAGACACGGCTCACCGCACCTATGGCATTTAAGAACGGTCGGCATGAGTCGCAGGAGAGCTGTTTTCGCTGCGTTATTTCGATCCAAGTTCTGCACTATTAGCGCTTACTGCCTCGAGTCGTATCCAAAGTACGTCAAAAATCGATGCCCAACCATCACAAATCCAATTCAAGTCAGCGAATCACCGGAGCAAAAGGATCCAAACCGCGCGTGGTTGGTGAACCAACTTAACTTGCCACCGGATCAACCCATTGTAGGCTGGGTTGGTAACTTCACGGTTCAAAAGCGTCCGCTACAATTTCTCGAAATAGCAAGGAGAGTTATTGAAAACCAGCCAATGAGTTTTGTCCTCGTAGGTGAACGTCGCCAGCCTTGCGCCGACAAAGTTGACGCGTTTATTCAACAACATCGCCTGCAAAGATGGATTCATCAGGTTGGCACACAATTGCCAGCTGACCGGTGGATTTCTGCCTTCGACGTCTTAGTGGCTACAGCTCGTTCTGAAGGGCTAGGGCGGACTTTGCTCGAAGCGATGGCAATGAGCACCCCAGTTGTTGCATCTGCCGATGGTGGCCACCTCGAAGTTATAGACCACAACGCGACAGGACTACTTGTACCTCCGAGTGACTGCGGCGCTTATGTAAGAGCGCTGCAAAGACTACTCAACGAGCCAGAATTCACACAAAAACTCGTCCGAGATGCCATGCGTCATGTTGAAAAAAACTACACGGTCAGCGCCCATGCTATCGCCGTATCAAAGATCTATTCCGAAATTTCGGTTAGCTAAGAAACTCCCCCGCGTCTAAATCCAGCGCATGGCGGGCATGGCGTTGCGCCATAGTAATAAACATTTCATTACCCCGTTCGGTTTCCTCGACAATCATGGAAGCGATGACGGTTACACCAAAGCCGCAAAAAGTACCTTTACGGTAGTCGGTCCAGCAAGCCTGCCAAGGGTAGTCGTCGACACCCGCCGCCTGCAGGCGTTGGTGGTAGTCCTGCACAATGGATTCTTCGACTTCACGCCGCGTTGCCGACACCAGGCCGGCACCGAGAAAATAGGCCACGTCGTTCATCGGCTTGCCAAGCTTCACACTCTGCCAATCCACCACGGTAATTTTCGGTGGTGACGTGCGGTGATCGATCAGCATATTGTCCAGGCGATAATCGACATGTTCTAAACAAAACGGTGTGCTGGGCGGTTCGAACAGGGGGCACTGGGGAGAGTCGCCAACCTGCGCAATGATCTGTTGTTCGTCAGCCGCCAACGCATGCCCGTAGCGATCAAGAAACCCCGGCAGTAGCTGGCGATACAACGCGGTAACGTCTAACGAAGGATCCGGCGCACTCCATAGATAGTCGTAGTTGCGCAGCGCCTCATCACACCAGCTGGGCGCCTGCAAACCGACAAGTTCGAGCACTGCGGCACGTGCCACGTCGGCCGAACAACCCGCCAATTGATCACCCGGCTCAGCCGGCGCCATATCTTCCAACAGCAATACAAAATCAGGCCCTTCCCCATCGATCTCGGCGTAAAAACAACGCGGCATGGAGATGGCAACCCGCTCGGCGAACTGCTGATAAAAACACACCTCCCGGTAATAGTTGCGCAGCTGCACACCGGTGGCCCGGCTGATTTCACTGTCCGAGGGAAACTTCCCCACAAAGCTGGCCGGCACCTGTCCGGTGGCTTGCGCAAACTGCAGCTGAAAGCGGTAACACTTGCCAATCTGCCCCGTGCCAACCTGCTCATGCGTGACGGCTTCAACCTGAGCGTTGCGGTAGCCGTGTTGTTCCAGAAGGGAGGTGAACCATCCAGCATCCATTTGTTCTGCAGTGACCATGGTCTCTTGGGATTCCGATATTTAGTGGGTACCAAAGCAGGCTGCGTGGAAAAGTGCAAGTTAAGAGCGTTATAGTGAAGCCCACAACAACATCAATATCGCTAGAGAGGACACAACAGATGAGCGAATTTAATGACAAGGTCGTGGTGATCACCGGCGCGGGTGGTGGGCTGGGTAAAGAGCACGCGCTGGAGTTTGCCCGCCGCGGCGCCAAAGTGGTGGTGAACGATCTCGGCGGCAGCGGCGACGGCACCGGCGCCAGCGACATGGCGGATGCCGTGGTGGAGGAAATCCGGGCCGAAGGCGGTGTCGCTATCGCAAACAAGGCCTCGGTCTCCGACAAAGCCGGGGCAAAATCGATCATCGACGACGCGGTGGCCGAATTCGGCACCATAGACATCCTCGTCAACAACGCCGGCATCCTGCGTGACAAAAGCTTCAAAAAAATGGACCTGGCCGACTGGGACATTGTCATGGACGTCCACCTAAACGGCACCGCCTACGTCACCCATGCGGCATGGCCAATCATGTATGAAAAAAACTACGGCCGTATCGTCATGACCAGCTCCACTTCAGGCATTTACGGCAACTTTGGCCAAGCCAACTACGGCGCGGCAAAGATGGGTATGCTCGGTCTTATTAATGTACTGGCGATAGAGGGGGCTTCCAAAAACATCCGCGTAAACGGATTGGCGCCGGGGGCTGAAACCCGCTTAATCGGCACCATTCCTGGCCGTGAAGTTGACCCGGAAAACCCACGCGCGGAGGCTCACCCAAAACTGGTGACCCCAGCGGTGCTGCTCATGTGCAGTGAAGATGCGCCTAACGGCAAAATCATACAAGCCAGCGGCGGCCGCTTCTCGACCTGCGCCATTTTTAACAATGAAGATGTTGAACTCGGTGTGGACGTGACCTACGAAGACTTACTGGCCCGCAAAGAACAACTGTTAGACATGAGCGCGGCTCAGGAAGGTTGGGGCTGGCGTAGGAAGATGATGGCGCAGCGCGAGTCCGGGCAATAGCTCGCGCACCGTCACATGGCTGCAACGAATCAGGCGTTTTATCTCAGCAACGCAGAACAAAGGGTTGGGCAAAAGCTGGGTGTAAGCGATTGGGTGTTTATTGACCAGGTCCAGGTCAACGTCTTCGGTGAAGTGACCCGGTGGCGCACACCTGGACATTGTGATCCGGAGTACGCCAAAACCACCCGTTACGGCGGCACTCTGCTGCACGGCTTTCACATGGTCTCACTGCTGTCGCACTTCTACCGGGACGCCAAGCTGTGGCCCAAGGACGGCGGCTATCCCCTGAACTACGGCTTAGACAAAGTCCGCGTGCTGCAGCCGGTGGTGATCGGCGACGGTATCCGTTTGCGCTCCCATATCAGCCTCAAAGACGCCACCCCCAAGGGCAATGGCGAATACCTGCTGAAAACTTGCCATGAAATAGAAGTGGAAGGATTGCAGGGTTACGCCATGTACGCGGAATACCTCACGTATTGGTACCCCAAAGCGGCTGAGCAGGAGGCCGCAGAGGCTTGAGCCCTATGAAAATTTCCACCAGCGCCCACTACAGCCAGGGTTACCGGGGTATGGCCGCAGAAATCATCGATTTAGAGAAAGCTGGCGTCGAGACGATCTGGTTTGCAGAGTCTTACTCCTTCGACAGCGTCAGCGCGATGGGTTACTACGCTGCACTCACCGAACGTGCCACGTTGGCTTCCGGCATCTTAAACATCTACAGCCGCACCCCTACTGCGCTGGCCATGACCGCAGCCGGTATTGATGAACTCTCCCAAGGCCGCTGCATGTTGGGTTTAGGTGCGTCCGGGCCCCAGGTTATCGAAGGGTTTCATGGCGTTGCCTTCGACGCACCGTTGTCACGCATGCGCGAAACCGTAGACGTGTGCCGCAAAGTTTGGAAGCGCGCAGAAAAACTCACCTATGAGGGCGATCAGATCCATATCCCCCTGCCCCAGGGACAAGGTAGCGGTCTGGGTAAACCACTAAAAATCATCAACCACCCGTACCGCGATGAAATCCCCATTGCGCTTGCCACCCTGGGTGAAAAAAGTGTGGAAATGACCGCAGAGATTGCCGATGCATGGCTGCCTGCTTTTTTCATGGCGGAAGGCGCAGACGCCGTGTGGGGAGAGGCGTTACGTAAAGGATACGCCAAGCGGGATCCCGCCAAACCACCGCTTGAAATTTATGCGGGTGGATCGGTTGCCGTGGGTGAAGGTTTGGCAGCCTACCGCGACATGGCGCGGCCGCGCACGGCGCTTTATGTGGGCGGCATGGGTGCCCGGGATAAGAACTTCTACAATCAAATTTTTCGCAAGTACGGTTACGCCGCAGAAGCCGAAGCCATTCAGACACTGTATTTATCCGGGCGCAAGTCCGAGGCGGAAGCCGCTATTCCAGACAGCTTTTTGCAAGCCACGTCTCTGGTGGGTCCGGAAGATTTTATTCGCGACCGCCTGACGCTATACAAAGAAGTAGGAGTCACCCATTTACACGTGAATTTCCTCGGCACCACCACCGCGGAACGTGTGCGTCATTGTGATGCACTGCGAAACATCGTAGAAAAGCTCTAACAGATCACCAAAAACGGCGGAGGGGAAACGACATGCTCAACAAGTTGGATGATTATCCGATCCATCAAACACCGGAACCGTTGGCGCAGCACTCCAGCAGCGATCGCAACATTTACGATCGCACCTGGTTTAACGGCTATGCCAAAGACAGCTCATATTACTTCGGTTTGGGTATGGCCATCTATCCGCACCGTCAGGTGTTGGACGCAGCGTTTAGTGTGGTTCGGCCGGGCGGTTTGCAACATTGTTTTTACGGTTCTCGCCGCGCTCCCACAGAACGCACCGATATGAGTGTGGGCCCCATGCGCATCGAGATTATCGAGCCCATGCGGCGCTCTCGGGTCATCCTGGATGACAACGACAGCGGCTTGGCGTGTGACCTCACCTTCTCTGGCCGCTCGTCGTGTATACAAGAACAACGTCAGGTTCTGTGGGATGGACCACGCCGTATGATGGACGCCACCCGCTTTGACCAGTTTGGCGCCTGGGAAGGCATCATCCACACCCCGGAAGGGGAAATTAAGGTCGACCCCGAGCGGTGTAACGCCACCAAGGACCGTTCGTGGGGTATCCGCGGCGTCGGCGAGCCGGAAACCGGCGGCGCACCGCGTGAGTTCCGCGGTTTTTTCTTTCTGTGGGCGCCTTTGTTTTGGGAAGACCACATCACCCATGCGATCTTCTTTGACGGCATGCGCGGTGAGCCGCTCATCCGCGAAGGTTTAACCGCACCCCTATACACGGCAGAGGCAGACATTCCCGGCGTGGAAGACGGGCGCGTTGATCGTATGGCCACCGCATTGCACCGAGTTGAGTATCACCCCAACACACGCTTGGCAAAACGTGCCGAGATTGATCTCATCGATCTGGACGGTAAAAGCCGCACCATTACCCTAGAGCCGACCCTGCGCTTCCAATTCAAAGGGCTCGGCTATGGCCATCCAAAGTGGCGCCAAGGAAACTGGCATGGAGAGCTCGTCACCGGGCACGAAAGTTTTGATCCGGCGGAGCTTGACTTACTACAGCCGGAGAACGTGCACGTGCAACAGGTGGTGAAAGCCAGCGACGGCGAACGCACCGGTCTCGGCGTTCTGGAACAGGTAGTGATCGGCCCCTATGCGCCTGCTGGCTTTGAATCAGTTCTGGACGGGGCTAAGTAGCGCTAGCGCCCAAAATAAGCAAACACAAACAAGCAAACACAAAACAAGAGAACAATAACATGACTGAAGAGTTGTCGGTGTTCGACGCCATTTACAACTGCCGCGCCATGCGCCGCTTGGACAGCCGCGAGGTGCCTGAAGAATTGCTGCTAAAGCTCGTCGACGCGGCCAACCAGGCGCCTTCCGGGTCTAATATGCAGGCCGCGCGCTGGCTAATTGTGCGCGATGCTGAGGTGAAGCAACAGCTGGCAGAGCTGAACCGCATCAACGTAGAAGCCTACGTCGGCCCACAGAACGGCCGACCCGCCGCCCTGCCCCATCAAGACGCGGAAAAGCGCCAACGGATGTTAAACGCGGTAATGTGGCAAAAAGACCACATGCATGAAATCCCCGCGCTCATCATCGCCTGTTTGGACTACGGTGAAAAAGTGGAAGGTATCCACCTGTACCGCAACGCCGGGTCGATTTGGCCGGGTATCCAAAACCTGCTGTTGGCCGCACGAGCGTTAGGTCTCGGTGCAGCGCCCACCACTTTGGCGTTGCGCGACCAAGATGCGGCTCGAGCGGTGCTCAAACTGCCGGAGAATTTTGCTGCCATGTGCCTGATTCCAGTCGGTTACCCACTGGGTAAATTTGGTCCTGTTACAAGAAAACCACTCGACGAAGTGATGCGCTTTGATCGCTGGTCCTGAATCCAACCCCACTATCCACTCAATCCACTCAATCCACTCACGAAAAGACTTAGGAGAGCCCTAAATGATTGATTTTGAAATCCCTGAAGAAACCAAAGCCATACGCGAAAAAGTCCGGCAGTTTGTACAAAGCGAGTGTATCCCCGCCGAAGAACAATGTACCGCCGAAAACTTCGATACAACATTGGCGCAGCTGCGCGAGAAAGCCCGCGCCCAAGGTTTATGGTGTCCTTTCATTCCGCCCGAACATGGCGGCATGGGGTTAAAACCCTTGGCAAACGCCTTGGTGCAAATGGAGCTGGGTGAAAGCTTCCTCGGCGCGTTGTCGTTGAATACCCAAGGCCCGGACGATGCCACCATGCTCACCCTGCTAGAGCACGGCACCGATGACCAGAAAGAACGCTTCTTGAAGCCGCTGCTGGATGGGCAGAAACGCATCTGTTATTCCATGACCGAAAAAGCCGCCGGTGCTGACGCCACCGGTATGCAGACCACCGCGGTACTCGATGGTGACAATTGGGTGTTGAACGGCGAAAAGTGGTTCAGCTCTTCGGCTGACGTGGCTGACATTGCCGTGGTGATGGCTAAAACCGACCCGGACGCTGCACGCCACGAGCAGTACAGCACCTTCATCGTAGAATTACCCAACCCCGGCTATCAGATTGTGCGTAACATCGAAACCATGCAACCGCACACCGAACTGGGGTTAAAGCTGGGCGCATCCCACTCCGAGATAAAAATAGAAAACTTGGTGGTGCCGCGGGAAAACATCCTCGGCGGGCGCGGCAAAGGGTTTGCCATGGGTCAACATCGCCTGGCTTACGGCCGCCTGCGTCACGGCATGCACAACGTCGCCATGGCCCAGCGCGCGCTCGATCTAGCCGCCGCGCATGTGGTGAAACGCGAAACTTTCGGTAAACGTCTGGCGGATCGCCAAGGCGTACGTTGGATGTTGGCGGATTGTGCGGCAGAACTCTACAAAGCCCGCCTCATGCTGTTGCACATCGCCTATAAGGCAGAGCGCGGCATGGACCTGCGTCAGGAAAACGGCATCGCCAAGGTTTTTCTCGCCCACATGGTGCACAAAGTGGTCGACACCGCGCTGCAGTTACACGGTGCGCTTGGTTACAGCCACGATACACCACTGGCCCGTTGGTACATCGGTATTCGTAGTCAACGCTTGGTAGACGGACCGGATGAGGTACACCGCTGGCGGACCGGCGCCAATGTGATCAAGGCGTTTGAAGAGCACGGCACCACGGCTCCCGCATGTGGCGGTGAGCTGCTGTAGCGACGTCTAGGACAACATCTAGAGCAACAAAAAGTCCAACACTGCCCGGTTAAACGCTTCCGGTTGGTCGAGGTTCACTGCATGTCCCGCACCCGCAATAATCACTTTGTGCGCGTGCGGGATTTTGTTGGCCATATAGTCGGTAGCGGCTAAAAAAGGTTTGTCATCCGCGCCGGCCAACACCAGCGCTGGTACGGTAATATTCGGCAGCGATTCGATGACATGGGGCGCATGCTGTGTGAGCATAAAACGCCCCGCCCGCGCCAACGCGGCATAGTCGGCGTGTGTACTTAAGCTGCGTTCTGCGCTGCCGCCGCTGAGCGCAGCCGCACCCTGTTTGTCGATAGCATCCGCCATGGCTTGCGCACTTTTATTCCACTGCGCGCGCGGCGCGTCTTTTTTGTAACCGGGCCCAGTGTCGATGATCAACAGCGCGCTGACGCGCTGGGGGTAAGCCGCGTTAAACGCCAACGACATATAGCCTCCCAGCGACAGGCCGCCGATGACGGCTTGAGTAAAATCTAAATGATCCAGCAGCGCCGCCATGTCAGCTACTGTGTGCGCTTCCGAGTAGAAGCTGTCGTCCGCTGGTGTCACCGTTTGCCCATGCCCGCGCATGTCCCACAGCACCAGTGAAAAATGCTTGGCTAAAGCATCAATCTGCCCGCGCCACATTTGTGAGGTGGCTGAGTAACCGTGGGTCAATAACAACCCAGGCCCGTTGCCATGCACTTCGTAGTAGAGATCCACACCTTCTCGATGAAGATAGGCCATAACTGTTGCGCTCCGCTTTACCCCGCCTCTGCGATCTGCGCTAGTATGTCGCCTCCAACGATTCGGGAGCAACTCATTGAGTTATAACAAACCGATCCCCAGCCGGGGGACACACACCAAACCGTTTTGGGAAGGCGCCAAGGCCGGCAAGCTGATGCTGCCGCGCTGCACCGACTGCAACCGCATCCATTGGTACCCTCGGCACATCTGCCCGTTTTGTCATTCCACCAACCTGGAGTGGGTCGAAGGCTCCGGCCGCGGCACCATCCACACCTTTGCGGTGCAACATCTGGCATTTGGGCCTTGGGCGGAAGAGGCACCCTACGTCACCGCCTACATCGATCTACAGGAAGGTGATCGCATGGTCACGGTGCTGCGCGGGGTAGATCCGGAGAAGCCGCAAGACATCAAAATTGGCGCGCCGGTCGCAGTGGAATTTGAACAAGCCGACGATGACACCTTTATCCCATTCTGGCGTGTCGTCGAGGACCTAGAGGAGTAGCTTGTGCCCGGACAACTATATAAATCAGCAGCCATCGTCGGTGCTGCAGAAGCCAACGAAATTGGCTTCTTGAAAACCCCGGTGACTTCTCTGCAGTTGCACATCGAAGCCATTAAAAACTTAAGCGAACAAACCGGTGTTCCCATCGCCAAAATAGACGGCGTGTTTTCCACTGGCTGGTCAACGGAACTGTGTGAACATCTAGGTATCACTCCTAAATACATCGATACCACCGCAGTGGGCGGGTGTTCGTTTGAGATGCACGTGCACCACGCCATGGCTGCGATTCACGCCGGTATCATCGACATCGCGCTGATCAGTCACGGCGAAAACGGTCACTCCGCCAACAAACTCGGGCGCGGTGGCGCTAATTACGCGGCCGGTGCCGGTAACAAGAGCCCTGCATTTGAAATGTCCATGGCCTATGGCATTGCCGGGGCCCCGGCGGGTTACGCACACGCCATGGTGCGCCACATGCACCGCTATGGCACTACCCGCGAAGATTATGCGCACATTGCCAAGGTGTCCCGCGATTGGGCCACGCTCAACCCGCGCGCAGCCATGTACTCCAAAGAAAAGCACCCGTTTGGCGGCCCGATTACCGTGGAACAGGTGGAGGAGTCACGCCTGATTGCGTGGCCGCTCACCATTTTGCACTGCTGCATGGTCACCGATCATGGCGGCGCGGTATTTGTCGTCAGCCCCAAGGTAGCCGCGGGTTTAAAGACCAAGCCGGTGTGGATCGCCGGTGCCGGTGAAAGCATGGGCCACGGCAATATGCTGGAGATGGAGGACTTCACCGCCACCTCTGCGCGCCGCTCTGCCGAAGCGGCGTATACAATGGCGGGTATGGGTCCGACGGATATGGAAATGGCCCTGGTGTATGACTCCTTTACCATCACGGCCGCCATCACGGTGGAAATGTTGGGCTTAACACCCTTGGGCGAAGGCCATACCTTATGGAAAGATGGGCATGCCGCCCCGGGCGGTAAATTCCCAATCAACACCAACGGGGGCGGCTTGTCGTTTAATCACAGCGGGATGTACGGCATGCCGCTATTAATAGAGGCCTACCGGCAGCTATCCGGTACGGCGGAAGATGGCATCAACGGCGACCCGGGTAAACAAACCAACGCACGAACCTGCGTGGTTAATGGCACCGGCGGCAGTTTGTCCACCACCAGCACCCTCGTACTGATGGCGGACGAATAACGCGTAAACCACACAAGGAGCACTACGCCCATGAGCGAAGCACAGGAACTGCACTACGTCGGCACTCGCCCGATCCGCCCCGATGGCGAAGAAAAGGTGACCGGCAAAGCCAACTACGGCGCGGACGCAGACCGGCCGGGGCTCATCCACGGCGTGGTGGTACGTAGTCCCCACGCACACGCATGCATCAACCAAATCGACACCTCCGCGGCCTTAAACGTGGAGGGTGTGTATGCGGTGATTACTGCCGCGGATTTCCCATCCCGGGACGGTATCTCCGCCGGGCGCAAACGTTTTTTTGAAAACATCATCGCTGGCGACAAGGTGCTCTACCACGGCCAGCCAGTAGCGGCAGTGGCCGCCACCAGCGTTGCGCTGGCGCAACAGGCGGCTGACCTAATTAATGTGGATTACACGGTGTTAGAACCGGTGCTCGACATGCAAGCCGCCATGTCGCCGGATGCGCCCCTGTTACATGATGACCTCTACACCACTGGCCCTGAGGGTAAGTCGGACACACCTTCGAACATCGCCACCACCACCGCCATCAGCAAAGGCGACATCGACGCAGGTTTTGCCGAAGCCGATGTCATTGTGGAACGTACCTACATTACCCCCATGGTGCACCAGGGTTATATCGAGCCACATGCCTGTACCGTAGATACCGGCACCGATGGCCGCGTGACGATTTGGGGCTCGTCCCAAGGACACTTTGGCATCCGTGATCTAACCGCCTTAGCCACCGGCATCGACACTGGTGATATCCGCGTCATCCCGCAAGAGATTGGTGGCGGGTTCGGTGGCAAAACCACCGTTTATCTTGAACCGTTGGCGGTTTTGTTGTCACAACAAGCCCACCGGCCGGTAAAAATGGTCATGACCCGCGAAGAAGTATTTCGCGCCACGGGCCCCGCCCCTGGCACCGTCAACCGCATCAAGATTGGTGCCAAACAAGACGGCACCATCACCGCCATGTACGCAGATTTGTTATACGAATCCGGCGCCTTCCCTGGCGCGCCGGTCGGAGCCGGCGGTATGGTGATCTTTGCACCCTACGACGTCCCCAATATCAAAGTGGAAGGTAAAGAAGTGGTGCTGAACAAACCTCGCGTCGCTGCCTACCGCGCCCCCGGCGCACCGCAGTCGATGTTTGCCGGAGAATGTGCGGTGGACGAGTTGGCGCAGCAACTGAACATGGATCCCATCGATTTGCGCCTGAAAAACGCGGTGAAAGAAGGTTCCAGTGCCTCCTACGGTCCGCGCTTCAAAGCCATTGGCTACATCGAATGTCTAGAAGCGGCCAAGGCGCATCCGAATTACCAGCGTGCGCTCGCCGCCAACCAGGGACGTGGTGTAGCTGCTGGGTTCTGGTTTAACGCCGGCAACAATTCCAGCGCCGAGGTGCACGTCGCCGAGTCCGGCATGATCCAAATTGTTGAAGGCAGCCCGGACATCGGCGGCAGCCGCGCCTCTATGGCGATCATGGCGGCGGAAACCCTGCAAGTGCCGTATGAGCGCATCCGCGTGCGCGTCGGCGACACCGACAGCACCGGGTTTTGCAACACCACCGGGGGTAGCCGCACCACATTTGCCACCGGCATGGCGGTGATCAACGCTTGTGAGGATGTCGTGGGCCAACTTAAACAACGTGCCGCCATGACCTGGGGCATCGAAGCCGACCAAGTAGAGTGGGTGGATGGAGAAGCCCGCCCCATGCCGGGGGTGAACGTCGAGGCGGAACCATTAAAACTGGCTAAGCTGGCGCGCAGTTTTCCGAAAACCGGCGGTCCCATTTCCGCTCGCGCTTCATTAAACGCACAAGGACCCGGACCCTCTTTTGGCGTATGTTTGTGTGATGTGGAGGTAGACCCGGACACCGGCTACACCACCATTTTGAGCTTTACCACTATCCAGGATGCGGGCCGTGCAATTCACCCGAGCTATGTCGAAGGGCAGATGCAAGGTGGTGCGGTACAAGGCATTGGTTGGGCGTTAAACGAAGAGTACCTGTTTGATGAGAACGGCGTGCTGCAGAATCCCGGCTTCCTCGACTATCGCATCCCCGTGGCGTCGGACTTACCAATGATCGACACGGTATTGGTTGAGGTTCCAAATGATACCCACCCCTATGGTGTCCGCGGCGTTGGCGAAACGCCAATCATCGGGCCATTGCCCGCAGTGGGTAACGCCATTAGCCGCGCCATAGGGGTCCGCGTGACCGAGTTGCCGCTGTCTCCGCCGCGCATACTGGCGGCCATGGAGTAAAACTAGATGACCAACAGCCAGCTGAACCCATAAGCGGTTAGGAACAGGCCGATGCCTACGCACCAGGCGCCAAGGCGCAGCGCACGCTGGCTACGATTTAGGCGATTGATGCTCATGATTGCACTAATCGCAAGCGCGGGGCGGAATCCATAGACAAGCCTGCTTCTCGCATTACATCTACATACTCTTGTGCAGCGCGGCGAAATGACTGATTCAGGGGCCCCCGAATCATCTCAGCCAGTTGTATTTGCGCCTTCTCCGCCGCACCTTGTTGCAGAGACTCCAAAACTTTCAACAACTTCATCTCGTCTTCACCAACCGTCTCGCCACGCGGACAGCGCACATTCACAGTACGCACAGCGGCGATCGCCAAAATACACATAAACTCGTCCAGCAATCCCACGGCACGTGTACAATCCGCCGCCGCATAAGGTGTGTATAACACCCTATAGACACACTGGCGTTGCCGGGCGGCTTGGCTCCAATGCCGTACTCCCACTATAAACAACTGCGCGCCAGCGGAGAGTACGCTCACTGGGAGCGTGTGGGGTTTCTTAGCTTGGTGTAAAACGGGAATTTGATTGTCGCTGTTCACAGGCTATTCCTAATCTCGAAGCCCGTACACTATTGATAATGATTCTTATTTGCAACTAAAATTGTGCAATTAATCAACAAGACAGTAGGATCTTGTTGTCACGCACCCAAACCAAGCCCCAGGGCAATGGAGCAGGAGAGATCACCCATGAGCCGAATCGCGGAAATGAGAACAGAACTAGGCGGTGTACACCCGTTGGCCGCCAAAAAGGTCAAGGACCATTTGGAACCTTACGTCCAAGCCTTCATTGAAAACGCGTCTTTTGCGGTGATGGCCAGCAGCGACGGCGATGGCAATTGTGATGCTTCACCCAAAGGAGGAACGCCGGGGTTTGTCACCGTGGTGAACGAACGCACATTGCTGATTCCGGATTTCGGCGGCAATCGGTTGTTTCAAAGTTATGAAAACTTCGAGTCTAATCCCAAAGTAGGTTTTGTGTTCATGATCCCCGGTATGGATGTCACCGCAAGAGTCAACGGACGCGTGGAGATTGTGGAACAAGCTGAGCTCAACAGTCGCGGTATTGGTGTCACCGTCAATAACCCCGACGACAACGCCGTGCTGGTTCAGGGTATTTTGCTACACATCGATGAAGCCTACTTCCATTGCCCCCGTTCCATGCAATTTGCCGACTTGTGGAATAACGACACCATTAGCGCCAACCAAGCGCGCTCCATCAAATCTCTGCTTGAGTAGAAAGTCCGCTACTAAAAGCTCGGCTTGGTAGAAAACGGCGTCAGCTGCAGTTCGTGGGTCCAGCAGGAACGATCCTGGCTGTGCAGATAAAAGAACGCATCGGCGATGGCGGCCGGGTCCATGATGATCTCCGGGCGTGTTTGCGCCAGCGGCAAAGCCCGGGTGCCGGGTGAGTCGATCAGCCCGTCAACAATGACATTGGCCACATGCACACCATGTTCCGAATACTCCTCGGTCAGCACTTGGGCAAGTGTGCGCATCATCACCCTTGGGTAGTACAAAGATTGGCCGGTGTAACGTTTGCGGCCGCGCAGACTGGCAGCATTGTTGGTGATCAAAAACGAGCCGCTACCGCGCTCACGCATGATCGGCATGACTTCCTTGGCCACCAGGAACGGGCCTCGACTCGCAATGTCCTGCGCGGTGTCAAACATTTCAGTAGGGATGTATTCCAATAACTCCTGATCCGGCGGCAGATCGCGCCCCTCCAGGTAACCCGCGTTCAGCACCACAACCTCCGGCGCGCCGGCTTCCGAGTTAATCAAAGCAAATGCAGTATGGATCGATTCTGCAGACGCTAGATCGAGCTCAACCGTCATGCAGGTGCCGTCCGACTCTTCGATGGCAGCCTGCAACGCCGCGGCATTGGCGCGCTGGCGCGTGGTTAACACCACAAAAAAACCTTGCTTGGCAAACTTCTGTGCAATGGCACCGCCCACCCCCCAGCGGGCGGACACCGGTAGATCACTGTCGTCCACATCCGCGCCGTGGGCAAGCCGAGTGTTTCTGCCGTCAGACTGCCACTTCGAGGTAGCGCCAATCACCACTGCTACCGGTTTGTTGGACTCATTGAGCATAGTCCCGCTCCCTCCATTAATATCGTTCGCCTATGCAGCCTTAACGTCCCCGTGTAATTCAAGAAAGCGCCGCACGTGGCCAGCCACGGTTTGCGCGTAGGCCGGTTCGAGATGGATGTGGTGAGGTCCTGCCATGCGCTCGATGGTCAGATTGGGATGATGGGCCGCGGTCTCATCGATCTCACCTCGATACCACTCGTCGCCTTGCTCAGCCACGAGCAGCAACGCCGGCGAGGTGCTGTTTTCCACCAACAGATTGACGGTTTCACGGGTATGACGTAGCGGCGTGGGATAACGTATGCGCGCATCTGTCCGCCACGTCACTCCACCGTCCACCGTCTTGTGACCTCGCGCCACCAGCGTGCGCGCTGCCTCTAGACTCTGATCCGTGGCTTCGGTGACGCGTGCCGCCATGGCTTCGGTGTCTACAAACACTTTAGGTTGGCGATGGTGCGTGTCCAACATGTTTTCAATTGAGGTGCGATTCTGTTGCAGACGCTCTTTTGACGTCACCGGACCGGTCGCCAGGAACCCATCAATCATCACCGCGCGCTGTACTTGCTCTGGAAACAGCGCCGCCAATTCACTGGCAATTGCCGCCCCCATGGAATGACCGATAAGGGAGAACGTCTCCCACCCCAACTCCTGAGCCACGGCCAAGACATCCTGAATATTGGTAAATGAGTGATAGTGCACTCCGGGTGGGCGGTGATCAGAATGGCCATGGCCGGCAAAATCCAACGCAACCAGGTCGAGTTCCGGCAGCAGCGGTGCTAACCGATCAAAACTGTTGGCATTGTCTAGCCAGCCATGTAGAGCGAAGGCTGGCGCACCGCCTATTTTGCCCCAGCGCTTACCGGTAAGTTTGCGGCCAAACACAGTAAAGCTGATCTCTTCGCCGTGACGCACTTCTGAAGCGCCGTGATCTGATGTCATGATTGTTTCCGTAGGAACCAAAGGGTGCAGAGGGTGTGTAGTTTAACGACTGTGAGCGGCATTGTTGATTTTTTTCCAAGACGCGGACATATTCGGTGGTGATTAGGGGGGACCATAGGGGGGAAAATGCAGCTAGCTGATCGCAGCAAACTACCGGTGCCGGTGCCAACACCGGAAACAGAACATTTTTGGACAGGCACCAAGGCCGGAGAATTGCGCCTGCAGCGCTGCAACGACTGCGGCACCATTTATTTTCCACCGCGGCCGTTCTGTCCAAATTGTCTCTCCAAATCGGTGGAAGTATTTGCCGCCTCGGGAAACGCAACGCTGTACAGCTATGTGATCAACGAACGGCCCCACCCTGCTTTTGAAGGCCCGTATTCCATCGCAGTGGTGCAGTTGGAAGAGGGGCCACGCATGATGACCAATCTGGTGAACGTAGCCCAAACGCCTGAAGCGCTGGTGCTGGATATGCCGCTACAAGTGGTATTTGAAGTCATCAACGACGACATCACACTGCCGTACTTTGAACCCGTTCCCGCCCCAGGCGGGGTATCCTCATGAAGCCGGGGAGCATCGCCATAGTCGGCGCCGCGGAGACCACCGAACTCGGCAAAATTCCACACATGGCGCAGATCCAGCTGCATGCCGACGCGGCCATCAACGCGATGCACGATGCCGGCCTCAAACCTGGGGACATTGACGGTGTGGCCTGTGCCGGTGAATCTCCCACCAACGTGGCCCATCTGTTGGGCATTGTGCCAAATTGGGTTGACGGCACGGCGGTGGGCGGCTGTTCTTTCATGTTACACGTGCGCCATGCCGCCGCCGCGATCAACGACGGCATGTGCGACACGGTGCTGATTACCCATGGTGAGAGCGGCCGCTCCCAAGTTGGCCACGCATCCTGGGGCGGCGCCGGTGGCGCCACGTTACCAGGCCAGTTCGAAGCCCCTTACGGCATGATGGGGCCGCCGACGATGTTCACCTTGCCGGTGCTGCGATACTTAAAAGACACTGGCACCACCCTGGAACAGCTGGCCAATGTGGCTGTGGTGCAGCGGCAATGGGCTGGCATGAACCCGCGGGCCTCTTTCCGTGAGCCGATCACTCTTGAAGACGTGTTGGCATCACGCATGATCGCCTACCCCTTCACCAAGCTCATGTGTTGCCTGGTGACCGACGGAGGCGGTGCACTGGTTTTAACCAAGGCGGAGCGCGTCAAAGACTTCCCGACCCCGCCGGTGTACATCATCGGCAGCGGCGAAAGCGTGGAAACGCCGATGATCAGTCAAATGGAAGACCTAACCACGTCGCGCGCCTTCCGCGTCTCGGGCGCCCGGGCGTTTGAGGAGGCGGGTATCAGCCATCAGGAAGTTGATCACGTGATGATCTATGACGCCTTTGCCCACCTACCGCTGTACGGTCTAGAAGATCTGGGTTTTTGCGGCCGCGGTGAGGCCGGCGCATTTATGGCGGAGGGTCACACCGCGCCGGGCGGTCAGCTGCCCACCAACACCAATGGCGGCGGTTTAAGCTATATGCACTCCGGCATGTACGGTATGTATGCGCTGCAAGAAAGCGTACGTCAGATGCGCGGAACTGCCGCCGCTCAAATAGCGGATGCACAGATTTCAGTCTGTCATGGGGTAGGCGGTATGTTTGCCGCCGCCGGCACCATCATCATGTCTAATCAAGCGCCATGATGTTCATCTAGGGAGCCTATGCATAAGTCTCATGTGCTCAGCGTGTCATACGGCGTCTGTGGCAAGGCGCGTTCCGCCGGCAATGTAGGTACCTTGCCAAGGGGCGCAACGAAGTCCACAG
>JANQKS010000123.1 GCA_028281005.1 Pseudomonadales bacterium
CTTGATGGGGCCCAACCCCACCGGCGGTACGCCGTCTAGCCCAAAAACCCCACAAACCCGCTGATCCTAAGTTATAAAGTGGTTTGAGCACTAGTGCATAATCTCCATCCGCTCACAGACTTAATCTGATGAAGGAAGCAGAGCCAATGGGGGAAGGCATGACAGACGCGGCACAGATTATTCCTCAAGAAGCGCGGCAGCGTGTTACCGCACCACTGGAACAGGCTTGGACGCTGCCACCCGCTGCGTATTTTGACGACACTCTGTTTAACCTCGAAGTAGAAAACATCTTCTGCCAGGATTGGGTGTGTGTGGCGCGCGCGGAACAGCTGCCCAACCCCGGCGACTACGTCTGTGTAGACCTGGTTAAACAACCTATCGTGGTGGCGCGCGACATGCAGGGTGAACTGCACGCCCTGTCCACTATCTGCCTACATCGCGCCATGCCCGTGGTAACCGGCACAGGCAACGGCACCCGGTTCGTTTGTCCTTATCACCACTGGACCTACGAGTTAAACGGCAAGCTGCGCAGCGCACCTATGATGGAGGGCGTGGCGGATTTTGAACCGAGCGCCTGCAGCTTGCCGAGGCTAGCGTTGGAAGAATGGCACGGCTTCATTTTCGTTAACATGGACACCAACGCCACGCCGCTCTCCCCGCAGCTGACGGGGTTAGAAGCGCTGACCGAAGCCTACGAGTTTGAGAATCTCGAAATTGCGGAAACCATCGAATTCGACAGCCCATGGAACTGGAAAATCCTGGTGGAGAACTTCATGGAGGCTTACCACCACATTGGGCCGCACCAAAACACCTTCGAGCCTATTTACCCGGCACGCCAATCCAGCATTCCAGACAATGACGGGGCGCCTTGGTCGTTTTTGCACATGCCCGGGGTGCCCCACACAGAAGGTCAAACCAGTTCGTTTCCGAATCTGCCGGACGACCGCCGCGACGACTTGTTTGCCGCGGTGGTGTTTCCGACCTTTTTATTTGCCGCTTCCAATCAGACCGGCGCCTGGTACCAGCTTGACCCGCAAGGCCCGGGTGAGATGCACTTGAAGATCCACGCCTTGGTGCACAAAGACATGGCGCCACACATGGACGCGCAAGGCCGCGCTGAACTGCGTGCGGGGCTAACCCATGTCCACGCCGAGGACATCACTGTCAATCAAGGGCCCTGGCGGGGATTGCAGGCGCCCATGACCGACCAGGGGCGCCTGAGTTTGTACGAAAAGTCGATTTGGCACTTGAACCAATTCTGGGCCAAGCGCCTGGGATTCTAACGGCCACACATAGGGACGCGACGCACGGTACAAAGATCACAGTGTTGCATTGATAGGGAGAAGCGTATGAAGCAACGTCAGCTGGGCAAACACGGACCGCAGATATCCGCCTTGGGTATTGGTGCAATGAGCTTTGCGGAATTTTACGGCCCCACCACGGAAGCAAACTCCTATGCCATCCTTGCTGCCGCTATCGATGCGGGTGTGAGCCATATCGACACTTCCAATGTATACGGCATGGGCCGCTCGGAACGCGCCATAGGCCAATTTCTGAAGGACAATCCCGGCACCCGCGAGCAGTTCCATATAGCCACCAAGGCATCCATTACCGTGGATGAGCAAGGTAACCGGTGTTTCGACAACTCTCTGGCGCACCTCGAAAATGAGCTGGACAAAAGTCTGCAAAAGATGGGCGTGGACTGTGTCGACCTGTTTTACATCCACCGGCGCCAGGCTGATTTGCCCATCGAAGAGGTTGCCGGTTCGCTGAGCATATTGCGTGACAAAGGCAAAACCAAGGCTGTCGGCTTTTCCGAAATAGCACCGTCCTCATTACGCCGCGCCACCAGCGAATGCCACATTGATGCCGTGCAGTCCGAGTATTCCCTGGGTGTACGTTCACCGGAATTGGGTCTACTGCAGGCCTGTGCGGAGTTGGGAACCGCTTTGGTGGCCTTTTCACCCGTCGGTCGCTCACTGTTAACCGACCACCCCTTAAGTATGGCGGCGGTGCAAGAGGTTGGCGGCTTCATAGCCGGCAATCCCAGATTTCAAGAGCCCAACTACAGCGCCAACATTGCAGCCACGGCGCCACTACGGGCATATGCCCAGAAGCTTGGCGTTTCCGCCGCGGCGCTTGCCATCGGTTGGGTGCTTGCCCAAGGTGAGCACGTAATCGCCATCCCAGGCACCCGCTCTACCGCCCACTTTGCAGAATTAGTAGAAGGTTGGCAGCTGCAACTGACGGACGAACAGCTGGCGCACATCGAGCAGATCATGCCCGTCGGCTGGGCCCACGGTGACCGTTACAACAGCGCACAGTGGGTAGGGCCTGAGCGTTACTGTTAGGAGAACTCGAAGTTTTCCGCCATCCGTTTGCGCACCTCTCCCTGATGAGTGAAGTATTGCCGAAAACCGCCGTTGTAGTTGCCATCCTGGCGGCGGTTACTTTCACCCTCAAAGTTGTAGTACCCCGGCGTACACTCCTCGTTGCGACTGGTTTTACCGCGGTGATTGATAACTTCCTGCACCCACCACTCTTCCGCTTCCTCGGTCGGGTCCATGGTGCGTAAGCCGTGCTGACGCACATAGTCGATACACGCCGCAATGTGGTCGCCTTGGGTTTGCAGCATGTCGGTTAGGTTAAATTGAAAAGACGCTTGATAGCCGCCCATGATGAACAGGTTGGGATAACCGTGGGAGTGAATGCCTAACAAAGTGCGCACGCCGTCTGCGTACTTGTCCTCCAGATTTAACCCACCCTTGCCGGTGATCTGGTTATAAATGCCGGTTTTTTGCACTTCGAAGCCGGTGGCATATATCAGCAGGTCGACCGGATATTCCTGGCCCTCAAACACCGGCCCTGTGGGATTGATCTGGGTGATACCTTTGCCGTGGGTATCCACCAGGTGCACGTTCGGCTGATTAAACGACGGCAAATACTCATTGTGAAAACAGGGTCGTTTACACATGAACATGTACCACGGCTTTAGCGCATCGGCGGTTTGTGGGTCTTTGACGGTTGCATCGATGCGCTTATGGATGCGCATCATATAGTCGATGTTGGCGTTTTCCTGCCGGCGGATTTTCTCTTCCCGGGGCAGCGCATCCATTTCGGCCTTTTTCTCCGGCGAAAGCTCCGACAGTTGCAACACCCGCTCACGACGTTTGGCTTGCCAGCCCGGCTTTAACTTACGCGCCCAGTTTGGATCGGTAGGCCAGTCGTCCCTGATGTCGATGGATGACGGCGTGCGTTGGAACACGTACAGCTCTTTCGCTTGTTTGGCCAATTCCGGCACCGCCTGCACGGCGCTGGCGCCGGTGCCGATGATGCCAACGACCTTGTCTTGCAGATTGGAAAGGTCGTCACCCGTGTACTCATAGTCCCATCGAGAGGTGTGGAAGGAGTGTCCGGTAAAGTCCTCCATACCCTTAATTTTCGACAGTTTGGGTTTAGACAATGTGCCGTTGGCGCAAATCACAAACTGCGCGCGCATATGGTCACCGCGGTCGGTGTGTAGATGCCACAGCTGCTCTTCTTCATCCCATACCGTGGAAGTAACGGTGGTGTGGAAAACCGCCAAGTCATACAGGTCGTACTTGTTCGCAATGGCCTGGCAGTGTCCGAGAATTTCCGGTCCGCGGGAATAGTGGTTCACCGGAACGTAGTCCATTTCGTCCAGCAACGGCAGGTAGTCGTAGGCCACTACGTCACACGCAACACCGGGATAACGGTTCCAGTACCAGGTACCACCTACGTCGCCGCCCCGCTCGACGATACGAATACTTTCCACGCCTTTTTCGCGCAGCCGCGCCGAGGTGAGTAGCGCCGAAAACCCGCCGCCAATAAACAACACTTCCACGGTGTCGTTAATGGGTTCGCGTTCCGGCTTCTCACCGGCAAAAGGGTCCAGCGCGTATTTGGCCAACTCCCCGGTCAGCTCCGAAGTAAACTGCGAGGTACCTTCCGGGCGATACGCCAGGCGCAGATCACGCTCTTCGGCAAACTTCTTTTTAATGTCGTCGTAGTAGGACTGTGGCTTTTTCTCTCTAGGCATCTGACTGCTCCGTACCTTTATACTTACTAATCGATTACTTCCTGATCGATTACTTCCTGATCAACTAATAATTGATCTTTGCTCACTCGCTGGATTCACCCAATTGCGCATTTAACTCTCCCACGCGTAGTTCACCTTCGCGCGTCTGCCCACCTATCTCAAGGAATTTCCGCATGTTGGCCTGCGCGCTGTCATTACGCAGCAGCCGCTGAAAGAGATAAGCCTCGTCGAGCAGCCCCTCAGCCAGAGGTTTCTCCGCCGCATTGACCGACTCTTTGCCGAGGCGCACCGCCTCTACCGGAAAACTGGCGATGCGCCGCGCCAGGTTCATCACCCAATTGTCAATCTCATCCGGTCCAAAAATGCGATTCAGATAGCCCCAACGCTCCGCCGTTTCGGCGTCCAAGTCATCCGCCCCCAACACAATCTCCATGGCGCGGCCACGGCCCACCAAACGGGGCAAACGCTGGGTGCCGGTCCCACCGGGCAAAATACCCAGCGGCACCTCCATCTGGTTGATCTTGGTTTTGCCTACCACGCCAAAACGCATGTCCATGCTGGAGACAAACTCGCTGCCGCCGCCGCCCACACGACCTTCAATTTGCGCGATGGTCACCTTGTCCATGGTGCGCACCCGCTCGCACATAATGTGGTACTCATTGAGCTCTTGGTCCTTCTCTGCCGGACTGTCTGTGGGAAAGGTCAAGATTGCCGACACATCAAAGTGGGCAAGAAAAAAATCCGGATCCGCGCTCTTAAACACCACCACAGTGAGATGCGGATCAGCCTTTAATTCACCCACCAGCGCCGCAAGCTCAGCGTACAAAGGCGGTGTAATGATGTTGATGGGTGGATTAGAAATGGTCGCCACTGCCAGGCGGCCTTCCACTTCTACATTAATCAGATCGTAGTTGTAGGCCATATGTCCCCTCCATTATATAGACGCGAATAGACGCGTTAAGCGGCGTCGGCTAGATCCGGCGGATCGGCGCGCTCCGCTGCTGGGCGTTTTTGCGGCTGCCGATGACGACTTGCGGTCAACGCTTTCAGCGTGATGCGCTCATCACGCCATGCGGTGACCAGCATGAGAATTTCCCCCAGGTGAAACAGCAAAGCCGCGGCTGGAATCCAGGTTAATTGCCAGATCATGAACGTTGCCGCCGTCGCCATCCACAACCCGATACTGTAGCTCATGGCCATGCGCGGTGCCGTAGGATGACAGAACCGCCAGTACACGGCCGCAAACGCGCCAAGCAGTAAACCCGCCTTTATCACCGCCATGCCTTGCAGCAAAAACACCAACTCCGCATCCACCAATTCCCGCTGGGGCAACATCAGTGTCACCGCGGCAATCAACAGACATCCCAGCACCATAATTCCTCTCATACTTACGACGCTATCAAAGTTGGCGAGCCGGGTACACCGCTCCGGCGTAGCACGCCCATCATCGCCAAGATCATCCACCTATAATGCGCCAGACACCAAGGCTTAGGGGCAAACATGCAAGCACGACCCGTGGACTATTCGCGCACGACAATCACCGAGTTGATGATCCCGTCATACGCCAACTTCGGCGGCAAAATCCACGGCGGTTTGTTGCTGTCACTCATGGACAAAGTGGCTTACGCCTGTGCCAGTCGCCACGCAGGTACCTATTGCGTAACGGTTTCGGTGGGGGCGGTGGACTTTCTGCAACCGGTGGATGTGGGTGATTTGGTGTCGTTGATGGCGTCCGTAAACTACGTCGGCAGAACCTCGTTGGTGGTGGGCATCCGAGTCAATTCCGAGAACGTGCAGACCCGGGAAGTGCGTCATACCAATACCTCCTACTTCACCATGGTGGCCAAAGGTGAAGACGGCAATCCGGCTGAAGTGCCACCGCTGATGCTAGAGAGTTATGACGACGTGCGTCGTTTTGCCACCGCAGTCTATCGGCGGCGCGTGCGCGGGGAATTGCTGGATAATATGGCTGCCTTCAGTGAACGCTTCACCATCGATGAGGAAGTACGCGCAGCCCTGGCCAACGAACGCTGTGTACTTCATGTGAAGTAATCACCTCAGCCTCAATTTCGCACACGGCATGCACCAGCTTACCTAAAGATCGGTTAACCGACGTTCAACGAGCGGTAAGCACCTCTTGAGTCAGGGTCGTTGCTCACTTCGTAGCGAATTGATCCGCGCCTGATACTCATCGGTGGAATTCATCTTCGGGTAGGGTGTGTCCGGCACCGGCACATCCAGCGCCCGACACAAAGGCTCCCACCCTGCCCCGACTTCGTATTCGATGAGTTGTGCGCCCGGCACTTCAGCACGAACCTCAGCGTTGTGCTGTTCAAACCGCTCAATGGCATAGCCCGGATCAGCAAGGCGGCCTTCAAAGTCACGCTCAATGCATAACTCTCGACTGAACTCCTGTAATTCTTGAAGAAATTCCGGCGCACCGGCTGGAATCTTCGCGGTCATCGCATGATAAATCGTGTTGAGGACACTAGTGCTCAAACCACTTGAAAACTTAGGATCAGAGTTCGCCAGCTTTGGGCTGGCAAGGAAGAGTGAGGAGTAATATCTGGATATTGCGACG
>JANQKS010000109.1 GCA_028281005.1 Pseudomonadales bacterium
GCGGGCATAACCACGATTTTCATCAAACGCATGGATGAGTTTTAGCAAGGCATAAGTGGCCAGATTAATCTGTGCATACAGTGAGCAGATTTGTTCACCCAGGGTGGTGTCGAACGGTACCAAGTGTTTGTTTTGCATGAGGTTTCTCATAGAAAATCGAAGCCTCATCATACCAAAAACTGTATATATATACAGTTATTATAAACATAGGCGGCTACGAAAAACGGTGCAGCCCCGTTCGCGCTCCACCCACTTCCTACTTTCATTAACAATTTGTCCGGTTTCTCTGCCTTCCGCCGTCCTTGAACCAACAGCATCAAAGCAAAAGCCCAAAAACCGACATCTACAATCAGTAGCAGGGCGTTTTTGACAGCTTGAGCGTTGTGCTGGGACACTCACCACTAAAGGAGCCAACAGATGCAGTATCTACTACTAATCTACGAAGCCGAGGACATTTGGGCGGCCAAAAGCGATGCCGAAAAAGCGGAGATCATGCGCGGTCACGAACAATTGCAAGAACGCCTCAAAACTGACGGCGTGGACTACAGCGGCGAGCCGCTAATGCCAACGGCCACGGCGGTCAGTGTGCGGGTGCGAGGCAGCGACCGCCAGATCACAGACGGGCCGTTTGCCGAAACCAAGGAGCAACTTGCGGGGTTTTATCTGGTGGATGTTGCGTCGCTCGAGGACGCCATCGAGTATGCAGCACTTCTGCCTACCGTCGGCAACGGCGGCATTGAGGTGCGCCCGGTAGCCGACCACTCAGGTTTAACCTAGATGCAAGATCACATCGCCGAGGAGTTACGCCATGCTTATCCAAAGCTGGTGGCGGCACTCACTCGCGCGTTGCAGGACATGGAGCTAGCCCGAGATGCAGCGCACGAGGCGATGGCCAGAGCGGTGCAACGGTGGCCAGCCGAAGGTTTACCTGAGAACCCGGTGGGGTGGCTGGTCATCGTCGGGCGCAATGTTGGAATCGACCAGCAGCGTCGAGCCCAGCGGGAAACGCCGTTGCCGGAGGATTGGGCTGAGCGTGAATCGACCGAGCCATTTCCGCACATCAGCGAAGCACTGCTCAACGATGACCTGCTGCGCCTACTCTTCACCTGTTGCCACCCTGCGCTGGGCTCGTCACAACAGATTGCACTGATGCTGCGTATCGTGCTGGATTTTTCCACGGCCGAAATTGCCGCAGCACTATTGGAGCGCAAGGACACGATCGAGCGGCGGATCACCAGGGCCAAAGCAAAGCTGCGTGACAGCGGTGCAGCTTTTGTCACCCCGACGGGGGAAGCGCTGGCGCAACGCGAAGATGCGGTTTTAAGTGCGGTTTATCTATTGTTCAACCAAGGCTATTCACAAGCCCTAGATCCTTCCGCCCAGCACCAACAATTGATGTCGCAAGCCATCCGACTAACACGGTTGTTGGTGCGCCTGTTTACCAACAGCGGCCTGACACGCTCCCTGCTGGCTTTGTTGTTACTCACGGCGGCCCGCACACCAGCGCGCATGGCGATGTCTGATCGTTTTGTACCTTTAGAAGATCACAATCGCGAGCTGTGGGATTGGACGATGATCGCCGAGGGTCGCGCGGTGCTCGACGCCGTCATGGCGGCGCGCCATCCGCCAAACGTCTATCAAGTCCAAGCCGCGATTGCCGCCTTGCACAGCGTACCGGCATCGGCACAAACGGATTGGGATCAAATTGCAGGACTGTACGAACAGCTGTTCAAGTTAACCAACAACCCCATAGTGAGGGTCAATCAAGCGGTTGCGTTGTGTTATAGCGGAGCACCGCAACAAGCGCACGCACTGATCAGCGCCATCGAAGAAACTACTCAACTGGCCGACTATCAGCCGCTGTACAGCGCCCGCGCCCACATTTTGCGCCAACTGAACCAACCGGAAGCCGCCCGCCGCGCCTACCAGCGCGCCATAGAGTTATCAGATGTGCCCTCGGAGCAGCGCTGGCTAGAGCAACAGGTTGCAGCACTGCAAGCACCGCGGTAACCCGGAATTCAAACGCTTCCACTGACTGTGCCAAGCAGCCGCAGCCTGGGCTTACGCTTTGCCCGCCTGGCCGTTGTGCCGACGACGCTTGCGACGGCCTTTGAGCGCGCGTTTGGCGCCAATTTTCCATTGGTAGGAAAGCACAGATAGTTCCCAGCCCCAGGGTATCGAGCTCTGTTCCGCACTGCCGTATGCTTGCATAAAAAATTCGCGATCTTCGGGTGTCATCTTGAAACAGATACGCTTCAGATCCGCCATACGCTCGCGAAACTTTCGTTTGCCG
>JANQKS010000135.1 GCA_028281005.1 Pseudomonadales bacterium
ACTTCGTTGCGCCCCTTGGCAAGGTACCTACATTGCCGGCGGAACGCGCCTTGCCACAGACGCCGTATGACACGCTGAGCACATGAGACTTATGCAGAGGCGCCCTAGCCCCGAAGATCTTTGGTTCCTGCCCCTCGGCGGGTGTGGCGAGATCGGCATGAACCTCAACCTCTACGGTCACAATGGCCGCTGGTTGATGGTGGACTGCGGTATTACGTTCGCCAATCCGGGAGAACTCGGGCCACATGTGCAAATGGCGGATCCACAATTTATTGCTGACCGCCACACTGACCTGACAGCCCTGCTGATCACCCACGCGCATGAAGACCATGTTGGCGGGGTTGCACATCTTTGGCGCAAGTTGCGCTGTCCTGTGTTCTGTACCGCGTTTACCGCGGCGATTCTGCGCCGCAAGCTCGCTGAAGTAGGTTTGCTAGGTGAGGTGCCAATCGAAGTGGTCGCACCCGGTACACGTATGACGCTAGATGTGTTTGATGTGGAGTGGCTGGATCAGACCCATTCCACGCCAGAATCCCAAGCGTTATTGATTCGTACTGCCGCAGGGAACATTTTTCATACGGGTGATTGGAAGCTGGACAATCAACCGGTGGTGGGACCCAGCTACGATGTCGAGCGCTTGCAGAGTATTGCCGATTTAAATGTCTTGGCCATGGTGTGTGATTCCACCAACGCCCTGGTGAGCGGCCGCTCGCCTAGCGAAGGTGCTCTGTACGACAACCTCAAAGAGCTGGTGCAAGAGGCACCAGGACGGGTCATTGTCGGCTGTTTCGGCAGCAACATTGCGCGGATGACTACGCTGGCAAAAGTTGCCCAGGCGACGGGCCGCTATGCCGGTTTGTTAGGGCGTTCTCTGCATAACTATCATCGTGCGGCTATGCAAGCCGGAGTGTGGGATCCAACACTTATCTTTATCGATCCTGCGCATCTCGGTTACCTGCCGCGCGACGAAGTGCTGGCCATTGCCACCGGCAGCCAAGGGGAACCGCGCACTGCGCTGCGGCGCTTAGCGTCGGGCACCCATCCGGATCTCGACTTGGAACCGGGCGATACCCTGCTGATGAGTTCCCGGGTAATACCCGGCAATGAAGCAGCGGTGGCGGCGTTGATTCGTCAATTGCAGCGGCTTGGGGTCCATGTCGTGTGTGATGAACACCTTAACAAACCGATTCACGCATCTGGGCATCCCGCGCAAGAAGAACTGGCGGACATGTACCGCTGGATACAGCCGCAGGTCGCCATACCCGTTCACGGTGAGCCGGAACATATGCAAGCGAATGCAGAGCTGGCGCAAGCCGTGGGTGTACCTGCGCAGATGTTAGGTAACAATGGGGATCTATTTATGCTCGCGCCCCAGCGCGGCATACGCCGGCAGTTTGCCGATGTCGGTCGACTTGGGCTGGAGCAGGATGCGCTGGTGAAGCTTGATGGCTTAGGGCGGGTATCAGATGGTTGACGCCTTCTGCACTAGGGAGCCTCTGAGCTTTTGAGACTTATTCAGAGGCTCCCTAGCTCACACGGCAATAACACGAAGCGCCGATACGCACATCGGCCCGCGCCTGTACCTTGTCCAGCAGATGTTTCACATACACCGCTTCCGCTTGCTCGTTTCTGCGATCTAGGCATTCGTGCAGGCCGTGCAGTGCCCAAACATTTCCCGGATGCTGGCACGGGCGGGGTAGGGCATCGGTATAACCCAGGTCGGCACGGTAGATTTCCTCGGCTTCTTCAAAACGTTGTTGTTCCATGAGCAGCGCGGCTAATGCATGTCGCGGCGGCTGCATCCACCCCCAGGGTTCATCGTAGAGCAGGTTGTCACTGAGGTGGGCGGCTTGGTGCAGGTGCGCAAAACCTGCTTCGGTGTTGCCGGCTTTGTACTGCAGCTCTCCCTGGGCCATTTCGGTGGCAATTTTTAATACCTCAGAGGCCGGGTTGTTGAACATGAAGCGGGTTTCCTGAACAGCGTCTCGTGCTTCTGAGAATTGCTCCAGTTCTGCCTTAGCCTCCTCATGCCGGCTGA
Organism: Pseudomonadales bacterium; assembly: GCA_028281005.1. Lineage (GTDB taxonomy): Bacteria > Pseudomonadota > Gammaproteobacteria > Pseudomonadales > Azotimanducaceae > UBA4421. The sequence goes on from JANQKS010000135.1 coordinate 2,039, forward strand.
GGTTCGACAAAGCGATCACCCGCGCATAGCGCAATAGCGCGGTGGTAAAACTGAACAGCTCGGCGTTTGCGGGCAGCGGTTCAGCCAGAATGTCTTCCCACATGCCAAAGCGGACCATGACGTGCGCTTTGACACCCCAGAATGCTTCAAACAGATCCGGTAAGTAGGCCACCACCGGCTGCGGCAAGAGTTGCTGAAGTTCTTCAGCTGCAGTTAGTGCCACCTTTTTCTGCGCTAGAAACATGGCGCCATAAGCTTCGAAATGCACGTTGTGGATGCGGTAAACGGTATAGAAGTTTTCCGCCCCACGCAGGCTGGTGAAGGCTTTATCCGCAATCGCGGCCAGGTGGTTGCGGGCGATCACGTTCTGATACTCGCCGCACAACACATCGATGTGGGTGGCCATGTGTAGTAAATGCCCTGAATCCGGCACGAGGGTCGCCAAACAGTCTCCGTGGCGTAGGGCAAGCTCTGGCGTCGGTGACATCTCCATGAGGTGGATGTACATGTGCAACAAGCCGGGGTGTGCCCACGCGGCGGGGTCATTGTCGAAGGCGTGTTCCAGCACCGTGCGGGCCTCCTCCGTGGAGGCGCCTGTTGCCGGGCTGCCACTGTGCAAGTCCCACAGTTGCCATGGGGTGCGGCCCATGAGCGCTTCCGCAAACAAGCTGGCGACATCCAGGTCGGCGGGGTGGTTGCGATAAACCTCGCGCATGGCATCCGCAAAGGCATTGTTGTATGGCCCGAAATCTTCAATCTCCGCATCCTCGGGGTATCGCGTTTGCAGGGCGGTGAGCAAAGCCTTCTCCGTAGTGCTGCTGTTTTCTATTGCCAAGCCTGCTGCAATTGCCTGATGAGCGGTATTCAAGGCACTGACCTTTTCGGCGGGTTCAAACATTTCCCACAGTTTGTTGTAGTTGGGTCCGATGCAGTAGGCGATACCCCAATGCGCCATCGCGCAATTGGGGTCTTCTTCAAGAGCATGTTCAAAGCAAACAATGGCTTCTTCATGGTTAAAGCCGTAAGTCCAGTTAAGGCCGCGGTCTACCCAGGTTTGGGCTGCCGCAGACGACGTAGTGACATCGCGGCGATGGTCCCCGAGTTCAAAATAGGCAGTAGCTTCCGACATGAGGCTCTCTCTCAGCATGGTTGCTCAGTAGACGAGCAATACAAGCGCAATAAGGGAAGGATTGCAAAGATTTGCTGGCGTGATGTTCGATTTGGCAAGACGTAACTTGAGCACTCCGACCAAGAACATCTGCCGTTCGATTCCTCAATCAAGAAGAGTAACTCTAGGCACATAACAAGGGGAGATGTCGTGGACACAAACAGAGTTGGTTGGTGGCCTCAGGTGGGCGCAAATTTGGGGATCTTGGCTGGACTGATTCCGGTGGGTCTCCAGATTCAACAGCACAGTGAGATCACCCGCGCTTGGAGCCCATTCTCAAGTCGAGATCCAAACTGCCTATGACGTTCATTGAGGCGCCAGTCATCGAGCCGGGATCACCATTTCGCGGGAGGCGGTTGTCTGTCTGTCGCCGATGTGGTTGCAGCTTTCCCGGTGCCTGAAGTGGCACCTCAAGTGACTGAGTTTGCCGCTGCTTACCTGCGTGAAGATTTGCTCATTGCGCTGTTTCCTTATATGGCCGCGGCGCAACAGGGATCAAGAGATCTCGCGGTACTGATCTGGGTGAGCGACCTGCAGGCTAGCCACTGGTCTTTCGCCGTTTCTGCGCCGGCGCTGTTCGAAGACGCGGTGGATGATCTGCGGCCCCACTTTGCCAAAGAGCTGATTGCATTGTGCGAATGACCTTTTTCCCTCAGATAAGTCGTTAGCTCACGAGGGCGACGTGGACTTTAACTGCGCTCAGACAGAAGTGTGAACGCTGCTTACGCCTTTGCTTCGCCAATAGCCGAAGTAGGGTGTTGTGGAACTGAGTAGGGCAGCCCCAATGCCTATATACACACCCGCGACGACACCAGGCAGAGTTTCTCCCAGCCAGGCCCTGATGGTTATGCCGAACAGCACCATCACAAATATCAATAGGTAGAGATAGCGCGGGTACAAAGCTGCAATGTGTTGGTATCCTTGCCGTGCATCGATGTGCTTGAGTACACGCAGAGCACTACGCCTCAGCACAAACCAGCCTTTCACAGCACCAATCAGCATGGCGCCGCCAAGTAGAAGAGACGCATCAACGTAAGACGTCTGCGCCACTTCCAACCAGAAAGGAAATAATCCTCGCCAAATCAACAGGAGCCCGGCTACCAGCCATATGGCACCGGCTATGAAGGCGCGAGAAGGCGCGTCGAATGTCATGGTTGCCAAGCTTCGGCGCTTAAGGGGGTGAACTCAATAGGGGGAATCCACATGGTCGATGTAGCGGCTCACGCGCTATGGCTCAAGACAGCCTGCTTAACGGCTAAGCCCCAGACTATGTGATCTTGCCGTGTTGTAAAAACTCACCATGCAATTAATCCATCGCTTTAGTCCCTCTACCGCTGATGAACGGTGAGGTCATGGGTCATTCTTTTAGCAATTGCTATAGAATTTGATGATCGAGCAGGAGGCGTAACATGAAAGAAGAACTGATGAAGAAACGTAAAGAGTTGATGGAGCGCGTAGAAGCGATTAAGGCCGATTATCGCCGCGGTCTTGATGCGGACTCAGAAGAGCGTGCTGTTCAGCTTGAAAACCGTGAAACTCTGCAGGAAATTGAGCGGGTTACCCTGGAAGAAATTGCCAAGATAGACGAACAGCTTAAAACGCTGGATTGAGCTTTCAGAGCAATTTTGAGCCCAGCGGGACGTCACCATCGGGCACGCAAAGAGTGACGTGACCTGCTGCATCATGAAAGCCCGTAACCAGGCACTCCGACATAATCGGGCCAATCTGTTTCTTCGGGAAGTTGACCACAGCCACAACAAGTTTGTCGACCAGGCCGTCTAGGGCGTAGCGGTCAGTGATCTGAGCGCTCGACTTTTTAATACCAATGGATTCGCCGAAATCCACATGGAGAATGTAGGCTGGGTTTCTTGCCTCGGGAAATGCTTCGGCGCTGACGACACGGCCGACGCGGAGTTCAACTTTTTCGAAGTCTGACCAGTTGATTTCTTGCATGTTGTTTAGGGCGCGCTTTGTGTGGCTAACGCACTATGTGGCCTCGCTACGGTAGTCCCCCATCAAGGTGCGCCAACAACGCCCAAGGACCCCACAGACCCGCCCTGTGGGAGATCGCCAGCCCGTTGATGCCAGGCCCTGATCGAACTACAACAC
>JANQKS010000079.1 GCA_028281005.1 Pseudomonadales bacterium
GCTAGGAGTCTGCGCGGTAGAAACGAAAGTTTGAGATAATAAGGGTCCGCCAACGAACAGCGCCATTGTAAAATGCCCACCCGCTATCGCCCGTATCAACCAGACCAGGATCTGCTGCTGCCGCAACGCTTACAAGACTGGTTAGCCCCCGATCATCTGGCCTACTTCATCAGCGATGTCGTAGACGAATTGGATTTATCCGCTTTTCATCGACGTTATGAAGGAGATGGTCGGCGCAAGTCCCCATTTGATCCACAGATGATGGTCAAAGTGTTGATCTACGCGTATGCCACAGGCGTGTTCTCCTCGCGTAGGATTGCCCGAAAATTAGAAGAGGATGTGGCGTTTCGAGTGCTTGCAGCAGGCAACTTCCCCAAACACCGAACGCTGTGTGATTTTCGCCAACAACACCTTGAGGACTTCAAGTCGCTGTTTGTGCAGGTGGTGCAGATTGCCGAGCGTGTGGGTCTGGTACAACTGGGTACGCTGGCGATCGATGGCACTAAGGTGCGGGCCAATGCCAGTAAACACAAAGCCATGTCCTACGCAATGCTCAAGCAGAATGAAGCGCGTTTAGGTCAAGAGATCGATGATCTGTGCACTCGTGCGGGAGAGGTCGATCGGCAAGAAGAGACTGTCCTGGCGTCTGATGATGAGGTGCCGGATGAGTTGGCCCACCGCCAACAGAGACTGGCTCGGATACGTGAAGCGAAAGCCCGATTGGAGCAAATCCAAGCTGACAAAGATCGAGCGCGGGGTCGCAGCGACGATGATGATCGTCGTCCCCGTGGAGGCGGTCGAGGCAGTCGTTATGCGCGAGATTTTGGGGTGCCGGCTGATAAAGATCAGTACAACTTTACGGACCCTGAAAGCCGGATCATGCCGACCACACATGGCTGGCAGCAATGTTATAACGGGCAATTGGCAGTGGACGCCGAATTCCAGATCATAGTGGCGAATCGATTGATGGCGAACAGCAACGATGGTGGTGAGTTGTTGCATGTGCTGGATGAAGTGGAGGAGATACTGGGACAAGAGCCACAGACGGTACTTGCGGACGCCGGTTACCGTAAGGAGTCAGACTTTTTGGCGTTAGAACGACGCGGTGTTGACGGGTATGTGTCGCTCGGCAAAGAAGGTGGGTCGGATGAGATTCGGGACCCTGAGTCGAATCCGGCGAGTGTACGGATGCGTAGTAAGCTTCAAGCGCCTGATGGTCAGGCGCACTATCGTTATCGCAAAAACATAGTCGAAGCCCCGAATGGGTGGATAAAACACGTGTTGGGCTTCAAACAATTCAGTGTCCGGGGTCTGAAAGCGGCACAAGGCGAATGGAATCTGGTGACGATGGCATTGAATCTGCGACGAATGAGTCGACTGGTGCAATGGGCCTAATGTCCATTACTGAAACATGGCTTGATAAACCTCACAACTGATCGGCACAGGCCAGGCGCATTCGATGTGGCACAATCACCCAAGTTCTACCGCGCAGACTCCTAGCTCCCCTTAGTTTCGTGGATTAATTGCTGAGATCCTTGGCTTCGCGCCACCGCGCGCACATGCGCTGGTCTTTTGACCACCCGGTGATCCGGGTAAAATATTCCGAAGTCCAGGCGAAGACGAAGGGAGAGTTATCGTGAAACGTTTGCTGTCAGTTGCCCTGTTATTGACCGCACCGGTGCTGTTTGCTGCTGAGCAAAAACCCGCCTATATGCAACCCGAGGTGCTCAAAGCCGCGTTACAGATCAACCTCACCGATACACAAAAGCCCCAGTTTCAGCAGGCACTGACCGATTTTGTGAATGGGCGGATGAAAGCAATCAACAAAATCATGCGTGGGCACAATCAGTCGAATATCGACCGCAAAATGAAAAGCCGGACCAACTCATTGCTCAAACAAATGGACAAAGACATGGCGGGCTTCCTCACCGAGGAGCAAATGCCGGCTTATCAAAACTATCGTAAGACGCTGAAATCACATCTTCGCGGGTAACTGCAGGCGCTATCGGCACACCGAGGATTACATATGACCACTTTTGGATTATTGATATTTGCCACCGATTACGCGGTGAGCCCGGATGTGTTGGCCAGGGAAGCAGAGGCGTTTGGTTTTGAATCACTGTTTTTCCCAGAGCACACCCACATCCCAGCTTCACGCCAGACACCGTGGCCGGGCGGCGGGGATTTGCCTGAAGAGTATTGGCATACCCACGACCCCTTTGTTGCGTTGACCATGGCGGCTTCCGTCACCAATGATCTCAAGGTTGGCACAGGCATCACGCTGGTGACCGAACGGGATCCGATACTCATGGCGAAACAGGCGGCCACCTTGGATTTCCTCTCCAATGGGCGTTTACTGTTAGGCATTGGTGCGGGTTGGAACGCGGAAGAAATGCAACACCATGGTGTGGGCTACAACACCCGTTGGAAAGTACTGCGTGAACGTATCTTGGCTATGCGCGAAATCTGGACCCAGGAGGAAGCTGAGTTCCACGGTGAGTTTGTCGACTTTGACAAGCTCTGGTCTTACCCCAAACCGAAACAAGAAGGCGGACCACCCATTCTCATGGGCGCGTCTTCAAAATACATCTATAAACGTATTGCCGAGTATTGCGACGGCTGGTTCCCCATATACCAGGATCAAGCGCGAGCGGCCGCCAGTGGTGCGGTCAACTACCGCGACAGCATGGTGAAGATCAATGAAGCTTGGGCGGAAGTCGGCCGGGACGGTCAACCGGATTACTCCATATTTGGGGTAGGTCCGGATGCCAATGTGGTTGAGGGCTTGATTGAAGATGGCTTCAACCGTGTGATTTTTGGGCTACCGCCGGCAGATGCGGACACCGTGCTGCCCATGGTGGAGAGTTACGCGGCCATCGCCAGCAAGTTTAATCAGTAGCCACTGCCGCAAACAGCGGGTGTTTGATGAGCTGCTCACCGCGTGGGCTCAACGTGTAACCCGTCTCTAGGCTGATGGTCAGACCCAGGGCTTTGAGCTTACGGACATTGCGTTTAAACACCGCGAGCTCCATGCCACCACCTGCGCATACCTGTGGTGCCAACATCCGCGCCCCCACACCCGGATGAGCATTAATCAGAGTTAATGCCTGCCGGGTCCACGCGCCGTTTTTGTCCATGCGTTGCAGGCGCTTAACGATGTCGGCCAGTTCTCCGTCCGGCAAGGCGGTGCGGTCTACCTGCTTAACCGGCTGGTCGCCTAGATAGTGGAAGTCGACTTGGTAAATCTGCGTGTCGGGCACCACTTCTAAAAAGTCATACAGTGCCTGAAGATTACTGAAGCCCGCGCGTCGCAGTGCGGCACGGCTGACCTGCGCCGCGGCAAGCCGTTGGATTTTTTCCACTTCGATCGCGCCAAACGGGGGAATATTGTATTGCCCGCCGACCTTGGCTTGCGGTGCTTCCCAGGTGCGAAAACTGGTAGTGAGTTCTCCCCGTGCGATGGCTTCTTTGTAGGCTTTAGTGAATTGCACAGGTGTTCAGGTTCGGTTCAGTTGAAACCCTTAAAGTAGGCAGCGTGATGAGGGCTTTGGTGCGATCAAGCAGTTCGTTACCAAAGCGCGGTCCTCATCCGGTTCGCTACAGCCGCTCGCTCCCTCACGGGAATCAGCTCCTCCCGTCCCCCGCTGTAGCGAACCTCTTTTTTCTCAACCTTTTCTCGTCCTTTTCTCAAGCTAGAAACCAGCGCTACCCGCTTTTATTTGTGCCAGCATATCGGCGTCCAGACGTTGATATTCGGCGCTGCCGGGGGCCATTAAGTAGACCGGGTCTTCAAACGTTTCGATGTCATAGCCTTGCTCGCGCAAGTCACCTTTCACCATCTTGAAGGTGCCGGTGACATCAATTTCAGGCTGGATCCGAACAAACACCGGCACCGCGTAGGCCGGTAGTTCGTGGGCGAGATAAGCCGCCAGTTTGGTGAGATCCAGCGTTTCCACGCCGTCTGCCAAGGTGATGGCTGCCATACCGGCGCGGCCGTCGGCGCCGGGGATGGCGACACCGTAGACGTTACAGAACTTCACCTGCTCAAAGCCGTTGATGATCTCGCCGACCTCATTGGTTGATACGTTTTCGGACTTCCATCGGAACGTGTCGCCGACCCGGTCAACAAACTGATAGTGGGGGTAACCCAGGTCAAAACCAACATCAACGGTCTTCATCAGATCGCCGGAGTTGAACCAGGCGTCGCCTTCTTCAAGGGCGTTGCGAATCACTTTTTTCTCTGACGCATCCGGGTCGGTATACCCCTCAAACACAGTATCCGGCGTAATTTTGCCGAGCAACAAGCCCGGCGCGCCGTCTTCTACTTCGATACAGAAACCCAGTTCATTGCGCACAATCTCGTCGTTGTGCACGTCGTATTTCACCAGCGCCACTTCCGCGGATGTCATCCCTACGGTGAGGTCTTTGTTAAGCAGGTTGGCGAACGACACATTGCCTTCGGAAGCGCCGTAGAACTCAATAATGCGTTTCACGTTGAAACGGTTTTTGAAATCCATCCAGACATCCGGGCGCATGCCGTTGCCGATCATCGCGCGTAACGGATTTTTGCGGTCATCACCTTTCGCTTCGGTGTTCACCAAATAGCGGCACAGCTCGCCGATATAAACAAAACAGGTGCAATTGTGTTCGCGCACCTCGTCAAGGAAATTACTGGCTGAAAACCGCCGGCGCACAAATACGCTGGCGCCAGACGCCCAAGCGGCGCCCACACCGATCATCAACCCGGTGGCGTGGTACAGAGGCAGACAGATGTAGAGGCGGTCTTTTTCGTCACATTTGAGACCCGCTTTCGACACCATGTCTGACGCCATCAAAAACCGCCGGTTCGACATGACAGCGGCTTTCGGCAAACCGGTGGTGCCGGACGTGAAGATGTACATGGCGGTCTCACCGATGGTGGTGTCACCGGTGCTTGCGGGGTTTTCCGTCGCCGCACTTGCGCTCTCTTCAGATAAGTTTTTCGCCCAGTTGATGCCCGTGCCGTCATCACCGTCGGGAATGACGTAGTAATCGCGGCCCTCGGCAATGCTGAGGTCCGCTTTGATCTCGTTGACCGCTTCTGCGACTTCGCTGCCGAAGATGAACTTCTTCGATTCGGTCACTGTGACACAGTGATTCAACGACAGGCCGTGCAGATTGTTGTTGATCAGACTCGACACCGCACCCAACTTGTTAAGCGCGACAATCATGGCGAGAAACTCAATGCGGTTGTCCATCATCAAGCTGATGGTGTCGCCGCGCGTGACGCCTTCGCCGGTGAGATAGTTGGCATAGCGGTTCGCCAACTCGTTAAATTCTCTCCAAGTCACAGATTGGCCTTCAAACAGTATGGCGTTGTTGTCCGGTATGCGCGCCGCTTGTCCTTCGACCCGCGCGCTGAAGCTGTCGGTGACCTCCGGCGGCCGCGGCACCATGCCTTTCTTGAGTTTGAGTAATGTAGGCACCTGCATCAGTGTCGAAGCGACGTCAACAATTCCCATGGATGGCCTCGGTTATTTCAGAATCGGTGGACTTTACTAGAGACAAAATGCGGGCGCCAGAAGCTCGAGCCTTGGGACACATTAGGAGGTGGGCAGGGGGGTGCTGTTTTCGGAGGCTCTGCGCCATGGACGGCGCAGCGCCAGCGTCCATGGATGGACTTGCAGCGGTCCGAAAACAGCACCCCCCTGCCCGCCTCCGAGTTCGTGGAAATTGAGTGTCAGACGCGTTTCGATCTGGCGCCCAAATATCGAGTCTAGTAAGGTCAGTTGCTCAATAACCGAGGCACATCTACAGGGGAGAGCGGCATGAACCAGTGGCACATCGGAAACGTCAAAGTCACGCGCGTCGTGGAAATGGAAGTGGCAGGGGGCACCAAGTTCATTTTGCCCGACGCTACCCGTGACGCCTGTCTAGACTATGACTGGATGCAACCTCATTTCATGGACGATGCGGGCAACTTGATCATGAGCATCCACGCCCTGGTGGTGGACACCGGTGAACAACGCATCGTGGTGGACACCTGTATCGGTAATGACAAACAACGCAACATCCCCGCTTGGAGCAACCTACAAACCCGGTTCTTGGAAGATTTGGCCGCCGCCGGGTACCCGCGTGAATCCATCGATATGGTCATGTGTACCCACCTGCATGTGGATCATGTCGGCTGGAACACCATGTTGGTGGACGACACATGGGTGCCCACCTTTCCCAATGCGCGCTATTTAATCGCGGAAAAAGAATGGACCTATTGGGATGCCCAGGAAGAAGATCAGGACTATGGGCCCGTGCTGCAGGACTCCGTGCGTCCGGTGGTTGAAGCTGGCTTGGTGGACTTTGTTGGCGAAACCCATGAGCTGTGCCCTGGCGTACAGCTTGAGCCTACGCCTGGGCACACACCCGGGCATGTCAGCGTGCACATCACCTCTAACGGCGCCGAAGCCCTCATCACCGGAGATTGTATTCATCACCCAGTGCAAATGACGCGTACGGACTGGTGCAGCTCTGCGGATTTTGATCAAAGCCAAGGGCAGATGACCCGCGAAGGATTACTCGAACGGTACGTGGATCAGGACATCTTGATCATTGGCACCCACTTTGCGACACCCACTGCCGGACATGTGAAGCATAGGCAAGGAGGCGGTTACTGGTTGGATGTGGGGTGAAACTCGGCTGCTTTGACGCACGAAAAAGGCCACCCGAAGGTGGCCTTTTTCAGCTCCAGATTCGGAGCTCTCCCCTCTCTCATTCTCTTTTTTTCTCTCTCTCTCTCTCTCACGAGATACGTTACAAAACGTTTCAGAAATTTAACGAAGCTGAAGCAGGACGTCAAATTGTTAAAGCGTTGGACAATCTGGGATTTTCCCTCTAACTGCTGATGACGCCTTGTTCTTTGTAGGCTTCTATCTCCTCCGCGCTGTAGCCAAGACTTTGTAGGATTTCCACATTCTGTTGCCCGAGCGCCGGCGCGGGATGACGTATGGTGGTTGGCGTGCGGGAGAACTTCGCTGCCGGACCCACCAAGGGGACGGTGCGGCCATCGGATACTTTTGTGTCGATCAACATATCGCGGGCTTGGACGTGTGGCTCGTGCTTTAACTCACTGGGTTTGTTGATGCGTGTAGCGGGCAAACCTAATTCGGCAAAACGGTCCACTACTTGTTGCACACTGCGCGCCGCGCAGTACTCCGCCAACAGACCGTCAACCAGTTCGCGCTGTTCGATACGTTGCGGTGAGGTGAGGCCCGCCAGATCTTCTCGCTGCAACTCTGTGGCGAGTATTTGCCAATGGCTATCCAGAAGCACCCCGGCGTAGACATTGCCGTCGGTGCAGTGATACGCATTGACCGGTGCTGCCAAGGTAAATTGGTTACCAAGACGCGGCAGTTCGATCCCCAATGCGCCCACGGTAGCGAGACCGTCACTTTGAAACAGCATGGCATCGGTTAAGGCGACGTCGACATGTTGGCCTTCGCCGGTCTGGTCCCGATGCCGCAGGGCGGCCATTGCGCCCAGAGCGCCGTGTAGGCCGGCCATATCATCACCCAGAAAGGTGGGTGCCTTTAACGGTCCTCCGTCGGGTTCGCCGTTCATCGACGTCCAGCCGGAGAAGTTTTGCGCCATAGGGTCGTAGCCAACACGTGGCGACAGCGGACCGAACTGGCCATAACCGCTGACGCTGACATAGACGATATCGGGTTTTACGGCCTTTAGATGGCTGTAGCCCAGCCCCCAGTCGTGGAGTGTGCCGGGTCGAAAGTTTTCAACAAAGATGTCGGCTTGGGCGATGAGTTTCAGCAGGATGGCTTTGCCTTCATCTTTGTGTAGCTCCAGGGAAAGGGATTCTTTGTTGCGGTTGACCGTCTCGTTGGCCACGGTTAACGCGCTGTCGGGCACAAAGGGCGGCAACATGCGCGCCACTTCACCGGCAGGATGTTCAACTTTGATGACGCGTGCGCCAAAGTCAGCCAGCACACAAGCCGCCATAGGCCCTGCCCAGGTGGTAGTGGCTTCCACCACCGTCACGCCCGCAAGCGGCCCGCTGAGATCGCTGCGAGCGTCCGCGTAGAAATTATCTTTTTGCATGTTTCCTCCCCAATATGTTGGCCGGCTATCCGGCCATTTCTTCAATCAAGTGCTGCATCTTATCCCAGTTGCTAAATACAAATTGTTTGTGGTCGTCTGGGATCTCTGCAAACGGTACGCGCCAGAAATGAAGGCGTACACGCTGATGACGCCAGCTGCCGTTCACCAGGTCGTGTAGCGAAGCGGAGCCTTCAAAGCCGGTGTGTGCTAAGAACACCACATCTTTGCCTGGATTGGCTGACAACATGGCCGACACACCGCCAAGGCGCGGTGGTAACAAACCCGGCCATCGCTCTATTTGTTCTCGCAGCTCCGGTTTCGTTGCAAGCAATCGTTGCTGCTTTGCCGCGGTAAAACGGGTGCCTTCGGGGTAGATGAGAATGGATTCTTTCTCCGACGCCGCGCGGGTTAGAGCCATCACCGCTTGAAGTTCGCGCTCAGTGTCGATGCCGGACCGATCTACAAACAAATTAGGCAGGCGGTGTCCGGCGATATCCAAGCAGGGCATGATGGTGAGCTCTTGTTTGAGAATGTAGCGCAGGCCTTCACGCCGGTGTTCTGCAAAATACAACATCGGTAACACAGTATCCGCGATGGATGTGTGGCGAGCGATAACCAAGGCGCTGGGACCGGTGATGTCCTCCGCCCCTGAGATCTCGAGCTCCAAGGCATAAATTTTCATCCCCAAACGTAACAGGCCACCGGCCCACCAGTATTGGATGTGCTGGTTGCGGGCTAAGTAGTCTGGCTTGTTGCGATGCCACAGCCAAACCCATGTGAGGCGTGCAACTCCGATACACTCGTAGTAGAGGAACCCTAACGCAAACAGGAGAGCATGCGGCAGCGAACGGAATTGTGGTAGGAGACTCAAGAGCACTGCAATCAGCAACAACACAGGTGCGCTCACCACCAGCGGTAGGGTAATGATGACCAGCGCCGTTAGACTTGTGATGCGCCTTTTTAACATTCAAGCCTTTTTGCTTAACGACACCAACCTAACTTTAAACCACAACCAACCGGCGATGCCCAACAATATGTTGCTGACGACCGTGGCGATAAAAATACCTTCATAACCCATCCAGTGGTTGAGCAGGGTCGCCAAAGGGAGATAGACAGCAAACATCCGCAGAAAACTCAGCGCGGTGGAGGGCAGCGGTTTGCCGAGGGCGTTGAAGCTGGCAGAAGCCATCATCAGCACCCCCCAAGCGCCGTAACCCCACGGCACCAACGCCAGGTAGAAGCCGGCCACCGCAATTACGGAAGGGGAGTCGTCGATCAGCGCGGCCAGTTCGGCACCGAAAAAGAACAAAGGGATCGCTGCGATGATCCCCCACAACAATGAAAACTGATAGCTGACTTTCACCCCGTCGCGGACGCGGGAAAACTTACGCGCCCCCCAGTTTTGGCCGACAAAGGGCCCAATCGATGCAGACAAGGCGAACAGCATCATGGCAGCAACCGCTTCGATCCGGCCGGCAACGCCAAATCCGGCCACAACAATCTCACCGTGTTGCGCCAACAACATGGTGATGAAAGCAGCCGTGACGGGGCCGATTAACTGGGTGGCCATGGCGGGCAGACCGATGTGCAGAATGCGTCGAGTGGAGGCAACAAACCCGCTCCACAGGTGCTGCAGCTGGATCATCTCGCCGCGATAGACGTAGTAGAACAAGACGGCGGTGGTCAGCACGCGCACCGTTGTCATGGCCGCGGCAGCGCCCGCCAACTCCATACGTGGGAAGCCAAACCAGCCGAAGATGAGAATCGGGTCCAGCAACAAATTAACGAACGCACCGATGGTCATTACTATGCCTGGAATGTTGGCGCTGCCGTTGGCTCGCATGATGTTGGAGGCGATCATGGTGGTGGTGAACAGCACCGTGCCGGGTAGGTAAATGTCCAGATAGGTGTGGATAAGCACCAGCACCTCGGCGCTGGCCCCCATCGCGGTAAACAATGGATCAATGGCCAGCCAGGCTAACAAAGACAACACCGCGGAAAGGCTGCCGACCAACAGGAGGGCATGGCTGCCCAGACGTCGCACCTCTTCGCGTTCGCCACTGCCGACGCTGCGTGCAATGACTGAAGAGGTGCCGATGCCAATACCCAGGGCAATGCTGGTGAGCATCATGACCAAGGGAAAGGTGAAAGTGATCGCCGCAACGTGCTGGGTGCTCAGCTGACCAATAAAACCCATTTCCAGGGTTTGCACCAAGATGCTGGACGACACACCCATCATCATGGGTGCCGTCAGCTTGGCCAGTGAAACAGGCACAGAGCCTTGTGTCAGATCTTTCTGCGACATGGTATGAACAGCGGGTGGCCGCGCATTATGGCATGCTTACGCAGGCTTGGTCAGAGATAAGTGATGCATGAGTGACGTGCAGGTCAACGGCGAATGCCTGCCTCAGTATGAGCCGGTTGCGCAGGCATTTGAGGAAGGATTTACAGCCGGTCGCGACGTGGGTGCGGCAGTGGCCGTGTGGCGTGATGGCGACTGGGTGGTAGATCTTTGGGCAGGCCACACCGACCGACGCCGTTCGCAGCCTTGGCAAGCTGACACGTTGGCTTGTTTTTTCTCCGTGTCGAAAGCGGTCACAGCAACATGTGTTCTACAAGCGGCCGATAGAGGGCATTTAGACCTGCATGCACGGGTCAGCGAATATTGGCCTGAGTTTGCCCAAGCCGGCAAACAAGACGCCACGGTAACGCAGATTCTTGCGCACCAGGTGGGGCTGCCGGGTTTACATGACCCGGTGGAGGTGGAACTGCTATTCGATTGGCCGCGCATGTGCGCGCGCTTAGCAGCCGAACCGCCTTGGTGGCCGCTCGGTACCAAGCACGGTTACCACGCACGCACGTTTGGTTTTCTGGCCGGCGAGGTGTTGCGGCGCGCGACGGGCCGCAATGTTGGCGAATGGCTGGCACAAGAGATTGCCGCGCCGTTGGATCTGCAAGTACATATTGGGCTAACCGCCGAACAGCAAACACGATGCGCAGACATGCTTCCGGCGCGGGTCAAACCGGGCGAGCAAAAGTACTGGCCGCCGGCCATGCAGCGCATGTTGAAGGACTTTACGGACACCTCCACCCCAACCGGGGCAGCCTTTCAAAACCCCAGTTTTAAGCCGGGTTACATGAACGGCCAGGCCTTTCGGGAGGCGCAATTACCGGCGCTGAATGGACACGGCACGGCGCGCGATGTGGCGCATCTGCTCGGCCAGATCCCACAATTGCTGTCTGCGCAGACGTTACACCTGGCCACACAATCACACAGTCATGGTGCGGATGAAGTGCTCAAGAGTGTTACCCGCTTCGGTCTTGGCTACATGCTTTACGAAGCGGAATCGCCAATCGGTTGGCCAGGCTGCTTTGGCCATGCCGGTGCAGGCGGCAGCGTGGCTTTTTGCGACCCTGCGCGGGACATTGGATTTGCATTCATCATGAACCAGATGCAGGAGGGTGTGGTGACCGGCGGCACCTCAGCGACTGCGTGTATTGAGGCACTACAACGCTGTCTTTGAAGGATTAGCGGGTCTTGCGCAGGTAGCGCCGATCAATTTTTAACGCGGCCGCGCTGATGGCGATCATTAGCAGGCCGATCACAATGAGCGCTATGGGCCATCCCACTGAGTCGGCAAAGTAACGGCTGGTGAAATACGCCGTATAGGCAAGCAACGCGATGGTACTGGCGATATTGAGGGCGCGGCTGCGCGCCCACACACCCAAATACACCAACCCACACGCGCCAGCGACAAACACCGCTTCCGCCCAGCTGCCTTCGACCACGTCAAATAATCCCCACAACGCCGCCCAAGCGCCGAGCACGTACAGTTGTGGGGTCAGCATGGTATGCCGGCTCTTCAAGGTGGCGGTACCTAAACTCAACCAACCGAGGCCGAGCGCAAGGGCGATGCCTGCTTCGGGTACGCCGGCCATATCCATACCCAGTCCTACTGCCGCGGAAGCAAAAAACACCGTTAGCCAAAGCACTACTGTCTCCGTCCACCGCCGTGCAGCAACACCAAACTGCACAGCGAAGGTGAGGGCGGTGATGAGCGCGGCCAATTGCGCATCCCCGCCGCTGCCGTATTCCGCAAACGCCACCATCATGCCAGTGGGTTGCAAGACCGCAGAGATGAGCAATAAAGGCATGGCGGCACGTTGGTAGCGTACATCTGTGAACGCGAGCGCAGCGAGGGCAAACGCCGTCACCCCGGGGCCAAGGGTGATGATGACGCGGGCGGCGCTGTTTAAGCCTTGCCATTGTAAACCCACGAAGATGGCGATCCCGGCGAAGACAAAGATCCCGCCGATGTAGCTTAATACCTGTACGACCAAGCCGCTGGGTTCAGCCGCTGCAGCCTCGTCAGTGGCCAACTTGGCTTGCACGTCTGCGACGGAGAGCTGGTGCGCGCGCATGATTGTCACTACCTCATTCAGCGCTGCATCACGCTGGGTCTGCGGTGCTTGCTCAGTCAAGCTCGATCCAACCCAGAAAATGCACGTTGTAGTAGGAGTAACGCTGCATCTGCTCTAACTCCGCGCCAAGTTCCTCCACGCGGCCGTCCTTTTCGATGGCCACCACGCGATTGCGCGAGCGCATACCAAACAGTTCCCCGAACAGACCTGCGCCGCCGCGATAGTCGTTTCGAAAGCGGTAGCCGTCCGGGGCGGTGATGGCAGGGTTAAGGATGAGGTCAGCGAGATCTGCCGGTAGCGGCAGGGGGGCACTGGTTTCGTGTTTGTCCGCCTCCGCCGCTGCACTTTCAAGCTCTGCGCGCAAGGTATCGTCGATGCGCAGATCAATCCGCGCGAGCATGGATTGCCCCGGTGTAAAGCGGAACAGGGTGCTCTGCTCATAGAAGCGCGGGGTTTCGCTGTAAACCGCGCGAGCTTGCAATTGGCCGTTGACGACTTCGAACTCAATATCGAAGTTTGACTGGTTTACCCGTCGTTCATCGATGGCCACCAACAACGAAAACTGTGGCGCCTCGACAAACAGTTTGGGTAACGCCGTGGCACCGAGGAACAACGCGGCCACTACCAACGGCAAGGCAATAGCCGCGACCATAAAGACGTTTTCTTTCAGCCACGACGATTGCTGTGGTTGGTCGGCTGACATGGCCTATTTCGGATGCAACTCCGGAAGCTGGTCGCTGGAGTAGATTTTGCGGATAAAACGCGGGTTGGTCGAAGACATGTCGATCTGGTAGAAGCCATCTTCCCGCGCGTACTGCACATCGAGAATGTTGGCCAGGTTTTTTGCCAGCCAGCGCTCAATCTTGAGCACCACCATTTTCCGGCGCAGGCGGCCTTGCACATCGCGGTTGAGCACGGTGGGCAGCGTATTGAGCGTGAGAATCTCATCGATGGCGGGGTTCGCCATCTTTTCCCGTCCCTCTTCGCTGGCGTAGAAGTGGGATACTGCGAATACCGTTTTGCCAGGGTGTATCTGCTTCAAAAACTCACAGGACTTCACCACCGTAGAACCGGTGCGCACCATATCGTCAAACAACACAATGTCGTGGCCGTCGATTTCTTCGAACGTCGACTCACTTTGGTCATGCAGTTTGATCTCTACGTCGCGCTCGCCCGAACGTTCTTTGTCGAGCAGGATGAACTTGGCCTTAGGTAGGTTCAGCCGGGTATACATCTCTTTGACGAAATCACGTGCACCTTGGTCCGGCGCACACAGCGCCAACCCTTCGCCCTGGGGGCCGTAGTTCACGAGATTGGAATTTTTCAGATAGTGGCAGTAGAGCTCGTAAGGGATGAGGTTGTGGAAGTTGCCTGCAAACACCTCATTAAACATCTGCTGCACGGAGAAAGAATGATTGTGTACGGTGACGACTGAATCCACACCTGCAAGCTTTAGCATTTGCGCATACAGCTTGGCGGTGAACGGCTGACCGTCGAATTTCTTCAGGTCTTTTTCATCCCGTTCCTGCAGCGTTTCACCGAGTTCCCGCGCGGGGCCCCGGTCTTGCGCGCTATAGTAAAGATCGGGCTCCACCAGCACGACGTGCGCTGCGCCATTTTCTTTGGCGGCGCGGGCAATCAGTAAGTTGCGCATCGCCAGGTTTTGCCGGCTCACGACGTGACTGGAGGTGCTGACAATAACCACGGTTTTGCCTTTGAGCTTATTGCCGACGCAGCTGAAGTCTTCTTCATCAGAAATAAAGCGTGGGCAAAACTCTGAATTGGCGAAGATCTTCATGGCGATGATATCCGCAATGTCTTCTGCCTGGCCCATGCTGAAGGCTAAATCAATGGCGAATGGATCATCGGAGGAATTGCCAACGATGATGATGTTTTTAGCGTCTAGAGACATCTTTTCCGGTGCGGGTGATGTGCAGGTAAGTACGCCTTCCCCAGCGTAACTCTTCGCGGCAGAGCGTAAAGTTTCCGCCGCGTTCAGGCAATAGCGGATATCTGCGAATGCAGCTTACCACTGGTCGAAATGCATCACCGAATCGACCGGTGGACGATAAGCAGGCTTAAGTTCAGTGCCCTTGGTGTAGGCGAAGGGAATCAGCGCAATCTGCATAAACTCCTCATACGATACGCCAAGGAGTTCAGAAATCTCCCGTTCGTGCATGAGGTGTAAGGTGGTGTGGTCCAAGCGGTCCCCAATCCGCGGGCCCGTGCGGCCAGCATGAAGTTCCAAGCGGCGGGAATGATTGAGCCGTAGGTACCGGCATTAGCCATATTGCCGCTGATGACACTCTCCGCATCGGTGCGACCGGCGATACATGGAATCATCAAGACAGGCGCCCGACCCATATTGGCGGCGAGATATTCCGCAGATGAGGTGGAGCGCCCCCGGCTGGCCTCGCCGATGCGAGCGCGTTTCTCTGGATCAGTGACAAACATAAACCGCCAGCCTTGGGAATTAGAACCACTGGGGCCTGCACCGCCATCTCCATACATTCGCGAATGGTGTCTTTTTCCACCGGCCGATCAAAATCCAAGTGTTTGCGCACCGCGCGTGTGGTGCTGAGCAGTTCATCATTGCTTAGCTTGAGCTGTGCGTGTGCCATGCCTACCCCAGGTAGTGTTTGAATGTGGTGATTTGGATTTTAACCATCGTAGAAGAACGGCGCGTGCAAACCAATCACGGTTTTATCACGCGCGCTTGCGGCGCGTTCGATGGCATCTGCCGTCAGCTGATTCGCCTCCGCGGTGGTGAGTATGCGTTGCGCAATGTCGCGCCGCCCATAATGGGCTTGTAGAAAGAAGCGGCCCTGATCGCCAGGCAATGTCGGCATGCGTCGGTGCCAGACGTCAGAGACGAAGAAACCGACATCGCCGGCCTCCGCCAACAGGGGTACAACGCCTTGACCGTTGTACTCAAGATTGTCGTTCATCACCTCTTTACTCGGCGGAGGCCGACCAGACAGGTGCGATCCAGGGATTACCCCCGTTGGACCATCCTCCAAGAGGCATGGTTGTAGGTAGATGTGGGTCCCCACAGCAAACACCGGATGGGGAATATCCGCAGGCCAAATGGCGCCCGGTGGCAGAGGGATGTGCGGTCCGGCATCGATGTGCCAGGCGTCACCGCCGTGTAAACCGGTACTGCTTGGCGGATTTCGCCACGCGGTGTTGGCGATGACGTGACAGTCCTCCCCAAGCAGCGGTTCGATGACGTCCAGAATGCCGCGATGCGCCACTGCGCGCTGACAAGCGGCGCTGCGGTTGAGCATACCGTAGCGAAACATCTCGTTGCCTTCCGGCGTACGCAGGGTGCCGCGCGCATCCGCCTTGAACTGGTCGAACACCGCGCTGATTTCACGGGCAAGGGTTTCAACCTCCTCCGCCGTGAACACCCCCTTCTGCAACGTGTAACCCTGTCGTTCCAATTCGTTGGCGGCGAGCGATGCGGGCTCAGTGCGGAACCTCAAATAGCCGCGGTGGCGAGTAATCACGGCCTTCCCCCCTTTCGAATCCATATTTGTTGTAGCCTATGCTACCGGTAATTGAATCCTGGTTGGAACTGAATGATTGATTGCGACTCCCACGTGCTTGAGCCACCCGATTTGTGGCAAAACTACCTTGAGAAGAAATTTGTAGATCGGGCCATCCGCATCGAACAACAAGATGGCGTGGAAAAGCTTGTTATTGGCGAGGAAGTGGTGCTGGAAGGTGTGCTGGCCGGCCTCGGCGGAGCGCACCTGGACAAGGCGCAACTCTTTGCACCCGGCATGCGTTATCTAGACGGTTGCCCACCGGCAAGCTTTGACCCTGCGGCTCGGATCCGGGAGATGGACAAGTGGGGAGTAACTCATACGCTGGTGTTTCCTACGATCTGCATCCTGCCGTTTCCAACAAGCGATCAAGACCTGGCGAACGCCTACTGCCGTGCCTACAACAATTGGATACATGACTTCGCCCAAGCCTGCGACGGTCGGGTCTGGCCCGTCGCCATCATCAACTGGCACGATGTGGAAAGTGCAGTGCAAGAGCTCAAATCATGTATTGAGCGTGGCTTCAGAGCGCTGTTTGTCCCACCTGAAACTGTAGGCGGAAAACGTCTAGGAGACCCGCATTTCGACCCCATCTGGCAGCTCTGCCAGGAAGCTAATTTACCCGGCTGCTTGCACGTTGTAGTCCGTTTCTCAGGTGCAGCCAGGCCATTTTCCGATTGGGCGGAAACCACCCCGGGGCCTATATTTGGATTTGGGCTGGGTGCGACTGGGCAAATGATCCCGGCGCTAACCGCTATGGTGACGGACTGCCTGTTTGATCGGTTTCCACGCTTGAAAATTGTTAGCGTCGAAGCTGGTGCTGGCTATGCGCCATATCTCATGGATCGGCTGGATGCGAAATACGAAGTGTTTAGCGGGCTTGTGCCGCTGCAGAAGAATCCAAGCGACTACATTCGCTCGAATTGCTACTTTGTTGCGGAGCCGCTAGAGCGAACCGTCGATAGTGCGTTGGAACTGGTCGGCCAGGACCGCATTATGTGGGGGAGTGATTATCCACATGTGGATGGGTTGGCTGAGGTAGATGAACATCCGACGCAGAAGAGGGTTTTGTCTGAGAATGCGATGAGGGTTTTTGGTTAGGTATGTCGAGGAAGCAATCACTTCTATATACGTACCCCACAACGTGGGTATTTGTAGACGACCAAGAACCCTTCTTAGATGCTGTGGAGCTTGCTATTCCAAGTAATCAGCCGTGTCAGTTATGGACCAATCCTAACGAATGTCTGACACACCTAACTGCCGATCGACAGCGAGTTGAATCGTTGAATCCTACATCGATTAGTGACCCTAACGATGACATTCTAGTGCGGTTTGAGCTCGACCAGATAGCCGCTTTTCCTACAAACAAGCATAGGTTCGGCTCCGTGGGAGTGGTTGTTGCTGATTATGCAATGCCTGGTGTTACTGGGTTGGAGCTATTCAGCGAGTTGAGTGACCATGAAGCAAAGAAAATCCTGCTGACGGGCGTCGCCGATGAAAAGTTGGCAGTGGAAGCCTTTAACGACGGACTTATTGATAGGTTTGTACTAAAAAGTGATCTTGCAGCAATGGAAAAAATGTTCAGGTTCTGTAGTGAACTTGAAAGAGCAAGCTTCGAGGAAATTCAGCAACCGTTAGTAAGTATGCTTCCGCAGGAACTCCGGTCTTTCCTACAAAGTGAGGGCGTGTTCGAAGTGCTTTCAAAAGTTATCGCAGAGCGGAACATTTGCGAGTACTACTTTTCGTCTAGTCCTTTGGGCTACTTTTGTATAGATATCACTGGTGTGGCTTGTTTTGTTGCATTGGTCACAGATCGTACTCTAGGCGCTTTAATGACGACTATTGCTGATAGCGACGTGCCCGATGAAACAAAGCTTGCTGTAGAAAAACGCAAGATTATTACTTGCCTGTTCGATGATCTGGATTGGATAGGTGCAGCGGATTATGACTGGGAGTACAACTCTGTTGAACTAACGTCTTCTGGCGGAAGCGACGGATTGTACTGGGGTCTTCACCTTGATCCACCAGTGGATGTTGACTTCGATTCTACTTCTTGCTCTCTGCGTGCGTACTTATTGGAAACTTCAAAATCATTTTAGTGTATTTTCCGGGTTCTGATTCGCAACCTATCGAACCTGCGAACTGATTTTCGATGGCTGCCTTGCAAAAGGCCAATCCCACACCGGTCCCAAATTCTGAATTAGTGTAGAAAGGTTCGAAGATCTTATTCATGTCTTTCGGATCAATGCCAGGTCCGTTGTCCATGAACGAAAGTTTCACCGAACCTTTTTCAATCCAACTGTTGATCTCAATTACGGGGCTTTTCTCAGCTCCCAGTTTTTCAAATGAATTTTTTAGGAGATTAAATACTATATGGACCATTAGAATCTCTGGCCCTCGAACTTCTGCGGTTGGGATGTCATTGCATTCAATGGCGGTTCGCTCGCGTTCGGATCTGTAGGGGTATCGCAGAAGTGCCTCGCGTATCGCGTTATCCAGGCTAAACACTTGTTTGCTTGGAGATTGGTTTTTTGGTCCCGTAACGTTCATTAAGAAAATGTCGATCAGCGTCGTTGCGGATTCGGCTTCGTCAACAATCGACCTTGGTGCTTTTGCTAAAAGTGAACGTCTTCTGTCATTTGGAATGGTCGTGGATCCGTGGTTCACCAAGAGGTCTGGCATCACCTCTTCTAGCGCACGCGCTTTGGTCCGTATGCTCAGCAATGGAGTTCGGAGTTCATGGGCAATTGAAGAACCGATTGCCTCTGATAGTTCCGACCGGCTTGCTGCCTGGTCAGACTTTCTTCGGGCGATTAAGACCAGCGCGATGTATATGACAATATAACCAGACATTAAAGTGATCCATGTCGGTTGTAGAGTCTCCCAGCTGATAGTCATTAAGGCGGAGGCGGCTAGAATCACGATGATCGACAATACGAATCCAATCCAAAGAGCAACGACCAAATCTACGGATGCCAGAAGGAATACGCCTAAGGACGCTAAGAACTCAAATTCCCTTCGAACAACTACCACGACCTCAGGGTTTGGATTGCGAAGTTCGTTGAACAATCCAGCAAGCAAAAAGAGCGGGCCCGTGGTGAAGATCGCAAACAAAAATATACTGCGGAGGAATGCCGCGCCGTTCATCATCTCAATTTGTTTGCATGCGACATACGGGAGCATCGCGAGAATAGCTATTCCACGCAGCCAGAATGACTCGGATTGGTTTTGCAACAAATTCAGCATGCAAAACCCAAGATGCCCGAGGACGATTACTATCGAGATTAATGGAAGCCACGATCTAAATAGATCGTACGTTCCTGACGATGCATCTAGATACCTTCTTACCATCGAGTCTAGCCACCCGTTCGAGATTGCTAGATATAGGCATATTTTGTGACGTGCTTCAAATCAATATCATGTATTGGTGTCGCGTCTCCTGCTAAAGTGAGAACTCAGCTTGGTGGTCTAATTACATGAAGTGGTTAGAGTCGATAGTCGCGTATCTTTCTCCCTCGATCTTGCTGGATGGAACCCCATGGAAAACAGAGTGGCTGGAGAGAGAGAAAAGATCTTTCATACTAGCTCTCGCTATTTGGTTCGGATTAGCGGTGCCCGGCTATATTGGCCATTACTTTTTTTTTGATCGAGTCAATGGGTTAGAGCCTTTAGAGTTTTGGTTGAGATTTCGCGTCGCAATGGCGACGGCCATGCTCGTAGGACTCGGTTTCTACTTGTCTCCTCTGACGGCCTCATCGCTATTCAGGCTGCCAGCCATTGTTCTCATTTGGCTTATGTGCTTCACGCAAGCTCATGTAGCCATCTGGTATTCAGTGGACGCCTGGATTTTTGGCTTCATCTTCGTGATCGGCGGCGTGCTTATAATGCGGATGAACCCGATCAAAAGCCTCCTCTTCTCCTTAGTCACGATTTTGACAATCTACTATCCTCTGATGACCGCTGGTTTGCCGCTGACATGGTACGGATCCGCCTCTGTTGTGACGCTACTATTTGTGGCGGTAATTCGAGGCGGACATCTGTCGGATGTCCGGAACTACATGCTTGAGCAACAAAATGCAGCTGCTCAGAAGCAAATAATTGAGCTCAATTTGGAATTCGCTGATCGGATCAGGGCATTTATTCCAAAAGTCATAGCTGAGCGTCTCGAAGCCCTAGTGAATGAGAAGCGCTTTAGTATTTTGCAGGCAAGTGTAGAAGTATTGAGACCGGAAACAAAAAACGTAGCATGTCTGTTTAGTGACATTAGGGGATTCACTCAGGGATCCAAAAATCTGCAGAGCTTTGTTAATGACTCCGTCATGCCTGAAGTTCGTGCATGCTCAGACGCCATTGAGAAATATGCGGGAATTCCGCGAAAAATTGGTGACCTAGTATTTGCGTACTTCGACGATAATGATGTTCGTATCAATGTTCTGAGGTCTTTGCTAGCAGGAATTGAGATAGCTCAGGTCAATGAGGACATGAATCAAACCGTTACTAGCGTAGAGGTTAAGAGATTTATTCTCCTTTCCGCTGGACCAGCAGTAGTTGGCAACATTGGTGGTTTGGACTCGTCAATGGAGATTACAGCGCTGGGATCCCCAGTGAATTTCTTGAGCCGTTTGGATGACGCGACAAAGATCCCGCAGCTTGCGGAAAAACTCTCCGTGGGCGACATTCTCATGTCCGAAGAAGCAAACTCGGTGCTTTTAGACTTAAACTCCCAAATTGAAACGACGACTTTCGATCTAACTGAACTCGGTATTGAGATCCGAGATTTTCCAGAAACCCGATTTATCTATAGTATGCGTCCTAACGAAAACAACTACGAGAAGATACTAGGAGCTCTAGAACAGAAGTGCGGAACTGGAATTGAACCCTCAGGAAATCGTGAATTCGCGACAGCAGTTTGATGCTGAACTGCAAACCCTCCATGACCCAATCGTACCCGCAGACGTAAGGCAAATAGACCGGGTTGTTGGTCGAATAAAGCGAAGAGCAACAGATTCAAACTTTGTTGAGATTCGGATCTGGAAAATTAGTCCGCTCGGAGTGGAGTTTCTCGATCAAGATAACACCCTTTCATTGAGCAAGGGTGAGTCAATAGACCTTCAAATTGTCGTTTCTGGGCAACGATCCCTTTTTGAGGGACTAGTTGTCGATGTCGTCCGAACGCAGGATAAAGGCGTTTTGATTGGCGTACGACTATCAACCTCTACTGCGGTATCAGCGAAAGAGCATGGCGTCGAACGGAGAAAGACCACAAGGTGGATATGCTCTCAGGAGTTCTTCCCGACGTGCGTTGCTTTGAGCCCAGGTAGGTTTAACGACTATATCTATTTCCAAATACGCGACCTCAGTGCTCAAGGTCTAAGACTAGCTTGTAGTTTGCGGAACAAGTTCTTGCTTAAAGATATGGTCCTCAAGCTGATGATCAGCCTCCCTATGGTTGGAGAGGCTAGCGCGATGATTCGAATTGTCCGCGTGGGCATTAGCTCGGAGGGTGGCCGCGATTTTCTTGTAGTAGGGGCTGAGTTTGTCGACATAAATGAGACGACGAAATCCGCGATCGCGCAGTACCTCATTCAATTCAGCGACGTCGAAGATCTAGACTCGTTGAGAGAGCAAGGTTTTATTCCCGACTCTGTCGCCAATGGCGTGGATTTCTACTTCCTCAAAAGTGAAGAAGACTATCGCCAAGTCCTAAACTTGAGGTATGAAGCCCATCTAAGGGAAGGCAATTTTGGTGGGACGGATGTTACGCCTGAAGATCTAGCTGATTTACGCGATGCGTCAGGTCGGATATTGGTAGGCAAATACCATGAAAAAGTAGTCGCCACTGGTCGGATATTGTTCCCTGATGTCGACACTCCATTGGAACAAGAAGACTACATTGATTGGCCTGTAGAGCTCCCGAGGAGAGACCAGATCATTGAGTTGGGCCGGGTTTGTACTGATCCTACCTTTAGGAAAGGGGATCTTTTCGCACGGGTTCTCCAACAGGTCACAGCGACATGTGTACGCGTGGAGCGACCTTATGTGGTGGTTGTCGCGCTTCCCCACCTTCTAAAGTTGTATAAACGGCTAGGGTGCGAGGAGACGGGGCTGGTACACAAGCAGGAGTTCTGGAAAGAACAACAACATATTTTGATTGTGAACGGGTTTGAGGTCTGTATGGGTAAAGGGGTAAGCCCGTTCGTTTGGAACTATATATACAGAGAACCGTTTGAATACTTGTTATCGGCTGGCCTGATCCAAATGGCGGGAATGGATAGAGTCAGAATAATGATCTACCGATCTTTATCGTGGATTACTAGCTTGGCAGCATTTCTGAAATTAGTTAAAAGATAGCTCAGTGAAACTCATTGACTTGCTTGTTTCTAGATTGATAGAACGAGCAAACGCTACATTAGCGATAGTCCTGTCTCTGGCCTTGATCGCCGCATCAGGTTTGTCGCAAATCGCAATCACACCAGATAACCGAGCGTTTTATGGTGTCGAAAACGAAAACTATCAAGACCTCTTGCGCTTCGAAGACAAATTTGATGTAAACAGCGTAGTCGCATTTGCGATCCACTACAAAACTCCGATCATCGAATCTCTCAGATTTCGTGAAGCTCTATCGTGGTTGGAGTTCAGTTCTCCGAACATAAAGAATTTTGTGAAGTCCACTTCCTTATCCTCGCTTTCGCAGGCGTTTTCTGTAGGCGACGAACTCCTTGTGACCGGCTTGTTGGACTACGTTTGTGGTGAGGTTTGTAGTCCCGAGCTAGTTAACTTACTAAAGAAGGAAAAGCTAGTTGGAAGGCTTGTTTCACCCGACTTGCGGACGGTTGCTCTGTACGTTGTTGTCGATGTTGACCCTGAACTTGTTGCGGATGTCACCGAAACACAACGTTCCGTAGAAGCGCTGGCGGATGAGTTCGAAAAGTTGTTTCCAGAGTTTGAGTTGCTCACAACGGGCGCAGTCCCAATGATGCAGGCGTTCGTCGATACTGCCGCAGCAGACTCAGTTACTGTGGTGGGAATTGCTTTCGTCGTTATTCTGCTCTTCCTTTGTCTCGCACTAGGCAGCTTTGTGCTGGGCTTCCTACTTTTTTCAACTGGACTGCTTGCTGCGTCTGTAGCGATGGGTCTTGCCGGTTGGGCGGGCCTTACGATAAACACAGCTACCTCTGTTGTACCCATAGTGGTATTCACTCTCGTTGTGGCAGGCGCTATGCACTTGGTAGTTCATTACCTTCAGAGAATGGCAGATATCGGCGGCGATGCGAAAACCAACTTGAGAGCTTCCTTTCTTGCTCAACTAACGCCGATGTTTTTGGCTACATTAACCTCTGCCGTGAGCCTGTTATCTCTATATTTCGTTACTTCTCCGCCTATCCGTGAACTTGGCACTCTGTCAGCGATTGGAGTCGTTGCGGGATTCGTTTTGTCCTTTCTCTTCTTGGGGCTTTTGTTGCCGAAAGTGAAGGCAAGTCCGCATGGACGAGTACACAGTTACGTTCGTCGATTTCTAAATGACTTTGCCCGAAATGCAAATGGTCATCTTTGGTTGACTGTAGCTACTGTTTTCAGTTTCTTGGTTGCAATTGCTGGGCTGACGCAGTTAAGAATTGACGATGACTTCATCCGATATTTCGACGAAGGTGTCAGCTTCAGGGCAGATGTTGAGCGGATGATGGTGCTGGGTGTAGGTAGTCCCTATCACATTGAAATCATCCTCAGTAGCGCTGACGACGGAACGATTTTTGAACCGCAAGTACTTGACTACTCTCGCGAACTAACAGGCGCTCTGCGTGATCATAACTCGGTTCTTAACGTAACTTCGATTGTCGACGTACTTGATGAAGTGGCCGCGATAATGGAAATTGATCTAGAAGAAGCATTTTCGTCTCCTGACATAACCAATCAGCTTTTTCTGGCCTACGAGTTAGGGCTTCCCTCAAACAGTTCTAGCACGGCGTTTGTCGACTCGAGTCGAACAAACCTGCGGTTTTCAGTATTGCTTAAGGATGTTTCCTCGAGCGAAACGCAAGCGATTGAGCGTCGCATTTATGCTGACCACGAAAGTGGGGGACCTGAAGGCACTAGAATTCTAGTAACGGGAGAAAACATTCCGGTTGCTCACCTGTCTGCTGACAATATTGGAGATATGTTAAAAGGGCTAGGTCCAGTCGTGGTAATAGTAGCTGGATTGTTCGCGTTGCTGACGCGTCGCCTGCTGCTTTTTGGTGTGGGACTATTGGCGATAGTCATTCCCATTGCCGCTGGCTTTGGACTTTGGGCATGGGGCGCAGGAGAGATTGGGCTTGCGGCTACGATTGTGCTTGCAATTACAATCGGCGTTGTCATCGATGACGCAATTCACATTCTGTATCGTTACGAAGCCAGTAGATCTGAGCTAAGTCTTAATGCCCCCGAAGCGGCTTCATACGCCGTGCACAAGGCAGGTCCCGCCGTAGTGATAACGAGCATATGTCTGAGCATTGGCTTCATTCTACTTCTCTTTAGTGCCTATGCGGTCAACCAAGTATTCGGAATTGTGGCGTGTCTGATCTTTGCCTTGGCAATGTTATTCGACTTGATAGTTTTACCCAAGCTGTTAGCCTGGCGCCGCCTTACCTGACAAAGCAATATCACCCCAACTAAGGGGGCGAGGGAGAAGATAGTAACATGGCGAGTAACATCGGCGACCTAGATCTCGCTGAACCAGACTTAAGTCAAATTGACTGGTCTGTATACTCCGAGTACTACGACGAGCTCTGTAAAGCTAACCCCGCCTATCAAGAACTACTCT
Organism: Pseudomonadales bacterium; assembly: GCA_028281005.1. Lineage (GTDB taxonomy): Bacteria > Pseudomonadota > Gammaproteobacteria > Pseudomonadales > Azotimanducaceae > UBA4421. The sequence continues at coordinate 24,856 of JANQKS010000079.1, forward strand.
GGGATTTTTCTGAGAGGTTGGGATATTGGAATCTCCCGTCGGCGCCTGAGATTTGTGATTTTGGAGCAGGAACTGGTTCCTTCGTCCTGGCAGCTGGAAAAAAGATCCCCGATGCAAAATTTCATCACGTAGATTTTGATCGCGGAATGCTTGCGAGAGCTCATGCTAAGTACCGCGACTCGGGTCTCGATGTTGCGATTCACGAGCTAGATATCAGGGATTTCGCATCCGACTCTCTCAAATTCGACCTTTCAGTTTGTGTTAATACGCTCTACTCAATTCCAAACCATGAGGAAGTCTTGGCAATGATGAGGCGACAGACGAAACCAGGGGGAATGCTCTACATTGTAGACTTCGGCAGAAAAGTAGAAGTGCTTGAGTGGGCAGTCTACATTCTTAGGAATCGGGTCAAAGATCTGGGTTTGAGGGAGACAATTCGTTGGTATCGCCAGAATTCTGAAAATCTTTCACAGAATCGTAGAGGTGCAAAAGCCCAATCGGAGGGAACCTATTGGCTCCACACTCCAGAGGAATTTGAAGCCGCTCTTTCGATGGCTGGCTGGGAAGTCCTTGAGATAGACAAGTGCTATCGTGACTGCTGTGACCGTGCGGTTTGCATCAACCCGCCCTAACCCGAATCTCCACGCGAGCGCCAGGGATAGCCAGTTCGGTGATACCAATCGCGGTCCACGCTGGATAAGGCTCTTTTATGAACTCGTCCTTCACTTTCATAAACGTGCCCATGTGCTCTTGTAGGCCCACGTGATAGCTGGTGAATTCGATGATGTTTGAGTAATCCAGACCCGCTTCGTTAAGAATTTCACCAACCAGTTGCCAGGCGCTGCGAAACTCTTCTTCTGCGGTTTCCCCTGAACCGATTTGTCCTGAGCAGTAGAGCACGCCGTCGTGGCGTTGGGCTGGGGCGAAGTGAAAATTCTCATAACCCTTCTTCATCGATTCCGGCAGGATCAGATCAGACATTGGCGGCTCCCGTTGGTATATTTGCCAGGATCTTATAACTCTTAGGCTACACGGTAAACCGCGTGAGCGATTCATTTGGTTACTCAACGAAAATCTCAGTCACGGCTGAGGACAAAACGCAGTTTGTTGAATTTGCCAAGCGCACAGTGCGTGCGGCGGGGGCGGCGACTTTACCCTTCTTTCGATCAGATATCGAAGTTTTAAATAAGGCGGGCGACGGTCAATTCGATCCGGTCACTGAGGCTGATCGTGCTGCAGAGACAGTGATTCGCGACGCACTCGCCGAGTCGTTTCCGACCCATGGCGTGTACGGAGAAGAGTACGGATACCAAACGGGTAATGGCCTCACTTGGGTGATTGATCCAATCGATGGCACACGTGCATTCATGACCGGCATGCTGCACTGGGGTGTGTTGCTTGGCTTGTTTGATGGTGATGTGCCGATTGTAGGCGCTATGTATCAGCCGTATACCCAAGAGCTGTTTTACGGTGATGGCGAACGAACCTTTTTTGCGCAGGGTGATGCGGAACGCCAGTTGCGCACGTCGTTATGTGATGAGTTAGGAAACGCTGTGCTGGCGACCACTGGTTTTGAATGGTTTGAGCAGGAAGATCGCTTGCGTTTTGATCAGCTGCGATCGGAAGTGCAGCTGTGGCGCACGGGCGGGGACTGCTACATCTATGGGCTAGTGGCGATGGGTCATGTACACCTCGGTACGGATGCGTCGTTGAATCCTTACGACATTCAGGCGCTGATTCCCATTGTTCAAGGTGCCGGCGGCGTGGTGACCACTTACGATGGCGGCAACGCCAGCATGGGTGGCGCGGTGTTGGCGTCGGCGAATGAAGTTTTACACCGCAAGGCGCTAGACGCGCTTAGCCGGCGCTAGGTTTTCGCATAGGAACACCGGTTGTTAGTAGCTGGCCGCTAGTAGTTTGAGGCGTGTTGTTGTTTGGTGATATCGACCAAGCATTCAATCAGCAGCTTATGCTCAGCCTGTTTCACCCGCTCTTCTAGATCTTCCACCGTATCTGAGGTCAGCACCGGCACACGGATCTGGGAGAGGATCGGACCCGTGTCGTAATCGGTATCGACTAAGTGAACAGTTGCGCCGCTTTCGCTTTCCCCAGCGGCCAGCACGGCTTCGTGTACTTTGCGTCCAAAGAACCCTTTGCCGCCAAATTTTGGCAGCAAGGCGGGGTGCGTATTTAGGATACGTCCGCCATAGGCGTTTAGGGTGCGCGGTCCTAGCTTCTTCATATAGCCGAGTAGAAGTACCCAGTCTGCCTTGGCGTTCTGGAGTGCCTGTAGTAGAGCGATGTCTGCGGCATCTTCGTCATTGTGCGTTTTGCCGCTGATGTGGACGGTAACGACACCGGCCGCGCGCGCGCGCTGCATCGCACCGGAGCGGCTATTGTTGCTCACCACTACGGCAACAGTTGCCTCTAATATATTTTGTTGGCAAGCGTCCAGCACCGCTTGCAAAGTAGTGCCTTGATGGCTTGCCAGCACGGCTAGGCGCATGTTCGGGGTCTCAGCGAAGGTGATGAGCAAGAGGAGTCGTCCATGCGGCTATTTTAGCCGTAGGCTTGGGCTGGTAGCCAGGTTACCAGGGCATTCCAGTTAAAAATGATGAACATGCCGATGAGCTGCAGGACAATAAATGGCACCACACCTCTGTAAATGGTGAACACATCCACCCCTTCTGGTGCGACACCTTTCAGATAGAAAATCGCAAAACCCACGGGAGGTGTGAGGAAGCTGGTTTGTAGGCATACCGCAAATAGGATGGTGAACCATACGGGGTCAAATCCGAGGCTGACCACCACCGGTGAAACGAGGGGCAGCACGATTAGAGTCAGTTCGATCCAGTCGAGGAAGAATCCCAAGATAAAAGTAGCAATGAGGATGCAGATGATGATTCCAGTCGGCTCAAACGGCAGGCTCAGTAGTGCACCTTCGATGAGTTCGTCGCCACCGAGGCCGCGCAACACCAAAGAAAAAGCCGTGGCGCCTAACAGCACACCAAAAATAAACGCGGTGGTGCGTGTGGTTTCCTGCAAAACATTACCCATCACGGATTTGTTGAGTTGGCGTTTCGCCAGCGCCAAGATTAAGGCGCCCGCTGCGCCCACACCTGCTGCCTCCGTTGGCGTGGCCAGACCGAAAAAGATGCTGCCAAGTACCGCGAGAATTAGGAACGCAGGCGGCAATATCGCTTTAAGAAGATCCCACACGGCCTGCAGGTCAAACTCTTCCGTGGGTGCGGGTGGCGCCATTTCCGGTTTGATGCGGCCTATGGCGAGCAAGTAAAAAATGTACAGCCCCGCCAAAAGCACACCGGGAAACACCGCGCCTAAAAACAGATCACCCACACTCATCGACATGCGGTCTGCCATCAGCACCAACATGATGCTGGGTGGGATCAGAATGCCGAGGGTACCTACCGCACATACGGTGCCGGATGCGAGGGATTTGTCGTAGCCATTGTTGAGCATGGCCGGCAGACCCAGCAGCGCAAGCAGGACCACGGAGGCGCCGATAATGCCGGTGGTTGCGGCGAGCAGCAGACCGATGAGAGTAACGGTGATGGCGAGACCGCCGCGAATGCTGCCGAACAGCCGGGCGAAGCTGGTCATGAGCTGGTTGGCGATGCCGGAGCGGTCCAGCAGCAGGCCCATGAAAATAAACATCGGCAGGGCCACCATCACCCAGTTTTCCATGACGTTCCAGATGCGGTCTACCGTGAGGGAGGTATAGGCCCAATCCATGCCTATGGGCAGCGCAAAATCTACCTGCAAAACCACCGCGAAGGCGCTGAACAACACCGCCAGGCCGCCGAGTATCCAGGCCACTGGGAAGCCGGTGAACACCAGCGCAATGAAGCTCACAAACATCATCACAGCGAGGATTTCATTGGCCGGCATCAGCGTCCCCCTGTTTGTTTGGCTGTAAAAACAAAAAGGTCCAGACGCGCATCAGGCGCGATACAACGGCCAGGAGTAGCAGCGCAAAGCCGATGGGTAGAAACGCTTTAATCAGCCAGCGCAAGGGTAATCCGCCCGGCGAGGGGGATATTTCCGAGAGCGCGTAGGAAGACATCACAAACGGGACGCCGTAAATCAACACCAACGCGATAAAAGGCAACAAAAACAGCAAGATGCCATACAGCTCAACCCAGGCTTGGGTAGTCGGTCGCATACGTTCATGGAGGACGTCCACACGAATGTGTGTGTCGGCTTGGTAGGCATAACTTAGGCCGAGCAAAAAGCCCACCGAATAGAGATGCCACTGTAGTTCTTCGAGCTCGATGCGCCCTTCACTAAAGACATAGCGCATCAGCACGTTGATGACGATGACGGCGAGCAGGATCAGCCAAATGCCGGAAGTCCAACGGCCTAAAGTCTCCAGCGCGTTGTCGATGCGGCGTGACCAGCGGGTGTGCGGCAGATAGCTCTCGTCGGTCATTAAAAGTCCCGCGGCAGATAGGCGCGGGATTTCCACTGCTGGTAGTTTTCCCTGAAAGCGCGCTGGGAGGCCAGCACTCTGGCGAAATCTGCGTCGTTTGCGGCTTCTTCTTCAATCACCGCGCTGGCAACACGCTCCAGTTCACGCAGCAGCGGCTCGGGGAGAACCTCGGCGCTGACGCCAATGTCTGGAAACCCCGCGATGATTGCGCCCTGTTTGGCTTCGGAAGCTGATAGGTTGCGAATCACACCAGCGGTACAGGCCGCTTCGATCATGGCTTGATCGGCGTCGCTCATTTCCTGCCAGGCCTCCAAATTAACCACCAGGTGTGACGCCGTGAAAGTTTGATGCCAGCCGGGGTAATAGTTGAATTTGGCGACGCGATTAAACCCCAGCGTCTGGTCCACAATTGGTAAGGCAAACTCCGAGGCATCGATTGCGCCTTTCTCCAGGGCCTGAAAAATCTCTCCGCCGGGGATCATGGTGACGCTGGCACCCAGTTGTTCCAGCACTTTGCCGCCCAGCCCGGCAAAGCGGATTTTTAACCCCTCCAGATCTTCCAGGCGTTCGATGCGCTCACGAAACCAGCCTGCGGTTTCGGGGCCGGTCATACCACAGTAAATGGGGTGGATATTGTGCTTGGCGTAGATCTCTTCACCCAGTTCCCGCCCGCCGGCCTCAAACCACCATGCGCTGTATTCCCAGGGCTCCATGCCGAATGGCACAGCCCCAAACAAGGGCGATACGGGTATTTTGCCTTGATCATAACCCACCCACGTGTAGCCGGCTTCTACTTTGCGGTCACGTACCGCGTCGGTGACCGAAAAAGCGGGAACAATCTCGCCGGGCTCAAATACGTCGATCTTAATCTCACCACCGGAGGCGCGGTGAATCATGTCGGCCACATACAGCGGATTGTCTCCCAGCACGGGAAGTGTGGTTTGAAAGGCCACCGGCAAACGCCAGTAGATGCGGGCTTGTGTGGTGCCTGGCGTACCGGCACCTGCAACCGCCGGAGTGGCAGCCCCGGGCGGGCGTACCGCAAGGCTGCCGATGGTCCCAACTAGAAAGGCTGTCACCACTGCCGCGAGCGCGGCTTTATTGCTCATGCGCCGAATGTCCCTTTCCCGTTAACTTGATCGACTCGATTGTCGGGAGCCGGCCGCAGGGAATCAAGGGGTAGGTGACGGGTGCGCTGACTAGCCGGCGGACACCTGGCTAGCTTGCGCCAGGCGCGGCTCGTTTGGATAAATCCACTCCTCCCCCATTACCTGCGCCACACGCAGCTCTGCGGGGATGTTGTCTATGCCAATCATGCGATCTGCCGCCTGGTTCCAGTGGTAGATGCGGGCCTCCTGATAGCTCAGAGGCACACCTTTAAAGCCGTAGGACTCCATCGACCTTTGAATAGCTTCACCAAATTGAGTGTCTTCGAGCAGCACTGCACCCAGCTCGCTGCCGTCTTCATTGGTCCACATGTTTACCAGATCCGGTTTGGGACCATCACCCCAATCTGCGGCCATCGTCCACACCTCGAAGCGGCACTTATTGATGCCGTTGGGCCAAAACTGCAGAGGGGGTAAGAAGAAATTACTTAGTGGGGATACCCAGTTGGGAAAGATGCCGTATGACTGGGTGCACTCACGCCCAATAGGTCCGACGGTGTCGATGGTCTTGATGCCGGGGGGCGGGGCGATGGTGCGCGGTGCCGATGCTTTTTTGGAAGGCGCCACCATGCGGCCGTGGCCGTTTGGATAGAAGGTGTTCACATTACGGCGGTCATCCAAGGTCTGGGCCACGGTCTGCGCGTGGATGCTTTTTACGTGGTAGACCTCGGTGTTGGCTTCCATGGCCACCTTCCAATTACAGTTGAGGTCAAAAATGTGCCGTCCAATAAGGCGGCAACTGTCGAATTGGAATTCCTGCCATTCCTCGGCAATGGGCCCCAGCCACTCAAGCAGGGTCTGGGCTTGCTCGTCGAAATTCACCCAGATGAGGTTGCCGAAACGTTCACAGCGGATACTGATGAGGCTGCGGCAGGATTTGTCTAAGCCATTAAAATCCTCTGGGTCGCGAATGCTCATCAACTCGCCGTCGTGGTTGTAGCTCCAACCGTGATAGTTGCAAGTCAGGCTCGAGCGTTTGCCGGATTTTTCTGTCATCACCGGGGCGCCGCGGTGCGAACAGGTGTTGTAAAACGCCTTTATCTCGCCGGCCATGGTGTGCACGATGAGCACCGGCTGGCCTGCGTTTTCCCACACTAAAAAACAGCCTGGCTCAGGTAACTCATCAATGTGCGCGGCAAATAACCAAGTTTTGCGCCAGATGTGTTGTTTCTCTAGTTCATGAAAACGTGGGTCGGTGTAGCGGCCGGCAGGGATGTCCGGTAGTACTGGAAAGCCTTCCGGCGGGCTGGTTCGGCTGGCTTCGAATTCCATCAAGGTATACAAGTTTTCGATCTCTTGTTGATTCATAAACTTGGCTCCAGTTGTCCCTAAATAAGTTGATTCAGTTCTGTGCTGAGACGGTCCCGGCGGGTACCTTGAGTGGCACCGGTGAGTAGCATCAGCAAACCCTGCAAAGACCCACTTCGAAACTCCTCTGCGCCTAACAAGCCTTTCATGCGCAGCAGCACCATCCCCCAGCCTTGGCTGACAATCTGGCGAGCTAAGTTTTCCGGGCACGTGCCGGGATTAAGTTCCTGGTTTCCCTCGGCGACCTGCAAGTGCTGCGTGGTGAAGGTGATGCTGTCGCTGAGCAGCGCCTTGGTCAAAGGATGTTCTGCTGGGGTCTGTACCAGCGCGCGTGTCATAGCGTCCGAATAGGCAGGCGTGGCGACGACTTCGGCGATGGCGGTTTTGCGGCTTGCCAAGATGGTTGGAATACCGGGCTCGAGGTTTACATCGTCACCACGGTAGCGCGCAATCACTTCGCCCACAGCCGCGTGCAACAGCTCGTCCTTGCCGCCATAGAGGTTGTACAAGGTGCGCTTGGTCACGCCGGCTTGTTCCGCCAGGGCGTTCATCGTGACGCCGTCATAACCCTTCGCCGCTAAAGCTTGGCGTGTGACCTCTAAAATATTGGCCTCACGCTGTACTTGGCGGTCAGATCGATAGAGGCGTTTGGTGGGGGTCTCGACAGACAAGCCCGGCGCGGATGGCATTGAGTGACCCGTGTCAAATTTGCACTGGCGTATAAATTATACCTGGGTGTAATTTTTGTCAATCAGGCAGCATCGTGCCCTGTTTAGAGTGACCCACGATCTTGTGGACGTTAGACGTTGGAGGAAGGATTGCTTTTTTTTGGCAGGGTCTTGACGTTGGCGATGGCGGTCCACGCTTTCTTCAGCGTGCCCTTGGCGGCGTCCAATTGCTGGCGACGCTTGATGGCTTTGACATTTACCCGTTGGTTACCTTGCTCCACCCGAGTGCGTGCCACGGTCGCGTTGGCAGGGTCTTTTTCGAACTCGTGGATGAGCTTCAAGTGATCTTGCGCATTGGCTTGTGCTAAGCGCGCAACCAACAGCGAAGCGCTGATCTCCGCGTCAAACTTCTCGGCGTACGGTCCTAACATGATTTGCTCACGGGTGCGGAAGAACCAACCTTCATCGGTTTCGATGAAGCGCGCACTGCGCACGATATTTGGTATGACTTCTTGGTCCTTGTCCGCTCTTCTAAGTTGCATTGCTGCCGCGCGTTTCGTTCCTTGATGTGCTGCACTATGGCAGAAGTGGAGGGTTTTGGGTGTTAGATGGTGCGCGCCAGTTGGCTTTATGTGCTGAAACTGTGAACCAGTGCGCAAATTTACCCAGGCGTTACAATGTTGCTGTGCAAGTGCGCGGAGCAACCCATGGGCATCATCATTCGAGTGTTGTTAAACATGCTGGCCATTTGGCTGGCTGCCACCTTGGTCTCGGGCATTTCCACCGCCGATAACGCCGCTTTGATCTGGGCGTCCATCTCCTTGGGTCTGGTGAATGCGTTTATTCGTCCGCTGGTGGTGTTTTTGACGCTGCCAGTGACACTCTTGACCCTCGGCTTGTTTCTTTTGTTCGTCAACGCGGCCATGTTGAACCTAGCGGCTTGGTTTGTGGAAGGATTCGACGTGGTGGGTGTGATCGATGCGCTGTTGGGCGCGATCATCGTCAGCCTTGTCAGCTGGGCGGGTTCAGCCTTTATTGGGGAAAACGGGCGCTACCGCGTGCTGGTCGTCGAACGACGTGATTAAGTGGGTTTAGATTGTCGGACAGCGCTTCAAATCAGCTTATAAGCACTGCTTGATAAAATTATAACGCGAGCCAATTTCGGTGTTGTGTTCCGAAATTACGACGGTAAACTCTGTCCCCTTTGTCGCGATAATAACCAAAATCATCTAGGGGGATGCACATGCAAATTGGTGTGCCAAAGGAAACCTGGCCGGGTGAGTTGCGTGTGGCACTTGTACCACAAAACGCCAAGAAGCTCATTGGGCGGGGTTTTGAAATCACAATCGAAAGTGGCGCCGGCCTCAACGCAGGTTTTACCGATGCGGACTATGAAGAAGCGGGTGCTGCCGTTTCTGCCGATCGCAACGCTGTGTTGAGCAACGCCGATTTGATTCTGCGTGTGCGCAAACCCGAGGTTAACGAGGTGTCGTTGCTTAAATCCGGCGCCGTGACCATCAGCTTCTTAGATCCGTTTAACGAGCAGGCGCTGGTGGAAAGCATGGCCAGCCAAGGCGTGGTGAGCATCTCCATGGAGATGATCCCGCGCAGCACCCGTGCGCAGAAAATGGATGCTCTGTCTTCCCAAGCTAACCTGGCAGGCTACGTCACCATTATTCAAGCGGCTTACCACTGTCCGAAGATTATGCCCATGATGATGACACCGGCAGGTACCATCGCGCCGTCGAGGGTGTTTGTGATCGGGGCCGGGGTTGCCGGTTTACAGGCCATCGCCACCGCGAAGCGTCTCGGTGCCAGAGTGGAGGCGTTTGATACCCGGCCCGTGGTTGCCGAACAAGTGCAGTCCCTGGGGGCCAAGTTTGTTGAGATAGACCTTGGTGAAATGGGCCAGACCGAGCAGGGTTACGCAAAAGAGCTCACCCCCGAACAGCTGGAGCTGCAGCGCGAAGGTCAAAAAGCGGTGATCGCTCAATCCGACGTGGTGGTGACCACAGCGCAGCTGTTTGGCCGCCCGGCGCCTGTCATTGTTGGCCGCGACATGGTTGAAAGCATGAAGCCCGGCAGCGTTATCGTGGATATGGCGGTGGAAACCGGCGGCAACGTTGAAGGTTCGGTGCTGGATCAAGTGACGGACATAAACGGTGTAAAAGTCATTGGCCAGGGGAACTTGCCCAGCGAAGTGGCACGCAACGCCAGTGATATGTACTCCAACAACCTCTTCAACTTGGTTGACGAATTCTGGGATGACGAAAACAAGCAGCTCAACCTAGACCCGGAAGACGAGATTGTTGAAGCCTGTGTGATCACCCGCGACGGTGCGGTGGTCAACGAAACCATAAAAAATATCTATAGCGGAGCGTAAACCATGGAAGCTGTTTTACTCGGGCTAGTCCTCATGCTGTCCATCTTTTTGGGCTTCGAACTCATATCTAAAGTACCGGCTACCTTGCATACGCCGCTGATGTCGGGTGCAAACGCCATTTCCGGTATCACCATTGTCGGTGCCTTGATCTCAGCCGGTGCTGAATTGGGCACCGCTGCGACTGTGTTGGGTGCGCTGGCGGTGATGTTTGCCAGTATTAACGTGGTCGGGGGTTATCTAGTCACCAACCGTATGTTGTCAATGTTCAAGAAAAAGGACTCAGACCAGCCGGGAGGTAAGGCATGAGTATTGAACTGATCAACATTTGGTACATCGTTGCTGCGGCCCTATTTATCTTTGGCCTGAAGCAACTGGGATCGCCGGCTACGGCGGTGCGCGGCAACATGTTGTCCGCGTTGGGTATGTTGATTGCCATCGCGGTGACCTTATTTAACGCACAGATTTTGTCTTTCCAGTGGATCATCGGTGCTGCCGTCATCGGTGCGATCATTGGCTTTGTTGCGGCTGAGAAAGTTGCCATGACCAGCATGCCGGAAATGGTCGCACTATTTAACGGTTCTGGCGGCATCGCCAGTTTGTTTGTTGGCTGGGCTGCACTGTACAACCTCGGCAATTCCACGTTCACCGATATCACCATTGTCTTATCCATCCTGATTGGTGGCCTGACGTTTACCGGCAGTATCTTGGCTTGGGGTAAGTTGTCCGAGGTCATGACCTCACGGGCTGTCGTATTTGGCGCCCAGCGTATCTTTAACGGTGCGCTCTTGGTGGCGCTGTTGGTGTGTTCCGTTCTGTTTGTGATGGATCCGTCCACCGACTCACCTTATCTGTACGCCATCATTGCGTTGTCTTTCTTGTTTGGCGTGATGGCGGTGTTACCCATCGGTGGGGCGGATATGCCCGTGGTGATTTCGCTGCTAAACAGTTATTCCGGTCTGGCTGCCTGCGCCGCCGGCTTTGCCATCAACAACAACATCCTGATCGTAGCCGGCTCCATGGTGGGTGCGGCCGGTATCATCCTGACCAACATCATGTGTAAAGCCATGAACCGCTCATTGGCTAACGTGCTGTTCTCCGGTTTTGGCGCGGTGAAGCAAGCCTCCAAGGTGGAAGGGGAAGTGAAACCCATCAGTGCCGAAGATGCTGGCTTGATATTGGAAGCCGCGCAGTCGGTGACCTTTGTACCCGGGTACGGCATGGCGGTTGCGCAAGCGCAGCACGTTGTACGGGAGCTCGGAGAATTGTTAGAGGAAAACGGCGCCGAGGTCACCTACGCGATCCACCCGGTGGCGGGTCGCATGCCCGGCCACATGAACGTGTTGTTGGCAGAAGCCAATGTTCCTTACGATCAGCTTATCGAGATGGAAGACATCAACCCGCGCATCGACAATATCGACGTTGCGGTGGTGATCGGTGCGAACGACGTGGTAAACCCGGCGGCTCGTAACGATGAAAACAGTCCCATCTATGGCATGCCGATCATCAACGTTGACCATGCACGCACCGTGTTTGTGTTGAAGCGTTCGATGGCTTCAGGTTTCTCCGGTGTGGACAATCCGCTGTTTTTCGGTGAAAACACACGCATGTTGTTTGGCGATGCCAAAGAGTCTCTGTCCCAGGTGATTGCAGACTTTAAGTAGCGCGCCAGCGGAGAAAACATACAACGCTAAGATGCAAGGGTTCTACGGGTACCGTTTAGTCGGTTACTCGTTCGGCGTCTGCTTCTTAGTATCGTCGTTTTTTCTGCACGCCCGCGGCGTGTTTTTTCCGCAATGGATGGCGGATTTCGAAGTCAGCCGTACCGAGCTTTCGCTGGCTGTCAGTTTGACCCTGTTTACCGGCAGCTGTTTTGCGCCGGTAATGGGGTACTTAATCGATAAATACCCGCTCAAGCGCATCATCAGTGGCGCTAGCGTGTGGTTGTCGATCGGCTATTTGTCGATGCAGTGGGTGGATTCTTACCTGCTGCTCATGGCTGTGTTGATTCCATTCCAAGGGCTTGGCTGGACCGGCGTGGGTCCGCTGGTACATACCAAGCTGATGGTCAACTGGTTTACCCGCAATCGCGGCATGGCGTTGGGCGTGGCCATCATGGGTATGAGTGTGGCCGGTGTGATCATGCCCATGGTCAACGCGTTTTTGGTGCAGACCATCGGTTGGCGCGACAGCTATCTGATTTATGTGGGTTTGCTGTTGCTGGTCATCGTGCCGGTCACGTGGTTGATGGTGCGACAGCAGCCTGGCGACATTGGTCAACACCCGGATGGCGACCCAGCGCCAGTGTCACTTCCACCATCAGCGCCTGCCGCACAATCGGAGTCTTTCTGGCATACCTACAAAGAATTTCTCAGCTCCAAAGCGTTTTGGAGCGTGGTGTTAACCTTTGGGTTGATGAACGGCGTTTTTTCCGCGATGGCGACACACCTGCCGACGTACGTCACATCGGAGATTGGTCTAGACCTTTACGACGGAGCTTTTCTGTTAACCGTGGCAGGCGGTTTTGCCATTGCGGGGAAGGTGGTATTCGGCTGGATGATGGACCGTCTGTCCGCCAAGCTGACGGTGATGGCGGGCGTATTGGCTTATTTGTCATCAACGCTGCTGCTGATGTCCACCGTGGAGTATGTGGGGTTATTGATCGCGGCGGCCATGTTTGGCTTGGGCTTCGGTGGCATGGTCCCGGTGCGCTCTGTGTTGATTTCGCGTCTATTCGGGGTGGCAAAGTTTTCCCGAGTGAACGGTCTGCTGTCTTTATTTATAGCACCGGCTACCTTTTGGGTACTGTTCACAGGATTTATTGTTGATACCTCCGGGAGTTATGTCACGGCGTTTCAGGTGTGGTTTGCATCGTTTCTGTTGGCGGGGTTAGTGAGCCTGGTCGTGCGCTTACCTAATCGGAACGACGCGGTGGCTTAGCAAGGACAATTAGCTGCTTGCGCACACCATCAGCACCGCGAGAGGCTTTACACCCCGACGCGCTTCAGCCACCCTGTGGCGGCTTTGAGTTGTCCCATATCTTGCGAGGAAGCCATGTCTGATCGGCCCGACACCCCCATGTTTGAAACTGAAACCACCAATGCCGAAATCCGCGGACGCTGGCAGCTGCCCGATGATGCAGATCCGGCGAGCATGGACTTGGACAAACTGGATCCAGGCAATAGTGACTGGTTTGTGGCAAACAAGGAGCTGCAGGTCTTCGACCGTTTGCGCACTGAAGCGCCAGTTCACTTCACACCAGACAGTCAGTTTGGCCCCTATTGGTCACTCACCCGCTTTGACGATGTGAAGTACGTCGACACCCACCACCAGCTGTTCTCTTCCGACATTATGAATGGCGGCATCCGCCTTGGCGGACGCCCCATGACCGAGCCACCAAATGAAATGTTTCATCTGCCCATGTTCATCATGCAAGACCAACCCGTGCACGATGAGCAACGTAAAGTGGTGGCACCGATGTTCACCCCTACCCACTTAGCCGAGCTGGGTAAACTCATACGTGTGCGCGCGGCAGATATTCTGGATGGTTTACCGCGGGGCGAAACGTTTAACTGGGTGCGCGAAGTCTCTGTGGAACTCACCGGGCGGATGCTGGCTACGTTGTTTGACGTCCCTCAGGAAGATCGCCACTTGCTGATCCATTGGTCTGATACCGTTGAGCGTATCGGCGACCCTGATTATTTCGAAACCCCGGCCGACGGCTTCAATGAAATCTGGAAGTGTTTCGAATACTTCAATGACGTCTGGCAAACGCGCCAGAAAATGAGTGAGCCGGGGAACGATCTGATTTCCTTTTTGGCCCACGGTGAATCCACTAAAAACATGAAACCCAACGAGTTTCTCGGCAACGTGCTGCTGCTCATTGTTGGGGGCAACGACACCACGCGCAATTCCATCAGTGCCGGTGTGCAGGCTTTGAACATGTTCCCTGCGGAGTACGATAAGCTGCGTGCGGATCAAAGCCTCATTCGCAACATGGTGCCGGAGATTGTGCGTTGGCAGTCGCCGGTGGCGCACATGTGCCGCACCGCCATGGAAGATGTGGAGATAGGAGGTCAAACCATTAACAAGTGGGACAAAGTGGCCATCTGGTACGTCTCAGGCAACCGTGACGATGACCACTTTGATAACCCCAACCAATTGCTCATCGACCGGCCGCACGCGCGTCAGCACTTGTCCTTCGGTTATGGCATTCACCGCTGCCTGGGCAACCGTTTGGCTGAAATGCAGCTGACCATTCTGTGGGAAGAAATTATGCAACGTTTTGCCCACGTTGAGGTGGTGGGTGAGGCGCAGTATCTCAATTCCAGTTTCATTCGCGGCATCACCGAGCTGCCGGTGCGTGTGCACGACTTATAGCGCCCCATACCATGTCCATGTCCGTCTTACCGGTTTCAGTGCTCGATGTGTTTGCGGAGACGCCGCTTGCCGGTAATCAACTGGCAGTGGTTGTAGAAGCCGCTGAGCTCACTGATGAGCAGATGTTGGCGATCGCCCGTGAAATGAACTTCTCGGAAACGACCTTTGTCACCCAGCACCGCGACGGCCGTGCGACGGTGCGTATCTTTACGCCAAACCGCGAGCTGCCGTTTGCCGGTCATCCCACTCTAGGTACGGCGTGGCAGCTCACTGGTGGCGAAGGTGAGATCACGTTGGATTTAGAAGTGGGTCCTGTGACTGTGCGGTTTGATCAAGGCATCGGCTGGTTGCAGCCACCGCCGGTAACCTTTACAGACGCACTGCCTCTTGCAGAGTTGGCGGCACTGGTCGGCTTGCCGGAGGATGCGTTACGTACCGACCTGCCGCTCAGCTTTGCCGATATCGGCCCCCAATTTGTGCTTATCCCGGTGCGGGATCTTGCCGCTTTAAAAGCGCTGCAAGTGGACGTCCAAGTTCGTCACCGCCTATTGGCCGCCGGCCACGCGGTACAGTCGATTTTCGTATTTGCCGATGAGGCCTATTCGGACGATGCAGATTTTGCCGTTCGTATGATCTTTGATGCCGGGGGCTTGCGCGAAGACCCGGCCACCGGCAGTGCAAATGCCGCATTTGCTGCGTATTTATACCGTGAAAGGGGGGCGCTGGGTGATGTGGTAGTAGAGCAGGGGTTTGAGATCAACCGGCCCTCGCGCCTGTATCTTAAGGTGGGAGCGCAACAGCAGGTGGGCGGCAAGGTGCAACCTGTGTTATCCGGGCAAATCACCGTCCCGTAAGCTCCGTTAGGACCACCGCACACTGCAGCATCACGGTGAAGATCCGCCGGCAAAAGTGTGACCCATGTCACGCTTGTGGCGCTCGGCAAGGTATACAGTCGCGTCTATGCGCGAAGAAGACGAACAATCCAACGTCCGCCACTTTCGTATGGCCCATCGCTATTTCTGCGAAAACGGCCAATGGTGGTTTTCCACCCGCGAAGGCGAAGAAGGCCCTTATCCCAGCCGTGAGGCGGCGGAGACGGCCATGCAGCGCTATGTGGATTCCATCAATGCGATGAAAGAATACAAGAAGAAGCATGCTGAACGCTTCGCCAAAGACTCAGAAAAAGAAGTTGACCGCTCCATTTGGAACCAACAGATCGACACCCTTTAACACTTCCTAACTCGCCCTAACACGTCCAGATTGTCAGTTCGCCGACAGCTTTGAAGCCTATCTCACGCAGCTGCTGAACCCTCGCAGGGTCACGCTCGTAACCCACAACACCCAGGTTCGGAAACTGATTGGCCGTGTAGGCCAGACACGCACGCACCGCGCTGGTCGCGCCAAACCAGTTTGAGATGCCCATTGCACCTATTACATCTTTGGCACCTATTGCGGCACCAATTGCACCTGTGCTTTTGTTAATGGCTAAGCCGCCGGCGATCTTGCCATGGCTTTCGACATATAGCAGCCGCACAAGGGGGTTCTCCAGCAGCGCTGGACGGAATATTTGTGCACCCGGCGGAGTCTCACCCCAAGCCTCTACCCATTGTGTTAACTCGCTTGCGGTGCACACCACACAGACCTGTGTGTGGTCGATGCGAAGCGGTCCAATCTGCGCCGCCGGGGGTATGGCAATCCACTGCGCTTCAAACAGTACACTAAAGCCGTTGGGCGCTAATTGATGGCAACCGTGGGCGTCTTTGATGCTCCAGCTGGCAGGTGTTTGCGTCTGCTGGAGCGCTTCGTGGATTTCTTCGATGAGTGCATCCGGCTGGGCGCCGCTGGCGACCAGGTTGGAATGGAATGGCGGCAGCGGCACCTTGGACCACCAGTGGTGTTCATCGACGTGGAAAGGCAGCCGCCAGCTATTGGCTTGCGCGGTGTACCAATCCTTGTTGTTGCGGATTGCGATACTGCACCAATCGGAGTCGTACATGGCCTCAGGCTTGTTCGATCAATCTGTATTCACCCGGAGACAATCCGTCGATGGTCCATGAGGCGACGCGGTAGCGTATTAAGCGCAACACAGGGAAACCAATTGCGGCGCACATGCGGCGCACTTGTCGATTCCTGCCTT
Organism: Pseudomonadales bacterium; assembly: GCA_028281005.1. Taxonomy (GTDB): domain Bacteria; phylum Pseudomonadota; class Gammaproteobacteria; order Pseudomonadales; family Azotimanducaceae; genus UBA4421. Next base: position 41,345 of record JANQKS010000079.1, read on the forward strand.
CACTGATGGTGATCTCTAACCAGCTGTCGGGAACTTGTTTGCGCTGTCTAATGGGCGGTTGTCTCGACCATAACTGCGCTGGTGCGGCCATACGTCTGGCACGCGCTGGACGGGTGAGCCCGTCCTTGAGCTGCAACCCCTCACACAAGGGTGCGATGGCCTGCTCATCCGGTTCCCCTTCGACCTGGGCCCAATAGGTTTTAGTCACCTTAAAATCGGGATGGGTGATCTTGTGTTGCAATGAAGCTGAATCAGTCAGCATGAGCAGGCCTTCGCTGTCGCGGTCGAGGCGTCCGGCCACGTAAACGTCTGGAATGTCGATGTAGCTTTGCAACGTTGCGCGATGGGTTTTGTCGGTAAACTGCGACAGCACGTTGTAAGGCTTGTTGAAAAGGACAATGCGGGACATGGTGGATAGAGAATTGGCGTTTCTTGCGCTGCAGGTGGCACAACAGTCTACATCTGTTTGAATAAGTACCCATAACTCTGGGAGGACCGGAGCTTTTCCGGGCGTTCCCGCAGGGTCAGCGTAAAACGTCCGCGCAAATCACGTTTGGCCGCGGCAATCTGGTCCACGCGCACGATGGTGCCGCGGTGAATGCGCCAAAACTGCTGCGGATCTAATTCCTGTTCAAGCTCCTTGATACTTTTACGTACCACATAGTCACGCGCCGCCGTGGCAACGGTGGTGTATTTGTGATCCGCCTGGAAGAAGACAACGTCTGCCACCGCCACCAACTCGGTGGTGTCGTCTAATCCGGCCCGGATCCATTGCAAGCAATCCGATCGCGCAGGGTTTAAATCCCGCAACAGTGCTTGTAGCTGTTCGCGGGCAGCTAATAAGTCAGGGTCCTGTTGATGTGTCTGGAGGCGCGCGATAGTGCACTGCAGACGTTCATCGCTTACCGGCTTGAGTAAATAGTCCACTGCCGCGCGCTCAAACGCCTCGACAGCAAACTCATCAAATGCAGTCACAAACACAATTTGTATATCTGCGGGTAACTCGGTGGCCACCTGTAAGCCGCTTAAGCCTGGCATTTGGATGTCCAAAAAAGCGATATCCGGCTCGGTTTCGTCGGCCAAAGCAATGGCCTGGCGGCCATTCACCGCAGTGCCAGTGATCTCAAGCTCCGGCCACAATTGCTGCAGTTTGCCGGCCAGGTAATCAATTAGGGTCTGTTCGTCGTCGACGATAATGGCGCTGGGCATGGCGCTATTTTAGTCCGCTTCAGCGAAGCTGTGCTCTAACGGCACACGTAGATTAGCCACCATGCCGTGCGGTTTATTTTCCGTCAACGTGAGGCTTGCCGCTTCCCCGTAGAGCGCCTGTAAACGTTCACGCACGTTGCGTAAGCCGGTGCCAGTACCTGGGTTAGATTGGGTCGCTTCAACCCCGTGTCCGGTGTCGGCGACGGTGATGTTCACACTGGCGTTGTCGGCGCACACGGCCACGTGAATGCTGCCACCGGTTTCATTGGGTTCGATGCCGTGGGTCACCGCATTTTCGATCAACGGCTGCACCAGCAGCGGTGGCAGCGGGTGGGCTTGCAGGTGGTTGGGGCAGTTAATGTCGTAGCTGATGCGGCCTTGCATCCGGGTGGCTTGAATATCCAGGTATGCCTTACCGATGGTGATTTCTTCTGCGATGGTGGTGTCTTGTTGCCGTGTGCGTTTCAAGGTGGAGCGCAGCAGGGTGGTCAGGTTGAGCAGGGTTTGTTCTGCCACGTCCGGCTTGTTATGGATCAGCCCGGCAATATTGGATAACGTGTTGAAGAGGAAGTGGGGTTCTATCTGGGCTTGCAGCAGCCGCAACTCAGTTTCTGCCAGCAGCCGCTCGCGTTTCTCCTGTTCGGCGTGAGCTTTCGCCAGCTTCGCTTCCGCGTCCGCCAGGCGGCCACGGGTGCTGAAGATGGCGAAACCAACCACACCGAAGAAGGTGGTGATCACCAAAGTGTCGTACTCACCGATAAAAAAATGCCAGGCATCACCAAAAATGCCGACGCCGGAGACGATCAAACCAAAAGCCATACCTAAAGCAGTGAGAGGGATGGCGGCGACGTATGGGTTCATCCACCGCGCCAGCAGGTTGCCGAGCAACAAAAAGCTGAGATTGATCGACCAGCCGATGGAAAACGACATGAGCGCACTGGCCCAAAATGGCGTGCCGGTGAAGATCACCACCAACAAGCTGATACCCAAACACAGCAGGCCGGTGAGTAGAAATGTCTTCACCGGCTCGGTGTCGATGGCGTTGAAGCTGAATTGTGGCTGCGGCTCGGACATGTGGATGCGCTTACGCCTGAACAAATTTGCCGTGGAGGCCAAGCGGCAGTGCATAAGGTAGGCGGGCGGTGGCCACTGGCCCATCATCGACGGCTTCGACGTTGAATACATTCAGCAACATCTGCCCTTTGTGCCAATCCAACGCACTGCCTACGACCCATCCCTCACTTTCCGGTGTGCTGCCCGGTCGCGGCACAAACAGATGTTCTTCAGGGATCTGTTGGTCGGGATAGCGATAGGAGCGCCGCTGGCCACTGTCTAGGTCCATGGTGCTCACTTCGTTTAAGTTCACGTGGGCCGGTTGTTTAAGCAGATGATTGCGCGACAGCATCACCACGCGGCGATACCGCTTGCCGCTGACGCGCGGATCGATGACGGGAAATTCGGATTCAAGGTGCATACCGAACATGGGCGCTTCGCTCACGCGTTTTGCCTTCGTATCGATCTGATATTGATGATGGTGCACGGTTGTACCCGGTGTGATGTTGCCGCGCATGAGCTCACTAAAGCTGTCGATGACGGAGACCGGATCCGGGGAACGTGGTGCGTCGAAGCGGATCACCCCGGCTGTGTCCTCCCAAGCGTTGCCGTAGTGGAATACCCACTGGGCGGGCAAATCGAGCCAGTAGTGGTTGTCGAAATCGTTTTTGTCCACCACCAGCACCTTGGTGGGTTTGTCAGCGTGCCATTTATGCGCCGCTAAAAATGAGCCGGTGTTGGCATCAGGTTCGTAGTGCAGCGGGGGGATCATCAACACCAGATGACGTTCGGTCACCACAAAGTCGTGCACCATGCTCATGGCTTCGGCCTGGACTTTTCCCATTTTTACCACTTGGCCTTGCTTGTTGATGTGCCACAACACCAGCAAATTCGCCTGCGAGACATAGCCAAAGTTCCACAAGGTGCCGTCTGGCTCTACCCGTGGGTGGGCTGAAAACGGCACCCCCTGAGTGTGGTCTGAAAACGCATAGACGCCTTTTGTGTCTAGGCTTTCGGCGTCGATTTCCCATGGTGAACCTGCTTCCCACAAAGCCAGCAGTTTGCCGTGGTGGGGGAGGACGCTGATGTTGGCTACGTTGACCGCGTCGGCGCTGGTCACCGGCGCCGGATCGGGTAAATCGGAAGCGAAGCTGGAATAGAGCGGACGGCCGGCTTTGCGTTCGGCGGCAAGTTTGTAGGTCTGTACCATCTTACCTTTGTGCCTGACTCCTTCTGGCCCCATGAAGTAGCCCTGTACCATACCGTCACCGTCAAACAAGTGGCGGTAGCGGAAGCCCCCCACTTCATGTTGAGCAGGTCCGTTGCGATACAGCGTGCCGCGCAACTCCGCGGGCCATTTGCCGGACACCTCAGCGTCTGCGGCAAAAGCATCTTGTGTGACGCTGCGGTAGCCGAGCAGCCAGGGGTGGTCCTGCAAGGCCTGCTGAAACTGCTCAGCCCAAGAGGAGGTGTTAGCGGCCGCCGGCCGCCAGGCTCCGGCACCGGCGGTAAACCCGGCTAAGGCCAACAATGAGCGATTGAAGCTTCTACGTTTCATTTAGACAGCTCCAAACTGTGGGTGGTGTCCCCGCTCACGGTGAACTTTACGTCTTCCCACTTCGGCGGACCAAAGTTACCGCGGGCGTTGTTGGACATGGCCCAGGGTTCTGTGGGCATGCCGATGAAGTTACTGTCGAGTTCGCCGTTGCCGTTCACGTCATGCATTACCTGGATGGCATATTCACCATCGTCCAAGCCGCTGGCGACAAATGTCATGTCACCCGTTTGCGCCGGTTGCATGAGAGCGGCAGCGGGAGGTTGTTCTTCTTTAAAACCTTGTTCGCCGGCCAACACCGCCACCATCACTGAGCCTTCGGCTTCAGTGACGTTGCTGACCACGATGGTTAACGTTGCAGCCGCGATGCTTTGCGTGAGCATCAGGCAGTACAGCGTGGCGCCGGTAATGAGTACCGTTCTCAATTTGGGTAGTGTAAGTGGGTTGAAATACATGTCTAAAGGCTCCTTAGCTTGGCTTGTATACCACACTAGGGGCTAAGCAGCTTCAGTGGGGCCGATTGCGACGAATTGGTAATCAGCCGGGTGGAGCGGTCATGCACGGTTTGAAACGGCAGGGAAAAATTGCGCAGAGGTGAGACAAGCAGGGCGCCGCGGCGACGCCCCGTGTGCGGCTTTGGAGTAGGCCCGCTTAGTTGACGGAGCGTTTGCGGCCGGGCGCGCGCTGCTCGCCGATCACTGGTCCCCAATCTGCCATCAACGCGTTGCGCAGCTGATTGACCGTTTCATAACCCAAGCGCATGGCGAGGGTCTGCTCCGCACCCCGTAAAGTTTGCATGGCTTGATTAATCAATGCGGAGCCACGCTCACTAAAGACGATGCGGTTGGCTCGCTTGTCGCTTGGGTCAGGAATCTGCGTCACCAAATCATCGGCTTCCAAGTCGTTGATTTGCTGCTGTATGGCTTGACGGCTCACACCCAATGCCCGTGCTAACTCCGCCGCTCGAGTGACGCCGTTTGAGATATGAATCAGAATCATGGTTTGAGTACGTGTTCGTGGGCGATAACCCGCACGTTGCAATCCATTCTGTAGACTTTCATCCATCCAATAGTAGGCGCGCAATAACCCGCGCATCAGCACTTCCGGTGGAAGCTCGTCGTTGGTGTCGTTGTCGTAGCCGCTCATGTATGCCCCTTTGAGTCCGTGCGGGAATGGCGCGTGTTCCTTGTCATGCCCTGTCATGCTTGCTTGCATGCCCTTTACGCGGGTATCACGTGCAGCGCCGTTGGGGTATTGTTGCTTAAATACGGGGACTCAGGCAACCTGCTTGTCCACCCCTTTTCAAGGCGGTTAGATCAGGAGAGATCAGGAGAAATCAGGCAGCTGCAGTAAGCTAAACGGCGGCTAGGGGAGAGATCATGGAACTGTACGATGTCATGCGCACCACGTTCGCGGCGCGGGAATTTACTCACGACCCGGTTTCGGATGAGGTGCTGCAAAAGATTTTCGACAACGCCCGCTTTGCGCCCAGCGGCGGCAATCGCCAGGGCTGGAAAGTAGTGGTTGTGCGCGAGGCGGACACGAAGCGCGCCCTGGTGCCATTGATAGAGCCGACGTTGCAGCGCTACTGGGCTCAGGTGCAGGCCGGGGAAGCACCTTGGAACACGATTCATCCTACTCAACTCAGCGAAGCAGACATTGCCGCCACCGGGTTTCCGCGAGCCTTGGTAGAGAGTATTTCCATGGCGCCGGTGGTGTTGTTGGTCTTTGTTGATCTTTCCGTGGTGGCTTCATTCGATAGCGGCTTGGACCGCGTGGGTGTGATCAGCGGCGCGTCGATCTATCCGTTTGTGTGGAATATTTTGTTAGCCGCGCGTAACGAAGGTTATGGTGGTACCTTAACCACCTTTGTCGGCGGGCAGGAAGGTGCGCTGAAGACGCTGGTAGGGGTGCCTGATGAGTATGCCTTCGCGGCCATGTTGCCGCTGGGTAAGCCGGTCAAGCAATTGACTAAGCTTAAGCGCAAGGCGGTGCAGGACTTTGCCGTACGCGAGCGTTTTGACGGGGAGCCATTGGCTTAACCGGAAATCCGGCGGGGGTCGCCGGGTCGAATCTAGGGGAGAATATGTCTGACAACAATAAGCTGGCTGGGGAACGCCCCGGCGCCGAACTGGTGAACTCAAAATACGCGCGTTATGTGCTGTTTGTGCTGATCATCGTTTATGTCTTTAACTTTATAGACCGCCAAATCATTTCCATTCTGGCTGAAGAGATCAAGGCGGATCTTGGCATTGGTGATGCCGAAATCGGATTTTTGTACGGCACTGCCTTTGCCATCTTTTACGCCGTGTTTGGGATTCCCCTGGGTAAGCTTGCGGATGTGTGGAACCGCAAAAGTCTGATCGCCATCGGCTTATCGTTCTGGAGTTTGATGACGGCCCTGTCGGGGTTTGCGAAAAGCTACCCGGCCCTAGCCGCTTGCCGCTTTGGCGTGGGGGTGGGTGAAGCCAGCGCAACCCCGGCGGCTTTTTCCATGCTGTCGGATTATTTCTCGCCCAAAGTCCGCGCCACGGTATTGGCCATCTACTCCAGCGGCATCTACATCGGTGCCGGTGTGGGGTTGTTCCTGGGCGGTGCGGTGGTGGAAGCCTGGTATGCCTGGTATCCGGATCCGGCGGCGGCCCCGCTGGGACTGAAACCCTGGCAGGCCGCATTTTTAACCGTCGGGCTGCCTGGCATATTGGTGGCGGTCTGGGTGTGGACCATACGAGAACCGATTAGAGGCATCAGCGAAGGGCTGGTCACCCCCGCGCACCCGCAACCCTTTAAAGCCACTCAAAATACCCTGTTCAGTGTGTTGCCGGGGCTTTCCCTATGGACGTTATTTCAAGCCGGTGGTGTGCGCGCTGTGCTCAATAATCTGCTGCTGTTGGCAGTGGTGGTTGCACTGTTTTACGGCCTGTATTGGGTGATGCCCACCGCATTGCAATGGATTGCTCTGGGCACCGGTGTCTATATCACCGTCAGTTGGGTGCAGTATTTAAAACTTAACGATCCGGCCTGTTTTGCCATGATGTTTAAGTCGAAAGCTTTTGTGACCGTCACCATCGGTTTTCCCGCCGTTTCTTTTGTGACCTATGGCATTGGTTTCTGGTCGCCGCCGTTTATGCAACGGGTACATGGTGAATCCATCGCGGATGCCGGTTTGTTTCTGGGTTTAGGCGCAGCCATTGGTGGCTTTATCGGCATTGTGCTCGGTGGCTTTTTAGCGGACGCGTGGAAAGCCCGCAGCGCCAATGCGCGCATCTACATTGGGCTTGCCATACCGGTGTTGTCTCTGCCGTTTGCGCTTGGGTTTTTATACGCGGACAACGCGGTGACAGCCTATATATGCAGTTTTGTGTTTAGCATCTTGTCACCCGCGTGGATCGGTGCAGCCACCAGCACGATTAACGATTTGGTGATGCCGCGCATGCGGGCTACGGCCTCGGCTTATTACGTGTTGATGAACACCTTCCTGGGTTTGGCGTTAGGGCCTTACCTGATGGGGCAGTTGAGTGATCTAAACATGTCCAGCGGCATGGCGCCGGGCGCAGCGCTGCAGTCTGCGGTGACGTGGGGGCTGGTGGCGTTTGCGGTCAGTGCAGTGTTTTTGTTGGCCGCATTGCGTTACCTCGCGGATGATGAAGCCACCCGGGTTGAGCGCGCACGTGCCTTGGGAGAGCCCGACCCGGTTTAAATTTTGTCTGCATAACGGAGTTTTGTTGCGCACGCGCAGATGTTGATGCACTCTGTGCGGTCCACTGCAAGGGAAGCAAAACTTGGAACAATCCGGCGAATATCGCATTGCCGCCCGCCGCGAAGACGTGTGGTCGGCGCTCAATGCCCCGGACGTTTTGGGGGCCTGTATCGAAGGCTGTCAACGTGTCGAAAAGCTGGATGACGAGCATTTCGAGGTGGCGGTAAAAGCCAAGGTCGGTCCGGTGAGCGCAACCTTTAATGCTGCTCTGGAGCTGTCTGACATCGAGGCGCCGGTGAGCTACACCATCAACGGTAACGCCAAAGGGGGTGCCGCGGGTTTCGCCAAAGGCAGTGCAAACGTGCACTTGGACGAAGACGACGGCGTCACTGTGTTGCGCTATGGCGTCAAAGCCAACGTCGGCGGCAAATTGGCGCAGGTGGGCAGCCGTCTAGTGGATGGCGCCGCACGTAAGATGGCAGATGATTTTTTTGCCGAGTTCTCCAAGCGCCTAGATCCCGATTCTGTTGCGGTGGCCACCGCGGCTACGGACACTGATGCCGCTGAAGAACGTGAATTCGAAAAAAGTGGCGGCTGGCTGATGTGGGTGGTTGCCTTTGTTGGTCTTGCCATTGCGGTGATCTTGGCGTTTTAGAGCGCAGGCGAGTTTTAGAGCGCGGGCGACAAGAAAGTTCGGTGATTTTCAGGACTTACCGAACGCACGGGACTTTAACGAATTAGAGGGGAAGGATGGGAATCACGCGATGAAAGTCACACTCACAGTCAACGGCACTGAGCATGCAGTAGAAGTGCCGGCCAACACACTATTGGTTGATTTGATCAGGGTTAATCTGCAACTCACCGGTACCCACGTGGGTTGCGATACAACGCAGTGCGGCGCCTGCACGGTGCATTTGGACGGGCGTGCCGTAAAAGCGTGTTCGATGTTGGCGGCTCAGGCGGAAGGTGCGCACGTGACGACTATCGAAGGCATCGGCGACCCTGAAAATCTGCACCCGATGCAGGCGGCGTTTCGTGAACACCATGCTTTGCAGTGTGGTTTTTGTACGCCAGGCATGATCATGCAGGCCATTGACCTCATCGACAACAATGACGGCCTAGACAGCCAAACCATACGCGAAGGTCTGGAAGGCAACATCTGCCGTTGTACCGGATATCACAACATTGTAAGGGCCATTGAATCAGTGGCTAACGCGAGCTAAGCAGGGGGCAGCATGAGCGAAGCACTTGAAGATACCGGTGAAACCGGGATTGGTGCACCGGTGCGGCGCCGGGAAGACTTACGTTTCATCACCGGCAACGGCAACTACACGGACGATCTCAATCAACCTGGCCAGTTGTATGCGGTCTTTTGTCGCAGCCCTTACCCGCGGGCGCGCATCGATGGCATTGATTGTGATGACGCCTTGGCGGTGCCGGGTGTGGTTGCCGTCTATACTGGTCAGCAGATGGTGGACGATGGCATAGGTGATCTACCCTGCGGTTGGATGGTCAAAAGCAAAGACGGTGCCGACATGTTGTCGTCGCCGCATCCCCCCATGGCGGCCACGGTGGCCAATTACGTGGGAGAACCTTACGCGCTGGTGGTAGCGGAGTCGTTGCAAGCGGCCAAACAAGGTGCGGAATCCGTCTATGCAGATTTCACCGAGTTGCATGTAGTGGTAGACCTTGCCACCGCCACGGCATCGGATGAAATATACGAAGGTATACCCAATAACCTCGCCTACACCTGGGCGTTGGGTGATGAAGATGCCACTCGCATGGCGTTTGCCAAAGCCGCCCATGTCACCACCATGGATTTGACCAATAACCGCTTGATCCCCAACGCCATCGAGCCGCGCGCGTGTCTGGGGATGTTTGAGAGCGCCACCGGCGACTATACCCTCTATACCACCAGCCAAAATCCGGGGCTAGAACGGTTGGTGCTGAGCGCCTTTGTGCAGGTTGCACCGGAGCATAAGTTGCGCATTGTGGCGCCGGACGTCGGCGGTGGTTTCGGCTCCAAAATATTTATCTACGCTGAAGAAACCGCTGTAATCTGGGCCGCCGCTAAAGCCAATCGCCCGATCAAGTGGGTGGCTGAGCGCAGTGAAAGTTTCTTAGCGGATGCGCACGGTCGCGACCACATCACCCACGCAGAATTGGCGATGGACGAAATGGGGCGCTTCACCGGCCTGAAAGTGCAGACCACCGCCAATCTTGGCGCTTATCTGTCCACTTTCGGCTCGTCGGTGCCCACCTACCTCTACGGCACTTTGCTGGCCGGGCAGTACAAAACACCCAACATTTATGTTGAGGTGCAAGGGGCATATACCAATACCGCGCCGGTGGATGCCTATCGCGGCGCTGGCCGGCCCGAGGCCACCTATGTGGTAGAGCGCATCGTTGAACAAGCCGCGCGGGAGTTAGGCAAAGATCCGGCCGACCTACGGCGCATGAACATGATCCAGCCGGAAGAATTCCCTTACGAAACACCGGTAGCTCTGGTGTACGACACCGGCAATTACGAAGCGAGCCTCGACAAGGCGTTAGACATCATTGACTACGCCGGATTTGAGGCACGGCGGGCCGCCGCCGCGGAGCAGGGTAAGCGGCGAGGTATTGGATTTGCTTGCTACATTGAGGCCTGCGGGTTGGCACCCTCCAAACTGGCCATAGAATTGGGTGCTGGCGTTGGCCTGTATGAAAGCGGTGAAATTCGTGTCAACCCAACAGGTTCGGTCAGCGTATTTACCGGCTCTCACAGCCATGGGCAAGGCCATGAAACCACCTTCGCGCAGGTAGTCTCGGACAAGCTCGGGATCAATTACGATGACATCGATATCATTCACGGTGACACCGGGCGCATGGACTTTGGCCTTGGCACTTATGGTTCACGCTCGCTGGCAGTGGGCGGTTCGGCGCTGGTGGCGGCGGCCGACAAGCTGATTGAAAAAGGTAAGAAAATTGCCGCGCACATGATGCAGGCTACGCCGGAACAGGTCACCTTTGAAGACGGCCAGTTCACCCTGCAGGACTCCAACCAGTCCATGTCGATCCAGGAAGTGGCATTTGCCTCATATGTACCGGCAGATTACCCGGAAGACCTGGAACCGGGGTTTGCCGAAAAGGCATTCTACGATCCAAACAACTTCACTTACCCCGCGGGTACTCATATCGCCGAAGTTGAAGTGGATATCGAAACCGGCGTGGTGAGTTTGGAGGATTTTGTTGCCGTGGACGATTTTGGGCACATCATCAATCCGCTCATTGTGCACGGTCAGGTTCACGGCGGTGTGGCCCAGGGCGCCGGGCAGGCGATCATGGAACACGGTATTTACGATGAGTATGGGCAGCTTCAAACTGGTTCGATGATGGACTATACGATGCCGCGCGCGGACGATTTGCCGGACTTCAAAGTGGACACCACTGTCACTCCTTGTACGCACAATCCCCTGGGAGTGAAAGGCTGCGGTGAAGCCGGTGCAATAGGCTCTCCTGCCGCGATCATGAACGCCATTACCCATGCCTTAGGTATCAAAGACATCTCCATGCCGGCCACGCCGGAGAAAGTGTGGCGCGCCATCGGAGGTAATAGCTAATGTATCAGTTCAATTATCACAAACCGGCGAGCCTCGACGAGGCGGTGGCCTTGTTCCGAGAGGCGGATGATCCGATGTACTTAAGTGGTGGCATGACTTTGCTTGCCACCATGAAGCAACGCCTGGCCGCACCCACGGATTTGATTGATCTGGCGGGCATCGCAGAAATGACGGGTGTTCAAGTCAACGCGGATGCCGTTCGTGTCGGGGCGTTCACCACCCATAACGTTGTGGCAGGTTCCGCAGAGATCCAACAAGCGTTACCGGTCTTATCGCAACTGGCTGGCCTCATCGGCGACAATCAAGTCCGTAATCGCGGCACCATCGGTGGCTCGGTGGCAAACAGCGACCCGTCTGCGGACTATCCCGCCGCGGTGGTGGGCTTGGGCGGTACGGTCCACACTCAACAGCGCAGTATCAGCGGGGATGAGTTTTTTCAGGACCTTTTTGAAACGGCGCTGCAGCCGGGTGAAATTATCACCCACATAGACTTCCCCATACCCAAACGTGCGGCTTATCGTAAGTTTCCGAACCCGGCGTCACGATATGCCGTGGTTGGTGTATTGATCGCGGACTTCGGTGGCAGCGTGCGCGTCGGTGTCACCGGAGCCGGGCCCTGCGCGTTTCGTGCGAGTGGCATCGAAGAGGTGCTGAACGAACATCTTGACCCTTCCGCCATTAACGGCGTGGAGGTGCCAGACGCCGGATTCAACAATGATCTCCATGCCTCCGCCGAATATCGGGCCCATCTGGTGAAGGTGATGGCGCGTCGCGCGTTGAGTGATTTGTTAAAAACCTGATATGAGCCGCACCACACGGGCGGTGTTGTGTCAGGCACTGTCGGATGACATCGGTAGCGTAAGCCTCCAAGCGGTTGACGCCATGCGTTTGCTGGAAAATCGTGAAGTCATCGGCAAGGCGGTGGTCACGATGAATGGGTACGACTACAGCGCGCAACTAACCACATGAAAATCTATATCACCAGTATTTTTGTCGACGATCAGCAAAAAGCGCTGCAGTTTTACACTGAGACGTTGGGCTTTGAAAAGAAACACGATGTTCCCGCGGGCGAGCACCGCTGGCTCACGCTGACCGCAAAAGATGCACCCGGCGGGACGGAGTTGTTGTTGGAGCCGAGTGTGCATCCCGCGGTGGGTCCGTATCGCGCTGCGCTGGTTGCCGATGGCATCCCGGCAACCTCATTCCAGGTGGATGATCTTGAGGCGGAATATCAACGCTTGTCAGCTAAAGGGGTTACGTTCACACTGCCGCCTACCGAAGCCGGCGATGTCAAAGTGGCTGTGTTTGACGACACCTGCGGTAATCTGATCCAACTGATGGAGATGTCGGGCAAGGGGTGAAGCTATTGTTTGGCAGAAACATGGCGCTGGGTCCGTTTAATCTAGAGCTGAGACAATTGCAGCTATGTATCGCGAGCGATACATTTGAGCTATGAATGATGTGACTGTCCGAGAATTGCGCAATCACGGCGGTGATGTTGTTGACCGGGTCATCGCTGGAGAGCGTCTGATCGTTACTAAGGCCGGCAAGCCTGTTGCCGAACTATGTCCGTTGCCCAGATCTGGCTTGGACGCTGCTGCTTTGCTAAGTAGATGGCACAAGCTTCCCTTGCTCGATGCTGATTCCTTTTTTTGGGATATTGCCGCTCATATGGACGCAGCGATATGAATGCGACGGAGATTCTGGATAGATTTTGATCCGCTTCCGCTTCCGCCTCCGCTTGACGCTGCCGCAGCTCGCGTGTTCGGTGAGGTAGCGGCTGACATTCGCTCGATTGGTCGTAAAACGGCCGCTCGCTCTTATGATGCCCTGATAGCGGCCATATCCCTCGCGAATGATCTCCCTTTGTACACGGTTAATCCAAATGACTTCGAAGGCATCAGACGGCTAAAGCTGGTCGAGATTCCCCATCCTCACAGCACTACCTGAACGAGCATCGGTCCTAAGCCGGATTACCGGCGTTTTACAATCCCAAATTGCAATAGTACTCTCACCATCCGGCTCAACACCGGGCATGCGTGCGTATACATAACCTGCTCTGCAGGCGGTATGCGCTAGGACTTGATCTCAAGGGACAGGTACCGAATTGCACTTATAATTCGTCCAGTCCCTCCCTTTAAACCGGGAGGAAATATGAACATTCTCGACTTTGCCAAGCGCAAATGCGCAGGTGAAAACATCTCCATGGTGACGTGTTACGACTTCTGGTCGGCGCGCATCCTCAACCAAACTGACATCGACACCCTGCTGGTAGGGGATAGTCTCGCCATGGTGATGCATGGTTACGACAGTACGGTGCACGCCACGGTAGACATGATGGCGACCCATGTTGCGGCCGTGCGCCGTGGCGCGCCGGATAAGTTTGTGGTCGGCGACATGCCTTTTTTGTCGGTGCGCAAAGGATTGGGCCCGGCGATGGACGCGGTGATGGCGTTGATGCAGGCGGGCAGCAACTGCGTAAAAATTGAAGGTGCCGACGGCCAACTCGACGTCATGGCGCACATTGTTGAATCCGGCGTGCCGGTGATGGGGCATTTGGGATTAACACCGCAGTCGGTGGAGGCGTTTGGTGGCCACAAGGTGCAAGGGCGTAACGAAGGTGACGCCGCGCAGATCTTGCAGGCGGCAAAAGCCGTGCAAGAGGCCGGCTGTTTTGCGCTGGTGTTGGAGTGTGTACCCGCCGAGCTAGGGCGTATGGTCACCGAACAGTTAGACATCCCCACCATCGGGATCGGCGCAGGTGCTTCGACCAATGGTCAGGTATTGGTGCTGCACGACATGTTGGGGATGGACGCTGGTTTTAAACCAAAATTCTTGCGTCATTACGCCGCTGGTGAGCGTACGGTGGCCGACGCGGTGAATCACTATCACGCCGATGTTGTAAACGGCGCTTTCCCAAGCGCGGCGGAGATGTACGCATGAAGGTGATCGAAGACTTGCAAAGTTGGCGCGAAACGCGGCGTGGTTTGCAAGGCAGCATCGGCTTTGTGCCCACCATGGGTGCGTTGCATGATGGCCACGCTGCCTTATTGCAAGCCAGTGTTGAGAGCGATGACGTGACGGTGCTCAGCATCTATGTAAACCCCACGCAGTTTAATGATCCGAATGATCTGGCCAACTATCCGGACACCCTGGATGAGGACCTGAAGGTAGCCCAAGCTCTGGGGGTGGATTACGTTTTGCTGCCGCGCTACGCGGACATCTACCCCGATGGCTATCGGTATCAGGTGGTGGAAAACCAGTTCAGCAACGAATTGTGTGGCAGCAATCGCCCGGGGCATTTCACCGGTGTGCTTACGGTGGTGATGAAGCTGTTGAACCTGGTACGGCCGCGGCGTGCCTATTTCGGCAAAAAGGATTACCAGCAATATATGCTGGTGCGCGATATGGTGGAGACGTTTTTTATGGACGTCGACATTGTCGGTTGTGAAACTGTCCGCGAATGCGACGGTTTGGCGATGAGTTCTCGCAACAAGTTGCTGAGTAAAGACGCGCGGCGAGAGGCGGCCAAGTTTAACCAAACCCTGCGCGCGCCTGTTGATGACGCACACGTGCGTGCCCAGCTTGCTGCTTTTGGGTTCCAGGTGGATTATGTCGAAACCCGTGGGAACCGGCGTTTCGGCGCCATTGTGGTGGATTGCGGTGAACACACCGTGCGTCTAATCGATAACGTGGAGGCCTGTGAGGTAGCCTGATGATTCTTGCGCTGGATGTCGGCAACAGCCAAATCTATTGCGGTGTGTTTGATGACGCCAAGTTAGTCACCCAATTTCGGCATGCTTCCACCGCGCGAACCTCGTCCGATGAGATCGGCGTGTTCTTGCGCGGTGCGTTGCGCGAAAACGGTGTAAATCCCGAACACATCAAAACCATCGCCATCTCCTCGGTGGTGCCGGAACTCAACTATTCGCTGCGCGCCTGTTGCCAAAAGTATTTTGGACTGGAGCCGATGTTGATGCGCCCGGGCGTAAAAACCGGCCTCAAAATTGCCTATAAAGATCCGAAAGAAGTCGGCAGCGATCGCATTGCGGATGCCATGGGTGCGGTCAAGCTGTTTCCCGATCGCAACCTCATTGTCATTGATTTCGGCACTGCCACCACCGTCTGCGCCATTGCCAAAGACCGCACCTTCCTCGGCGGCAACATCATGCCCGGCGTACGTTTGGCCATGGAGGCGTTGGAAGCGAAAACCGCCAAGCTGCCTTCAGTGGAAATCCGGCCGGTGAAAAACGCCATCGGCAAAACCACCATCGGCAGCATCCAGAGCGGTCTGTACTGGAGCAACGTCGGCATGGTGCGTGAACTCACACAGCGCATTTCGGCGGAAGCTTTTCCCGATGAAGCACCGCTGGTCATCGCCACCGGTGGTTTTGCCCACCTGTTTGATCGCGAGCAACTGTTTGATCATGTGGTGTCTGATCTGATTCTCACCGGCTTGCTCGAAGCCCTCCACTTGAACGGCTACCTGGAAACCTAGATTTCAAGCCGCTTGATTCAGCGTGATCAAGTGGTTTGAGCACTGGCACCTCGATTACACTGCGAAGCCATGGGTAACAAGGTCGGCTACGGCTGGGTCATCGTTGCTGCCATGTTCTTCATGCAGACGGTGAGTTCCGGGTTAGGCTTCTACAACATGTCGGTCTATATGGCCGAATTTGCAAAAACACTCGAGTTGCCGTTAGCGCAGGTGTCGTTTGCGGTCACGCTGTTTTTTATTGTCGGCGGTGTGGCGGGCATGCAGGTGGCGCGGTTGATGGAACGTATCCACGTGCGTTGGATCGTTGTCTGGGCGGCCCTGCTCGCCGGCGTCAGCCTGAGCAGCGTGGCGCTGGCGACCGAGTTGTGGCACATCTACGTTCTATTTGTGTTGTATGGCATCGGGTATACCGGTACCTCCCTGGTGGTGGCGACCACCTTGGTTACGCAGTGGTTCCCGGGCTCAAATCGCTCGGTGGCTTTGTCGATCGCATCCACCGGCTTGTCTTTTGGCGGCGTGGTGGTCACACCGGCGACCGCCTACCTATTTAACAGCCTTGGCGCACCGGCGACCATTCCCTGGTTGGGTTTAGCCTATGTAGTGCTGATCGTGCCGCTTGGGTTGTGGGTGATCCGGCCGGCGCCGCATCAGGCCGGCGCGCAGCTGTCGAAAGACGAAGGAGAATGGACCTACGCCAGTGCCATTCGCACACGGTTCTTCATTCTATTGTCGGCCGGTTACGTGTTTGCGCAAGGTTCCCAAGTGGGAGGTATTTCTCACCTGTATAACCGCGTGACCGAACTTGCCGATTTCACCGTGGCCGCCACCGCGGTCCAGGTCCTCACCGTGTGCAGTATTTTGGGGCGTTTCGCCGGTGGCTGGGTGGTGATGTACGTGTCGATACGACCGTTTGCGCTGGCGAATCTGGTGCTGCAAATGATTGGTTTGGGTTTAGTCGCAACCGCAACGCAAGCCTCTACGGTTTTGCTCGGAGCGGGTCTGTTCGGTGTGAGTATCGGCAATGTGCTGATGCTGCAACCGTTGTGGCTGGCTGAAGCTTTTCCTGGCTCAATTTATCCACGTGTGTTCGCCCTGGGTAACGCGGCGACCTTGGTGGGGGTCGCGCTGGGCCCGTTTGTGCTGGGTACCGCCTATGATGTGGCGGGTTACACAGTGGCTTATGGCGTGGCGGTTGCGCTGTGCGCGGCTGCCTTTGTCATCATCGCCGCGGCAGGTGTACGGCCAAATGTGCCCCAGGTTGCGCGGGAACCCGCCTAGTCACCCGAGGTCAAACGCCGGTAGAACTGGTTGGAAGAGATCTGGTTGGAAGAGAATTGAATAACAAGATGTTTCACAAACGCCTGTTTGTTCTGCTTTGTTGCGGTGTGTTCCTCGCGCCCCTAACGGCGCGCGCCGCGTTACCCATGTCGGTGCCTGGCGAAGGTGAACTGCCGAGTTTGGCCAATATGTTAGAGCGGGTGAATCCTGCCGTGGTCAACATCGCCACTTACACCACCGTGCGCACATCAAATCCTTTGTTGGATGATCCGTTTTTTCGCCGCTTTTTTAACGTGCCGCGTACGCGGCGCACTCAGAGCGCGGGTTCCGGTGTCATTGTAGATGCAGAAGCAGGCTACATTGTTACCAATCATCATGTGGTCGGCAGGGCTGACGAAATTTCCATTGGCCTGGCAGACGGGCGTGTGCTGCAGGCGGATCTGGTTGGCCGTGATCAGCAGGTGGACTTGGCGGTGCTGAAAGTAGATCCGCAAGAGCTCATAGAGATTGGTCTGGCTAACAGTGCTGATCTACGGGTGGGTGATTTTGTGGTGGCCATCGGCAATCCGTTTGGCTTAAACCAAACAGTGACCAGCGGCATTGTCAGTGCGCTGGGTCGCAGCGGTCTCGGTATTGAAGGATACGAAGATTTCATCCAAACCGATGCGCCGATCAATCCGGGCAACTCGGGCGGCGCGTTAGTGGATTTGAATGGCGATCTGGTGGGGATCAACACCGCGATCTTGGCGCCTACCGGCAGCAACGTTGGTATTGGTTTTGCCATTCCCTCCAATATGGTCCGCGCCATCATGGACGAGCTCATAGAGCACGGCGAAGTGCGCCGTGGTCTGATCGGTGTGACAGTACAGAGTCTTAATGCGGAGCTGGCCCGCGCTTTTGGTGTGCAGCGCCGCGACGGCATTGTTGTGGTGGAAGTAGAACCTGACAGTCCTGCTGACGAAGCCGGTTTGGAAGCGGGTGACATCATCACCCGGGTAGGTAAGCGGGACATTCGACGCTTGTCCGATTTTCACAGCCAGGCCGCCATCATGTTTATCGGTGATGAGATTGACGTGGAGCTGATTCGCAACGGTCGCGAACGCTCCGTGGCTCTGGAAATCACTGAAAATACTCAGCAACGGGCGGTAGGTCGGCGTGTAGACCCGCGGCTGGCCGGTGTGGAGTTTGAGAATTTTTGGAATCCGGACGAACCCGGTAAAAGCGCAGGTGTGCTGACCACCACCGTGGATTCGCGCAGCAAGGCCTACGCCTACGGTCTGCGTGCGGGTGACGTGATTGTGGCGGCAAACCGTCGCACGATCGGCGACATATCAGAGCTGCGTGATGCGATTTTGCTTAACCAACGCCAGATTGTGCTGCGCGTGTATCGCAACGGCCGCTTTGGAGATGTGTTAATCCGCTAAAACGTCCTCTACGGGACATTGCGTATGTACGCTCTCGCAGAATCCGAGAGGATGGGCGGGTGTGTTAGGGGAGTCCGCCATGTCCAAGTCGCAACTCATCGATATTGCGCTGAATGATCTCAAACATGGTCGCGCCGGCACCATGCAGCTGGCTGACGAGATCTACAAGGTGCCGGTAGAAAAATACTACGACCAAGATCGCTTTGAGCTGGAGCGACGCCGGATTTTTCGTCGTTTACCGTTGGTGCTGGCCACCACGGCGGAGCTGCGCGAGGTGGGTGACTACAAAGCCATGGAAGCCGCGGGTGTACAGGTATTGATCACCCGCACGAAAAGCGGTGTGGTGAAAGCGTTTGTAAATATGTGCACCCACCGCGGCGCGCGCCTCACCGCGGAGGGTTGCGGTAAAGCTTATAAATTCACCTGCCCGTACCATGCGTGGACGTTTAGCCCGGAAGGGGATTTGGTGGCGGTTTACGCAGAACAGGATTTCGGTGCCATCGACAAGTCTGAGTTTGGCCTAACCGAACTGCCGACGTTGGAAAAAGCAGGCTTGATCTGGGTCACGCTGAACCCTAAATCTGACTTGGACATAGAGGCGTTCTTGTCGGGATACGACAGTCTGTTGGATCAGTTTGGTTTTGCGTCTTGGCATCTGCAGGCGACACAAACGCTGGAGGGGCCGAATTGGAAAGTCGCTTATGACGGCTATTTGGACTACTACCACCTGCCTATATTGCACGGTAAGTCATTTGGCACCGACATCGGCAATCAAGCCATCTACTATTCGTGGGGCCCGCACCAGCACTTAGGGCGGCCGGATACCTCGTGGTCCGAATACGAGGGCTTGGAACCAGAGGCATGGCCTACCGAACGGCTGTTGCAAGGGGTGTGGACTATTTTTCCGCACATCTCCATCGCCAGTTTCCAAGGCGGCGGGCGCTCGGTGATGATCTCCCAACTGTTTCCGGGTGAGACCCCGGAAACGTCGCGTACGGTGCAGTATTACCTGATGGAAAATGCGCCTGACAAGGATGAGTTGGTGGACGAAGCCAAGGACCAGTTTGATTTCCTCAAGTTTGTGGTGGGGGAAGAAGACTACGCCACCGGCAATGCCCTGCAGAAGAATCTTGATGTCGGCGCACGAGATTACATCGTGTTTGGCAAAAACGAACTCGGCGGGCAAAACTTTCACAAGTGGGTGGACGCCGTTGTGGAGGCATCTGACGAGGACTTACCCAAGCTGTTTCAGACCGGATAAAACACAAACCACTCTCCACGCCCGAGCGCTGCCCGGCGTCACATAGCGGCTATGCTCCGCCGCCATTCTTCTGGTTAAATGTATCTCTCGCACGGTGCACTACCCACGCGCCGGCAGAAAAGGGTAAACCACGTTGGTGTTGATAGGTTTAGGCAGTAATCAGGGGCCTTCGGCAAACATCGTTCCAAACGCCATGCAGGCACTGGCGGAGTTTGCGCTGCCCGGCAGCCTGCGTTGTTCGCGTCTGTGGCAAACCTCACCAGTTGACTGTCCGCCGGGGTCCAATGAATTTGTAAACGCCGCGGTTTGTTTTGAAGCACGCCCGGAGTTGACGCCGGAGACATTGCTGAAGCAGCTAAAGGCACTTGAGGTAGAGTTTGGCCGCGGCCGTAAACTGGTGCGGAACGCGCCCCGCGAGTTGGACCTGGACCTGTTGGTTTATGATCAGCACATCCGCAACAGCGAAGATTTCACCTTGCCGCATCCGCGCGCGGTCAATCGCCTGTTTGTGCTGGCACCAGCCGCGGAAGTGGCGCCGCAATTGCGCTGGCCGGGGCTCGATTTAACGATACAAGAATTGCTTAATGCATTGGAGACGGATGAACAAGCCATTCCTATGGCTGACGTTGCTGTTGGTGGCTGAGTGGGTGCCGAGCCAAGCACTGGCTTATACCCCGGAGATTCATCAACAGCTGACGTTTATTGCCGCTCGGCAATTTAATCGCTGCGTGCAAGATTCACAGCAGGTGGAACGCCTGTCTGCGTTGGACACGCGCTACATCGTTAAAGCCAACGTCGCCCAGGCGGACAACAATTTTTTTGTGCGGATGTTTCGGTGGAACTACTACAACCGCGCAGATCAAGGCACGCGGTCATCTTGGTGGTTGGTGGAAACCCGATTTCACGGACATTTCTCGGAGCTCTTGGGGCAGCTGCAAAACACCGAGCAAAACACCGAAAAGAAGCGCCGAGCGTTACAAACCTTGGGGCGGTTGCTGACGTACATCCAAAAGACCAGCTCCCCGCCGCACGTGGTGCCGGTGTTTACCGGGCGCTGGTGGCGGTTTTCCATGAGTGACCGCTTCAATCGCTTTCCGGTAGACGCGCATGCTGTGGAACAAGCGGTGGCCGCCGCGTGTGCACAGATAGATCCGGCCAACGATTCGTTTTCCAAACTGCTGATCGATACGGCGGAGCAGACCATCACCGCGGTGAAGTCACCGATAGCGGGTTTTCCCGCCACTTGGGAGTCTTATTGGGAGTTTGCGGATCAAGCAGATGATTTTGGCGAGTATGGCCGTGCAGGCAATAATTTTGGTGACCGCACGCAGTTCCGTTGTGGTACGGAGCGCTGTTTGTTACTCAAAGATGATCCGCTGTATGCAGAGTTTGCGCTGCGCCGCCATGTGGCTGCGGTCGTTGCATCCATGCGTGCCATCGCGTTGATGCAGGCAATCCCTGTACCTGCTGAAGATCCGCTCCCGGTACAGACCCCGGAAGTGGACTTTGCCCGGGGTGCTGCGGGGCTTGAACCCTGATGCACTGTGTACCGGCGTGGCTCAAGGCTTGGTTGAGCACTGCGCTGGTCTGTTGCTGCGTGGCGGTCTACGCGGCACCCGACATCGCTAATTTGAGCCAACAGGTGGATGGCTACATGCGGCACACAGTGGTGTCAGGCAAAACCGTGGGGGCCACCGTTGCCATTGTACGCAATGGCCGATTGCTGGCCCTCAAAGGTTATGGTGATGCCGACCGCACGCGCGGCATTCCGGTGCAGGGTGGTACCACCCAGTTTCGTATCGGCAGTATCACCAAGGTATTGGTGTGGATTGCCGTGATGCAACAGGTGGAAGCCGGCCGTCTGGATCTTGAAGCAGACGTCAACAGTTACCTGCAGGATTTTCAACTTCCGCCTGATTTCACCGCGCCCGTCACCTTGCGCCACTTAATGACCCACACCCCGGGGTTGGAGGACAACCTCGTGGACTTGTTTGTCAGCGGCCCTCGTCAGCTGGGTGAGCTAGGCAGCAATCTTGCCAACCATGTGCCGCAACGTGTGCGACTACCGGGCAGCCTGACCGCATACTCGAACTATGGCGCTGCGTTGGCGGGGTATTTAGTGGCCCACGTCAGCGGCATGAGCTGGGATGACTATGTCGAAGCGCATGTGCTGCAGCCCTTGGGGATGCGTGACAGCACTACGCGACAACCCGTACCGGCGCATATGGAGGCCACCCGCGCGCGGGGTTACCTACCGGTACTTGGCGGAGAGAAGGAGCAGGGCTTCACTTATGTGCCTTTGGCGCCCGCAGGTGCGGCAAGCGCAACCGCCGCGGACATGGCCAAACTGATGGCGGAGTTGTTGAATCCGAATGCCAGCCAAATACTGAGCGCTGCGTCGAAGGCACAGTTGTTTGGCGATGCTTTTGTCATCCACCCTGAAGTGAATGCCATGGCCCTGGGTCCGTATGAAATGACGCTTGGGGATGGCGCCCGCGCCGTGGGTCACGATGGCAACACGATCTTGTTTAACTCGCGCATGGTGTTATGGCCGCAACAAGGCGTGGGTGTGTTTGTTTCCACCAATACGCTAGGGGCGGAACCCGTGGCTACCGAACTGGTGGAACTAGTAGCCAGCCAGTTGGGCCTGGCTGGGTCTGAGCCTGCACTGGCGGACGTTGTAGACGGCGCCAAATACGCAGGCCAATATCTCAGCGCGCGGCGCAACCACAGCAACTTCTCCAAGCTGCTGGGGGTGATGGACAGTGCGCAAGTGCAGTTTGATAAAGAAACACTCTCACTTTTGATCACCGACTTGGGCGGCACTCGGCGCTACCGTCAAGTCAGTGACGGCGCCTTTCAACAGGTGGACGGCTTTACCCGGGTTGCGTTTACCCCAAGTCCCAGTGGTGGGCAGATTTTGTACTTTTCTGATCGTCCGATGACAGCCTACACAGCAGCTACGCTGCCTGAATCAGTGATGGTTAATCTCGCTATTTTATTAACCTGGCTGGTGCTGGCGGTGGGAGTGCTGTTGGTGTGGCCCATCTCCAGTTTGACCCACCGGCGGCATGACACGGTAGCAGGGCAGCGTTTGTTGGCGTTGCTGTGTTACGCCGCTTGTGTGGTAGTGGCCCTCTTTGGTGTTTCCGTGGCGGGTGCAGCGGAAAATGCTTATGCGTTGTTGCTGCATGGCTTTGCCAACATTGCGCAGCTGTTGTGGTGGCCGGTAGCCTTTGCTGTCTTGGTGGTGGTGCAGTTGGTATATGGCTTCCGCGTATGGCTGGCGGGGTTTTGGTGGCCAAGCCGACGTTTGCACTTCACGCTGCTGCTGTTTGCCCAGTGCGCCATGGTATGGTGGTTTTGGTATTGGAACTTATTACCGGCCGTGTTGCTCGAATACCTGAAGTAAAAAAACGACGCTAAGCTGGAACAGCAACAATAAGTAAGCCAAACCCAGCCATCGAAACTCAAAAACAAATAGAACAAACAAGGATAAACACGGCTTGGCCAAGTTACACCTGGGTCTAACACCATGGAATTTTGCGGATCTGTCCGCCCCCAGCTTGTGTGCACAGGCGCAATTTGCCGAGCAGCACGGCTATGAGTCGCTGTGGTTACCGGAGAACCACTTTGGCGAAAACGCGCTACCAGACCCGCTCACCTTGCTCGCCAGTGTGGCGGGTGCCACCCAGACCATCCGCTTAGGCACCACATCTTACCTGTTGACGTTGCGCAACCCTTTGCAAGCGGCTGAACAGGTGGCGGTGTTGGACCAACTGAGCGGCGGGCGCCTCATACTGGGGGTAGGTCGCGGTTACGCACCGGAAATGTTACGTGCTTTCCACGTCCCCCCGAAAGAAAAGCGCCGCATCTTCGCCTGGAGCTTAGAACTGATGCGCGACGCCTGGGCCGGCAACCCGGTGGCCTTGGACGGGGATGCAGAACACGCGGTGCACGTATATCCGCGGCCGCGGCAATTGCCGCATCCGCCGCTGTGGGTGGCAGCTTTTGGACCGAAAGCGTTGGCCCAGGCGGGCCGTTTGGGATTGCCGTATTTGTGTTCACCGATGGAGAGTTTGGCAACTTTAGAGAAAAACTATGCGTCGCACCGAGCTGCTGCTGATGCCGAAGGTGTTGAACTGAGTGCGGTGGTGCCGCTGATGCGTACCGTATTTGTCAGCTGCGACTCGAGTGTCCTGCAGCAGGTGCGGGACGAACTGAGCCAGGGTTTTGAAAATGCACGCTTGGAGGCGGGGGAAACCCTGGCGGATTGGGCCATTGTTGGCGAACCGCAAGAAGTGATGGACACCATCGCGCGCTACCAAGAACGTTTAGGCATGACACACATGGTGGCCACGCGCTTGCGCATTGGCGGCATTGCGGAGCCAGTGCTGCGCGAGAGTGTGGCGCTTCTGGCGGAAAGCGTAGACGGCAGGTAACATCCGGGACCTCATCCATCGGGAGCAAAACTGTGACGTTTAACGTTCTGTGGCCTGCCATGCGCTGGCCGGACAATCGTGAAATTGAGACATCCAGTGTGGGTGAGCACAGCGCACAGTTTTGTGAGCGTTATGAAGATGTCAGTGATGAGCAGTGGACAAGTTGTGATGCTGTGGTGAGCGTCGGTGACATCCCGGCCGAATACCGCGCAAAGATGAACAACTGCCGCATTTTTGTGACGCCAAAAGTAGGTTTTGACAACATCGACCTAAAAGCTTGGGGTGAGCTAGGTGTGCCGGTATGTAATGTGCCCGATTACGGCACCCAAGAAGTGGCGGACCATGCCATGGCGCTGATGCTCTCCCTGATGAAAGGCATTACCTTCCATACCCGGGAGTTAAAGACAGACCCACGTGGTTTGTGGCGACCGGCGTTAAACCCCTATGGCAAACGCTTGTCTGCCTGTGTGTGCGGCATTGTTGGCCTCGGCAGAATTGGTACGGCGGCTGCCCTGCGCGCCAAAGCGTTTGGCATGGACGTGGTCATGTACGACCCGTATCGGGAAAATGGCGCTGAGCTCAGCGTGGGTATCCGACGGGCGCATAGCTTAGAGGAATTGTTTGCGCAGAGTGACGTGGTGAGTTTACACCTACCTCTGTCGAGCGAAACAGAAAAGCTCATCAATGCAGATGTGTTGGCGCACAGTAAACCCGGGTTAATTCTCATCAACACCGCCCGCGGTCCCATCATCGACCTGGATGGATTGTACGCGGCCATGCAAGCCAATCACGTGCAGGCCGCCGGTCTGGATGTGTTGCCGGAAGAACCTGCCAACCCGGGACACCCTTTAATTAAAGCCTGGGCGGCTGATGAAGAGTGGATCAACCACCGCTTGCTCATTACACCGCACTCCGCCTTTTTTACCCCTGAGAGCGTTTACGACATGCGCTACAAAGGGGGTGAAGTGGCTGTCACTTACCTTGGCGGCGGACGCCTGCAAAACTGCGTAAACGCGGCATGGCTAAGTGATCCGCGCTGAAGGGAACGCCTAAGTGACCACGGCCGCAGCCCCGGACTACAACAAACGCCGCCAACGGGTATTCCTGGTACTGTCCGGGGTCTTTCTGGGCACCCTGGCGCTGCTCAATGTGCTTGGCATCAGCCGTTTTGTGGACCTCTCCTTTACGGTGTTTGGGGTGCAGATCCCCATGGTGGTTGCGGTTGGGGTGCTGCCGTACCCGGTCACCTTTATGTGCACTGATCTCATCTCGGAGTTGTATGGTGAGAAGAAAGCGCGCGACATGGTTTGGGTGGGTGTGTTGTTGAATGTATGGGTCATCTTTTTGTTGTGGTTGGGGGGTGCGCTACCCGGTTTTGAACCCATAGACCCCTCCACTGGATTACCCATGTTGGATGAAGCCGGCCGGCTGCCGGTGTTTTATGAGGTGCGTGAATTGGCTTTTGGGGCCGTGGCGGCTTCCATGATGGCTTATCTGGTGGCGCAGTTCTGCGATGTACGCCTGTTTCATTTTTGGAAAAAAGTGACAGCGGGTAAGCACCTGTGGTTACGCAACAACGCCTCGACCATGGTCAGCCAGATTGTTGATACCACTGCGGTGATACTCATCACCCACTTTTATGCGCGTGCTTTACCGGTGGACAATGAGGCCGACATCTGGCCGCAGCTGTTGGTGTTCATCGCCTCAGGCTACGTATTTAAGCTGGTGGTGGCAGCCTTGGACACCGGGCCCATCTATCTCGCCGTGAAGTACCTCAAACGTTACCTGGGTTTACACGGTTACGAAGAAGCCCGCGACGATTAAGATTCCACCTGGCCGAGGTTGGCGTGAATAACCGCGCCGTTTACAACCGGACTTTGCGCGGCCCAGAACAACGTTTGGGCAATCTCATCCGGTGTCACAAGGCGCCCAAAGGCGCTCATCCCGGCGATGGCCTGCATGGCACCCGCGGGTACGTGTTCGCGTAACATTTCGGTGTCGGTGAAGCCCGGGCAGATACATGCGGTGTGTATGCCTTTGCCGGCGAGGTCCTGACAAGTGGCGCGCATCATGCCGACCATGGCGTGTTTACTGGTGACATAGCTGAACGAGCCCGGAACCGCTTTCTCTGACAGCGTTGAGCCGACGTACAGAATGCTTGAGCCAGTGCCCATATAGGGCAACACAAACCCATTGAGGGTATTGGGTGCCACCAGATTGATCTCAAAGATCTGGCGCAGGTCAGCGCTGTCGGTAGCCTCGGTGGTGTCATTGGTGAGTCTGGCGGCGTTGTGTATCAGCGTAACAGTCTCCGCATCGTCCAGTAGTTCGGTCAGCTGAGCGCGGATGGCGTCGAGAAAACTAGGGTCTGCCAAATCGCTGGTGATGTGCGTCACTTGGTCGAGGGGGCAGGCTCGGCGGGACAGGTTGATGACCCGGTAGCCTGCTTGGGTGAACAGATCCGCGGTGTGCAAGCCAATACCCGCACTGGCGCCGGTAATTAATACGGTTTTCATGTTGTTGTCAGGTGTCCTTTGCCGGTTACGCCGCTTGCCATGTGGCGCTGGCCCACTGTCCCTCGCCGGAGGAGCAGCGCAGCATGAGGTGATTAATATCCAACGCCGCGATGTTGGGCTGGGCGAGCAACCGGTCGAGTAAATACTGAGCCAACTCTTCGACGGTCACGTTGCGGACCGGTAGCAGGGTCAGATCACGGCCCAGAAACGGGATACGCTCATTGGCGAAGGTCACCCAGGTATATCCATCAGCCTCTTCAATATTTAAGTACGGTGATTCGGTGGGCATCAACACTTGCTCATCCAATTCATCACACATTGCTTTCAAGGTTTTTTTAAGGATGTTGTAGTCAAACGTCAGGCCGTCATCCTGTACGGGCGCGTTAGCGTCCAACGTGACGTGGAAATTGTGCCCGTGCAGATTCTCCCGTTCGCTGGCGCTGAACAAGGTGAAGTGGGCGGCGGCAAAGTGAAGGTACTCTTTACTGATTTCGATGGTGGTGTTGTGGCTGGGCATCGTTGTATTACTGCTCTTCTTGTATTCGATCTAAAATCAATCCGTAAAAATAGTCCTCGCCGCTGGCGCGCGCGAAATACCATCCAAGGTGGGTGTGACATTCGGCGCAGGTGGCGATACGCCAGAAGTAACCCATGAACCAAGTGTCGGCCGCTTCTGGGGCTCCGGAGATATCGCACCCCAAGGCGTTGCCGAAACAGCCCACATGAAAGCTGAAACCGTGTGGATTGGTAAAGTGGTGGTCAAAGCTGCCGTTCACTGCAATGCGTTCGTCGCTGCGGCTCACAACGTGTGAGCAGGTCGCGCAATAAACGAAACTTTTGTCATCCGCGTCTTCTATCTCTAACATCGAACGCAGTTTGGGGTCGAGATTGGAGACGGGCGGGTCTTTTACTTCACTCACGGGTTACTCACTTGCGTCACACACTCACCTTGCTTGTATAGGTCTGGATCGCGGGAGCTTTAAGCGCAACAGTCAACATTATGGATACATTCACTGGCATTTACGAGCAAGCTGCTCAGCGGAAGGGGGGCGAAGCCGCTTTAGAAGCTCTGTTGGTTAAACCCAAATCCAAGGCCGTCTTGCGGCGCACAGCGGACGCCGCGGTATTGGCGGAGATGACCAAGTGTGTATTCCGCTCCGGCTTCGTGTGGAAAGTGATTGAAAACAAGTGGCCGGGTTTTGAAGCAGCCTTTGACCAATTCGATGTGGCCAGCTGCGCCATGTTGTCCGATGAAGATTTGGAAGGTCTACAACAGAATACACAGATTGTGCGCAACGCGAAAAAGATCGCCAGCGTCCGCAATAACGCGCAATACATATTGGACGTACGCGCCGAGCACGGCAGCTTCGGCAAGTTTCTCGCTGGGTGGCCGGACGACGATTTCGTCGCGCTGTGGGATGAGCTGAAACAAAACGGTGACCGCCTCGGTGGCCAGACCGGACGCTTTTTTTTGCGCTTTATTGGCCGCGACACGCCGATGTTCTCTAACGATGTGGTTAAAGCCCTCATCAGCCAAGGTGTGATCGATAAAACGCCCACCTCTAAAGCCGCCCTGCGTGCGGTGCAAGAGGCCTTTAATCAATGGCGTAGTGAAAGTGGCCGCAGTTACAATGAGATTTCCAGAACTTTGGCCTTTTTAGTTTAGTGCCGTAAACCATTGTCATGAACGCAAAATCGCAAGCTCAAGTGCAAGGTATGAAAGCGGCTGGCCGCGCGGTGCGTGCTGCGTTTGATGCCATGTTTTCCGCCTGTCAGCCGGGTATCACCACCCAAGCGTTAGATCAGGTGGGTGCCGCAGAGTTAGCCCGCCACGGTGCCCGCTCTGCTCCACAGTTGTATTACGACTTTCCGGGTGCTACGTGCATATCGGTAAACCATCAGGCAGCGCACGGTATTCCCGGCGACCTGGTGGTGCGCGACGGCGATATGGTCAATATCGACGTTTCCGCCAATTTGGGTGGCTTTGTGGCGGATATGGGTCAGTCTTTTGTGGTGGGTGAGGCCAATAGTGAACAACAGCGTATTTGCACCGCGGTGCAGGAGGCGGTGGAAGCAGCGATTGCTAAAGTCCGTTCAGGCCGTTCCCTGAATGTAATTGGCAAGGCCGTGCAAGCAGTGGCGGACCGCGAAGGTTATACCATTGTGGAAAATCTCGGTAGCCACGGCGTGGGAGACTCAATTCATGAGGAGCCGTCCTACGTACCGCTGGATAATCCTCAAGAAACACGCTCACTCATCCGCGGCATGGTGCTCACCATCGAACCCTTCTTTAGCACCGGGGTGCAATGGGTTCATGAAGAAGAGGACGGATGGACCTTGTCCGTCCCGGAGGGGCACCTGGTGGCTCAGTTTGAACACACTATTATTGTCACCGATCGGGGCGCGATGGTGGTGACCCAATAAGGCGAACACATGCAGTATCAGCTCAGTGAAGAACAACAAGCGTTTCAACAAGAAGTTGAGTCTTTCCTAGCCGAGCACCTGCCACAGGATCTGGCCGACAAAGTGCGCTGCGGGGCGGGTGTGTCCAAACAAGAATTAAGCGCGTGGACAAAAACCCTCAACGCCAAAGGCTGGGCAGCTCCCAACTGGCCGCAAGAGCATGGCGGTACCGGTTGGAATCTTGTGCAGCGCCATATCTTTGACGTTGCCTGCCGCCAGGCGCATGCCCCGCAATTGTCTGGTTTTGGCTTCAACATGGTGGGTCCCGCCATCATCAAGTACGGCACTGTAGCCCAGCACGATCAGTTTCTGCCAAAAATACGCAACGCCGATTTGTGGTTCTGCCAGGGTTATTCTGAGCCACAGGCGGGCTCTGATCTGGCCAGCCTTGGCACTCGCGCGGTGCGCAATGGTGATGAATACGTGGTGAATGGCCAGAAAATCTGGACGTCCGCCGCTGAAGATGCCGATTGGATTTTTGCCTTGGTGCGCACCAACGCTGATGTGCAGCAACAAAAGGGCATTAGCTTTCTGTTGATCGATATGGCGTCGCCGGGTGTCACGGTGGAACCGCTGTATGCGTTTAACGGTAAACGCCTTTGGAACCAGGTGTTTTTCGAAGATGTGCGGGTACCTGTCAGCCAGCGACTTGGAGAAGAAGACCGCGGCTGGACGGTGGCTAAAAGCCTGCTCGGGGATGAGCGTTTGTTGGTGTCTCGGGTAGCGGAGAACAAGCGCGTGTTGAAAGTTGTCAGGCAGGCTTTGGCCAGCCAAGCTGCCAGCGGATTGCAACTGCCGTCGGGCCTGGCAGCGGAGGCGGATGCTCTGGAGATTCGTCTGCAGGCGTTGGAGATGACCAGTCTGCGTATCCTCACAGAAGCAGACGCTGGTGCACAGATTGGTGCGGAACCCTCCATGTTAAAACTCAAAGGCAGTGAGCTCGTGCAAGACCAGGACGAACTGTTATTCCGCATAGTTGATTACCTGGTCTTACCACAAGACACTAAACACAGTGAGCGCAGTCGCGTGGGCCCGGACTACGCTGAATACGTCGCGTCCGGACGTTATCACCATCGCGGTTACACCATCGCCGGGGGCTCCTCGGAAGTGCAACACAACATCATCGCGAAACAGGTTCTAGGGTTATAAATATGTTAATGGCAATTATTGGCGGCAGTCTCATCGGCATGGCGGCGGTCTGGCTTTTTTTGAGTTTAGGGCGCGTTGCCGGCATCAGCGGTATAGCGGCCAACGCCCTGTTGCGTTCTAAACAGAATCTGTGGCCGTTAATGTTTATATTGGGGTTGGGTGTGGGCGGATGGTTGGCGTACAGCTTAACCGGCCCTCGTCCGTCTGTGGAGTTGAGCGCCGAGCATAACGTGTGGTTGCTGGTGGGTGGTTTGTTAGTTGGCTTTGGTACGCGTATGGGTTCCGGCTGTACCAGCGGCCACGGTGTATGCGGTATGGCGCGCCTCTCCAAACGCTCAATTGCCGCCACCCTCTGTTTTCTCGCCGTTGGTATGTTAACCGCCACTCTACTGGCGCTGGCGTGAAGGTGATGATGAATAATATCAGCGGACTGCTTGCGGGCATTTTGTTTGGTGCCGGATTGGTCGTGGCGGGTATGACCGATCCCGCCAAAGTGCTGGCCTTCTTGACGCTAAATCAACATTGGGATCCAACCCTGATCTTTGTGCTGGGTGCGGCGGTTGTGATGACCTTTGTTGGTTACCGCTTGGTGGGTATGCGCGCCGCGCCACTATTTGACGAGGCGTTCCACGCCCCCACCTCAAGCGTGGTCGATAAACGTCTATTGGGTGGGGCGGCGGTGTTTGGTCTCGGCTGGGGTATCACTGGGTTCTGTCCGGGTCCAGCGCTGGTCGGCTTGATGACTCTGGACCCGCGCGCTGCAGTGTTCCTAGCCGCCTTTGTTGCGGGCATGCTGATTTATGAGCGTTGGTTTGGCCAGGCTGATTTGCCCAGCGCACCCGATCCCATCCCGGTTGACGGCTAGGGAGCCTCTGCATAAGTCTCAAACGCTCAGAGGCACTGGCGCGTGGGCTGGCAAGGCGGCGCTTGCAGGAAATGTAGGCACCTTTTCAAGAGCGCCAACGCAGCCCAGCGCACGCGCCAGTGCCTGAAGCACACGCTTGGCCTAGAGAACGATCAGTGGCGGATACTCGACCAAGCGCACCGGAAGCGCAATATTGCAGAGTACGAAGGTGGGTTGGATATCGATGCAGCGCTTGTTGAAGCTCTGATCAGGGTGGCGAATACGGTAGCAGAGCGGATTCAAAGGTAGTGTTACCTGTACTTGACCCGTGGCTACCGCGGCGACCGCCCATAAACCAGACCAAACCCCTGGGTCTTGTAGGCCAGCAATGTCAGCAATTCGTCTGACGCATTTTCCACCACAGCATCGTCCAGCGAGAGGAACCAGTTTTCCTGAGTCCGGTAGATAGGCGTGGTGTACCAGGCAAACAGCGCCGCTCGCGGAGCTTGGGATTTGTTCATTCCAGTCCGGTGCCACAAGCGGCTCTCAAACACCACTAGCGTCCCGGCCGGAACAATCACCGGGACCGCATGCAGCGCAAGCGTTTCGCCATCTGCATCGTCCCCAGCGAGATGACTCTGGGGCACCACTTCGGTTGCGCCGTTGTCTGCGGTGAAATCATCGAGCACATAGGCGCAATTAAAACCCTGCGGTTCCGCCGGCCAGGGTTTGGGCACAAACACCTGGTCCGGATGCAGCACGCCACCTTGGCTGCCGGGCTCAGCAATGTTTGCCGAGATGTTACCCAGCAGTGCCGGCCAGCCGATGACTTGACGCAGCAGCTCGATCACCACGGGCAACTGCACCAGATCACTGAAAACGGGGTGGCGATTGAGGATGTTCCAAACCCGGACGTTGTGTTCCCCGTAGTCGAGACCAAAGGCATCCGCCTTGCGGCCGAGGCGCTTATCTTCTTCAGCCGCTGCATAGGTTGCGTCTCTTGCTTGCCGCAGTTGCGACGCCGACATCTGCCCACCTAACAGCGCAAGACCGTATTCGCGAATGTGCTCTAAGGCTTGCGCTGGGTCATCGACGATAGGGGGTAATCTGTCCTGCTGAGGGCTCATGGCCTCTCCTTAGTATCACCAACTCTTTTTTGATACAAGTGAAGACCTCACGGTCTGGCTTTAGCCGCCTCGAGTGCTGCCCACCTTTCGTAGGCCTGCTCCAACTCGTCGCTCACTGCCGCCAGTGACTTCATGGTCTCCGCGACAATCGATTGATCCTGTTGGTAGAAGTCTGGTTCGGAAGTGGTGGCCGTCAGTGCCTGCTGAGTCGCTTCCAGTTTCTCGATCAAATCGGGCAGTAGATTCAGTTCACGCTCGTCTTTGTAGGAGAGCTTGGTCTGGTGCTTTGTTGGTTTTGCAGACTTTGTCGCCTTTGCCTCGTTGGTCGCCTGTGTTCCTTTTGTCCCCGAGGGCTTGCGCTTTGTTTCAGCAACAGCCTCTGGTTCTTTAAGCTGGCGTTTCCAATCAGAGTAACCGCCGACATATTCACCGACGCGTCCGTGTCCCTCCAGCACCAATGTGCTGGTGACCGTCTGATCCAAGAAAGTCCGGTCATGGCTGACCAGTATCAGGGTGCCGGCGAATGCGCTGAGTAATTCTTCCAGCAGCTCTAAAGTTTCCACGTCCAGATCATTGGTGGGTTCGTCCAGCACCAGAAGATTGGCGGGTTTTGAGAACAGTTTTGCCAACAGCAGCCGGTTGCGCTCGCCGCCGGACAACGCCTTAACAGGAGAGTTCACGCGCTCCGGAGGAAACAGGAAGTCACGCAAGTAACCCACCACGTGCTGGGTTTTATCACCAATACGGATCTGATCGCTGCCGTCCGCGACATTGTCGCGGACCGATCGGTCCGGTTGCAGCTGCATGCGCTCTTGATCAAAGTAGGCGATCTGCAGCTGGGTGCCTTGTTTTACTGTGCCTGAAGTGGGCGTCAGCCCCCCAAGCAATAGCTGCAGCAGTGTGCTCTTGCCGCTGCCGTTTGGGCCAATCACACCGACCCGATCCCCACGCAGAATGGTAGTGGAGAAATCGCTGATGATGGCTTGTCGTTCGTACGCAAAGCTCGCGTGTTCCGCCTGCAGGACAATTTTTCCCGAGTTGTTGCTGGCGTCCAATGCAAGTTTGACCTTCCCTTGGCGTTCGAGACGGTTTTTGCGCTCTCGACGCATGGCCTCCAGGCGGCGCGCACGGCCTTCGTTGCGAGTTCGGCGGGCTTTTATGCCTTGGCGAATCCACTGCTCCTCCGCGCCCAGCACTTGATCAAATTTGCGGTTTTCCTGCGCTTCGGCTGCCAGCTCCGCGGCTTTCTGCTTTTGGTATTGTGCATACGAACCAGGGTAGGAGGTCAGGTTGCCACGATCCAGCTCGATGATGCGGGTCGCCAGCGCATCGATAAATGCCCGGTCATGCGAGATGAATAACACCGCGCCCGAAAAGCCGAGCAACGCCGTCTGCAGCGCAGTGATGGAATCGATATCCAGGTGGTTGGTGGGTTCATCCAGCAGCAGCAGGTCCGGTTCGCTGACGATTGCCTGTCCCAGCATGGCGCGTCGACGAATGCCGCCGCTGCTTTCTGACATCAGCGGGTCAGCCGGCAGATTGAGCCTGCTCAGGGTCGCTTCTATCCGATGTGATCTGTCCCACTCTTCGAAGTGGGCATCTTCGGCACTGAGGCCCGCCGCTATCGTGTCGTACAGCGTCTCCGTCGCCGCGGCGGGTACCTCCTGAGCCAGTTTGGCGATCCTGATGCCATCACCCGCTTCGACGGTACCCGAGTCCAATGGCTGGTGGCCACTGAGCACGTTCAACAAAGACGACTTACCGGTGCCGTTACGGCCGATAAGACACACCCGTTCTTTCTCGTTGATCACCAGGTTGACGTCTTCGAGTAGTGGTATGTGGCCGAATGCCAGAGAGGCGTCGCGAAGTTGCAGTAGCGGCATGGTTAGGGCAGTAGTGGTTAGATGACATAGTAGCGATGCGCATTGGCAACGGCCACTCACATGGCCGACGCAGTAGTGACAACGCGCTGGCGTTTGCAGGTCATACGACCAACGAGTTTCTGTATTATCGGGCCATGAAACTCCTGGGATTTTGCCTGCTGTTGTTTTTCGTCGTACCGTGCGCAGCGCAGCAGCGGGCCGAATTTATTCTGGTGGAGAAAAAGGAGCGTCGTCTAACGTTGTTTCATGAAGGCGCGCCCCTAAGGAGCTATCGCGTGGCGCTCGGTCAGAATCCCGCCGGTCACAAGCTTCAAGAGGGTGATGAACGTACACCGGAAGGCACTTACTTTATCGACTACAAAAACGCCGACAGCGATTTTCACCGTTCGTTGAAAATCTCATACCCGAATCGTCGAGACAAAACCCGAGCCCAGCAGGCCGGTGTGAGCCCCGGGGGATTGATCATGATTCACGGGCTCGGGGACACCCCCCGATCCTGGCACGGGCTGATTGATTGGACGGATGGGTGCATCGCGGTGACCGACGAGGAAATTGAAGAGATCTGGGACCTTGTCGATCTGGATACGCCGATTATGATCCTGCCGTGATCAACCGAGCGGAGAGCGTCAGCGCGGGTCGAGACGCACAAACTCCCGCGGTGGAAATCCCATCAGGATCCGTGCAAACAGCGGTAGCCGATTGTCTTCCAGTACCTGGTCATGCAGCGCTCCTTCTACCGGTACTGCGGTGTAATTGCCACTTTGTGCGGCCCGCTCGCCGCCAAACTCGATGTGAATCTCGGGGTTTCGCTGGACCTGACGGAACCACGCTCTAGGCCAGTGGTTGGCCGCCAGATACAGATCACCTTGGCTTTGAAATAGGGAGAGGACACGCTGGGTTTCGCTGCCGTCGTCTTCGGTCACGGTGATGACCAAATTGTCCTCGCCGCGAGGCTGTGAATAGCCAAGCCAAGTTTCGAACGCGACGACCAACCCCACATAAATGGCGAGCAGGATGACTACGATTTTGATGGTCAATTTCATTGCGGCACCTTCGTTGGCTCTAATCTGGGGCACACTTTAACAAGACCCATCCACCGGCGCTCGTGCACTTTTCGGGAAGCGCGCGACATCAACCCCGCCCGGTGATTACACTTAGCGCCAGGCAATTCGACACCGGAGGATGAAATGAACCCAGAAGCGCTCAGAGCTTTGCAGGCGCCACTCAAGGCCCAGTACGAAACCAACCCCGCGGCCGCTGTAATTACCCTGCGCGCAGAGGCCAATGGCGCGGATGGCATTGCGTGTAAAGTCGATACCGGCCGTGCGCTGGTGGAGGCGGGTCTGCACCCTGCCACCGGCGGCGATGGTTCCAAAGCCTGTTCAGGTGACATGCTGCTTGAAGCGCTGGTCGCCTGCGCGGGGGTGACGTTTCAAGCTGTGGCGACGGCGTTTGGCATAGAGGCAAAAGGCCTGCGCGTCACCGCCGAGGGAGATCTCGATTTCAGGGGCACGCTCGGGGTTGCTAAAGACGCATCTGTCGGGTTTGGCGATATTCGTCTGAACTTCGACTTTGACGCGGATGCGCCGCAGGCAACCCTAGATAAGTTGATCGAGCTTACAGAGCGTTACTGCGTGGTGCTGCAGACCATCAAACAGCCGCCGCGACTGACAGTGACCCAGCGCGGCGGCTGAACAACCCGACAGGGAAGCAAGCTGCATTACTGGGAGCCAGTCGCTCAGTGCAATCTGAAGTCGCCATAAACCAGCAGAAGTGAAAAAGACCAGGTCACAAACGTGTTCACAAGCGAGCTATACGACCACACCGCGCAGGTGATAAACAGTATGACGGCCAGCGTTTTTTTTTGAGGTTTGTGTCATGGTCGAACTTTAAATCGCGAGACGCCAAATACAGACCCCCAAGCGATTGGAGGCGTTGAGAGGTTGTCCGGCGATGAGGCTCTCAAGTTAGCCCACGCACAAACTGCATAAACAACGGGATCGCCTGCCGGCGTACGGTCTGCGCCTCAAACGCCGTATTGAGCAAAAGGCCGGACAAGAAATGAAACATCACTTCCGCCTGCTCCTGCGGATCGGCCACGCCCAGCTCCGCAACTTTACTGGCCATGATGGCGCGCGTTTCCACGTCGTAGCGTTGTTTGATGTCACGCATGCGATCGCTTCTGGCGGCCAGGCTGTTGCCTTCGATCAGCACGATCACCGCCTGGGGGGAGCGGCGTGCGTCGTCAAACAGCATATGGGCCAAGGCTTCGAACCAGGCCAGCGGCTCGTCGGTTTCGATGTGGTTTAGCGCGCGCTCGAAACCGGCCACCAGGCGTTCGTAGCGATACTCCAAAATCGATTCTTTGTTTTTGAAGTAGTAGCGCAGGTGCGGCGGTGCGAGCCCGGCGGCGTCGGCGATGTCGAGCAGCTTGGTCTGCGAGTAGCCGTTGTTTGCGATACAGGCTTCGAAAGCCCGCACGATCTTGGTACGGGTCTCGGCACTCTTTTTAGTTTTTAAATTGTTCATTGATCAGGCTTCAGTGTGATCAGCGCAGCTCGTAGTGATCCGGGTCCGCTGCGTAGATGAAGTCAAAAAACTCGTGCATGTCCCAGGGCATGTTCACGCCGGACTTCCCATGTTTGTTCAGATAGTAACTGTTGCCGCCTTTTTCTTCTTCCCACAGGAGCTCGCTCATACCTTCGTCCAGGCGCTTGTTATAGTCAAAGTACACCTCTTTTTTGAGTTCCGTTGAGGTGGCCCCCGCCTCAATCATCTGCGTGATGGCGCTGCAGATGTAGCGTGAGAGCATTTCCACCGCGGAATGAAAGCTGCCGGCGCGCACCCCGGCATTAGGGCCATACATCATAAAAAAATTGGGGAAGCCCGGCAGAGTCATGGTGGCGTATGCGCGTGCCCCGTCTTCTGACCAGAGCTCTTCAATGGTGCGGCCGTTGCGGCCGACGTAGGTCACCGGCCAGAGGTAACGTTCCACTTCGAAGCCGGCGGCCAGCACAATCAAATCAAAATTGCGCTGGGTGCCGTCGGCGGAGCGAATGCCCGAGGGTGTGATGCACTCGATCGGGTCGGGTAGCAGTTCGACATTGTCGCGCAGCAGGGTGTCGTAGAAACCGTTATCAACCACAATCCGGCGGGACAACGGCGCAAACTCGGGGATTAAGTGTTCGATGTAGTCGGGCTTCGCGGCCATCTTGTGCTTGATGCGGCCGATCAGCATGTCGCGCAGTTCGTCGTTTTTTTGATTGATTTTGCCGCCCTGGGCGCGCCAGGCCTCATCGAGGTATTGCAGCTCCTGATTGCGCACGGATGCCTGTACGAAGGTATAACGGTTCCAACTGGCGTACCCCGGCAGGTTGGCCAGCAGCCACTTTCTCGGTTCGGGGATGGGCGCGCGGTAGCGTCCCACCGGTGTCACCCAGTTGGGCGTGCGTTGGTACACGGCAACATGTTCTGCTTTTTCCGCCACGCGCGGCAGCAGCTGTGAACCGGTGGAGCCAGTGCCGATGATGGCAACGCGCTTACCGCTGTAGTCGTAGCTTTGGTCCCACTCGGTGGTGTGGAACATGGCACCGGCAAAACTCTCGATGCCCTCTATGGGCGGCTTCTTGGCGGTGCTGAAGAGGCCCGCGCAGCTCACCACAAAGTTGGGTTGGATACGTTGCGGATTGCCGTCAGCATCTTCCAGATCAATTTCCCAGCAGGCGGATGCTTCGGACCATTGCGCGTGCGTCACCTTGGTATTGAAGCTGGCGTGGTGTCGAAGTTCGTACTTGTCGACCAGGTGGTTGATGTATTGCAGCAATTCGTCGCGCGGTGCAAAGGCGTGTTGCCAGGGGTAGTCCGGCTCGAAGGTAAAGCTGTAGATGAAGTTGGTAATGTCCACCCGCGCATCGGGGTAGGCGTTCCACAACCATGTGCCGCCGAAGTCGCCGTGTCGCTCGACGATGCGGTAGCGAATGCCCAAACCCTGTAGTTGGATGGCGCAGACGATGGCGCTGAAACCCGCGCCGATGATGAGCGCCTCAAAGTCATCCGCCGCGGCTGGGCGCTCGGCGTGCCACTTGGCGGAGCGTTTGTAGCCGTCGAACGCCAGTTCTTCGTATGCAAAACGCGCCACCGAATCGGTGGCGGGGGTGTCGTCAAACACATCAATCAGCTCGCGCACCTGATCCATCGAAAGCTCTGTTTGGACCGGGGCGTTGGGGTCCATCAGATACTCAAACGCTGCTTCTTTTAACGCTTCGTGATGGGCTTGCGGGACGGCGAGGATGTCGTAGGGGGTGCCGGGTATGTCTCTGAGCTGCACGCCCATGTCTTTGAAGCGTGTATCTCCGGTATGTTGGTATAGGGTGACACGCAACGCGTTCAGGTCGGCTTCTTCGATGGCATCGCGCACCAGTTGCTCGTCGAATCTCGTCATATCTGCCTCTTCCTTCTGCCTCTCTGTTGTTGCAAATATTTTATTTTATTAAATAAAAAAATATGATAAAGTTCGCGGCATTACTTGTCCAGGGGAGATGGCTTGTGAGCAGTTTTTTGCGCCGATCAGGGATTGTGCTGCTGCTGATGGTGGCGTTCAGTCCATACATCCATGCCGAACGCGCTGCTCGATTGAGTGCCGTCGCGCCGGAAAAAGTGGGCATGAACAGCGAACGCTTAGCGGCCGTCACGGGGCACATGCAGCAGCTGGTGGATGACGGACGTCTCGCTGGCACGGTTACGATCGGTACGCGCCACGGCAAAATTGTGCATTACGAGGCGGTTGGCTTTCAGGATCTGGCCAGCCGCAAAAAGCTCGCTAAAGACGCCATCTTCCGTATCTACTCCATGACCAAGCCGGTCACCGGCGTGGCGCTGATGATGCTGTACGACGAAGGCAAATTCAGTCTGTCCGACCCGCTCGCCAAGTACATTCCCGAGTTTGACAATCTAAGCGTCTACACCGGTCTTGATGACGATGGCAATATGCTCACGGACCCCGCCGAGCGTGCGGTCACCATCCGCCACCTGTTAACCCATACCGCCGGTCTTGCGTACGGCACAATGATGGGCACTCACCCCGTTGATGTGGCTTATTCCGAAGCCAATATTTTTGATCCGGACTCAAACCTGCAAACCTTTGTTGAAAAGATCACGCAGATCCCCCTGAAATTTCAGCCCGGTACGGTATTTAACTACAGCGCTGCGGTAGAGGTGCAGGGGCATCTGGTGGAGGTCCTCAGCGGCCAGCGGTTTGGTGATTTTCTGCAATCCCGCTTATTTGAACCGTTGGGGATGGTAGACACTGCCTTTTACGTGCCGCCTGCAAAACTTGCGCGTCTAGCCGAGGTGTATCACTACGATGGGTCTGATGCACTTATTGCCCAGGAGCTGTTTGGCGGTGCCATCCGCTTCACCGAAGATCAGCGGCTACAGGCCGGGGGCTGGGGGCTGGTCTCCACGGCGATGGATTACCTGCGGTTTTCGCAGATGCTGTTAAACGGCGGCGAGTTGGACGGGGTGCGCATTTTATCACCTGCTACCGTCAAGCTGATGCGTACCAACCATTTGCCTAAGGGGGTGACCGAGATGTCGTCCGCCCTCGGCGGGCAGCCGGGCAGCAGCTTTGGGCTGGATTTTGCGATCATCGAAGACCCGGTGGAAAACGGCACGGCGTATTCCAAAGGTGAGTATTACTGGGGTGGTGCCGCCGGCACCTGGTTTTGGATCGACCCGGTAGAAGACCTGGTGTTTGTCGGCATGGTGCAGCAATTCGCCGGGCAACCGCAGATTCCCGACGTGCGCGGCATTTCCAAGCGCGCCTTTTATTCCGCAATCGAAGAACTGGTAGAGAACTAAACGTTTCTGGAGAGAGACAAGCGCGAAACAGAGAGAAACAGAGAGAAACAGGAGAGAGGCATGTACAAGTTTTCGAGTGTTGCAAGTGTTGCAGGTGTGGTGTTGCTCAGCCTGTTTACCCCCTTTGGGGTACTGGCCGAGCAGGCGACGACAGACACAATAGACACGATAGAAGAGGTGGTGGTCACCGCGCAAAAACGCGAGCAGAACCTCACCGACGTTGGCATCAGCATCGCTGTGATCGGCGAGCAGGCCATCCGCGATCAGCGTATTTTCATGGTGGAAGACATCCATCAGTTCACCCCCAACGCGTCGGTGAAAAACGTCATCCCCGGGCTTATGCCGATCCTTACGGTACGCGGCGTGGGGCTAAACGACTTTAATGCGGCAAACAATCCGGCCATTGGTGTCTACGTGGATGAGGTGTCGCTGAGT
Source organism: Pseudomonadales bacterium (assembly GCA_028281005.1). GTDB lineage: Bacteria > Pseudomonadota > Gammaproteobacteria > Pseudomonadales > Azotimanducaceae > UBA4421. The sequence continues at coordinate 81,643 of JANQKS010000079.1, forward strand.
TCACTGGCGTTGCTGAGTTCTGACCTGTACGACCTCGAACGAATGGAAGTGCTGAAAGGGCCACAAGGTACGCTCTACGGCCGCAACTCCACCGCCGGTGCGCTGAACGTGATCACCGCTAAACCGGATCCGGAAGGCCGTTCCGGCCGCATCAGCGCCGGTGCCGGTGACTATGACCTCATCGAAGTGGAAGGCATGTTCAACGCACCGCTGTCGGATGCCTTGGCGCTGCGTGTAGCCGGGAAAGTGATCGACCAGGGTGAAGGTTACTGGGAGAACGATTTTCTGGGCAGGGATGTAGGCGAGCGTGATGTGTGGATGGCGCGCGCCCAACTGTTATGGCAGCCGAGTGACCGCACCAGCGTGCTGCTGAAAGTGGATGAACAGAAGGGCAGAAGTGAAACCGGCACCGGGAATTTCGCCGGCGCCTTACCCAGCCCGTTGCGAACCGATTGCCCCAATCCTGAATGTATGAACTTTGTCGGCTACATGGACACCGACGGCGACATTTACCGGGGCAGTTTTTCAGCTGACCCGACTTACGACATGAATCAGACGATCTCCAGCTTGCGCATCGACACAGAGTTTGACTTCGGCACGCTTTCGGCCATCACCGGCTACGTCGACTTCGACCGGGAATACTCAGCCGATGTGGACGCAAGCCCTGTGGCGATCCTGGATTTCTACAACGACGACGAGGTTAAGCAGCTCTCTCAGGAAGTGCGTCTGTCCGGCGAGGGCGGCAGCACGGTGTGGCAGGTGGGTGTGTTCTACACCGACGATGAAGTCACCACCACCTACTTCGGAGATTTGCCCGGTTTGCTGAACACCACGACGTTCAGTTTGGGTGAGATCAACAGCACCAACCTTTCGGTATTTGCCAATGTGGAGTGGGCGTTAAGCGACGCTTTAACCCTGGTTACGGGCGTGCGTTACTCGGACGAAGAGCGTGAGGGGCTGGTCTACACCGACGACCTCGTGTCCTTGGCCCCTGCCAGTTTCTTATCGTTTGCACCTCTCGGCAGCGGCCCGGTACGCCTTGCCTTTGTGGATGACACCGTCAAAGACGACAGCGTCGATTGGAAGCTGGGCCTGAACTGGTCGGTCGCGGAAGACACTCTGTTGTATGCCAGTGTTTCCCAAGGCACCAAAAGCGGCGGCTTTTTTACCGGCGTGGTGACAAGCAATGCGCAACTCATCCCCTACGATGCCGAGCAGCTCATTGCCTACGAAATCGGCGTGAAGGGCCAAGCGGCCGACTTAGGCTTGAGCTACGAAGCCGCCGTGTTTTACTACGACTATGAGGATGTGCAGACCTTCATCGGCGACAACTCGGGTGCGGTGCCCGTCAATCGTTTAGGTAATGTGAGCGGTGCGAGCATTTACGGCTTGGATCTCCTTGTACAGTGGCGTCCGCCGGCGTTGAGCGGGCTGGCGCTTTATGCCGGTTTTGGTTTGCTGGATACCGAACTGGACTCATTTGTCAGCGGCGCAGACACCATTCCGAAGGGCAATGAGCAGCCGGATGCGCCGGAGTTTTCCACCAACTTGGCGGCCAGCTACGAATTTACTTTGGCCGATGGTGCCGCGCTGCAGATCGCGGTGGATGGCCGTTATCAAGATGAGACGTACCACAACGCGTTGAACGAAGCTTTCTCCGAGTCGGAAAACTATTGGGTGTTGAATGCGCGCGTGTCACTGTACCTGCAAGAGAACTGGGAATTTATGGCGTGGGCGAAGAACATCGATGACGATGAGTACATGACGCAGTTTTCCAACAACTTAGCCTTGGGCAACGGCTCACGCGTACACGGCGCACCGCGCACGTACGGGTTCACCGCAACCAGGCATTTTAACTAGAACGCCCCACTTTGACGGCGTATCGTACTGACCCGCCTTGGGTGGGTCAGTACCGCGCGCAGCCCCAGATCTGCTGTGGTGTCCGCCACCTGATGTGGGTCAAACCGGTCGCGATCTTTTTGATACCAGGCCAGGGTTGATTCGCCCAATGAAAACAGGAGCTGTGTGACGATCTCAAGGTTGTTGAACACAAACACACCGTGCTTTTCGCCCTCACGCAAGTGGTGGCGATAGGCGTCAGTGATCTGATCGCGCATGCCCCAAAATTCGGGATGTGATTCCTCGGTCAACTCCGGGAACTGGAATGGCGAGCCCAAGACGTTTTCGTTTGTGCACAGATGGTAGGTGTCGTGCCGCACCAGGCGATACAACGCGACGTCGGCGGGATCATCGCGCTCCGCCTCCGTGCGGATGAATGTGATGACGGGTTCCACCGTGTCCGTGACCACCGCGCGAAAGATCTCCTTTTTATTTTTGAAGTAGTGAAACAGCGAAGGCTGACGTAGGCCCGCTGCGTCGGCGATTTCGCGGGTGGAGGTGCCCGCGAACCCCTTCTCGCGGAACAGCCGCCGCGCCACGGCCAGAATCTCCTCAGCGACCGGCTGATCAGTTTCGTTTGCACTTGCGCGTGGCCGGCCGATGCGGGGTTTGGTTTGACCTATGGGCTGTGCCTTCTTCGCCATGCCATTCACCGTACTTGACAACATCACATATTGTACGCAGAATTTAATTTCTATCAATTGATAGAAAGAAATTAGAGGTTGCGATTTGGCAACCACCAAACCCAAACCGCGATGGAGGAGAACCATGTCTACCCCGAGCCAAGCGTTGATCCAGACCGATGAGCTGCAGCGCGTCCGTAACCCGTTAGAAGAAGCGTGGACTCTGCCGCCAAGTGCGTATACGTCGGCACAAGTGTTTGAACGAGAGTGTGCAACGTTGTTCAGCACCGGTTGGCTATGTGTGGGCCGCGAGGAACAGTTCACCCATGCGGGTGACTACCGCTGTATTGACCTGCCCGCTCAGCCGATTGTGGTGGTGCGCGGGCACGACGGTGAAATACGCGCGTTTTCCCGCGTTTGCCTGCATCGTGCCATGCCGGTGGCGGAGGGCGCGGGTAACACAACCCGTTTTGTCTGCCCGTACCATCACTGGACATACGAACTCACCGGCGAGCTGCGCAGTGCGCCGATGATGCAGGGTGCGCGTGGGTTTGACGCCAAACAATGCAGGCTGCCGAGTTTGGCCGTCGAAGTGTGGCAGGGGTTCGTTTTTGTGAACGCCGACCCGCAAGCAGAGGCATTGGCACCGCAATTGGTGGGGTTAACGCAACTGATTGCCAACTACGAGTTCGAACAGATGGTCATCGTCGACACCCTAGAGTTCGATAGCCCATGGAACTGGAAAATTCTGGTTGAGAATTTCATGGAGGCTTACCACCACATTGGTACCCACAAGACGACGTTCCAACCGGTGTATCCGGCCCAGGCGTCGAGCGTGGATGACAATGCGGGTGAACCCTGGGTGCTGCTGCGTATGCCGGCAAAACCCGAGCACGCGGTTGCGGATGTGGTGTTTCCGAAGCTACGTGAGGATCAGCAACACGAGCTGCTTGCGATCTGCGTGTTTCCAACACTGCTGTTTGCCGCCTCCGCTTCCGGAGCGGCCTGGTATCAACTCGAGCTCACCGCACATGACCAAATGACGCTCAAGATACACGCGATGACCACGGCTGCCGGCGCACAGGGCCTGGATGAGACGAGCCGTACCGAATTGATGGCCATGTTACGTACCATTCATGAAGAAGACATCGAAGCCAATCGCGGCCCCTGGATTGGCTTGAATGGGAGTATGACCACCCAAGGCCGGCTCAGCCCCTATGAGAAATCAATCTGGCAACTGAACCAGCTGTGGGCGGATGCGCTCGGCTTAGCTGCCGCGCCGGTGGAGGGCGTCTGACGTGGACATACTGATCACAGGCGCAGGGCGGGGCATCGGTTACCTCACCGCCGGTAAGTTGGCCAAGATGGGCCACCGGGTGTTTGCCGGAGTGCGCGACCCTGCGCAAGCGGCACCCGCGCTGTCTCGCCTGGCCGGTGAGGTCATCCCAATCCGCCTGGACCTGCTTGACCAGGATACCATCACACCTGCCGTTGAAGCGGTGATGGCCCGCACGAACCACTTGCACGGGCTTGTCAACAACGCTGGCATCAGTAACTTAGGGCCGCTTGAAGATCAGCCTGACGAAGAGTTTGAGCGGATCATGCAGACCAACTTCTTTGGCCACTATCAGCTCACGCGGACGGTGCTGCCGCACATGCGCGCCCAGCAAAACGGCCGCATTGTCATGGTCAGCTCTCTGTCTGGCTTGTTCGGACTGCCGGGGGAGACCGCTTACTGCTGCAGTAAATTTGCGATGGAAGCGATGGCGGAGTGTCTGCGCTTTGAAGTTGCATCATTTGGTATCGGCGTAGCTGTCATCAATCCGTCCTACACCCAAACGGAATTGGCCGCCTCAACGGACCTGGATCGCGCCACGCCGCGGATGTCACCCTACCGCGAACAAATGAAGGCACTGCTGCGTGTGCAGCAGGCTGGCGAAGCGGCAGGCGACGATGGCGGTGTGGTGGCGGATACCATTGTGGATGCACTCACCGCTGCAACACCAAAAATGCGTTACGTGCCCGGCAGCGCGGCGGAGCTGTATGCCACGTGGAAAGGCGTCAGCGACGAGGAGTTTCACAATCTAGTGCGGCAGACGCTGGCTGCTGGGGGTGGTTGAGGCGCCAGTGCAAACACGTTGCCGTGGGAATAAGTGTTTATGAGCTACAAAAAACAATGTGTGGCCGTAGCGTGACGGGAAAGGAAATCGTGGTTCTGCCGTCCGGCGAGGAGTAAGCTCTAGAGTCAAAGCCTGCGATCTAGAGGTCACCTTCCGTCCATGAAGTTAACCCAAATACTTTGCGCCGGCCTGTGCGGGTTGCTTCTGACTGCTTGCGATACGGGAGCCGGTCCTGATCCGAACGATACGGCGCAGCCGCGAGCGTCGACGGATTCTGTGGAGGTAACCGGCATCGAGGCTCCCGCTCAAGCGCCGGATGTGCGCACCATGCAGATGTGGACACGCAGCTGTGCGCTGTGTCACGTCGATGGCAACGCGGGTGCGCCGCGCGTCGGGTATGCCGAAGAATGGCTGCCACGCATGGCGCAGGGCCGGGATACATTGTTGAAACACACGGTCGAGGGCCTGAACAGCATGCCGCCGCTGGGTTATTGCATGGCGTGTGAGCGAGAAGATTTCCTTGCCTTAATCGATTTTATGACGGTGAATTTGGCGCCGTCTCCGACGCCAGGAGGCAACCCGTGAACTGGTCGCGACGCCGACTATTGGCCAGCAGTGCGTTGACCGCCTTGTTTGCAGCTGCGCGCCCGGTTTCCGGCGCTACACCGGAAGCGGCTTCCCTGCCGTGGCGTAACTGGTCGGGGGGCCTCGTGTGTCAACCCAGCGGGCGATTTTCACCGGGCTCGGAAGCAGAACTGAGTGAGTATCTCGCCACCACTTCAGGCGTGGTACGCCCGGTTGGCGCCGGGCATTCGTTTTCGCCACTGGTGCCAACCGACGGCCATCTGCTGGTGATCGATCAGCTTTCCGGCATGCTGGATCATGATCCGGCAACCCTGCAAGCGACGTTTGCCGCGGGCACACGCCTGGGTGATATGGGTCCGGCGCTGGATGCCGCGGGGCAAGCGATGCTCAATCTGCCGGACATCGATCGGCAGACCTTGGCGGGGGCCACCGCCACGGCGACACATGGCACCGGTATCCAGTTCACCTGCTTGTCAGGGTTTGTGCAGCAACTGCGTTTAATCACGCCGGCAGGGGAGGTACTTGACGTTGGTCCGGGTGATGAGCTTTTTGACGCCGCCCGCGTCAGCCTCGGGGCACTTGGCATTATCACCCGTATGACGCTGCAAAACCGTTCACCCTATCGGCTCAAAGCGCGCAACTGGGTAGCGCCCATTGAGGAAGTGCTGGAGACGTTTGACGAGCAGGCCGCGGCTCACCGGCATTTTGAGATGTTCCCGCTCACGCACTCTGACTATGCGCTGACATTGTCGATCGACGAGACAGACGAACCCATTAACAACCCGCCGCCGTCACCGGAAGAGGAGGCTGCCTTCGGCGAAGCCATGGCTTACTGGATGACGGTGCCGCCGCGGGAACGCCTACCCATGGTGAACGGGTTGGCCGAACAAATAGAGCCGACCGAAGCAGTGGATGCTTCGTACAAGATCCTCAGCAATATCCGCAACGGACGCTTTAATGAAATGGAGTATTCGGTGCCGTTGGAAGCCGGCGCCGATTGCCTGCGTGAAATCCTTAAAACCATCCTCGAAAAAGAAGTGGATGTGGTGTTCCCATTGGAATACCGCTACGTGCGCCGCGACGACACCATGCTCAGCATGAGCTCAGGGCATGAAGATCACGCAGCGATTTCCATTCACCGCACCGCATTTGAGGATTATCGTCCCTATTTCGATTTGATTGAGCCGATATTCTGGAAATATGGCGGTCGGCCACACTGGGGCAAAGTGCACTCGCTGGGCGCTGCTGAGCTGTCCAAGTTGTATCCCCGTTTTAAAGAATTCCAGGCCATTCGAGAAGCACTCGACCCCCAAGGGCGTATGCTCAATGATCATTTGCGTAAGGTTTTTGTTGGCTAAACAGCCATGAGGTAACGCTATGAAACGACGCTCTTTGCTTGGCGGTGCCGCCGGGCTTGCCGTCACGGCTGGAGTCGGGCCTGGAAGTTTATTGTGGGCGCCGTTTGCGCGCTCAAAGGCTAAATCCAGTGGCCATGACGCATACTTTGCAAAGTTGAACGAGATGCTGAAGCGCGATGGCCCTGGGCATCCGGTGATGTTGCTTGACACCGCCCGCATCAATCACAACATTGACAGAATTACCGCATCGGTAGGTGATGGCAAACAATACCGTGTGGTGGTGAAATCTTTGCCTTCTGTCCCCTTGCTGCAGCATGTCACGCAGCGCGCCAAAACCAAGGCGTTAATGGTGTTTCATCAGCCGTTTTTAAACGCCACTGCCGAGGCGTTCCCCGAAGCGGATGTGTTGATGGGCAAGCCGATGCCGGTGACGGCAGCGCGCACGTTTTATGACAAGCTGGGGAACACAAAGTTTGATCCCGCTTCGCAAGTGCAGTGGCTGATCGATTCCCATGACCGCCTGCTGCAGTATCAGGGGCTGGCGCGCACGCTCGGCTTGAAAATGCAGCTCAATTTCGAGATCGACGTAGGCCTGCGCCGAGGTGGGCTGGCGGAACCAGAAGCTCTGAGTGCAGCATTGGCGGTGGTGGCCGCAGACCCTGAGCACCTCAGCGTCAGTGGACTGATGGGTTATGAACCCCATTTAACCGGGCAGCAGGCGGATCTAAATCATCCCGAGGTGCGCAAAGTGCTCGGTATCTACCATGGGTTCATTGAGCGGCTGCAAGCAGCCGATCTTAATCCTGAACAGCTGACGCTCAACGGTGCCGGTAGCCACACACTAAAAATCTATGAAAAAGATGACACCATGAACGACCTTTCCGCGGGTTCGGGCGTGGTGATGCCGACGGATTTTGATACCTATCATTTGATCGATCACCGACCAGCCCTATTTATTGCCACACCCATCCTCAAGCGTTATACGCACAACCCCTTTATGGCCGAACCGCCGGCCAATATGCAGCAGGTTTACTACATCTATGGCGGTTATTGGAAAGCAAAAATGGCTTCGCCGGTGGAAGTGGGCGACACCATTTACCAGAGCACCAATCAAAGCCCCATCGCAACTTCTGCTGAGGTTAATCTGGAGGTGGATGACTACATGTTCCTGCGGCCGACTCAGAGCGAATTTGTCATGCTGCAGTTTGGTGATTTACTTGCGGTGAGCGACGGTGAAATATCGGCGCGCTGGCCGGTTTTTCACCAGACCGGTTAGCCTAGGCTGCGCTGAGAAAAGGTTAAGCACAAATTAGGCACAAAAGGCTAGAAAAGGCTAGGCACAAAAAAGGGCGGTCACTTGACCGCCCTCTATTTTCGCAATTGCGAGTCTGAGATTTACAGTGCGCGAGAGACGGAGAACACAGCGCGTGCTTCGCCCAAGTCGCCGAAGTCTTCGTCATCGTCTGCGTCAGTACCGGTGATGGCTAACGTAAAAGTGGTGCCTTTGTAGTCATAGTTGATACCGGCCAAGTAGTCGATGTAGCTGTCTTCGGTGATGCCAATTGCTTCTTCTTCAGTGTCGGTGTAACCCACGTGGAGGTCCATAGACCAGCTCTCAGAGAAGCTCATGGAGTAGCCTACGCTGTAGACCAGGGCTGAGTCGTCACTGCCGAAGTAGTCGGGGGAGTAGACCAATCCAAGAGAGAAGTCTCCTAGGCCTAGCGAAGCGACAAATTCGCTGTAGTTCAGCGCGTTTTCGTTACCCGCGTAGTAGAAGTAGATGTAGGAAAGATCCAATTCCACACCTTCGGCGACCTCGAACGCATACCCGGCGAAGAAGTCCATCTCAGTGGTGACTTCAGAGCCAAAGTCAACGTTAGAACCCCACGCGCCCACATAAGCGCCATTGTCGAAAGCGAGATCTATGCCGGCCTGGACGGCGCCTTTTTCGCTGGTTTGAGAAACACCGCGGAAAACATAATCGGTGGCTAGGGTACCCGAGCCTGAAAACTCTGCCGCCATCACTGCATTGGTACTCAGACCAAACAGCAACAATGCGCCAAGAGTGCGTGATAGATATTTAGAAAACATTTGAACCCCTTATAGCTTCTTATGTAAGTCGTTTAATTTATTTAGTTTGAACCCGCGGATGTCTCCTTGGGTCGCACATGTCGTTGCATCCTGCACTTTGCGTGCCAAATCCCGCACATTGCGTGCCACATCCTGCTCACGCTCTTCGGGTCGGCCTAGAAGCCGCGTGGTGCGCAGTTTGCCTAAAGGTTGATCGGGGGATTCGCACGACACGGAAGCAGGCGCTGCTTCAATTTGGGGCTAAAACGCGCCTTATTTAGTGCGGCGATAGCACTAAATGCACAACTTTGGTGCACTTTTTCCGGGTGGATACCGCCGGAGTGTACCTTGACCACGAAATCTCGGGTTGGCACACCCCTTGCTAGCTACGTGACAGGTACGAACTGTGTTCTGGCAGTTTACCGACTGCAATTGAGCCGAAGATACATTTGGCAAGGTTTGCAAATAATGGATGGCTAGGGTTCCGGCTGCACGCAGTGTCTGGTCCGAGAGCCATCGACCTTGATTATCGTTGCGCAACTACCAATGCGTCGCTGTGAGTGAAGGTTACACGGCGGGACAAAAGCCCGGGAGATTTCGGTTTCTGTTGGAATGCCCATTGCTAAAACAATGGGTAGTCGTTCTGTAACAACGATAATTAGGAGCACGCGAATGCGCGACCGACTTTATGAACTGATCAGACGGATGGGCAAAACAATCTGTCTGCTGAGTGTTTTGATTACTCCCATGTATAGCTTCAATGCGATGGCCGACGAGCGCGATTCGTTCCGCGTTTGCTGGTCCATCTATGTGGGATGGATGCCCTGGGGTTATGGCGACGAAGCGGGCATCGTCGAAAAGTGGGCGGATAAGTACGGCATCGAAATCGAAGTGGTGCAGATTAACGACTACGTCGAATCGATCAACCAGTACACGGCCGGGGCGTTTGACGGCTGCACCATGACCAATATGGATGCGCTCACCATACCGTCCGCCGGCGGCGTGGACACCACCGCACTGGTGGTGGGCGACTTTTCCAACGGTAACGACGCGATCATTCTGAAAGGCAAAGAATCACTGGAAGACATCAAGGGCCAGCAAGTTAATCTGGTGGAACTCAGCGTATCGCACTACTTACTGGCCCGGGCGTTGGACTCGGTCTCTATGACCGAAACCGATGTGCAAGTGGTCAACACGTCCGATGCGGACATGGTGGCCGCTTACACCACCGATGACGTGACGAGCGTGGTAACGTGGAATCCGCTGGTTGCGGAAATTTTGGAAATGCCAGGCGCCAACAAAGTGTTTGATTCGGCGGCCATCCCGGGTGAGATCATCGATACCTTGATGGTCAATACGGAAACGTTAAACGCCAACCCCAAGTTTGGCAAAGCGCTGGTCGGCGCGTGGTACGAGATCATGGCGGCGATGTCCGATGACGCCGTGCGTGAATCCATGGGTAAAGCTTCAGGCACCGATCTGGCGGGTTACGACATGCAGCTTGCGTCCACTAATATGTTTTACACACCGGGTGCCGCGGTTGAATTTGTGAACAGCGATGCGTTGCTGAAAACCATGCAGTACGTGGCGGAGTTTTCCTTCGATCATGGCCTGCTGGGTGAAGGTGCGCCGGACGCGGGTTTCATCGGTATCGAAACACCCAGCGGCGTGTTTGGCGATGCGGGTAACGTCAAGCTGCGCTTCGACCCAAGCTACATGCAGATGGCGGCGGATGGCGAGCTCTAAGCCGGAAGCACGCTGTCATGTCCAGAAGGTGGGTTAATGCGCATCCTGGCCGAGCGCTGAAGGTTGCGTTGGGTCTGCTGCCTTTCGCGTGTCTGCTGCTCCTGTATCAGGTGCAGTCAGACGCACGCAAGGCCGAGAACCCAAACGATAAACTCTTGCCGAGCTTCACGGAGATGCAGGCCGCCATAGATCGGATGGCCTTCACCCCGAGCAAACGCACGGGTGAATACCTGATGTGGCGAGATACGAGTAGCAGCTTAACAAGGCTCGTCACGGGGATCGCTATCGCTGCTTTGCTGGGCCTGACGTTTGGTTTGTTGGCGGCTGCATTGCCGATGGCGGACGCATTCAGCATGCCCTTGGTGACGGCCATCTCCCTTATTCCACCGATGGCGGTGTTGCCGATTCTTTTTATCGTGTTTGGTTTGGGGGAGTTATCCAAGGTGGTCTTGATTGTTGTGGGGATAGCGCCGTTTATCATCCGCGAGATTTATCTGCGCACCAAAGAAATCCCCGTGGAGCAGCTGATCAAAGCCCAAACCCTGGGTGCTAATTCTGCTCAGGTGGTGGCGCGCGTGTTGTTACCGCAGGTAGCCCCGCGTCTCATCGGTGCTGTGCGCCTGAGTCTCGGTGCCGCTTGGCTGTTTTTGATTGCTGCGGAGGCCATTGCCTCCACCGACGGTCTGGGCTACCGGATTTTCCTGGTGCGGCGGTACCTTTCCATGGATGTGATCTTGCCTTATGTCGTGTGGATCACCCTGTTGGCGTTTTTGCTGGACCGGGGGCTGATCATACTGAGCCGCCGGTTTTTCCCTTGGTATCACACCAATGACTAAAGCCCAGACGGACGTACTGCCGGAATCAATGCTGGAAGCAATGCCAGAAGCAAGGCCGGATGCAACGCAGGGCCAAGCGGACGCTGCACAGTTCATCGAGTTGGACCGCCTAAGTAAATCTTACGGCGACAACCACGTCTTGGAAGAGCTGTCCACCTCGGTGGCGCGCAACGAATTTGTGACCCTGGTCGGCACTTCCGGCTGCGGTAAAAGTACGTTCTTAAAGATATTGTTGGGCATAGAAACGAGCACCTCGGGGCAGCTACGCATTGAAGGGGTGCCAGTACACCCCGAGCCCAGCCCGGATCGCGGGATCGTTTTTCAAAGGTATTCTGTGTTTCCGCATCTCAACGTGCGACAAAACGTGGCGCTTGGGCGTGAGTTTGATCGCACACGTATCTTCGGGCGCCAATTCGGTGCGGCACGGCGCGAAACCCTGGCGGAGGCGGATCACTGGCTTGAAGCAGTGGGTTTGATTGCATCGGCGGAAAAATACCCGCATGAACTGTCCGGCGGCATGCAGCAGCGCTTGGCACTGGCGCAGGCGCTGCTCAAACAGCCCCAGGTGTTATTACTGGATGAACCCTTTGGCGCGCTAGATCCCGGCATCCGCAAAGATATGTATGAACTGGTGCTGCGGCTCTGGTCGGGCCACAAGCTGACTGTTTTTATGGTCACCCACGATTTATCCGAAGGCTTTTATTTAGGTACACGGCTGTGGGTGTTCGATAAGATTCGTCATGACCCGCATGCACCACAGCTGTATGGCAGCACAATCACCTACGATTTACCGGTGCACGTCGCAGACAGCGAACGCCAGCGCATAGCTGATGAAGTTGCAGAGCAGCAGCATGAAGCGGGTGAGGTGGATGAGGTGGGTAAAGAGGAGCACGCACATGCCTGACAATGCGATGTTTTACCAAACGCAGATCAGCGGCGGCCACCATTGGTCGTTCTTCGCACGGCGCGGTAATGCCATGGCTCTGCGTGACATACGCGGTGGCGCGAATGTGGGCATGCTGTTTTATAACCCAGAGCTTAGGAACGAAAAGTACAACGCGCCGGACACGTTGAAGTGCCAGCACACTTTCCAATTGACCGCCGGGCATTGTCTTTACTCCGACATGGGGCGCATTTTTTGCTCCATTGTCGCCGACAGTTTTGGCGCCCACGATACGGTGTGCGGCAACAGCACCGCGCAAATCGTGGCTGAACGCTGGCAGCCGCGCAGCTATCAGACGCAGAGCAACGCCTGGACACAAAATGGCCACGACAGTTTTCTCACTGAGCTGGCCAAGTACGATTTAAACGTACGTCACATGGCAGCCAACGTGAACTGGTTTAGCCATGTGGTGGTGGATGACGAAGGCGCCATGTCGCTTAAGCAAACCCCCTCGCAAGATAAAGAAGTGACCTTACGTTTCGAGATGGACACCATCGTGGTGCTGCACACCTGCCCCCATCCCATGGATACGAGTCCAACTTATCCTGAAACTGAGGTGCAAATTGTGCTGGCCAAAGCCGATCCGGTGCAGCCGGACGATTTGTGTCTGAATCACTGTGATGAGAACCGCCGCGGCTTTCGCAACAATGCACTGTTTCACATGGAGCCATTTTATGATTAAGCAAAGCGAACTGGACGCACAGAATGCCGCCTTCAGCGCATCGGTGGACGCGGGCGACTATTTCCTGCGTGTGGTGCCTGAAGGGGGCTTTGTACGCATCGTTGACCTGGAAGGCAACCAAGCGGCGGATACGCTGTTTTACAGCGCGGCGGATCCGGCGGAGCGTTACTGCGCCATGAATACGTTGCGCGCCCAGGGCAACGTCTATCTCACCGCCGGTTCCACTTTAAAGACCAACCTGGACCGTGATCTTTTGACCATCGTGGCCGACACGTGTGGTCGTCATGACACGTTGGGCGGGGCTTGCTCTACCGAATCCAATACGGTGCGTTATGACTTGGAAAAGCGCACCATGCATGCCTGCCGAGACAGCTGGATGCTGGCCATCCAAGAGCAGCCGGAGCTGGGTTTAGGCAAAGATGACATCACCCACAACATCAACTTCTTCATGAACGTGCCGATCACTCCGGCGGGGGAATTGACCTTCGCAGACGGCATTTCAGCACCGGGCAAATATGTCGAACTGCAAGCGCACATGGACACGATCGTGCTGATCTCAAATTGTCCGCAGCTTAACAACCCATGCAACGGCTATAACCCAACACCGATCGAAGTGTTGGTCTGGGACAAATAAACCAACCCGCGGGGACGACCCTGCGGGCATCCATCGACGTGGGACGGCCCACCAACGAGTTATGTTTGACACCATCTTAGTGGCCAATCGGGGGGTGATCGCTGGGCGCATCATCCGCACCTTAAACGCGATGAACATCCGATCCATCGCGGTCTATCATCAAGAAGACTTTCAAGCGGACTATGTTCGCGCAGCCACGCAGGCCGTTTGCCTGGGTGATGGCAGCGTGGCGGATACCTATCTAAACGCCGGGTTGATTTTGCAAATTGCCGAAGTACAGGGTGCGCAGGCGATTCATCCCGGCTACGGCTTTTTGAGTGAAAACGTCGCGTTTGCTCAGGCATGTGAAGCGCAAGGCATCGCCTTCATTGGTCCAACCCCAGAGCAAATCGAAGGGTTTGGGCTCAAACATGAAGCGCGTCGCCTGGCGGAAGCGGCCGGGGTGCCTTGCATTCCCGGCTCTCCCTTGTTGAACAACTTAAGTGAGGCGCAAATCTGGGCAACTGAGCTCGGCTTTCCGGTGATGCTCAAAAGTACCGCAGGTGGTGGCGGTATTGGTATGCAGGTGTGCCATGCAGCGGATGAACTCGAGTCCGCGTGGGACACGGTACGCCAGTTGGGTGAGAGCTTTTTCGCCAACGCCGGAGTCTTCGTGGAAAAGTATGTGGATCACGCGCGTCACATTGAGATACAGGCTTTTGGCGACGGCGCAGGCACCGTCGTCACCCTCGGTGAGCGAGATTGCTCAGCCCAGCGGCGTAATCAAAAAGTCATTGAAGAAACACCCGCGCCTAATCTACGCGACAGCATCCGCGACGAGATGGCCGCCACGGCTGAGCGCTTGCTGACGCAGGTGAACTACCGAAACGCCGGCACTGTTGAGTTTATCTACGACACCGACACCGAGGCGTTTTACTTTCTAGAGGTGAATACCCGGCTGCAGGTTGAACACGGCGTTACCGAAGAGGTATGGGGTGTGGATCTGGTGGAATGCATGGTGCGGCAGACAGCGGGCGCAATGACACCGCTGCAAGCCTGGCGCGAGACGTTGCGCCCACAAGGCCATGCCATTCAGGTGCGGGTCTACGCCGAAGACCCGGGGCGGGATTTTTTACCCTCTCCTGGCTTGATCAGCGATCTGCACTGGCCGCAAGGGCACGGGTTGCGCCTGGAGACTTGGGCCGCGGCGGGCTGCACGGTGCCGGCGTTGTTTGATCCGATGATCGCCAAGGTCATCCAGCGGGCAGAAGATCGGGACACTTGCCTGGCTGAGCTTACACAGCACCTCGAACAAGCCCACATCTACGGCGTGGAAACCAACATTGATTACGCGGCGAGCGTGTTGACCGCACCGTTGTTTCAAAGCGGTGCGCTGCTGACCCGCTCACTTGCCGATCATGCCTTTGCACCCGCGGTGATCAAGGTGCTCAGCCCAGGTACACAAACCACGGTACAGGACGGCGGCCGTCCGGGTTATTGGCATGTGGGTGTACCGCCCTCGGGCCCCATGGACCGTGCCAGTTTTGAACTGGCCAACCAATTGGTGGGGAATGTCGCCTCCGCCGCGGCGCTGGAAATCACCGTGACCGGGCCCACGCTCAAGATAGAGGTGGATACGGTTATCGCCATTGTTGGAGCGGATATTGAAGCGCAGCTGGATGGTGAAGCCGTGCCGCTGTGGGCGCCGGTATCCATACACGCGGGGCAGACGCTCAGCCTCGGTAAAATCCACGGTTTCGGCGCGCGCTGTTACCTGGCGTTTGCCCAGGGGATCGATTGCCCGAGTGTTTTAGGTTCCCAATCGACCTTTGTTCTGGGCCAGTTTGGCGGCCATGTCGGCCGCGCACTGCGCACGGGAGACGTGCTGCGTCTGCAATCCGGACAAGGGGCACATACCGAAGCGGGACTGGACGATGCGCTCGTGCGTCACGCCGAAGTGTTTAAAGCCGCACAAGAAACCGACACCTGGACACTGCAGGTGGTCTACGGCCCGCATGGTGCTCCGGAGTACTTCGATGCGGACTTTATAGACACGTTTTTCGACGCCCGCTGGGAGGTGCATTACAACTCCAGTCGCACGGGTATACGCTTGTTAGGGCCGCAGCCCAAGTGGACAAGAGACACTGGCGGTGAAGCGGGCTTACACCCCTCCAATATACACGACAACGCTTATGCCTTT
Organism: Pseudomonadales bacterium; assembly: GCA_028281005.1. GTDB lineage: Bacteria > Pseudomonadota > Gammaproteobacteria > Pseudomonadales > Azotimanducaceae > UBA4421. The sequence continues at coordinate 97,318 of JANQKS010000079.1, forward strand.
GGCAGCGTGGACTTTACCGGCGATATGCCGGTGATCCTGGGCCCGGACGGCCCGTCCCTGGGTGGATTTGTTTGCCCGGCTACGGTGGTGCATGCTGACTTGTGGAAGCTCGGGCAACTTAAGGCCGGTGTCGGTGTGCGTTTCCAGCCGGTAGCCGCAGAGCAATCTGAGCGGGAAGCGAATCAGTCGCACCCGCCCGCGTCACCCATTGTTCTGCATACGCGGCTGGAACAGGATGATGTGGTGGTACGGCTGGCAGGTGATCACTTCGTGTTGATTGAGCTTGGGCCGATGGAGTTGGACATTGCGCGCCGATTACGCGTGCAACGTCTGCTGTTGTGGCTGCAGACCCACCCATTGGATGGCATGCAAGAGCTCACACCCGGCGTACGTTCGCTGCAAGTGCACTATGACCCGGGTAAGTTACCGTTGAATCGGCTGTTGCAGCATGTCGAGCAAGCCTGCGATGAATGCCAACAAGATGAACATGCGGTGGTACCCAGCCGCATTGTGCACCTGCCGCTGTCCTGGGACGACGACGTGTGTCAGCAAGCGGCTGACCGCTACACCCAGTCCGTGTGGCCCGGCGCGCCTTGGTGTCCGAGCAACCTGGAGTTCATCCGGCGCATCAACGGGCTTGAATCCATCGACGACGTGAAGCGCATCATTTTTGATGCCTCTTATCTAGTGCTTGGATTAGGCGATGTGTACCTGGGTGCACCATTGGCAACACCGTTGAACCCCTGCCACCGCCTGGTGACGACCAAATACAATCCGGCGCGCACCTGGACGGCGGAAAACTCGGTGGGTATAGGCGGTGCCTATCTGTGTATTTACGGCATGGAAGGCCCGGGAGGTTATCAACTATTCGGCCGTACCGTGCAGATGTGGAATCGATACCGCCAAACCCCAGAGTTTCAACAACCCTGGCTGCTGCGCTTTTTTGACCAGATTCGCTTTTTTGAAGTGCCGGCCGAAGAATTACTCGACATTCGCCAACAGTTTGAATTAGGCATGTATCCCCTGCGCATTGAAGAAACGCAGTTTGATCTCGCGGAGTATCAAGCCGGTCTGGTTCGTGACGGTGCTGAGATCCAGACATTTTCCCAGCGAAGAGGTGCTGCCTTTCAAGCAGAAATGCAGCGCTGGCGCGCCACAGGCGACGATGTCTTTCAGGAGAATCATGAGGCTGCGGCCGATACCGCCACGGAGCTTGCTGATGGCCAACTCCCGGTTGACAGCAACATAGACGGTTCCGTTTGGGAGCTTGTTGTTCAAGAAGGGGACGTCGTTGAGCTAGGTCAAACGGTGTGCCTGGTGGAGTCGATGAAGATGGAGGTCCCGGTTACCGCACCCGCGGCGGGTAAGGTAGTGGAGATTTTTGTCAGCAAAGGTGCATCGGTACGTGCGGGTCAAACGCTCATGGCCATCGAAGAGGTTACGAATTCAGAAATAGCAGCAGATGCAGCAGCCGCGGCGCAAGAGGCACGGTCATGATTCCAACGGTGGCCAATCTGCGCGCAGCTTATTTGGAGGGTCGCTTGACCCTCCGCGATATGGTGCAACGCCAGCGGGCGTTGGCGCTGGCGGACGAACACAACGCCTGGATTTACGTGCTGAGCGAAGCGGAACTAGCGCTCTATTTGGATGACCTGGACGGCAAAGATCCAACGGACCTGCCGCTGTACGGCATACCCTTTGCCGTAAAAGACAACATCGATGTGGCACACGTGCCTACCACCGCGGCGTGTCCCGCTTTCAGCTACGTCCCCACCGAGTCAGCCACGGTGGTGCGCCGCTTGGTGGCTGCCGGTGCCATTCCCATCGGTAAAACTAATCTGGACCAATTTGCCACCGGCCTCGTCGGCGTCCGTTCACCCTACGGCGAAACAAAAAATGCACTCAACCCTGCATACATCTCCGGCGGCAGCAGCGCGGGTTCTGCGGTGGCCACCGCGCTTGGGCAGGTAAGTTTTGCGCTGGGCACAGACACCGCCGGTTCGGGTCGAGTGCCGACCGGTTTCAACAACATCATCGGCCACAAACCGTCGCTGGGACTGATCAGCAACCGAGGTGTGGTGCCGGCCTGCCGAACCCTGGACAGTGTTTCCGTGATGGCGATGACCACAGCGGACGTCGCGCAGGTGCTGGCTCAGTGTGTGGCGTTCGACCCCGAAGACCCCTACAGCCGATGCAACAGCTACAGCAATACACCGCGCTACTTTGGCGGCGTGCCAAATGAGTTTCATTTTGGCGTGCCGCAGGCACCGGATTTTGATGGGGATGACGAGGCGCGCGCGCTGTTTCAGGTCAGTGTGGAAGTGCTGGAATCTTTGGGCGGCACCGCAGTGGAGCTTGACTTCGAACCGTTTCTGACCGCGGCCAAGCTCCTTTACGCAGGGCCGTGGGTGGCGGAGCGGCGTTTGGCCACTACCGGTGTTGAGGTGGCTGACCTATTGCCTGTACTGCAAGAGATACTGGCCAGCGGTGCGGGCGCAACCGCGGAAGACGCCTTTGCCGCGCAGTACACGCTTGCAGCGTTGAAACGCACCTGTGATCAGGCGCTGTCCCAGGTCGACTTTGTGCTTTCGCCCACCACACCGACGGTATATGCCCGCAGCCAGATCAGCGCCGATCCGATCGCCTTAAACACGAAAATTGGCACCTACACCAACTTCATGAATTTGCTGGACTATACGGCGACGGCGGTGCCTGTTGGGATGCTGTCGAGCGGGGTAGGGTGGGGAGTCACCCTGTTTGCAAACAGGGAAACAGACTACGCGCTGCTCAGCATGGCCCAACAGCTACAGGAAAATCTGGCGCTGCCTTTGGGCGCTAGCGGCAAAGGTGAGGTGGCTCCCGCCCCTGAAGCGGCGCCGTATCTTGATCAACTGGATATTGTCGTCTGCGGTGCGCACCTGGAAGGGCAGCCGTTAAACTGGCAGCTCAAAGAGCGAGGCGCAAACTTAAAGCAGACAACCACCACCAGCCCGAACTACGCTCTGTTTGCCCTGGCCGACAACAAACGGCCGGCACTCATTCGGCGGGGCGGCGCGGCGATAGAGGTGGAAGTGTGGTCCATGCCGACTCCAACCTGGGGTTCGTTTGTCCACGGCATAGCAGCACCGTTAGGCATCGGTAAGGTTGAGCTGGCGGACGGCAGCTGGGTAAGCGGCTTTATCTGCGCGGACGGGGTGCCGGAAGGTGCGGTGGAGATCTCTGAGTACGGCGGCTGGCGCAACTGGAAAGCTCAACGCTAGCGTGTTCAGCCTCTCGGCTTCGAAGAGGGGAACAATCCCGGGTTTTCTGTTGTCCTAGCGTGTAACGAGAGGAAAATACTGTGAATCCCAAACTTTTTACGTGGGCTGCCTTGCTCACGCTCACCATGACGTGTATGCCTGTCGTTGAGGGCGAGGAAGCGTCTTACCTGATTACCGATCATGCCGTTTGCGCGCCGGATGGTCTCGCTTTGGGAGGTTATGACGTGGTGTCCTATTTTGTGGATGGGCCGCAAATAGGCTCCGCGGAGTATGCGCACCCGTATGAGGGCCTTTCCTATCACTTCGCTAGCGCGGCACACCTGGCACGGTTTAAGGCGACCCCAGAGCGTTACCTACCAAAATACCGCGGTTGGTGTTCCGCTACCTTGGCCATGGGGCGCCTCGCCTGCCCAGACTTCACCAACTACAAAATTGAAAACGGACAGCTGCTTTTGTTCGAACGTATTGGGTTCGCCAATGGTTTGGATATGTGGAATGCCGATCCTGTCACCGCCGGGCAAAATGCCGACAGCCATTATCAGCGGCTGTTGCGCGCCGCAAAATCAAGCTTCCTCGAGTAACCCGTGCGGTGGAGCGCACTGGCATTTGCGTGCCTGTTCACGGTTTGCGTCGGTGCCGAACCCGTGCGCCTGGGATGGGTGACGAGCGAACCCAATCCTGAAATTGGCCGGGCCATTGCGGCTGCGCTGACCGACATCGACCATGAAGTGGTTTCCTTTAATGACAAAAACGCGCTGCGTGCCGCGCTGGTGAATCGCGACATCGATTTAGCGCTCCTGGAGAAACCCGAAAAAGACCACCCGGAGCTCAGAACACTTTTTCCAGTGTTTAACTCCGTCCTACACGTCCTTGTCAAAACCGACAATGGCGTGTGCGCGCCAGGTTCACTGGCAAAGGAGCTGGTATCCGCCAAGGTGTATGCCGGGCCAACAGGCAGTGCGGGACATCGCGTGTTAGGAATCCTGGCCACGACGGGATTAGCACCCGCCATGGATGACATGGAGGTATTGGCCACCCCGTTTGGCGATCCGCCCGATGCCTTTTTCATCTTCGGCGGCATCTTGAGTGAGGACGCCCTCAGCCGGCTGGATGGATTTTGTCTGCGTGCGCTAGATGATCACAGCACGCTCGGAGCGGGCTCCAGCGTGGAAGGCTTAACGTTACGTTACCCACAACTTGAGCCGTTTTTGATTCCACGCGGGCTGTATCCATCGCTGTCCGCTGCGCCGACTTTAACTGTTTCCATCAAGTCGCTGCTTGCAGCACACGCCGAGTTCGACGAAGACCTGGCCTACGAAATCGTCGAACGCGTAAGCGACATTGGCCCCACCATTCGCCACATCTATCCGTTAACCTCATTGGACCTTGTAGCGGAAAGCACCAGCAATTCGGCAAGTCTGCGCCTGCATCCAGCCAGCGTACGCTTTTTACAACGAGACGCCCCCGGTTTCGTTGAACGTTATGCGGAGGTGCTCGCTTTTGGCGTGACGCTGATGGTTGCCCTTGTTACCGCCATTGCGGCGCTTGTCGGTCAACGTCGGCGCAGTCGTAAAGAACGATTGGATGTGTATTTCGTGCGCCTGATGGAAATTCGTAACAGTTGGGAGTCGTCGGCCATGACCCAGCAGGAGGCTCAACTTGAAGCGCAAACGCTGCGTTCGACCGTTATTCAGCTGCTGGTGGATGAGCGCATTGACGCCGATCAAGCGTTGGTGTCTTTTCTGTTGGTGTCGGATGGCCTGTTAAACGATCTAAAAGACGCCAACGCTCCTCTCACCGATAGGGTTTGAAAAACCCCTCAACACCAACACGGCGGTTGCGTTCGTAGCGCCACAATATGACGCAGACTTGAAAAAGCGCTCGAAACTCCCCTATCTGCAGAAATTTACGCGAGTCGGTTTGCACGCGAATCGGCAAAAGCACTGATGGAGCGAGAGCCACGGCGCGGTCAGAAAACTCCAGATCTTCGATGGTGTCGGGTCTAAATCCGCCGAGATGTGCAAAAAAAGAACGACGCACAAACATGGATTGATCTCCGTAGACCACCCCGGTTCGACGACATCTGTAATTATGCAGCCAAGACACCACTTTAAGCTTCCAGTTGTTTGGTGAAAAACTGTGCTCAAATCCGCCCCAACAGGCGGCTTCGTCAAGCGCGGCGATGGCCTTGAGCCCTGCGTCGGGTAGCCGAGAATCCGCATGATGGAACAGCAACCACGGTGCTTGTGCAAACCTGGCCCCGTAGTTCATTTGTTGGCCCCGTCCTGGTTCGGATTGAAAGACTTTCAGGCGGTTGCTTTCATCGGTGTTTGCCATGGCTGACATGGCTTCGAACGTGCCGTCGGTGCTGCCGCCATCCACCACGATAACTTCTTCTACAACATCCGATTGAAGCAGTGCGGCGACATTACCCGGAAGTGTTTTGGCTTCATTGAGTGCCGGTATGATGACGCTAAGCGGCCGCATCAACAGTCGGTTCCTGTGTCTTTTGTGGCGGCCATCGGTTGCAAGGCACGACGTGTCATTCTGGTTGCACCCATTCATAACCCTGTCCTTGCAGTGCGAGCCGTACCCAGTGGTTTCCCGGCGAATAAGCGAGTGCTCGGCTAAAGGTAGATGCCGACGCTTCGTTATCACCTTGCTTGGCGTGTGAACGCGCAAGCCAGTTCATGATGTCTACTTGCCCCCACTCTCCGCTTTGGCACAAGCCGGTGTCTTCAAAGCGTAGACCTGCCAGCCGGGTTTGGGCCAGAGCGGCTTCGAACAGGGTTTGTGCTTCTTGGGGTGAGCCGCCTAAAAACCGCGGTAAGATAAATTTTGCAGTGCCTCGCACTAAGGCGATGCGAGGGTTGTCCGGATCGAGGGACTCCGCCCGCGCAATGCGGCGCAAACCTCTGTGGCCATTCCAGAAAAAACGCCAGGGCTTAAGTAGCAGATACTGTCCGTCCAGCATGGACCCGAGGATGAGCATCTCGATATCGTCTTGGTCGGCTTCGAGCGCTTTGGAAACGATAGCAAGCCCATTACGAATGGCCTTGGTGGCGGCCTGGCTGTCGTCGGCAGGGATATAGGCGGCCGCTAGTCTAAATTGTTTTAGTGCGGCCCAGCGTGGCGCAGCGGCGTCAAGTCGCTTAAGCGCTGCCACATTATTGGCAGCGAAGTAGCGTTCAATGGAGCGGCAGGTTTTGTCTATATCTGTCTCTGCCCTCTCTGCTGTCTGTGCCAACACCACCGGGGGTAACAGTACTGTCAGCAGCAAAGTGAGTGGTATGCAAGAGCTAGGGAGCCTCTGAATAAGTTTCATGTGCACAGGCGCCGTATGGCGCGCCCGCTGGGCTGCGTTGGCGCTCTTGAAAAGGTGCCTACATTTCCTGCGAGCGCCGCCTTGCCAGCCCACGCGCCAGTGCCTCTGAGCTTTTGAGACT